>JBGTFH010000023.1:0-53697 GCA_041747375.1 Acidimicrobiia bacterium
TGGTCGAGCTTCGACGAGGACGTCTACAAAGGTCCGTTCGCGACTTCGACGTCCAACCCTGTCCTGGTCATCGGGAATCTCTATGACCCCGCCACCAGATACGAAGGAGCGGTTACGGCTCGTGGTTTGCTGGCCAATTCGGCCCTCCTCACGGTCGACGAGCCTGGCCACACCTCACTCGGGATAAGCGGGTGTGCCGGGTTCCTCACCGGGATCTATCTGGAAGACCCGGCCAATGGCGCCCAACTCGACGGCGCACTGTGCCCGTCGGAAGGAAACTGGTTCGATCTGGCTGCGTCACAGTTCGCATCCGAGTTGGGACAGCAGTTCCGGACGATTCTGATGGAGGAGATCGCCTTCCGTCCATGATCTGAGAAATGCCGACCCGCCAAGGGATCATTGCAGAGGATGTCTCAGGCGGAATGTCGAAGCACGTGGTTCGAGATGCCGTTTTCGCTCAACCGGAACACGTACAATTGCCCGCTGTGGAAGCACAGCCGTTTTTTACCACGGTCGCCAGTCTGTCCGTCAGCCTTGCCGGCTTTGGCGCGGTTATCGGCTGGCTCCGACCCGACCCCTCAGGCTGGGACCCGATAAACCTCTGGCGGGTCAAGACCATCGTTCGTGACGCGTTTTCAGTCGCCTTCCTGTGTCTCTCTCTGGTTCCGATTTACAGCTTCTCCCAAAACGAAGCCACTACGATCCGCGTCGGTTCGGCGGTCGTGCTTCTATTAGCTGTCTCTGACATTTGGCGGGTCCGACATCCCGACACCGACGTGTGGGACGCTTCGTCGTGGCGCGTCTTTTTGACGACGAACGGCATTCTTGGCCTACTCGCCCTCGGGAACATCTTCTGGGGCTCGCTCGGTGTGCTCCAGGCACTGGTCCTCGTGCTTCTCACGTCGCCTGCGGGCATCTTCTACAACTTCGTCAGGGAGATGGGCCGGAGCTCCCGGCCGGTGGCAGAAGGTCCGGGCGAGTGAGGGCGGATGCTCCCGGTCTTCGGGGCAGGGCCCGTTTCGAACGGTTAGGCTCCCGGCTGAGAATTTTCAACTGATTCGGCTGGGGCCGACAAATCTCACGAAGGGATTGCTCGTATGTGCTGCCTGTTCTCCACGATGGTCCTATTCGGCCCTCGTCTCGCCATCCTCGTTTGGGGTCTCCTCCAGCCGGCACGATGGGAGGCGGCCTTCTCCACCTTCCTCTGGCCGTTGGCCGGGTTTCTGATAATGCCGTGGACGACGCTGATGTATGTGGCCGTGGCACCTCTGGGAGTCACGGGCTTCGACTGGTTCTGGATCGTTCTCGCCGTCGGCGCCGATATCGCCTCCTGGTCGGGTAGCGCATGGGGCAACCGTGACCGGATCAAGAGCTACGGGCCGACCGGAGCTCCCCCAGCGACCGCATAAACACTGACCAGAACGCGAACTGTCGACTGACGAGTCGGATCGAACACGAACCCGGGTTCTTTTCCCGAGGACCCGGAGTCGTGGCCCAGGAGATCGCGAAAAACGCGCTAACGAAACCTGGAGTTATCGTTTTACAGGACCAATGTAACCGGTTACATTCGCCGTCTACGAGAGGCTTTCTGCCTCGTTCTAACTTCAGCTGACCGATAGGAGATCACTTGAAACTCAGACCAAAAGTCTGGTTGGCACTGCTTCTGGCAATGTCGATGGCATTGACTGCCTGTGGGGATTCCGAGGAAACCACCACCACGACAGCAGCACCGACCGAGACAACGACTACGGCCATGGCCGAGGAGACGACCACAACGGTGGCCGGCGGCGACACGACGACCACGACCGAACTTGTGGTGCGCGCCGATGCCGACCTCGTGATTTGGGCAGACGACACCCGGACCCCTGTGATCCAAGAATTCGCCGACGACTTCGCCGCCGAGAACAACATCACGGTGGCAGTCCAGGAGCTTTCCTTCGACGGGCTCAGGGACCGGCTGATCACGGCTGCCCCGGTGGGTGAAGGTCCCGACATCATCATCGGTGCTCACGACTGGCTCGGCCAGCTCGTGTCTGCTGGTGTTGTGGCGCCTCTCGACATCGGCGCGGTGGAGGACCAGTTCGCACCTGCGGCGATCCAGGCGTTCAACTACGAAGGCACCAACTACGGGTTGCCGTATGCGATCGAGAATATCGCCCTGGTACGGAACACCGATCTGGTCCCCGACGCTCCAGCAACCTTCGAGGAGTTGGTCGACACTGCCCTTCAGCTCGAGGCTGACGGCGATGTGACGCTGCCCCTGGCACTGCAGGAGAATGGCAACGGCGATCCGTTCCACAATTACCCGATCGTGACTGCCTTTGGTGGCTACGTCTTCGGTGAGAATGCTGACGGCAGCTACAACCCGGAGGACATCGGTATCGACAGTGAGGGTGGTGTGGCCGCGGCTCAGTACTTCGCCGAACTGGCGAACGATGGAGTCATCAGCATCGACACGCTCTACGACGTGATGATCGAGACTTTCAGCAACGGCGAAGCCCCATTTGCCATCACCGGTCCGTGGGCACTGGGTGAGTTCGATGCAGCCGGCGTAAACTACGTCGTCGAGCCGATTCCCTCCGTCCAGGGTGGTGAGCCCCGTCCCTTTGTCGGGGTGCAAGGCTTCATGCTCTCGGCATTCGCCGCCAACCCGCTGATTGCGTCTACGTTCGTCCTCGACTTCATGGCGACCCAGGAAGCACAGGAAGCGCTGTTCGAGGCCGGTGGACGTCCCCCCGCTCACACGGCTGCCTTTGCGGCAGTCGCCGCCGACAACCCCAACGTGGAGGGCTTCGGTGCGGCGGGTCAGAACGGCTACCCGATGCCGGCCATCCCCGAGATGGGCTCGGTGTGGCAGGCGTGGACCGACGCTTATGCGTTGATCTTCACCGGGACCGACCCTGAGCAGGCGGTGACCGACGCAGCCGATCAGATCAGGGCGCTAATCGCCGAAGGCTGATCAATGACAGAGAGGGAGGCGCGACAAGTCCAAGACTGGGACGCGCCTCCCCCGGAGAACGGGCGGGGGGCCGATGCCCCCCGCCGTTTCTCACTGACCTGGGCCCTGGTCGCAAAAGTCCTTTTCCTGGGAGCGGTTAATGCTCTCTTCTTCGTCGGCTTGCCCGCCATGTTGGCCCTCGAGTGGTGGGCGGGCATCGCAGTACTCACCCTTTCAACGGTCCTCTTCAACTGGGCATACCTCACCAAGAGGAACCTCCCGGGCAAGTACCTGATCCCGGGCACGATCTTTGCGCTGGCTTTCCAGATAGTCCCGGTGATCTACTCCGGGTACATATCGTTGACCAACTCGTCGATTTCGCACCGGCTCTCTGAGGAACAGGCACTCGATAACCTCACTAGCCGCACTTCAAATGTCCCGGGCACCACCCGGTTCGACATGTCAATACTCTCCGACCCGGAAGGCACCCTGGCCTTCTTCCTCGTCGACGCCGGGGGTATCGAGACGCTCGGAACAGCAGAGGGGCAAGCTGCACTCTCCCCGGAGGAAGTGACCCGCGACGAGGACGGCGACGTGGTCGCAGTGGGTGACTACGCCGTTCTCGGCATCGCCAGCATCTCCGAGCGCCAGGACGAGATCCTCAACTTCGAGGTCCCCGTCGAGAGGGGAGCGATCATGGCGGTGACCATCACCACCGCCGCTGTCTACGAAGCCCTGTTCGTCTATGACGAAGCCACCGGGCAACTCACCGAGGTCGCCACCGGAGTGGTCTTCGAGCCAATCGATGGGGTGTTCACCGCAGCGGACGGACAAACCCTCGATCCGGGCTGGCAAGTCTTTGTCGGTTTCGAAAACTACACCCGGGCCTTCACCAACGAATCGATCCGCGGGCCTTTCCTCAGAGTTCTGGTGTGGAACTACGTCTTCGCGATCCTCAGTGTCGTCCTCACCTTCGCGGTCGGTCTCGGTCTCGCCGTCACTCTCAACCGCCCGGGGATGCGAGGGCAGAAGATCTATCGGGCGTTCCTGGTGATTCCCTATGCCCTCCCCAGTTTCATGACGGCCCTGATCTGGGCGGGGATGCTCAACCAGCAGTTCGGTGTCATCAACGAGTTGCTCGGGGCCGACATCCCATGGCTGCGGGATCCCAACCTGGCCAAGGTCTCGGTCCTGTTGGTGAACCTCTGGCTCGGGTTCCCCTACATGTTCCTGGTCTCGACCGGGGCCTTGCAGTCGATCCCCTCCGAATTGAAGGAAGCGTCATTTGTCGACGGCGCCACGCCGCGCCAGGCTTTCAACGCCATCACCTTCCCTCTGCTCATGGTGTCACTCGCTCCGTTGCTGATCGCATCGTTTGCGTTCAATTTCAA
Organism: Acidimicrobiia bacterium; assembly: GCA_041747375.1. Taxonomy (GTDB): domain Bacteria; phylum Actinomycetota; class Acidimicrobiia; order Spongiisociales; family ZC4RG35; genus MA-ANB-1. The sequence continues at coordinate 4,330 of JBGTFH010000023.1, forward strand.
CAACTTCAATGTGATCTACTTGTTGAACCAGGGGGGCCCACCGATCGAAGGAGCGACCACGCCGGCCGGGCACACCGACATCCTCATCAGCTACACATACCGCCTGGCCTTTGAATCAGGCTCCGGTGCCCAATGGGGCTTCGCGTCGGCGATAGCCGTGCTTATCTTCATGATGGTGGCAGCCGTATCCGCACTCAGTTTCCGCCGAACCAAAGCTCTGGAGGACCTCGCCTGATGACCGTCAACCCCGCAACCGGGACGCCAACTTTGGCCCGGGAAGAGCCCGGTTCGAGAGCGGCCGGCAGGAGGCCGTTTGGCAACTGGCTCAGGACCCTGGGGTGGCGTCACCTCGTGGCATGGCTCGCCATGGGCTTCGCCTTCTTCCCGGTCCTGTGGATTATCTCGGCTTCGTTCAATCCGCTGCAGACACTCACCTCCCAGACGCTCATCCCCGACACCCTCACTTTTGAGAACTACCGCCAGCTCTTCGGAGGCGATGTTCCCTATACCTCCTGGTACTGGAACACGCTCCTGATCGCGGGAGGCGCATCGGCGCTGATGACTATGCTCTCCGCACTCGCAGCATATGCATTCTCCAGGATGCGCTTCAGCGGACGCCGAGTCGGGTTGCTCTCCGTGCTGCTTATCCAGATGTTCCCCCAGATCCTTGCCTTCGTGGCCATCTTTCTGATCATGGTCCAGGTCAAAGACGTGTTCCCGTCGATCGGGCTTGGCACCCGTGCGGGCCTGACACTGGTATATCTCGGTGGGGCGCTTGGGGTGAACACCTGGTTGATGAAAGGCTTCTTCGACACGATTCCGAGGTCGCTGGACGAGTCGGCCAGAGTCGACGGCGCCAGCCACCACCAGATATTTTTCAAGATCATCCTTCCTCTGACGGCGCCGATCCTGGCGGTGGTGTTCCTGCTCTCGTTCATCTTCTTGATCAACGACTTCGTTCTGGCCGATGCAGTGCTCGGCCAGGGAAATCCCGAGGGGTACACGCTGTCGGTCGGCCTCTTCAGGTTCCTCAACGACCAGTTCAACCAGAGGTGGGGACCGTTCGCAGCCGGATCACTCCTGGCGGGAATTCCGGTGGTCATCCTCTTCGTGTTCCTCCAAAAGTACATCGTCTCAGGTTTGACGCAGGGTGCTGTCAAAGGCTGAGCCCCGGGCCTTCGAGTCGGATCACGGTGTATACGGTTCACCGGGTGACGTCGCGCCCTGGGATGTTCGTTTTGATGTCGAAGACCGGGCGTTCTTCGACACGACCGACACCGGTGGGATTCGCATCCGGGTCCACACCGACCCCAGGCTCGGCGACGGCCTGGTGGTCGTACGGTCTGGAGCGTCGGTTCTCGGCCTGCAACTCGACCAGGTATGGGAAACGTCTCGCTTCCGATATTGGGAGACGGTGGTCGACTCACCAGCGGCCGGCGAGTTCTCGCTGGCCTTCCGGACACCGGCAGGGCAAGGGGTCTACGTGGGTCCGACGGGAGTGGCCAACGCTATCGAGCGCCTCGACCGCTGGCCACTCGAGGCGCCGGAGTACTTCGACATTCCGGACTGGGCCACCGGCGCGGTCATCTATCAGATCTTCCCCGATCGGTTCAACCGGGGCGGCGACAGCACCAGACCTGACCTTCAGACCTGGGGCGAACCCGCTCATCGCAGCCTGTTCCACGGCGGGGATCTCGAAGGCGTCACCGAAAAACTCAGGTATCTCGAGGACTTGGGGGTCGACGCCATCTATCTCAACCCGATCTTCAGCTCTCCGAGCAACCATCGCTACGACACCGTCGACTACTACGAAGTCGACGATCTCCTTGGTGGGAACCAGGCATTTCGGGATTTGGTCAAAGCGGCCCACAGCAGTTCGATTCGGGTGATCCTCGACGCCTCCTTCAACCATGTTCACCCGCAGTTCTTCGCCTTCTCGGATGTGATGGAGCACGGTCCCCGGTCTGAGTATTGGGACTGGTTCGTGGTGAACGACTGGCCGGTGAACCTGCGGGTCAGGTCGGATCTGGCTGAAGCCGACACCACCCTGGCCGATTACATCTCCAGACTGGAATCGGAACTGGGCATCCCGATGCACCCGACCAAATCCGGCAGACCCGTGCAGCCCTCCTACGAGTCGTGGTACGGAGTGCCCACCATGCCGCGGGTCAACCTGGCCAATCCAGGGGCCCGCCGGTACATGCTCGATGTTGCCGCGCACTGGCTTTCCGAATACGACATCGACGGGTGGCGCATGGATGTGGTCAGGTATGTAGATACCGACTTCTGGGTTGATTTCCGCAACGCCTGCCGGGCCGCCAAACCCGACTGCTACCTGCTTGCGGAAACGGTCGGGGACTCCTCCCTCTGGCTCCAGGGTGACCGGTTCGACGCGACCATGAACTACTCGTTCCGCGAGCTCTGCATCCAGTACTTCGCCAACGAAGACATCACCGGCGACGAGATGCTGGATTGGCTGACCGATCTCTGGGCGATGTACGGCTGGGCGGCGAACCTCGCCAATCAAAATTTGCTCGGTAGCCACGACACCGCCCGGTTTCTTACAGTTGCCGGCGGCGAGGTGTGGCGGCTCCGGCTGGCGACCGCCTTGCAGATGACAGCCCCTGGTGCGCCCGGCCTCTATTACGGCGATGAGGTTGAGATGACCGGGGACAACGACCCTGACTGCCGGGGCGGTTTTCCGTGGGACTCGGATTCATCCACAACGAGAGATTGGGTCACCGAGCTCACGGCCCTCCGTTCGCGGCATCCGGCACTACGGCTGGGTGAATGGCGACCGCTCTCGGCCGCGAAGGAATCGTTCGTGTTCGAACGCAGACACGGCGGTGATCGGGTGGTGGTCGCCATCAACCGGGGCGAAACCCCGGAAGTTTTTGCAATCGGGGGGATCGAAGATGTTCTCCTGGGCAGTGGATCGGTCACCGATGACGGCCTGGTCGTAGCGGGACGTTCGGTGTTGGTGGTCAGATGAGATGCCGGCCATGATCGAGAATGTGACCATCCGCGATGTGGCTTCTGAGGCCGGTGTCTCTGTTGCCACGGTGAGCCGGGCGCTGCGCGGCCTGCCTTCTGTTGCGCCCGCAACCAGGGAGCGGGTCGAAGCAGTGGCAGCCAGGCTTGCCTATGTACCCGACCCGTACGCAAGGCGGCTGTCGACAGCCAAGAACCACACCATCATCGTGGCCGTTCCCTACATCGGCCAGTGGTACTACTCCAATATCGTGACCAGCATCGAAGCTCTCGCCACAGCAGCTGGATACGACATCCGCCTCTACGTGGCCAGCGACGACCTGCAGCGAAAGCATTTCGTCGAGTACGTCCTGCCGCACGCGAAGCGAGTCGACGGGGCGGTCCTCGTCGACCTTTCGGTCGATCCCGACCAGGTGGCACCGCTGCTGATGCGTGGGATGAATGTGATTTCGATCGGCCCCAATGTCGAAGGTGTGGTCACCATCGAGATCGACAACTACTCGGGGGCACGTGAGGCAACCGAGCACCTCATCGGGTTGGGTCATTCCCGTATCGCCATGCTGGGCGGGATGCCCGGCGGACGGATTGACATGTCTATTCCCGGGGTGCGCGAACAGGGGTTTCGGGATGCCCTCGAGCAAAACGGGATTCCCGTAGACGAGGACCTGGTCAGAAATGGCAACTTCTCCATTGCTGGAGGCTATGACGCCACTGTCGATCTCCTCGCAAGCCCGCTTCCTCCGACCGCTGTTTTCGCTCTCTCCGACGAGATGGCTGCGGGGGCTTTCCAGGCGGCGAGAGAGGGTGGAGTTCGCGTCCCTGAGGACTTGTCCATCGTCGGGTTCGACGACCATGAGTTCGCAGAGGCGATCGGGATCACCACCATCCGGCAACCTGTCGCGGCGCTTGGTGAGGCGGCGATGCAGGCGATGCTCGACGCCCTGGACGGGAGACCCTGGACCGGGAACCTCGAACTCGACTACGAGCTGATCGACCGATTCACCACCGGACCGGCAAACACCTGAAATGGCCGCTGCCTCTGATCGATCTTCCGGCGTTCTCCTGCACGTCTCCAGTCTCCCCGGCCCGTACGGGATAGGCGATCTCGGCCCCGAAGCCCGGCGTTGGATCGATTGGCTGGCCGGGAGCGGGACCCGGTTCTGGCAGGTGCTTCCCCTCGGTCCGCCCGGGGCCGGCAACTCGCCATACTCGTCGTACTACTCCCACGCCGGGAGCCCAGACCTGATTTCGCCCGACGATCTGATCGATGAAGGCCTCCTCAGCCGGAATGAGGTGAAACCACTCGACGCGGGCACGACGGTCAGTTACGAACTGGCGCGAGCGGCGAAGATGCGATGGCTGGAACAGGCCTTGGGCGGCCTGCGTGGAGAGGCAAGGAAGGAATTCAACGAGTTCCGGGAAGACAACCGCGATTGGCTGGGACCGTATGAGCGGTTTATGGCGATCAAGGACATGACGGGGGGTGTCGCCTGGACTAAATGGCCCGCCGCGGTTTTCTCCCACGACGAGATCGGGGAGAGAGCAGCGGTTCATGCCTTGGGGCAGTATGTCTTCGTACGTCAGTTGAGCCGTCTCCGCGAGTACGCCGCCGATCGAGGTGTGGAGATCATCGGTGACGTGCCGCTCTATGTCGCCGCCGACAGCGTCGACGTGTGGCAACGACCCGAACTGTTCACCGTCGGCACCGACGGCGAGCCAACCCATGTCGCCGGCGTGCCACCGGACGACTATTCGGCGACCGGCCAGCGCTGGGGGAGCCCGCTGTATCGGTGGCACATCCATGAGGCGGAGGATTTCGCATGGTGGAGCGATCGCCTCGCCAGGTTTTTTCAGCATGCCGACGTCCTCCGGATCGATCATTTCATCGGGCTGGTCCGCTATTTCGATATCCCTGCCGATTTACCGACGAACAAGGGCAAATGGAGACCCGGCCCCGGGCGGGCATTCTTTGACTCGGTGCTGGGCCGACTCGATGAGCCACGGTTGATTCTGGAGGACCTGGGAATCGTCACTTCCCGGGTCAAACGTCTACGAAAAGAGTTGGGCTTCCCGGGGATGGTGGTCCTCCAGGACCTTCTGGCATCACGCCGACGACCGCGCATCGAGAAGAACCGGATCGCCTACACCGGCACCCACGACAACGACACCGCTGCCGGTCGTTTCCTGAATGCGGACAGTACTTATCGCCGCCGCGCACTCAGGTTCACCGGCGGTGTGGAAGGCTCGTTCGCATGGGACCTGGTGACGAGATGCTGGGAATCGCCGGCACGAGTGGCCATTGCCCCGATGCAGGACCTGTTGGGCCTGGATAGTTCGGCGAGGATGAACTACCCGTCGACGCCGGAGGGGAACTGGGAGTGGCGGTTGGGTGCCGACGATGCCGGTGAGCTGTTGGCGTCGCGGTTGGGGGAGCTCAACAGGGAGACCGGGCGATCCCACCGCCGGAACGCCTCCGCTGAACTGACCGGTCGGCACGCATTCTGATGCCTTTCCCCTCGTCGCAGATCCTGGCGTGGCGATTGAACCGTCAATTCCTCAACCCGATCGGCGCTGGCTCGGTCAGCGATGTGGTGGCGCGTCTCGGCGCTGTTGCCCGCCCCGACACAACGGCGGAAGTGAGCATTGCGATGCGTCGAAGCGACGCCAGACCGGGCGACCTCGCGGCTGCACTCGAGCGGGACGAGGTCATCAAGACCTACGCCTACCGTGGGGCGACCCACCTGATGACGCCTGAGGATGCCGGCATCTACCTGGCGCTGCGGGGGTCGGGGCGCCAGTGGGAGCGGCCGAGCTGGCAGGAGGCCTACCAACTCACCCCGGAGGACTGGCCCGAATTCCGTGAAGCCGTTCGCGACGCGGTGGATGATGGTCCCCTGACCCGTCAGGAGCTCCGGTCGGTGGTGGCCAAACAACCCCGGTTTCGGGCTGCTGCCATTGGCTTGACCAGCAACACGGACACGCTTCTCAAGTCGCTGATGTGGCAGGGCGACGTGTGCTTCGGCCCGCTTCGCGGTGATGAAGCGACGGTGCGCCCTCTCTCCAGCGTGAGGGGATGGACCGGGTTGGCGGATGTCGAATCGGCCGGGCCTAAAGCAATCCGGGCCTATTTCCGCACCTATGGCCCGGCAAAGTCGGCCCATATTCACTACTGGCTGGGGGAGGGGCTGAGTGCCGGGCGAAAGGCATTGAACGGTTGGCTGGACAATCTGGGCGATGAGTTGGTCTCCGTCGACATCGAGGGAAACGACGCTCTGATCCTGGCCGAAGACCGAGACGAACTGGCCCAGACTCCGATCAGTCCAACGGTCCGTCTTCTCCCCGGGTCCGATCAATGGGTGATGGGTCCCGGCACCGCCGACCCCCTCGTCGTCCCCCCCGACCGGAGACGTTCGATGACCCTCGGCGCCAACCCGGTACTGGTGAACGGGGTGGTCGCCGGCACGTGGAGGGTCAACCGTGACAGGGTGATCGTCAGCTGGTTCCCCGGGGCGGCCAGGCCAGACCATGACCTACTGAGGCAAGAAGTTTCCCGGCTGGCCGAAGCCACAGCTTCCGACCTCGAACTGGGAGCGGAGTAGAGCCCCTCGTCGGCTCAAGCTGAGTCGGTCACACTTTCTCGGCGGTCGCGACAATTCCGCGAACCATCTTCGGGAAGATCACCGCGTGGAATGAGAGTCGGCCAGTTGGGGGAGGGACTCAGTGCCGGACGAAAGGCGTTGAACGGCTGGCCCGAAGATCTGGGCGATGAGTTGTATCCGTCGACATGGAGGGAAACGATTCTCCGATTCTGGCCGAAGATCTGGTGGATCCGACCAGCACATCCTTCAGTCCGCCTTCCACCCGGTCCGATCGATGTGTCATGGTCCCGGCACCGCCGACCCGCGCCGGGACGGCGTTCATCCATCGGCGTCTGGTCGCGCGCGTCTTGAGCGAACCAACTTCCAGCTTCAAAAATGTGAATGCCGGTACGTCACATGTATCCGCAGGCAGATAGCGTGAGGCGATGAACGAGCTAAACCGAATCCTGCACGAGACAGCGGACTACATCGCCTCCTACCGCGCCGGTCTCGCCGACTCCCGAGTGACGCCGGCCGCCACACGGGCCGAGGTCCGACAGTCCTTGATGTGCCCGGTCCCTGACGAGGGGGTTGCCACGTCAGAGGTGATCGAAGAACTGGTGCAACGGGCAACACCGGGACTTATGGGCTCGGCCGGGCCGCGCTACTTCGGGTTCGTGATTGGCGGCTCGGTCGATGCCGCCCTCGGCGCCGACCTCCTTACCACCGGGTGGGATCAGGCCGCGTTCAACGAGGCTCTTTCGCCGGCCGCATTGGCCTTCGAGGATGTGGCCGGCTCCTGGCTCAAGGACCTGTTGAACATCCCTCCTACCGCGTCGGTTGGTTTTGTCACCGGAGCCCAGGGCGCCAACAATGTCGGCCTGGCATCCGCGCGCTGGAAGGTGCTGCGAGATCGGGGATGGGATGTCGGGGTCGACGGCCTCTTCGGCGCTCCGCAGATCAGGGTGGTGGTGGGGGAGGAACGCCACGCCACTGTCGATCGATCCCTCAGGCTCCTCGGACTCGGTGAGCGTTCGATGGCAGTAGTCCCAGCACGGTCAGACGGATCAATGGATGCTGACGCCCTCGTCGGAGTCCTCGATGCTGAACCGGATGCTCCCACCATCGTGGTGGCGCAGGCGGGGAATGTGAACACCGGGTCGTTTGACGACTTGGCAAGAATCGCTGAGCAGTCGCGTCGCCGGAATGCATGGCTTCACGTCGACGGAGCCTTCGGGCTCTGGGCCGCGGTGAGCCCCGAACTGAACCATCTGGTCGACGGGGCTGAGCTAGCCGACTCCTGGGGCTGCGATGGGCACAAATGGCTCAACGTGCCCTACGACTCGGGATACGCCTTCTGCGTCGACCCCGAAGTACATGCAACTTCGATGGCTTACACGGCCGAGTACCTCACGGGACAGATCGTTGGTAGGGAGTTCGGCGGGGGAGATTATGTCCCCGAGTCGTCGCGCCGGGCCCGAGGTTTCGCTACCTGGGCCGCCATCCGATCGATGGGGAGGGCCGGACTGGTAGAAATGATCGAGCGGTGCTGTCGACTTGCGACCCGGCTCGCTTCGGGTGTCGAGTCGATCCCAGAGGCTCGGGTGATCAACGATGTTGTGCTCAACCAGGTTCTGATTCGGGTCGGGGATCTTGCCTTCACCAACCGGGTCGAGCAGCTCATCCAGGAGGAGGGGGCCGTATGGATGGGTGCCACCACTTGGCATGACGAGAGATTGATCCGGGTAGCAATATCCAACTGGGCGACGAGTGAAGACGATATCGACATCGCTATCGAAGCAATCGCCAAGGCGGTTCGGGTGGCTGGCCGCTAGACGGACTCGGCTGCTCAGTGCCAGCACGTGCGATCCGTCTCGGTCGACCGGGTTGAATCGGTTAGTGGGGGTATTGGTTCTGCCGGTATGTCTGAGGTGCGGGAAGCGCTAGCCCTCGATATCAACTGACGAACGGAACAAACCTGGAACCAGAATGTGTTGACAGGTTGGATGCCGATACGTGTACTGCTTTGCATGCCAAGCACCAGTGTCCGTGTTGACCGACAGACTCATGAAGAGCTCAAGAAGCTGGCTCGCAAGCTCGGCACAACGGTTGGGGAGGCCGTGGCGGTTGCCGCCCGGCGTCTTCGACAGCAACCCATCGGAGTGGAACTCAAGTCCGAGTTGACCCTTGAGGAGACAGATTGGCTTGATGCTGACCTCGGGTGATGTTGTAGTCCTTGATCTTGGGTCTCCGACGGGTCGTGGAGCGGGTCTTCGACGTCCGGCCGTCGTCGTTGCTGCCAAGGTAATCCTTGATGAATCCTCCAACGTCTTCCAAGTGGTCCCCTTGACCACGACGATCCGATCATTTGGCTCCGAGGTCCTCATTTCAGCCGACGAAAGCAATGGCCTAAACGCGGACTCGGCTGCTCAATGTCAAGACGTGCGGTCCATTTCGGTCGACCGTGTCGGATCAGTGAGTGGGAATATCGGTCCTGCGAGTCTGTCTGAAGTGCGGGAAGTGCTCGCGCTACTCCTAGATATCAGTTGACGAACCGGATCAAACCTGGAAATAGGGTGTGTGGAGAGGTAAGCACCAGTTGAAATGATACTTCTCCATTTGGACCCAAACGGGACCCAAACCGGCCGAATCCGTGGGGAAACCGAGATCTGGCTCCCCAGATGGGTTCGATCGTGGCAACTGCACTCAATACACCTCGGATCGAATTGCAAAAGGGCGAGCCAAGTCCCGAGCCTGCGCTCATCCCCTGCAAGATTGCCGGCCTGCCAGTCCGTGGTGGCATCCGGATGCTGGCCCCGATCACCCCCAAGTCCGCATAGGTCGCTGACCCGCCACGTCTTAGAACGTTCGATTCCCGGCTGCTCCTTGCCTTCACTTGTGTCACTAGGTAGCTACTGTCTATTGTTGACAGCGACCTCGTATCCAATCATGAAGAGGAGAGGGGATCGGTGAGATCCGGCCAAGGAACCGCGGCGAATGCGTCACAAGTTGCTGAGAAAGGGAACTTGATGTGAGCGAAGCGCCCCTGAGTCACATATCCTCGGCTGCCGAGCGAAGCCGCCGATACGCCGCCCTGCGTTCAATGATGGCGTCGAACGGGCTCGATGCTCTGGTGATCTCCAGTCGTGGCGATGAGTTCATGCGAGGACGGGTGCAATACGTGAGCGACGTCTTTCAATGGGCAGGCTGGAGCTTCGTAGTTCTTCCGATCGAGGGCGAAGGTTCCTTCATCGCTGATCCGTTGTGGGGTCTAGCCCGAGTGCCGTTGGTTGACTGGATACACGACATGAAGACCACCCACGACCCAGGCGCTGAGATAGCAGCCATCCTCGGGCGCCATGGTCTCGCCAAGGGGAGCGTGGGCCTTGTGGGTTGGTCCGATATCACCGCGGCCGCTCACGTTGACGGGATCCAGAGGGCATGCCCTGGCATCGGCTTGGTGGATGCAACCGACCTATTCGATGATGTCAGAGCAATCAAGAGCGCGGAAGAGATAACAAACCTTGAGGAAACATCGAATATCATCCGACGCGTCTTCCGAGCTCTAGAAGCAGAAATTAGACCGGGTGTCACCGAGCGACAGGTTCTGAGCCAGGCACATCGTTTATGTCGTCAGTTCGGAGCGCTTGACGGTATAGCCCAGATGAGCAGAACGCCTTTCCGCGCTTACACATTCGGAACGGAGGGTGTCATTGAGGCCGACGACATCATCGCCGTCGACCTGGAATGGGGCGGTCCATCCGGCTATTGGGCTGAAGTTCGTCGGGTTTACAGTTTTCGGAAGCCGACGACGAAGGAGGAGCTGTTCTGGCAGTCGCGAGTGGAATCGTTTGAAGCGTGCGTGGCCGCGATGACCCCAGGAGCCGACTCCAAGGATATTCTCACGGCTCGAGATGCCGTCTACCGGGAGTACGGGCAGACGGCTGAAGGACTACTTGCGTACACCGCTCACGGAATCGGAATCGACTCGTTGGAACCACCATGGGTACCGGGCAAAGATCGGACGCTCCGAGAGAACATGGTCATCAACCTTCACCCGGCGATCCGCTTCGACGACCCTTCGGAAGCCATGGCCTTCGGGGGCATAGTGATCTCGGACAATGTGCTGGTGTCGAATGAAGGTCCTCGTCGGCTGACTGATCAAGAGGATCACTGGATTCTGCTCGACTAATGGAGGGTCTTCAGTTTGCTGACCATAAGCGGACCGCTCCGGCGGCCTTGGGCTGCTGATGACGTCCCCGATTCTGGTCGTCGTCGGACTCGGAGTACGGGGGCGACAGTGGATGACCGCCATCGATCACCACCCGCTCGCGCGTCTGGGCGGAATAGTCGAGGTGTCGGCGAGTCGGATTCCTGAAAACACTCGGGCTTTCCAGTCAATCCACGAGGCAGTCTCAGCAGACCCTGACGGGATTATCGTGGCAACTCCTCCGGAGTCTCACTCTGAAATCGTGGAAGTCGCCCTCAAAAGGGGGATACCGGTTCTGTGTGAAAAACCACTCAGCACATCTTTCGAGGCCGCCCTACGGATGACCGAACTAGCCGCCCAGGCGAGGGTGCCGCTGCTAGTCGGGATGAACTTCCGATTCGTGAAGGCATCGCTGGGCTTACAAACGCTCGTGTCGTCTCGCGAATTCGGAGATCCGATGTTCGGCCAGTTCACGTATATCAGGAACCGCGACGGCCGGAGGCCGGATCTGAACGACTACCCGTTGACGATGGTGCAGCCGATGCTGACAGATCAATCGATCCACCACTTAGACCTGATGCGGTTCGTGTATGGGAGGGAGGTGACATCGGTTTCTAGCCACACGTGGAACCCGAGTACCAGTACATACGCCGACGACTCTTGCGTTGCCGCAGTTCTTGAATTCGAAGGTGGCCTGATCGTCAACTACCTCGGCACTTGGACATCGGGTACGAATCGATTCGATTTTAGGTGGCGCACTGACTTCGTGGATGGAGCCATCATCCAGGGCGAACAGTTCGGTGGACTTGTCGCTTCTCGGCGGGATCCAAGTCTCTCGTTCGGCTCAAAACTCCACGACATCGACGTCGAGCCCCCTCAGGACATCGGTTGGGGACCGTCTGTGCCGTTCATTGACGACACCAATGCCCTTCTCGATCACTTCATTGACGTCATTTTTAGGATGGCAGAACCCGGTCCTACCGCCGATGATCATCTCCTCACCTTGAACCTCATCGACTCGATCGTTGAAGCCTCTCGAGCCGGAGTCAGGGTCGAAGTTCTTGAGCGCGCCGAGTCGTTAGGTTTGGTTGTTCCTCGCTGACCGATGTCATGCGGTCCACCCACCGTCGATGGGAATGACAGCGCCCGTGATGAACTCGGCATCACCGCGCATCAAGAATTCGACCAAGGCGGCAACTTCGGAAGGTCGGCCGATCCGACCCCACGGGATCTTGGTGGCTAAGAGAGCATCAAGATTGCGCGGACCGCTGGAGGCCCTGAACATCGGTGTATCCATTGGGCCAGGGCAGATGACATTCACACGAATTCGGTCGGGGGCATGGTCGATCGCCATCGACCGACCGAGGGCGATCATCCCGCCTTTTGACGCACTGTAGGCGGGACTCCCCACAGCTCCGACCATGCCCAGTTGTGAACTGACGTGTACGATCGACCCGCCGCCTGACCGCCTTATCAAGGGAACCGTTGCCCTTGAAACCAGGAAGGCCCCGGTCAGATTCACATCCAATGTGAGCCTCCACTGGTCAGGAGTTGTTTCGGTGACGTCACCGAACTCGCCGCCGATCCCAGCGGCATTCACCAGACCCGTGACACTGTCGTCGAGTGCCCCAATTCGGTCGAAGACGTCGGCGATGGTGGCTTCGTCAGTCACATCACATGGAAAGCCAATAAAGGAGTCACCGCCGCTGGCTTCGGCTCGACCCAAACCGGCGGAGTCAACATCGACACCGATCACCATTAAGCCCGATTTAATCAAACCCTCTGCGATCGCAGCCCCGAGACCTGAGGCCGCCCCAGTAACTATCACCGCACTCATTCCGGGATATCTCTTGGCTCGAGTGGTGCCGTTCGATGCATTCTCGCGAGACGCCCCCTTTGACTCCCCGCGATCGGGCCGTCCGGGGTCCGGACGAGGGCGCCGCGAACCATCGTGAAGATCGGGGCTCCTTCCAGTTCCCAGCCCTCGTACGGTGAGTAGTCCGTTCGTGTGGACAGGAACTCTGCTTCCACGGTCCACTTTCGATGTGGGTCCCATACAACGAGATCGGCATCAGCTCCAACCGAGATGGTTCCTTTAGTCGGGGATAACCCGAGCAGTTCGGCCGGTCGCTTTGCCGTTGCGCGTACGAACTGGCTAAGGGACAATCGTCCTTTGGTGACCCCCTCCGAGAAGATCATCGGCAACATGGTGTCCAGCTCAGGCAAACCGGGCAGCGCCGACCGGATATCTGCACCTGCTGCAGACTTCTCGGCCTTGTTCCATGGTGCGTGGTCGCTTGCAACGACGTCAACTTCGCCGCTGGCAAGAGCCCGCCACAATGCTTGGCGGTCAGATTCGGTGCGAGGTGGGGGGTTTCCTGAATAGAGGACGGCGTCGGGTCGATCGAATACCTTCTCGGTGAGATGGAGGTAGAGGGGCCTCGTTTCGACACTGACTCGGACCCCCCGCTTCCTCGCCCTGGTGCATAGATCCAAGGCATCGGCCGATGCCAGGTGAACGATGTGAATCGCAGCTCCCGTCGTTTCTGCAAGCGTGAGCGCCCGCTCCACTGCCACTAATTCGCTCCGAACCGGGCGGGATCGCGCATAGTTCTCCGGTCCGAGTCTGCCCTGCTGTGAAAGCTGTTCGAGTTGAGTGTTGATCACTTCCGGGTCCTCACAATGGATTAGTACCCGAACATCGACCTTGGCGGCCATCCCCATTGCGGTTTCGTAAGCCGAAAGAGATGCATCAAAGCTCGGGAATACCATGAAAATCTTGATGGTCCCATGCCCGGCAGGTCGGAGTTCACCGATCTCGTCAATCGCTTCCGAGGTCGGGCTGTTTACCACGGGGTGCAAAACGAAGTCGACGATACTTTCACCGCTGGCAAGGAACGTCTCGCGGTTCAGAGCAGCCATTAGCCCTTCACCCGGCCGCTGATGGGTCATGTTGCCAACCGTCGTTATGCCGCCATTTGCCGCTGCCAGCGAGCCGGATAGAAAATCATCGGGTCTTGGGTTAGCGCCTGGCATCGGAGTGAAATGGACATGCATGTCGATTCCGCCAGGGGTCACGATCATTCCCCCTGCCTTAATCTCATGCTGACCCGAAGGAGTCCCGCCAAGCTGCGCGATACGGCCGTTGGAGATGGCAATGTCAGCGATCTCTTGAGTTTCATCTCCGACTATCAGAGCGTCGCGAACCACCGTATCGAAACGCGTTTCTGTACCAACTGCGTGCTCACCTTTCATGCAATCACAACCAAAGTCAAACCCACAAGTGACAACCCAAGACCCAACCATTGCGTCGGCCCAAGTCGCTCCTTGAATAGAACGTAGCCCCCGGCAACCGCGATTATCCGCCCTGATTGAGACAAGAGCCCTATGAGCCATGCGTCGGCGATTGCGAGGCCGTTTGCGAACAAAATGAAAGCGGCGGCGTCAAGGGCTCCGAGGAGTATGAGCATCAACCAGGGTCTGATCCCGAGCCGTGTGTCTCCCGGATGCCCTCTCGTTACCTGCCATCGCTTCAGTTCGAGAGCGTCGCTTTCGTCGCCTTGCTTGCGGACGACAAACACCAAAGCCAGCAAGACGTAAAAGACGGTAAAGGTGCGTTGGGCGATTGCGGTTGACACCGGACCGATTTCTCGGGCCGGAATCTGGAGCCCCGCGTTCGAGATGGCGCCGGTCACGACGCCAACGAGGGCAAAGAGTGGTCCCAATCCAACGAGCCGCCGCTGACCAGACTCGTCCTGCTCGAACGACAGAAGTACCACTCCCAGGCCGGCGAGAGGAATCCCCAGCCATTGAATCAAGTCAGGACGCTCACCCAGGAATACGAAAGCAAACAGAACCGTCATGACGCCGGTTGTGGAACCGATGGGGCTCACAACTGATACCGGCCCCATCTTGAGAGCTTGATTTCCAGCAAAGTACGAGGACCCGGCGGCGAAACCAAGAACGGCCATCAGAGGCCACAAACCTCCAGCATCCAATGGAAATGCGTCTTGAGTTAGGACTGCGTACAAGATCAATACAAAGTACGCAATGACCAAAGTACTCGCCGTGGTTCTCCAGACCCCCCACCGTCGAGCAGCGATGGCAATGAGAATTGTGTTCGTGCCGAGCAGGATCGCCGCAGCGATCCCATAGGTTGCGCCGGACACTAAAGCGATTCCGCTTTTCGATTGGTCGAGATTGTGATCTTGGCCCGAACCGAGGGCTTACTCATCGATGGTAACGGCCTTACCTCCGCCGATTGACGCGGCGCCCGCTACCCGCATCATCGTGTTGTCCGTTGCCAACTGCGGCATCCATCGCACAACTCGCCGGGACATTCTGTCGACGAAGAGGAAAGTCAGAAGGGCCAGCACTGAGATGACAACAGCAATGATGACCATCCTCCCGGTGTTGGTGAAAAAGACGGCGACCGCCAACAAGTTTCCCAGGCCAGATGTAAGGCCTATGTACTCGGCACCGACGGTTAGCGACCAACTCAGTCCGGCTGCGAGCAAAAGCGCGGTACGAAGTTCTACCATCGCCGCGGGAACAACAATCTTGGCATAGGTCCGCATCGGGCTAGCACCGAGCATGCGAGCGTTCTCTATGTAGAGGTCGGGAACGTTCTTGATCGAGTTGATTGTGGCGACCACCAACAAAACCCATATACCGAAACCGATAAAGACGGTGGTACCTCTCAGATTTGCTCCGAGCCAGAATTGAAACAGTGGAATCGCGGCGAGGAGAGGGAGCATCCGGAGGAAGTTCAGTGGCGTCCAGGCGATCCGCCTCAAATATGGGAAGTAGCCGACCGCCAAGCCCGTCCCGACACCAAGAATCACACCAACTGACAATCCCAGAACCAGACGATAGAGGGTGCTCAGAGTGTGGTATCCAAGGGCAAGCAGCGCACCCCAATAAGTAACTTCGCCGCCGGTAGCTGGATTGGGCGCCCAGAAGGTGAATGGCCAATTATTGGCCAAGGACTTGAATGCGTCGGTGAATACATACTCCCATGGCGGGACAAGCGGCGAAGTCGACAGAAGACTGTCTGGCAATATGTGCCCCATCACTTCCCAGCCCACCAGAATAAGCACCCATATAGCAACGCTGACGGGATGAGCTCGAATGTAATTACGCAGGCGCATCACAACTCTTCGGAGGACTCGGGAGCAGGGTTTATATCCTCAGCGCCTAAGTGATCGACGATAGTTTTTGTCAGAACTACCGAAGGTCTACTGGCTCTGACCTCCTCATCCCGGGGTCGCGGAAGATCGTTAGCGAGGTCTTGAACGATGCGTCCGTCGCGAACCAAGAGCACACGATCCGCGAGAATGAGCGCCTCCTCTATATCGTGGGTAACAAAGAAGACGGTCTTGTGCGTTTCGTCCCAGAGGCTCAACAGCAAGTCATGCAACGATCGACGGGTGAAATAGTCCAACGAGCCGAAAGGCTCGTCCATCAGCCAGACGTCAGAATCCATCGCGAGCACTGCTGCGAGGGCAACGCGCTTCCGCATGCCTCCCGAGAGCTCACGGGGCCAGGATCCAGCAAAGTCTGCCAACTGAACCTCCTCCAGCCATCGGGACGAAGTAGCGAATCGCTCTTCCTTTGGCGTCCCCTGGGCTCTCAGCCCGAATTCAACGTTCTGACGAACCGACATCCATGGGAAGACAGCGTCTTGTTGGAATACCATCGACCTATCAGGCCCCGGGCCGTCGACCGCGCGCTCTCCAACCCGAACTCGGCCCCCAGTCGTTTCTTGAAGACCGGCAAGAACCCTTAGAAGAGTTGATTTGCCATGCCCCGAGCGTCCAACGATCGCAACGAATTGGCCTGCAGGCACTGAGAATGAAACATCATTCAAGGCTTTCACGGTTCGTCCCGACTCGTGCTCGAATTGGCAATCAACGTGCTCAAAGGTAACGGTTGAGCTCACGGGTGCCGCCTGTCCTGTCGTGTCATTTTCGCCTCCCTGTCACAATCCCAGTCGTCTTCCGGACTCAACCCACCTTGTCGCATATCTGCCGACTACCACAACGATGGCATCAAAAATGAGAGCAACAGTTCCTATGAGTAGGACAATCGACACCATGGCATCGAGTCGGAATGCGGAGGCGAAGAACTTGATCAGAAACCCGGCTCCTTGTTGCGCACCTAGCAGCTCAGCGATGGCGGCCAGACCCCACGCGCCGGCCAAAGCGATTCGGAATCCTCCGAGAACCTCCGGGATCGATCCCGGCAGATAAACCCAGCGGAATATCGAGCGAGGGCTACCGCCAAGAGTCATGGCGGATTCAACATATCGAGCCGCCACGTTCTCAGCTGCCCGCCGGCTGAACACATACATCAAAAGAAAGGTATAGAAGGCGACAATTCCGATTTGCGCCGCCGGCTGAATCCCGAACCAGATAAGAAAAAATGGAGCTGCTACAAATATCGGGGCGGATCCGAGCGCCGCCGTAATCGGTCCCACGATGTCGTTGATACCAGGAACTCTCAGGCTATTCAGTCCAAGGAATGCCCCTACGAGTGTTCCTATTGCGACCCCGATCACAACGGATCTCGTTGTCACAGCCAGGTGTCCGAAGTAGCCCGCGCCGCTAGACATTCCCCTTGACGCCAAGTATTCGCTTTCGAACAGGTTGGCCTGAATGTGACGGAATACTTCAATCGGACCGGGAAGTACGCCGCTTCGATTTGCTATCAAAGCCCAAATCCCCAGGGCTACGAGGATCCCGACCAAGCCGAGAAGGAACCCCGAGACGCGTCTCCGGAATCTCAACCTAGTGACACCGTAGGCGACCCGATATCAAATGAGGCGACGTGTTCGTGTCGCGGCTGTCGCCGCGACACGAACATGACGTAGTCAACTCGTTACCCAAGCGCCGCCTCGAGGAAGCTAACTGCGTCCAGGAAGTCGTAGGCGTCGTAGAACGCCTGCGCTTGATCGACGAGCGCTTGCTGGCTTGCACTGAGGGTTGCTGATCCGGCCTCTGTAAATAGACCGTCGGCCTGCTCTTGGAGCGCCGCCAGCTCGCGATACAGTTCCTCGGTGACCAGGAACATATCCAGGTCGTACTTGTCAAGCGGTCCGGTCAAGGTGCCGTTGTCAATCAGTGACTGGAGCTGTGTCTCCAGCGATCCCCTGACATAGAACGGTGCTGACGGGTCATCCCAAAGTTGTGGTCCCTGTGTTTCCCATGGGAATGGTGGGTCGAGGGATTCCCAGATAACTCCGATGTCTTCAGGCGCGAGGGTTTGGCCCTGTGTGGCGTTGATCTGATCGGCCTGGATCGTCCAACCGTCAAGCTGGGTAGCTGGGTCCTGGAGGTACGCGAGTACCCGGAACCCGACGGAAACGAACCTCAGAGCTGTGTCCCGGTTTTCCTCAACCCAGGTCCTTTGGGCGATGAATCCGGAGCTTCCAACCAGAGTCGTCATTCGCGCTGCCTGCTCGGAACCAACATCGCTCAGAGTTTGGACGGTGTTGATAATGGGTTCCCAGCCTTCGTTGAGCATTTGCACCACAACCGGAGCGGCGTACGGGATCGCGAACTCGATACGTCCCTCCTGAGCGGAGACCGCCATGATGCTTTGGTCCTCAAGGAACTGTAGGTTCAAGTCGTCGGGATAAGACAGACCGGCGTAGCTCATGAAGACGTCAGGGTAAGGCGGCTGGACCTGACCATGAGGCGGTGTATAAACCTCCGCACCTTCGAGTTGGGCTACCGCTGCTACAAGAGCGTCGTGAAGGGGCATGCCCTCATCCACGAAGTCTTGCGTGGTCTTCGTGTCACTGTCAGGCGATTTCAGGATCGCATAACCCGTGTATATGTCGTTGAACCAAATAGGCGGAATGTCCTGGGCGAATGAATCGAATGTCTGAAGATAAGACTGAACGAAGAACCCAGACACATCGAAGTCGCCGCGTTGCATAGCCGGGACAATCTGATCAAAGAGGGTATAGAGGTGGGCGCCCTCCGGATTCAAGGTAATCCCTACTTCGTCAAGCCAACCCTTTTCGATTGCGATTTGCATCGGGTTGTTGTCGGCGCAACACGGATACATCGCGAAACGGACAGTCGCATCAGGGACCTCCGGTGCCACAACCTCCTCTCCGTCTCCGTCTCCGCCTCCAGCCGTGGTCGTGGTTTCGGCGCCCGTTCCATCGGTTGATGGGGATGTGGTGGTCGAATCACCATCTCCGCCACAGGCCGCCGCCACCAGAGCGAACACGGCAATCAATGCCAACCATCGCGACATCGGGACTACCCGCTGCCTTCGCCGGTGGGACCTATTGCTCATCCTGTTCCTCCTAGATGTTGAGCGCCGCTTTAGCTGCGCCCTGAGTTGATTCTGGTCGAAAGGGGGGTGTGTTGTCAACTGCCGACAGGTTCCCCCTTTGTGCTGTCGGCCTTGTACCGAAATCCGCCGACAGAGCTTCGCGCTTCTTCCGAGAGAATGGGCGCCAGAGAAAAGAATCGGTCCAGCATCGCATTGACTTGGTCGGGTACCTCAAGGAGTGCTCGGTGACCAGCACCCACAGTCTTCCCAGTGATCACCTGTGGTGCATAGGTGCGAAGTAGGTCGTAATCGAGGTCGGGTTGTCCGTGGTCGAGATAGAGAAATGGAGTCCGAAAATCTCGAAGTGCCACCTCGGGATCCCACTGGCCAATCGCATCCCAGGTTCCAAATATCGCAGTTTCCGACATCCGCTCAATCGATGCCTCAGACTCAGCTCGTCTCTCGACGTCGTCCGTTGCAGATGATGCAACATCCAGGAATTCGCGCAACACTTGACGATAATTCGGACCATGCATCGCATCGGCATAAGGGCCTGTATGCAGGTCGTGCCAGCCCGGAATTATGGATGGTGAGTCCAACGTCGCTATCGCACCAACAAGCTCTGGGAAGCGCGATCCAAGTTCTACGGCAATGACGCCACCCATACTGTGTCCGACGACATTCACATTCTCTAGGGCAAGTCCGTTCGCAAGAGTCGCGACATCCTCGGCGAACTGGGAAATTGAGTATCCGGCATCGGGTGCATCGGAGTCTCCGTGGCCCCGCAGGTCAACAGCAATGACACGGTTGGTCGGGCTGAAATACTCTATTTGCCTGACGTAGTCAGTACGTCTTCCAAATGCTCCGTGGATCATTAGAAACGTCAGTCCTCCAGCGCCGACATCGTCATAGGCCAAGTCAATGTTTGTCATTTCTATCCTTTACACCTCTCGATTTACATTCGATTCTCTATCTGCGACGGCTGATTCCAGCGCTCGGGCCACGCTGTGCACTTCCTCTTCTTTGATTTGAGGGAACATTGGCAAGGCGAGACTACGAAGTGCAGATCTCTCCGTCGATGGAAAGTCTCCCGAGCTATATCCGAGGTGGCGAAAAGCGGGCTGCAGGTGCAGGGGAGGGTTGTAGTAGAGGCGGGTGGCGATGCCGCTTGCAGCTAACGAATTCCGGACGTGATCCCGATCATCGACTAGCACGTTGTAGGCAAAGTAGGTCGACTCGTTCTCTGCGGCGATATGCGGAGTCGTGACATCTAACTCGGAAAGCAGACGGTTATAGAGAGCTGCAACTCCCTGGCGGAGCGATATCCTTGCCTCCAAGGTGGTTAGCTTGACTCGAAGTACAGCTGCTTGGAGAGCATCAAGCCTTGAGTTGATGCCGTGTTCCAAGACGACCCATTCCCCACCCCCGGTCAGATTCTGAGGGTTGAGATCGGTCCCCGGTGCGTGACCGTAGTTACGAAGGACTCGAGCGCGCTCAGCCAGGGCCACATCGTCTGTCACGAGCACACCGGCGTCGCCAAAGGCTCCGAGAATCTTGGATGGAGCGAGACTGAAGCAACCTATCGCTCCAAACGTTCCGGTGCGCTGCCCGCGATGTCTCGCACCAACGGCCAACGCGGCGTCTTCTACCACCAACAGGTCGTGTTCTGACGCGATGGCGCACAGTTCCGTCATATTGGCCGGCTGTCCAAAAAGGTGGACTGGCAGTACCGCCCGGGTCCGGGGTGAGATTGCCTTCAGGACGTTTGTCGGTTCCAGGTTGAATGTCGCGGGGTCTGTGTCAGCGAATACGATTGTTCCACCAGCCTGCTCGATGGCTGCGGCCGTCGGATTGTCAGTATTTGGGGCGGTGATGACTTCATCTCCGGGTTGAAGATCGCAAAGCAGCAGGGCAATCCTTAGTGCGTCGGTTCCCGATCCAACTCCTATTGCATGGGAAGCGCCGACAAAGGAGGCGAATTCCCGCTCAAATTCGATGAGCTCAGACTCCAGTGTGTACCGACCGCTTTTCAGGACTGTCTGAATTGCCGAGTCGATCTCGGGTTGCATCGAACCATATTCATCGGCGAGTCGTGTCATCGGGACGCGCATGGCACCTACCTGACAAGTGAGTTGTCGAGAACAACCACGGCCCGCACCGACTCCCCGGCCTTCATCATCTGGAACCCTTCGTCGAGGTCTTCGAGCGAGATTCTGTGGCTGATCATTTTTGCCACGTCTAGACGACCCTGAAGAATCAAAGAAGCGAATACGTCCAGGTCGTGCTGTGGAAGGGAATCCCCACCGTGAGTGACTAGAAGCGAATTCGTGTTGGCAAGAAAGCCACTCGGACCACCCAATGGGAAAGTCACCTCATGGTTCCTTGGTGGCACCCCGATGACGGTCGCGACCCCGCCGTAAGCCAACATCGCCAGGCCTTGCTCGACGCAGGTTGCGAGTCCTACGGCCTCAAAAGCAAAGTCAACCCCTTCCCCACCTGTGATCTCTCGCACGCGGTCAACCGGGTTCTCCTCAGAGCTATCTATCACATCGGTGGCACCCAGCCTCGATGCCCAACTGAGCTTTGAAGGCACCAAGTCAATCGCGATCACCTTGCTTGCCCCTGCCAGGAGTGCACCCAACACGACCGACAACCCGATGCCGCCGCAGCCGATGACAGCGACGGTGGCTCCCGGAAAAACGCGAGCGGTATTGGTCACAGCTCCGACGCCGGTCATCAATGCACAGCCGAGAATGGCCGCAACGTCAAGGGGAATTAATGGATCGACCTTTACCGCAGCCATGGCGTCGACAACCACCGTGTCAGCGAATAGCCCTACGCCCAGCGCCGGAGTGACGGACGACTGATCGGTGGATCTTTGGATCCGGGCAGGTCTTGGCGCCGAGTTTTTACATCGTCGGGCGTCGCCCCGCCGGCAAAGTGCACAACTGCCACACGGAACCCTGCACGCGATCGCCACATGATCACCAGGTTCAAGAAGAACGCCGTCGCCTGCGTCGACGACAATGCCCGATCCCTCATGTCCGAGAAGTAGGGGGAAAGACTTGCCCCATCCGTCGGGGCTGTCGCGAATATGAAGATCAGTATGACAAATCCCGGCCGCAGCCATTCTGACTTCGACCTGGCCGGGACCCACCAATGAAAAGTCGACTTCTTCGACCTCAACAACTCCGGGGGACACCAAAAGTGCGGCCGATGCCCTGACCATTCAAATCACCAAACAGCCCATGATCTGCGGTCTCCCTTGTCTTGCATTCCCGGTCTATGCAATCGACGAAACTTCCTCGACTACCTGATCGGAAGTCTTGAGGGCGATGAAGCCCCCGTCGTTCATTCTGTCCAGCGCATCCTGGTGTGCCTCGGGTGTTGACGCCGAACAGCCATCCTGAATAAGTGTTACGGCATACCCGCGATCCGCCGCATCTCGAGCGGAGAGTTCAACGCAACCGTCGGTAACGATCCCGGTTACGAGAAGATGGCGAATGCCCATTCGCTGTAATACTTTGTCGACTCCCGACGAGTTGAAAACGCTCGATGTCGTTTTGTTGAACACCACTTCGTCGCCGACTGGAGCGACCTCGGGCAAGAAGTCATCGTCCTGATCATCCCTTGGTAGAGGATCGACATCCGTGGAGGGGAGGAAACCCGTCCCTGAGTCTCGCCCGTCCTTTGTGCGATACGCCACGCGAACGTGCATGACCTCTTCGCCGACTTTGCGAAATGCATCTTGGACTCGGCGAATATTAGGGAGGATTCCCTCGATGCCTTCCCACCTTTGATCCAAGAGTTCGGGGCGGCCGTCGGCGTCTGCAATCCGACCAACCCAGCCTTTGGGATGGGCATCAAGATATTGCAAGTCGATGGTGATCAAAGCGATCTCACCAGATACGAGTGGCACCGGTTCCCTCTTTGGATAGAAATCGTAGAACGGATCGTGCATGGGAACTCCTTCTGTCGACTGCAGACAATAGACAACTCCTGTGGAGAGAGCAACCCGCTTTGGCAAGAATCAAAGGGATCGGTCACGAGTCTTGGACCGGGTGCGGCCCGATGGGCGGTGCTGCTGATCTACGCGTCGGATATTTGTTTTGTGCCCGGCGACAGAAGGATTGCAACACTGACACACCGACCAAGGGGTGGCGGATCGACCGCTGCGGGGTTCCTGGCGAGTTGCAACCTGTCATCTGTTGACAGGCAACACCATGAAGGCTACGATCGCACACTGGTAGCAACTCGGCTGCCCTACGGAGGATTTGAAGGTGTTCCGGGCGATGATTGCCGAAAAAGTAGCAAAGACAGATATTTCGGAGTGTGATGTATGAAGGTGCTAGTGACCGGTGCCGCTGGGTTCTTTGGACGGTCTTTGGTTCGGGAATTCGCGATGAGTGGCGAGCAAGTGGTGGCCGCCGATATTCTGGCCGAGGACCAGTTCTCTCCGCGATCAGACACGCCGTCCAGCGTTTCGTATATCCGGCTTGACGTCGCCGACAAGAGCAGCTGGACAAACCCGGCGCTCAGCGGCGTTGATGGGGTCGTGCATGCCGCCGCACTCACACCCACGGTCGAAGAGTCACAGCACGATCCTACGAAACTGATTGATGTCAATCTGGTCGGCCTCCTCAACGCACTTGAATTCGCCCGGACGAACGAAGTTCAGAAGTTCCTCTTCATATCGTCGGGTGGTGTCTACAACCAGTTCGTCGAAGAGGAGCTGGTAGAAGAGGACGGCGACGGCGGGTTCTCGCTTTACGGATCAGCGAAACTCGCTGCTGAAATCCTGATGTTTCGATACGCGAAGATGTTTGGTTTCGACGCTGGGGCCGTGCGTCCCACCTCTATGTACGGTCCGGCAGAAGAATTCCGGGACACCCGGCCCTTCGTCACCGAAGTAAAACTCCTTGCCGATGCCGCGACTGAAGGTCGACCGGTGCGGGGCGAACGGGTCGAGTCCAGATGTGATTGGGTCTACGTTGACGATGTCTCTTCGGCTGCCTACAAATTCTTTTCGACTGGGATGAATGGACGGGTCTTTAATCTCACCTCGGGCAATCCCCGTCCGTTCTCCGACGTCTTAAGCGCAGCCGAGTCGATATTCGGACTGGAAGTCCGAAGCGACGCTGAGACGGTCGTCGACGGGGGTCCTGACCGACCAACCATAATCTCGCCGGCCAAGGCCAAGGCCGCTCTGGGTTGGACGCCCATTCCTCTGGAAGAAGGTCTTCAACGGTTCGCGGACGCAATCGGGCTGAGCCCCAATTAAGAAGCATCGGAGGAAACACAATGACGTCGAACACAGAAACATTCAGCCCGCTGCGAGCGGGCATGGCGCAGGGAGCCGTGGCGATACGGGGCGGCGAAGACAGCGCGTTCTTTACTTTGCTCAACATGGCCGATGAGCGAGAAAATGTCATCCGACTGGGACGTGGTGAGCCAGACCGTCCTACCCCCAAGCATATTGTCGACGCAGCGATCGACGCTCTGAAGTCGGGCAAGACCACCTACACCAACCCGGCAGGGCTTCCGGAGTTACGCCAGGCCATCTCGAGGAAGTTCCGGATCGACAACGACCTTGATTATGACCCGATGGGTGAAATCATCGTGACGTCGGGTGCCCAAGAAGCGATGGTCGTGGCCCTCCAGACTCTGTTGGATCCCGGTGACGAAGTCATACTCGCGTCGCCCCACTACATGGCATATCCTGCAAATATCCTGTTGGCCGGTGGAAAGCCAATTCTGGTCCCAACCTACGAGGACCAGGGATTTGAGTTGCTTCCGGAAGCAATCGAGGAGCGAATCACAGAACGAACCAAACTTGTCGTACTGGTGTCTCCCAATAATCCGACGGCGGGTGTACTGACCAAGGAGACCCTGGAGGGAATCGCCAGGGTTATCGAGAAGCACGATCTCCTTGCAATCTCGGACGAGCTTTACGAAAAGATCGTATACGACGGATTCGAGCCAGTGAGCTTCGCGACGCTGCCGGGGATGCGCGAACGGACGATAACGATCAACGGATTTTCCAAGGCGTACAGCATGACCGGATTTCGAGTCGGTTATATGGCAGGCCCAAGGGATTACATCAAATCGGCGCTCGAACCACGACACTCGCTAACAATTTGTGCTGCCACCCCATCGCAGTATGCAGCGCTGGCGGCCCTCGAGGGGCCTGACGATTTCCTTGTCGACATGCTCGCCGAGTACTCAAGTCGACGGCAGACCATGGCAGCGGCCTTCGATAAAATGGGGGTCAATTACAGTCCCCCGCTAGGTGGTTTCTACTTTTTTGCCAACATCAAGGAAGCTGGACTTAACTCCTACGATTTCTGCGTGAAGGCCCTTGTCGACCAAGGGCTGCTCTTTACGCCGGGTTCGCTGTTCGGCGATGCGGGGGAAGGTTTCATCCGAATCGGATACTTGGCCCCGGAATCGGAGCTCATCGAAGCCCTGGAGCGCTTTGAGTCTCTTTGGAATGACCTTACTTCGTCGAGATGAGCATCAAAGGGCCTACGGTCGCTCTTCTCGATGAGTTTGGCGATGAGCAAAGCAAAGCATTTCTCGACGCGCTTCCTCCCGATTCATCCGTGCTTGGGCCTTCCGATTCTCCGGGCTTCACCGACGCCGACATCCTTGTCACCTGGTCTACTGACATCGATCGAGACATCGTCGAAGCGCATCCCAACCTCAAACTCGTAGTCAAGCTCGACTCCGGACCCGGCAGCATACCCATCGAGGATTTGGCTGCCCGAGGTATTGCGTTTCAGACTGCATCGTCGCCAGCGCTGGTCAGTGTGGCGGAACACACGGTCATGTTGATGCTGGCCGTGTTCAAGCGGTTTGGTCCCGCATTGAATCGCACCCGGGCGCGTGAATGGGCCGCGGACATTTCTCCGATTCTTACCAATCAGGAGGAGTACTCGTACAACTGGGTTGGGTTGGAGCGGTTCGAGGCAATTACGGGCAAGAATGTTGGACTTGTGGGTCTTGGCCGTATTGGCCTTGAGGTCGCCAGACTTCTAAATGCCTTCGGCTGCACCGTGATCTACACCAAAAGGAATCGGTTGTCGGATGAGGACGAATCCGCACTGAATATCAAGTATCTCCCCTTTGAAGACTTACTCGCAGAGTCGGATTGTGTGTCATTGCACAACAGATTTGACGAGTCAACGGAGAAGATGATGGGGGTCGATCAGTTTGATGCGATGAGACCGGGTTCCTTCTTCGTTAATACTGCCAGGGGTCGTTTGGTCGACGAAGTGGCTTTGACCTCGGCCCTTGAAAGTGGGCAGCTCGCTGGAGCAGCCATAGATGTGGCCTGGTACGAGCCTCCTCTTGAGGACAGCGGCTTATGGACGGCTCCCAACCTGATTATCACCCCACACTCGGCTGGCATCCCGATCGGTATAAGTCTCGTGGAGGAACTCACCGAAGCGGGAGAACTCATAACCCAAGAGTGGGCAAAAAGCTGATGATCTCGCAACGCAATGAAAGGAAATATTGATGCGGACGATACTTAATGGTGGACAAATCGTGGATCTCGAGAAGGGGTCGTCGCGCGTCGGCTCGCTCGCTATCGAGAACGAACGAATCGTGGAGATGGGTGATATTGCCAGCAAGGAAGGCGACGTACTCGTGGACGTCGCCGGCAAATTCTTGCTGCCCGGCTTCATAAATTCCCACGTCCACCTCGGCTGGGACGGAATTCACGATCTTCAAGACCAAGCAAACGAGTCCAGTGCTGTGTCGGCGATGAAAGCCGCGATGAATGTGCGCAAGCACCTCTCTGCCGGAGTCACCACCATTAGGGATTTAGGCATGAACGACGCCAATCAGAGCGCTAAGCAGGGCATCGATACCGGAGTCATACCGTGGATTCGGTTGATCATTAACGGCCGCGCTATTTCCACTACCGGCGGCCACACGTGGTGGTGCTGTCGGGAGGCTGACGGCGTCGACGATTGCCGTCGGGCGATCCGAGAGCAATTCAAAGTCGGCGCCGACTGGATCAAGATCATGGCATCGCATGAACTGGTTCAGTTCACGATGGATGAACTCAGAGCGATGGTCGACGAAGCGCACATGAATGGGATGAAGGTCACAGCACACGCAACTTTCGATGAGGCCATCCGGCGAGTTGTCGAAGCGGGTGTTGATTGTGTCGAGCATGGCGGCTCCATGTCAAATGACACCATTCAACTTCTCGCCGATCGTGGGACGTGGATTGTGACAACCTTCTCGCCGCTCGTTCTCCAATCTCAGCGAGGATTGGACTGGGGAATGCCTCCTCACGAGGTTCAGCGACGGATCGATCAGATGAACGATGAATCGAGGTTTGCCGGGAACAAGGCGGCCGCAGAAGCTGGAATTCCCATCGCTTTTGGAACAGATGCAGGGAGCCCGGTCGTGCCTCACAATGAGATTGCCGAGGAGCTGAAGTTCATGGTCCATGTTGGTGTCTGCAAGGACAGCTACGACGCCTTGCGGTCAATCACGAGCCGCGGCGCCGAGCTTCTTGGCTTGAGCGAGGATTTGGGATCGCTCGAAGTAGGCAAAATAGCTGATGTTGTTGTCCTCGATTCGAATCCCGGCGAGGACCTCGAGGCCGTTCGGAGCGTGAGCCAGGTGTTTGTCAGAGGACATCTTGCACACAGCGCCGCGGGCGGATACGCCCAGGAATCGGGCACTGCTCTCTCCGGAATAGCCGAGACCAGGAGGTCGTAGTCGTGCTTGAAGAAGGCGTTTATACCGTCGCGCCGACGCCGTTCCACTCGGACGGATCGGTCGATCTCAGGTCGGTGGAGACGATGACCGAGTCGCTGCTTGCTCTCGGCGTCGACGGACTTCTTGTGCTTGGCGTCATGGGCGAGGCGAACAAACTCCTCGATGAAGAGCGACAGCAGGTGCTGACGAGGTTCGTCTCAGCGGCCGCGGGCGTAGGGAAAGTCATCGTTGGAACGAACCACCCGGGAGCAATTCCTTGCCGGGAGCTGACTCGAGTGGCCGAAGAATCAGGGGCCGACGCCGTGATGATCTCGCCCCCGACGTTGGCGAAGCCCAACCCGCAGGCGATATTGGACTACTTCGAGACTGTTGCTCGCGGAAGTGAGATAGAGATAGTGCTCCAAGATCACCCAACATCTAGCGGGGTGGTCATGTCGGTTGAACTGATTGACGAATTGCACCAAAACGTCGATCAGATGACTTCGTTGAAGCTCGAAGACCCGCCGACGGCACAGAAAATGTCTTCCGTGCTGGCGACTTCAGAATCCCTCAAGGTGTTTGGGGGTCTCGGCGGCCTGAGCTTTATCGATGAGTTGGATCGTGGTGCGAGCGGAACGATGACGGGATTCGCATATCCGGAGATCCTCAAGCGAATACATGATTTGCATAGCGTTGGTGAAGTAGGCGACGCGCGCCAATTATTCGACAGTTTTCTGCCGCTCATTCTCTTTGAAAGCCAACCGCTTATCTCGCTCACGGTGCGAAAGCATCTTTATCAGGCCCGCGGCTTTATTGCCAACGCGTCCGTCAGGGCGCCGGCCCCAACTCTCGATGCAGGGACTTTGTCGGAACTCGAGCGCCTGATGGGTGCCGTCGACCTGACTCCTGCGTCAAGTTCGCTCGCATGAATTGTTTGCTCGCCCCTGATTTGCCGACAAGCTCTTGCACGATCTACTAATTGCCAACGGAGTCGTGGTATCAGATGGGAAGACTCTTCCTCTTGATGTGGCCGTTGTTGGCGAATCGGTTGCTGAGGTGGGTCCTCATGGATCGCTTGGCCCAGCGAAGAGTGTAATCGACGCGGAAGGTCACTACGTCTTGCCTGGAGTCGTGGACGGTCACTTTCACTGCCGCGCTCCCAGCCACCCCGAAAGAGGCACCTTCGCGACCGAGACGATGGCGGCGGCGGCGGGTGGAGTCACAACAGTCCTCGAAATGCCTGTCTCAGATCCAGCATGTAGCACGCCCGAGGTCTTTGAGGCTCGGAGGGCGCTAGGGGAGAGTCAGTGCTATGTGGACTTTGGTTTGTTCTCGGGGGCCGCACTCGGTAGTTCGGGAAAGGCGGACGCGATGGCCGGGCTTGGTGCAATCGGTTTCAAGCTGTTCACGCACGATCCACCTCCGGGACGGGATCGAGAGTTCGCTGGGCTATGGGCATCGTCCGACGACGACATCCACACCGCTTTGTCAATTGTCGCTTCAACTGGCCTCCCCTGCACGGTGCATGCCGAAAATCAGAAACTGATCGATAAGTTCCAAAACGCTTCCTCCGCGGAGCATCAGTCGCCGAGGCCACCCGTGATCGAATCCGCTTCGATTGCCTTGCTCGGCGCTTTGTCTCGGGACTCTGGCGCTCGCGTTCACGTGGCGCACATGTCGTCCCTTGCTGCCGTTGAGGCGTTGATGGCTGCACGTACCAACTCGGATCTAATCACTGGCGAAACGGCTCCGCATTACCTGGTTTTCAATGAAAAGGATATTGACGAGTACGGCTCCTTCGTCAGAGTGGCCCCGCCTCTGAGATCATCCGAGGACAATGACGCACTGTGGGACGCCTTGAATTCCGGTTTGATAGACATTGTCGCAAGCGATCATGCGCCGTTCACGGTTAGTGACAAATCGGTGCCCTACGAAGACGCCCCGCGAGGCATTCCTGGGATCGAAATGATGTTGCCCGTGATGATGGATGCCGTCTCCCGCGGAATAATTGCATTAGAACATTCAGTTCGTGTCATCACGGAACACCCGGCCAGGCTCTTCGGGTTGTTCCCGAAGAAGGGCGCCGTCAGCGCTGGGTCGGATGCGGATCTGGTTATTTGGGATCCTGGCTCCGACACTGTGGTGGAGCTAGACTCGTTTTTGAGTCGCTCGGGTGCAAGTGCCGTTGCATACAACGGCAAGTCGTACCAGGGTCGACTCCAAAGGACGATCCTAAGGGGTAAGACTGTGTTCGAAAACGGAGCAATCGTGGGCGACTCGCGGGGCGAGTTCGTCCGTCCTATTGGATCAGATGCATAAATGGCTCAGCCAAACCGAACCGCCGACTATAGCCACCTCAACGCATCTCATCTCAGGGCTCCGACACTCGTGGACACTGTTGCCGACCACCTTCGGGATGCGATATTGGCCGGTCACTTCGCTCCGGGCGAAAGACTCTTTGAGGCAGCCCTCGCCAGAGAATTTGGCATCAGTCGAGGTCCTATACGAGAAGCGCTAGCGCTTCTCGAGGGAGACGGCCTCGTTGTGAATGAACCCCGTAAGGGCAAATTTGTTAGAGCGCTGGACGCCAGAACCATCGATGAGCTCTACAGTCTGCGGCGCGTTCTTGAGCCATATGCTGCCGAACTGATAATCGAATCGCTAACCGACGACGCACGCGCATCCTTGGACCGAGCGCTCGACACAATTCGGACCGCATCCCAGAGAGGCGATCGCAACGAACTTGCTCGGAGCGACTTAGCCTTCCATAAGACGCTCTTCGAGCTATCGGATCACCGTCCACTTTTGAAGGTATGGCAAGACGTGGTTTCAGGTTCGCTCCAGATGCTGGTCAGCTACACCACACCAACTCATCCGGTCGGAGATTCTGTGAAAAATCATCAGATCATTATCGATAGCATCGTCGACAAAGACATCGACAAGACGCACGCCATCCTGGTGCGGCACATTGAAGACGGGTGGGAGAGGGCGCGTACGGCCGTCCGGGAGCTCACGCACAGTCAGCCCGGCTCGAACACCTAAACCACCGTCATCGCTTGCCATCAGACGTCAACCCATTTCTTGGATTCATCAGACTCCGCGAGAGCGTCCAGAATGTGATGAAGGTTGGCTCCAGTGACGAAGTCAGGTTCGAAATCCGCCCCATCAAGCACCGAGTGAGCAAAAGACTCGAGCGCTCGTTTGACGTTGGTCGAGGGCGATGGGTCGGCAGCTTCCTCCGGTTGCGATCGCCGACGAACATGACCGGAGCGGTTTGAGATAACAGCGGTCAGCGGACTGATCTGAGGATACTCAGGAGCGGTCACATCTACCTGGCCAGCGTCCCCAAAAATCTGAAGACCGAAACCCGCCGGCTTGGTGGCTGAGTTGGTCACGTTGACGGTGCCCGACACCCCGGACGAGAATTTGGCTAAATACTGAACCGTATCTTGAGTTGCCCATCGGAATTTGGATTCCCCGTCGCCATGGGTTCCGTCCAAGTGAGATTCGCCAACGACGGCGACAAGAGAATCGATCTTTCCGAGTAGGAATTGCAGCATATCCGTGAGGTGTGCACTGGCAACAAAAAGGGCTCCACTGGCCTCGGACGATTTGGTCAACCATTCACGATCTGAGTCCACCCGGAATGGCGGTTGGACTAGAGAGGCGTGGAAGGTCAGCGGCTTACCGACTTCTCCGGAGCTCAATGTGTCCCTGATGTCGCGAATGACCGGCGAGAACCTGCCCTGAAGGCCTGTTGCTGTCGGGGTGCCTCTGGTCGCCGCCGCTTCAGCCATCTGCCGGGCCTGCTGGCTGTTTAGAGCCAGGGGCCATTCACAATACACCGGGACGTCGTGGTTAATCGCTGCCAGTGCCAGCGCCGAATGGAACTTCGGGCGCACAGCAATAGTTACTAGGTCAACTTCGCCGTCGTCCAACATGGACTCGATTCCGGCGTACCAGTGTTCCACTCCGTGCTTCTCAGCTGCAGCTTGCGCCGTCGCCTCGTGTCTTGTGCAGACCGCGTGGAGGGTCAGGGTTGAGGATTGTTGAATCGCTGGAATGTGAGAACGGGCACCAAAGCCGCGCGGGTCGGCTCCCACAACACCGACCCGCAGTATTGGCCCTGATGGCACTTTCGGAGATTTCTTCCGTTTTCAGAAAGAATGGTTAGAGGACAATCCAGTTGTCTTCCTGATCGGTCGTCCGAACGCCGCCGTCCTTCGTAACAATCACGTTGTCAGCGATACTGATTCCACCTAATGCAACGCCTTTTTCGGGATCGTCAAATTTGATTGCAGGATGCAGATTGATCAGCATGTTCTCTTCCATCATTCGGTCTTTGCCCGGAACCCATGGCGGTTCGAGGGAATCCACCCCGATGCCGTGGGCGGTGTACGCGATGACACCGTCGGCATGCTGCCCGTACTTGGCGTAGACCTTGTCCCTGGCATTGAGGATTGAAGCTGAAGACTCTCCGGACTTCATCGCCTCGACGCAAGCGGCGAAGCTCTCAACCCGAGACTCCCAATACTTCTGCTGTTCGGCGCTGGGGGGGACGAAGCTGTAAACACGTCGCAACTCGACCCAATAACCCGACGGGCCACCCCACTCAAGATCAATGACGATGACATCATCCTTCTCGATCACTCCTCCCGTTCCGCCCGGAGAGAATGAATTGAATGGCGGCCGCCCCATGAGCGCGATGCCCTCCATGCCTCCTAATTGTCGGCAAAGCCGGTGGGCTTCAGCCAAAACGTCAATTTCTCGCACACCGGGCTTGATTTGTGCTTCGAGCGCTTGGAACGCCAGCCGGAGCATATCGCTGGTCTCACGGACGTTGTCGAGCTCTTCCTCGCTCTTGATAGCTCGGATGTCGTCGAATAGGTCTGTCGCATCGCTAAATGTTGCTTCAGGGAGGGCGGCTTTCATGTCCTCGAAGTCAGCGACAGCTGTGATGTCCGCTAAGCCGACCACGCCGACATTGCCGCTCTGCAACCCAAGATCACTCAAAATCCCGCCGATTTCGGTCCCGGCGTTCGGCGGAACTCGATAGTCGTTCAGCCATCCCGACTGCATGGCGTATCCGAGTCCCCACAGCGGGTCAACGATGAATACCGCTTCGCCCTTGAGGGGGAGTACTACAAATCCTCGTCCAGCCCACTGGAAGATATCGGACACATACTGGACACGGCCTCGAACAAACTCGTCCCCCCGGCTACAGATAACCAAGGCGCCCAGAGCGTTGGCCTCCATCGCCGATCGGAGCACGTCGTAGCGGCGCGCTCTTTCGCCGTCGGACGTGATATGTGTTGGCCGGCTCTTCGACATTCGTCACCCTTTCGTCGTGGGCCGATTCGTTACGGCCCAGAAACTGATCTGGGTGCGATAATAGCAACCTGTCAACGGTTGACAAGTTGACGCGATTTATGTCGGGCGATGCCCTTGTGAGGGCTATAGAGCCCTTGTCTCGCCTCCATCAACAATCAGGGAGGCTCCAGTAATGTGGCGGGCGGCCTCGGAGGCGAGGAACGCCACGACTGCGGCCTGGTCCTCGGGTGTCGCCATGTGCCCAACCGGGATACGGCTTTCAGTAGCGCCTAGTTCCTCTTCGACAGTGACACCTCTCTTCTCGGCCCTGGCTACTGCGAGTTCGATGGCCCGCGCTGTCGAGGTGGGACCAGGGCCGAGGTTGTTCACCGTGATTCCGAAAGGAGCCACTTCGGTTGCGAGGGTCTTGGCCATGCCGGCGACAGCGAGTCTCACGGCGTTCGAAATCATTAGATTGTCGATTGGCTCTCTGAGGGTGCGGGAAGTGAAATTGATGATCCTCCCCCAGTTGCGCTCTTTCATTCCGGGAAGTACGCCCCGAATTAGCCTTACCGCGCTTAAGAATGTCAGCTCGAAAGCGGCCTGCCACTTGTCGTCGGTGGCGTCGTCGAAGGTGCCCGGTGGCGGACCACCTGAGTTTGTTACCAAAATGTCGACATTGCCCTTCCAACCCACAACTGACATCAGGAGATTCTCGATCGAAGACAGATCTCGAAAGTTGACAGGCCAGCCCTCTACGTCGCCCCCACCCGTGTTTGTCAGCTGCTCCTTGGCCAATCCAAGGGCAGTTTCGTCGTAGTCACACAACGCAACATGGCATCCTTCAGCTGCCAACTTTTTTGCCGTGGCTAGGCCTAGTCCGTTTCCGGAGGCACCAACAAGGGCGACCTTGCCGTCGATACCGAGGTCCATAATTTTGCTTTCTCCTCACGCCTTTCGGCTCCAGGTTCAATTCGTCGGTTAACTTCCGGCGTAGCCGATCCGATGTTGCCTGCCAAAGGTTAACAGTTGACCGATGACAGGTTGAACTCGAGTGCGGTAGGGTGGGTCAAACTAGTGAGCGGAGCGACAATTGAAAACTGACCCCGACAAGAAGTTCGTAGGAATCCAAGTAAGTCCAATCAGTTTCATCGACGAAGGTGTCGATCAGGTCTTAGAGACGTTGGGTGCGAGGGTGGGCGTTAACGTTTTGATGGTCGGAACCGTGTCCTGGCTTGGGCTCAAAGCTGGGCGAAGCATCTCGCATGAACTGGACGGCTGGCCTGATCATGGTGTCCCGGAGCCGTTGCGAATGAAGGGTGGAGCGTACTTTGAACCCGATCCGGCCTACTACGGGTCGACATTCATCAAAGATTTCCGAGCCAAAGACCCGGAGATGGATGGAATCGATATCCTCGAACTGATTATTCCGGCGGCTCGCGGTCGAGGGATGAAGATCATGCCAGAGTTGATGGAACCGCTGTTCAGCTATGCGGGTCACGGGTCTGCCAGTAACCCAGAAATCCCGAACCTGGCTCAAGTGATGGAAGTCGATTTGCTCGGACGATTCGGTTCCTCGCCGTGTATCAACAATCCCGATTACCGCAAGTGGTGGCATTCGATGGTTGAGGACCAGTGTAGAAACTACGACATCGACGGTTTGATGTGGTGTAACGAACGGAGAAGTCCGATCGATCAAATGATGCACGGAGACACGGCTGGGTGCTTTTGCGAATTCTGTCGTTCGCTCGCTGTACGAAGGGGCGTTGATGTTGAAGCGGCGATTCGATCCACTCACGAACTGCAGGACTACTTTGATCGGGTGCGCGCCGGTGATGACTTCGTCGACGGGGCGTTCGTCGAGTTCTTGCGAGTGTTGTGGGCAAACCCAGAGGCACTGATCTGGGAACGGTTCTGGCTGGAGCGAAACAAGTCACTGGACCAGGAGTTGTACGGCATCGTGAAGTGGTGTGATCCCTCTCTAGAGTTTGGCCTGAACGTTTGGAACCGGAACCACTTCAATCCGATTCGGAAAGCCCAATGGCCATGGGCTGAACAAGTCGCCTACGCAGATTGGGTGAAACCCATCACGTATCAGCATCAGTCCGGCGAGATCTACCGACTCGAGATGGATGACTTTTACAAGACGCTGCTGCGTGACTTGGATCCAAAAGACATGAATCCATTGATGTACACACTCCTCGGGTTGGACGAGGCGCCCTGGGATGAACTGGTCCAGGCGGGAATGGACCCAGATACATATGTGTACGGACAGTGCGCCGACGCGGTGCGAGGGGTGAATGGTCAGATCCCGGTTTACATGGGTCTCGGCGTGGATGCGCCCAGAACCCGTGAAGATCAGGCTGTGTGTACTCCGGACATCGTCTATAGGAGTGTCTTGGCAACATATCGCGCAGGTGGTGAAGGCGTCATCTACGCTCCGAACTACGCGAGCATGAACCTTTCAAACCTCGATGGTGGAGCGACCGCGCTGAAGGAACTTGGTCTCTTGTAGCTCGGGATTTCATCGATCAAACGTAAATTGTTCCCACTCGCCGTAACCCGGCACACCCCAAAGGGCCTCCATCGATAGTTCTCTCGTGTTCATAATTGCTGCACCACACGTCGCTCCACCGTGGGGATCGACTCCCCTTTTTGAGATGCGGGGATCAGCGAAGAAGGAACCGAGGTCGTGGGCATACTCGTTGGCCAATGACATGCGAAGGTGAGAATCTTCAGCCATCTCCGTCGGAATGTCGGCTTCGATGGCGGCGTTAGCCGGATCAATACAATGGTTTGTGTGAACCATTGGAGCGAACGATGACTTCGTCACCCGCACCGAAGTGGGCATTGCTTCGATATTGACTGCCGTCCCATCCGGGCCCATGAGAAAATAGTTGTGGCCGCCCGCCAGGTGGGCCCGCAACACCTCGGAGACCGCTGAGTCCAAACTGGACTGTTGCAGTACAGCACGAACCACGAAAGGCCATGTGACTCCCAACCGGCCAGAGGCCGTCAGGTTGTTGATCCCGACCGCGATACCGGCCTCATTAATCCCAATCTGCCCAAGACATCCCACTGTGGTTTGAACCAGAGCACGAGGGCCCGATTCGGGCTCAATTTTCATCATCAATACGTACTCGCCGGCCGACATGTTCATGTCCCATGTCTGGGCAAGAAATCCCAACTCAGGGTTGAGAATCCCAGTGCATTCGTCGACGGAGATCGCAGAGCCGACCCGGGACCTAACAATGTCCACTATGTCGGTAAACCCTCCAACGAGAATGGCCTCCCCGGTTGTCAACCCAGCGGCAGCGGCCATTGATTGCAGTTCTTCGAAGAGGCTCCCGGAATAGCTTTGGTGGTGATCCGCAGTCAACTCGGCCAACTCGAGGGCCACAGCGGGTTCCGAGCTGTCGCCGAACCATGTACCGTCGGCCATGGTCGATTGGCGATCCTCGAGGTATCTCCTTATCGAGCTCGAGAAACGGTCTGCGTGAATTCGGCCCATGACATGGGGAGGTCCCGATAATTCCAGAACCCGTAACGGTCCGCTGAACATATCCCTAACTTAGCATTCGTCCTCCTACCTGCTGACAGTTAACATCTCTTCGAACCCAGGGACTTGCGTACTGAAATTGGAGGCCTGTGGCCACATCGATCCCCTTTATCGACGCGCATCACCATCTTTGGGACCTCGATACCTTTTCCCCAAGTTGGCTAGCGGCGGATGCTCCAAGCAATTCCCTCATCGATGACTATTCACCGATCCAAAAGCCTTACGAGATAACCGACCTGTTGAGAGACTTTGAGGGATCGAAAGTCATCAAGTCAGTCCATATTCAAACGGGATACAACGACATCGACCCGACGAGCGAAACAGCCTGGTTGCAGAGCATCGCCGACAAACATGGCTTTCCACAGGGGATCATTGCCTACGCCGATTTGACCTCCGAGAACGTAGCCTCAGACTTGGCGACCCATTTGGAACACCCCAATATGCGCGGCGTCCGGAATCTGGTCGAACCCTCCGAACTTCTTGCGCCAGCCTTCGATCACGGTCTCTCGGTTCTGGAAGATATGAACCTTGTTTATGACCTGAGCGTCACATGGGAGGGGATGGAGATCGCAAAACAGGTTGCTTCTGCCCATCCCAACCTCCAATTCGTTCTCGGGCATACGGGAATGCCGATCGGTCGTTCAGATGAGTACTTCGAGCGTTGGTCGGGAGGTCTCGACCTGCTGTCCCAAGCTCCGAACGTAGCGATCAAGATTTCCGGCCTTGGGCTGGCTGATCACAATTGGTCTGTGGACTCGATCCGACCATATGTGCTCAAGACGATTGAGTGTTTCGGCGTCGACCGGTGCATGTTTGGCACAAACTGGCCCGTCGACAAATTGTTCAGTTCCTATCGCATGCTCATAGATGCTTATCGTTCGATCGTGTCGACCTTCAGCACCGACGAACAGAATGCCCTCCTGTGGGAGAACGCGGAACGACACTACCGCCTCGCGTGAGCGTGGCGTCGCAACGTTTGGCCCTGTCTGACGGTGTCGGCATGTACACCCACCTACTCTGCAAACAGGGAGGTTATTCCCAGCATGTCCTGTTTCGTGGGTCGCTTCTGAAGGGCTTCCTCCCATTCATGGCGCTTGTGGGTAGTGGCCGGGCGCCTGCTCTGGGTGGGTTCCATCCAGACTTCGGTATCTCAGGGATTGGAGGAGAACTAGTTGGCGGCGGGCAACCGGGTGGACGAAGGTTCATATGGTGAAATCCTGCTGCCCAGTGTCGCTAGTCCGTGGGACACACGAGATCGGAGCGAGAACGATCTCTGGGACCGTTTCTGTTTGAGAAGTTCACGGTAAAGCCGTTCACGGGAGGCCTCGGCTCGTAGTTCGGTGGCCCGTCCGGATCGGGGTGCCATATTGATGTCGGTGTATTCCCAGCTCATTGGTTCATCCTTCTGATTGGTGGCGGGGGTTGGTTCATCCACTATGAAGCGAGAGAGGACCGAGTTGACTCGGTGATACCCGATCTTGTGAGTTGGTCTGGGCCCCTTGTTTCGATGCTGGTAGGCCTTCGGAGCGAGGAGGTGACATCGCCCTAGCCGTCCGATTGATCCCTAGAGAGAAAGAAGGTATCCATGATGTGCATGACCACGTCTACGTCGCCTTCAGCCAGGACAACGAATTCTCCGCTGATCAAGTACTCGCGGTCGCGGTCTGTAGCTGCCCGCTCGACGTAAACAGCTCCTGTCTCGCCGCAGTCCGACTACCAACTAAACGCGCCGACGTAGTGTCCATCGTCGTAGTCAACTGCTCTTCGAATTGGCAGTCGTCCAGGTCACCCGGTCCGTAAAGGAAATCGACGGGGTCGGAAAACTTGGCAACCAAAACTGGCGAGCCGAAGCTCCTGTTGAACACGTAGGCCCGATAAGCCGGCCATATCGCTGGACTCAATGGCCCCGGGAAACAGGTTGTGTAGCGATGTATACTGCGATGTATGTCGACGAGAACGCAGATATATCTGACCGATGAACAAAGACGCCGAATCGATCAGCTGGCAGCCGCTGAAGGCATATCGATGGCGGAGATCGTTCGTCGTGCTCTAAACGGATACCTGGATGAACAGGTCGAACCGGCCGTCGCTCTGGCAGCCACATTCGGAGCCATCGAAGATTTAAATGTTCCTTCTCGAGACGAATGGGATCGTGGCTGACTACCTGATCGACACAGACATTTTCATCGACCACCTTCGGGGCGCGCGCACCTTCGACCCGAAGTCGCATCGGGTCCATTATTCCGTTGTGACCAGCGCGGAGTTGTTTGCTGGCAGCCGCGGCAGCGACGCAGTCAGAACTGTCCTTTCGCCTTTCCGAGAAGTCGAAATCGACCGGGCGATCGCGGAACGGGCCGGCCGAGTTCGTCGGGAAACCGGGATCCGCCTCCCAGATGCGCTGATCGCAGCGACGGCGGTCGAGAGGAAGTTGAGCCTATTTACCCGCAATCGTTCAGACTTTGAAAAGGTCCGCGGCCTGAGGATTCGAGAGATCTGACAGCGCTGGGCTGCGCGCGACCTGGGACCAGGGTGTGTTGACAGGTTGGGATGCAGATACGTATACTGGTTTGCATGCCAAGTACCAGTGTCCGTGTTGACCGACGGACTCACGAAGAGCTCAAGAAGCTGGCTCGCGAGCTCGGCACAACTGTTGGTGAGGCTGTGGCGGTTGCCGCCCGACGTCTTCGACAGCAACTCATCGGAGTGGAACTCAAGTCCGAGTTGACCATTGAGGAGACAGATTGGCTTGATGCTGACCTCGGGTGATGTTGTGATGCTTGATCTGGGCTCTCCTACAGGTCGTGAAGCGGGTCTTCGACGTCCGGCCGTCGTCGTTACTGCCCAGGCAATCCTTGATGAATCTGCGAATGTCGTCCAAGTGGTCCCCTTGACCACGACGATCCGATCCTTTGGCTCAGAGGTCCTCATTTCAGCCGACGAAAGCGGCCTAAACGCGGACTCGGCTGCTCAATGTCAACACGTGCGGTCGATTTCGGTCGACCGTGTTGGATCAGTGAGTGGGAATATCGGTCCTGCGAGTCTGTCTGAAGTGCGGGAAGTGCTCGCGCTACTCCTCGATATCAGTTGACGAACCGGATCAAACCTGGAAATAGGGTGTGTGGACACGAAAAGCATCCAAACCCGCAACCTTTGGCCGCAGACAACTCTCTTCACATCAAACACAAGATCTGATAATCTGATTCGTATGCCCGACATTTCTGCGACCGAGGCGGCAAGACGCTTTGCTTATGTACTAGACAGCATCGAGCACGACAAGGCTCGCTACACCATCATCAGAAGAGGGAAGGCCGTGGCATCGCTTGAGCCAGTGAGTAGCGGACAAGGCGATGCCGTCAAGGGGATGCTTCGACGTCACGTCGCCGACAGAAAGTGGTCGGTAGATCTGCGTGAGGTGCGGGAACTGATCGAGATCGATGTTCGATCGTGAGTCTGGTTCTCCTTGACACGACGTTTCTCATCGACGCGGAGAGGGATCAGGGAGATCTGGATGCAGTCCTCGACGATGAAGATGACGTCGCCGTAGCTGAAATCACGGTGGCCGAACTGTTGGTAGGGGTGGAACTGGCGTCGCAAGAACACCGAGACCAGAGGAGAGACTTCGTCGAGGACGTCGTGAAGACGTTGCCTGTGATTCCGTACGACCTATCCATTGCCCGGGAGCATGCTGTCCTTCTTACAGTGGTCAAGCGTGCCGGAAGACCACGAGGGGCCCACGACCTGTTGATCGCTGCAACCGCGAGGGCTACCCGAAGGTCTGTTGTCACCGCTGATGCGAAGGCCTTCGACGACCTTCCAGGTGTTGACGTACGGTCCCATCGGCGGGATCCGAACGGCACCTGATGCCAAAATAGATGCGGCGGTCGACAAGGGCTATGCCCAATCATGTCAAACCTGGAACTAGGTCGGATTTGGACCACTCTCGTCGATTAGGGCGAGGAATTCGCCCGGTGAGTACACGGGGATTTGCTCCTTCAATACGAGAAGGTCTTTGTCGCCGGAGACGAGCACGGATCGAGAAGAGCTGGCGAGTGCGATGAGGTAATTGTCTTCTGGGTCGGAGGACGAGAAAGCTGGCGGCTCGGTTGAATCGTTCGCGGCGATCGCACCACGAATCAGGAGTTCAATGAATTCCGCGGCTTCCGTGGGCGCTATTCGATTTCTCAGTTTCGGGTAGTCGAACGCCCTACTGAGTTCGTCGAGAAGC
This sequence comes from Acidimicrobiia bacterium, assembly GCA_041747375.1. Taxonomy (GTDB): domain Bacteria; phylum Actinomycetota; class Acidimicrobiia; order Spongiisociales; family ZC4RG35; genus MA-ANB-1. Next base: position 45,210 of record JBGTFH010000023.1, read on the forward strand.
AAGAATGACACAACGAGATCGAAGGCGCCATCGAACCAATGTCTAAGGACGCGACCCGGCGAACCCCGAGGTGACAGAACGGCGGATATCAGCACGTTTGGGTCGAGGACTGCCCTCAACGCTCAGTGCGGTGCAGGCTTGGAACGTCGGGCTGCCTTTTGGGCATCGACGGCCAGGTCCATCGCTTCCTTCTCGGACAGGTCGTTTCGGGCCCAGAGACGATCCATCAAATCGAGGCCGAGATCTCGTCGGATAGCATCTTCAATGACCTCGCTCTCACCCTTTCCAGTTCGGGCGGCACGTACTTTGATCGCTCTGAGAACGTCTTCATCGATGGTGAGGGTTGTTCGTGTCTTCGGCATACCCGCATCTTAGCATCCTGATGTCCTTTGGACAATGGTGCACAGTCTGTTGGCCCTGGAAACAGGTTGTGTTGGCAGGGGTTGACGCAAGCCTCTCTATGTGCTACTTATAGCACTATGACTCGTATAGGTATCAAAGAACTCCGTCAGAGGGCCAGCGACTATCTGCGCAGGGTTGAGGCGGGAGAGACAATCGAGGTCACCGACCGCGGGCGTCCGATTGCCCTACTGACTCCGATCCCCTCAGCACCGCCCATCGAAAGGCTTCGAGCATCAGGGGACGTTGAGGGTGGATCGGCAGACTGGGACGATCTACCACCACCTTTGAAGTTGGATCAAGACCAGGAGGCTCCGTCCGCTGTTCTGACGAGAATGCGGTCAGATGAGCGCTGAAGGCGTCTGGTATATCGATTCGTCGGCCATAGTCAAACTCGTGGCCAGCGAGCCGGAAAGTGAGGCGTTGACACGGTTTCTCAAGTCTCGAGACTCACTGGTTAGCAGTGGACTTGCCACTACTGAAGTGACACGGGCAGTTGTGGCACTGGGCGAGAATTTTGTTGCCCGGGCAAGGGACGTTCTTCGCCGAATTGAGCTCGTTCGGATCAGTAGCGAAATCCTTAAAGCCGCCGGAATTCTCCAGCCGACAAGCCTGCGGTCCCTTGATGCGATTCACCTCACGACCGCCGCCCTCTTCGGCGACACTCTTAGTGGTTTGGTCACGTACGACAGCCGCATGCATCAAGCCGCTGACTCCTTCGGCTGGAACGTTCAAGCGCCGACCTAGCGCGACCCTGGAATTAGGTGGTGTGGTTAGTCAGGCCCCGTATTGGCTTGGGGATTCCTGGAGCGGTTCGCTCGAGTCAAACGTGGAGCAAACGTAAATTTGAGTGAATCGAGCACGTTCGCCAGAAGACCTGGGAGAGTAGGTCGAGGCCGTGGTCCAAGAAGACAACGTGATTGGTCCCTCCGGATTGAAGGCCTTCCTGTCACAGCTAGAACGTATGTTCGATTGTGAATGAAAGTCAACGAAGCCTCCATCAAAATTCTGCTTTCAGCGGATCTTGTTATTCGCCAGGCGCTTCACTGGAGCGTGCGCGACCCAGCGACAAGCGGCTTCGGCTTCGGGTGGGCGTCGCCAATAAGCTAGGAGAATCTGTGTTGCTTCATATGCACCTTTCCGTGCGACTGCCGTGGCAATACTCGTTAGCCCTTGTCTGGAGGAATCTGCCAATTCGACGTGCGTGGCTCTCACGTCAACCAGTGTGACGGCTCGGGCGAGCGCGGGCGCAACACAACGCACAAACTGGAAGGCCCACAAGCCGAAACAGCGGACATGTTCTTGCGAATTGTGGGCGCTATCCGCGCTATCGATTCGTTGAGAAGCCTCAGAACGGGACCCGGGTCCTGTGAGGTTCGACAGCCGGGTGATCACTTTTCTGCAATCCCAGTTTCAAAACGTGCAAGAGCGACCAGAACGTGTCGGGCTGAGCGGAGCCCGTTACAGACTGACGGCTGCGGTTCAACGGGATGAGCAAGACGTTCTCATCCAATCCGCGTCAGGCGGCCGATCCCAGACTGGCCGTAGGAGCGTAGAACATGCTTTTCGAATTTTCTCCGACATCAACGGTCAGATTCCCACAAGCAACAAGTTGGTCGTTCTGTCAGGACAAGAGCGAGAACCATGGCCGCAGGAGGATCTACGGCTCCTCAGCAGGGTCGCTTATGTGGGTGCCTGGGATCATCGAGATCGTCTCGTAGGATTCCTACAAAGGACGCATGTGCCCAAGGAGCACCTACTCACCTCCTGGCAAACCTCGATAGGTCCGGCCGATAGCGAATAAGCCCATAAATGGCAAACGGGCGCAACAACCGACTCTCTTGCTGAGCGGCCCGCACCTAATCCCTGGTCTTGTTGGTGAGGGGCCTGGCTGATTCGCCCACCAGCCAGACTAAAGACTTGTGCGACTTTGCATCGAACTTACACGAGCGAGCGAAGCGCATGTCGTGCGTTGCGTAGGAGCGACAGACGAGAGGGAGCACTCAAGGGATTCGTACCAAACCACGGCAAACGGCCTGTCAAGCCAGGCACACGCGGTTGGGATTGCCAAGCCGGGAGGTATGCCGAACGCGCCCCCTCAGGCTGGGTCCAGGAGTCCGACCACCGAGTAGGGGGTGGTCTCGAACCACGTAACTGCGGTCCTTCTGAGTTTCGATAACCGCCCCTTTGGAGTTGGGCCAAGGGGGCCGTTAGGTGAGACGTGATCAGTCGACTAGCGGTCCTTCGTCGCTCCAGCGCGCCTGTGTAAGCTGTCAGCTTGAGCTGGAGAGATTGATGTCCAGATGGAGACCTGCCGAGCTAGAGACACTCCGCACTGGGTGGTCTGAGACCTGGCCGAGGAGGATGCAGATTGCGGCCTGCCCGAACCCGGGATGTTTGGACGATGGCGCCTTTGATCACATTTCGATAGACGAGAAGGGTCCTAGCTACGGAGGGTCAATAATCACGCGCACTCTCGATCGATTGAGTCCGTCCATCGAACAAGTAAGGACGACCGAGTCGAGCATCCCTCAGATATCTGGCGGCAATGTTGAATGTCGCTGCGGCCAGCCTCGCCATGGTGAAGGCGTTCCGGGCTGTGGCCGAAAAGGTTTTGTTCCCTTTTCCCCGCCATGACGACCGCAATGATCGCGAAGCCCGACGGCGGTCGGATTGTGGCTGTGGTTGGCTCGTGGATCCGGTTGGATGGAAGTGGAAGCGCAGGGAAAACCACTATTTGGGAAATCGCCGACGAGCCAGCCAATGGCGACGGTCAACTTCGGATGTCGGACTCTCAGTTTCCACTATTCATGGCGAGTGTCCCGGGATCGTATGTCATACGGCTGACTGTTACGGAATCTGAAGACGATTCAGCAACCTCGACGGCGGAGATTTTCGTCCACGATCTCGAACCGATCATCCAGATACCGCAGGCCAGACCCGGCCAAGTGACGCTGAGTGAATACGAGGTGTATCGAGGCGAAGGTTTTGACCTAGACGGCTCGGCATCGCAAGGACCAGAGGAGCTTAGATACATCTGGAGGCTGGAAGGTGACGCGCCCCAAGCCACGATTACGCCAGGGGGCAAGACAGCCCGGGTCTACGCCCTCGGATCGAACGACTTCGTTGTGGCTCTTGACTTGGCGGTGCTGGGACTCGACGAGTCGGGCGCTTCCGTTTCGATTCCCGCGCCCGAGCCGGCGTCGCTCAACGTAAGGGTGCTGCCGCTTCCCGATGATCCGGTGGATGGGCCTGAACTAGCGCCGGACGAGGAAGACCACTGGAACGAACATCGCAGAGACGCCCTGAGATCGTCTTTGAAGGATGCAAGAGGTTCGGCCGAGAAGTGGCAGGCTGCCATCGCGACGGCGCTGACTCTTATTGGGACAATCGCGTTCATCACAGGGCCAAAGGAAGTGGCCAAGATCGAGGAACCGTGGGTGAGATTCGTAGCACTAATTCTCCTTGTTGCTGCTGTTGTTGTAGCCCTCGCCGCCTGGCTTACTCTCCAGTTTGCGCAGGACGCCACTCCCGAATTCGGACCCTCAAGCTCGACCTTCGAATACCGGTCAAGCTATATCCAATCTGCGGAGAACACTGTCGGAGATATCAGAGATGCGCGGCGGCTCGTAACTGCGGCCGTGGGACTCTTCGTCGCGGGAACGTTGCTAGTTGTGGCCGCCGCGGGGTTCGATAGTCCGGCGCCCGAGGCCGGTACTAGTGGACAATCAGCACTCGTTGTGCAGGCTGACGGCTCACTAACTTGCGGTGTGCTCCACACCGAAGGTAACTCGGTGCGCATCGGCAACCTGCCAGTTTCCGATGTTAAATCACTAGCTCTCGTTGATGTCTGCCCTACGACGACCACCACCACGACAGGGGCCGCTTCAGAATCAACCACCACCGCGGGTGACGGCTAAAGAGAGCCTGTCGGGCTTCCGAGGAAGCTCTTCCGAAAGTGATGCGTCGACAGGGGGCGGTGTGTGAGTTTGGATATGAGCGTCCGATTCGATGGGACGAGGGTCCCAGAGCAGTCGAGTGAGGAAGTGCACCTCTAGGTGCCCCGATGAAGATCTCTGGTCGGCAGTAGACCTAATCTCCGGCGAGTACGAGTGTGTAATCTCACTGGATGGAGTCGGTCAAATGGGAGAAACGGAATCGATACTCGGCGGCCGCCGTGATCGGTTGCCTCATGCTCGCTGGCTGTGGCGGAGGAGGAGTCCTTGTGAGGGTGGTGGCCGACGACGTGTATCGATGGAGCGATGATGCCATTCGAGTTGCACCGATCGGGGTGATTCGATCAAGCACTGCGCCCCTTCAAGTCACAACAAGTGAACTGAATCAGGCGCCCGCCTTTCTTGCCGATGCCGCTCGTATCGCCGCTGACACGGACGGCCCCTCAGCTTCCGAGGTTCAAAGTTCTGGTTTCTTCGAGCGGATGAACAAGCTTATTGAAACACATGGCGATGAGACCATGGACTACGTCTGTGAGGCATACGATTGGATGGACTTCGCTTCCGAGGATAGCTCTCCCGCTGAAATGAGATTGTTCCTACGGCAGAAGCTCAGCGGAGGACCCGACGTCCCCGTCGATGATATTGTCGATAGCGTGACCGATCAGAAGGATGAAGCCGACGCCGTAGCCGGACTCACGGTGTGGGCGGCCTGCTTTGACGAGGGTTGATCCTTAGATCGACTGGGACGTATTTGCTGGCGTGCCGTTCGACGATCGACCCCCTGCGCGCGGTCGCGGAGCCGTGCGTCAGGCCTACGCCCGGGCTTTCCACGACCGGGGTTCGGGTATCAGGCCGTTTGACCGTCGAGCCTGCTGAGCAGGTCGACGATATGACAGGCGGAGTTGGCCAACCCTTGATACCGGTAGGTCCCAGTGGTCAACGATCGTGCGGCGGGCCTCTTCAAGGACCATCGGATCGTTTCAGAAGGAAGCTGTCCACGGACGCAGTGCCAGACCTGATCGTGGATCATGAACCGCCCGAACCCAACGCAACGATCGCACGGGCCGTCATATCTGGGAACTAGGTGCGGTTGAAACCGGGAACCTGATTGGTATTGACGTTTTTGATCACGGGCCAGCAAGAGGTCTCACGAGCATCTAACGAATCATCGCCAGGAATTGGGTTCGTTTCTCCCGGGGAACCACTTGGCATCAGACGAAAATGGGTTCGTTTTTTCAACTTCCCCAACGAATCGCAATCGTCACCCGACAAGGTCCCGCTTCTGAAGTTCCGCATACTCCTTTCCAATAACCCTGAGACTGCTCAGGAGGCGTGCCTCATACCTCAACTGGAGGTCGAACGGACCGCTCAAGATCCGGTTGGCGGCGAGCCTCTCCTCCAGCTTTTCGACCTGCTCGAATTCTCTAGAGATCTCGATGAACTTGCCCATGGCCCAACTCGTCGCGCTCTCCCGGTCGTCCCAAAAGGCGTCCCTGAGTGCCTCGAAGGCACGCTTCCAATCCTCATCGGTCGATGGCGTGTTCTGCTCGTCCCAAAAGCCATCGATCATCACCTCAGGTGTCGGTCCGTGGAACCGGAGGAAGGTAGCCATAACCGAAAAGTTCGGGTCCTCCACCCTGGCGGGATCATCCAAATACCGATGAACCGCTTCAGCCACGCGCTCTAACATCCTCACACGCACCTCAGATCGGGCGCCTGCCTTGATGTCGGCAGGGCGCATCACGGCTGCATCCGCGATACTGGAGGCTCCCCATCGATCCAGCCTCTCTAGCTTCACGAGAATCCCTGCCCTGCGCATAGCTACCTCCCACTCCAATGCATCTCTGGGGTGCATCGCCTCGACTAGGCCCATGACACGGTCGAAGAACTCTTCTGGTTCCTCGGCCACTGAACCATCAGTGACCGGTAGCACTGCGGTCAAGAAGATTCCATGCTTGCGAGCGTTCTGCGAGGACCGCGCCTTCCCAGCTTCTGTCTTCGGACCGGTCGACTTCTTGGCGTTCCTCCGGTTCGCCCTGATCTGCTTCACCGAAGTGCCACCGGTATCTCGTCGCTGATTCCCAACCTCCTCGTCACTAGGCGTCGTGCTGGCAGCGCTGTCTATAACCTCGCTGTGTTCTCTGTCGTCCGGATGCTGTCGCATACTTATCTCCTCACCTTCGTTGGTCTTCCCCGTTTGGAAGACCTCCTTCACCCCTTGCGTGGGAGTTAGAGGCACTTGGACAGTGTTCAAGCCAAGAATTCTTGCGACTGTTGTTTCACACATTCCTTCGAAGGCGGCGGAGCTCCGGCCTGCAGGAGCGCCGCCGCTCGGCAACGGGTGTCCGGTTCGTCAGCCCACCATCAAATCGCTAGCGGTACGAAGTCGACTTAGCGCTTCCCGGCCTGTCGGGCCATCAGCACAGGTGACCATGACGTAGGACGCCGACCCAGGGCGGATTGCTACCACGCCCGGGCGCACCCCATACCGTTGCCGAAGACCTGCGCCAAAAGGCATGTCTCCGAGCAACAGCCCGCGCTGCTTCGGCTCATCTGCGGCCAACACTGCGAGTCGCGACACCCAGTTGTCGAACTCCCACAGGTCGAATGGCCAACCCAGGGCCGAGGAGACAGTTTCAAGCCGAACATCCCCTTGCTGCCTCGGCGCAGGTCCAAACTTTGGCATGTCGAACACCTGTGTTAGCAGTGTTCTCCACTCGTCGCTCGACACCCACGGCACAGCGAGTCGATGGGTAATGTCCGGACCCGGCTTCCTCTGAAAGACCTTCACTTTCTATGTTCCTAACCGCTGACTTCAAGGCTGGGACTGGGGCGAGTCAGTCAGCAGTCCATGCACGCCTCCGGTCGTCAGGACGTAGCCCTGACAACCCTTAGTTCGAGTTCGAGGCATTTGGACATTGCCCCTGGACGGATTTCTTCGCGGGTTCCGCTAGACGTCCTAGGTATCAGCCAAGATCGGCCGCTGGCCCGGGTGCGTCGGTTCCCATCGGATGTCTCTACTGTGCGCCAGTCGCAGCCCGGTCGAAATCGGTCTCGCCGATCATCGAGTAGCTACCGGCTGTCGACTTCTAAAACCCCGGCTCGGATCGTCTGCAGGTACCGATGGACGTTGACTGCCACGCCGACCTTGCAGAACATCTACGAGTTCCTCCCCCACGACCCCAGTCAAACGAGACGTCAGGCTTTCAACCGTGAAGGAAAGCCCGGGCAATAATGTCGGCCGCCTCACGTTGCATCCCGGCATGGCATGTGCGTAGCGGTGAAGTGTGAACTCAGGACGTGCGTGTCCAAGGCGCTCGCTTACTACACCGATGGGAACTCCGGCCTTCACCGCTATAGATCCGTGGGTATGGCGAAGATCGTGGAGGCGCATCCAACGGAGCTCCGAGTTGTCGACCAGCCAGCGAAAGGTATTGATCAACGTCCGAGGGTCTAGACGTGTGCCGGAGGAGCTCTATATCAAATCCTGGAACGACGGCCGGTACCCCTCCTAAGCAGCGGTCAGATCGTCGAGGTGTACGGCTCTGGCAATACGATCGGCGGCATCTCGTTGCATTCCGGGCATGACGTGTGCGTAGCGGTGGAGCGTGAATTCAGGACTCGCATGGCCGAGCCGCTCGCTGATGACCCCGATCGGAACACCGGCTTTCACGGCAATTGAGGCGTGGCTATGCCGGAGGTCATGCAGCCGGATCCGGGGTAGTTCGGACTGATCGGCAACCCACCGAAACGCAGCTGAAAGAGACCGAGGATCGATCAAGGATCCATCGCGAGCCCTGAACACGAAACCCTCTCCACCGGGGCGATTCAGATACCTCTCACCGCGGGCGAGCTGACGATCCCGATGTCGACGGAGCACATCGACCGTCCCCCGGTCGAGGTCTACGGTGCGACCCCGGCTGCTCTTCGGTGACGAGACGTAGACCTGGCCCCCGACCGCGTTCAGGCTCTGACGAATGGTGATCCGGGCGCCCTCGAGATCGACGTCGATCCACCGGAGGCCGGCGATCTCACCCCGGCGAGCACCCGTCATGGCCAGGAGGTGAAGCGCAGCTTGAAGTCGGTGCCCATCGATGAGTTCGAGAAACTGCTTGAGCTCGGGCGGGGTCCAA
>JBGTFH010000024.1:0-69354 GCA_041747375.1 Acidimicrobiia bacterium
CCCGAAACCCGAGAAATGGTCATCGACCGATTTGGAACTGGAGAACTTCTGGCTACCTATGCGGATGGCGAAGGTGGACTGGTTCAATTCAGACGTTTTCCGGTCGATACGACTGCCGACTACCTGGTGTTCGACTTTGGAGTGTGGACCGTTTTGGTCTATGACTATCAGAAGAACTCCGACGGTCGTATGACCGAGGCAAGTCGCGAAATCTGGTCATCTCACCTCTCATCGACAATCACCGATGAAGGGTTCCTGGCTCTGGTTGCCGACCCTCCGCTGATCCTTGCAGGAGCGGGGGAGTCGCCACCAGTTGCTCTGGGTTTTGGGCCTCCCGGAGGTCAGATCTCGATGACTCTGACACCTTGCGTACCCAATGAGACGATCGAAGATGAACCAAACAGTCTTTCTTGGTGCAACGACTCGGGAGAGGTGAACATCACCGTTCACTCCATCGATGTCGAATTCCGGAACGCTGTCCGGACCTCGCTGGTCGTTTCGGATATTCGGGGTCCGTGATCTCCCCCCGATCGGCAACGGATTGGCACAAGCCAGGACGCGCTCAGGACGCGATTCGGTGAGAAACCGTGCAAACTGATGACAAACCGTGTGCAACGAAAGGCCTGGTCAGAGCGCAGTTTCTCACATTCTCCCATGGCAGCGAATTGCGCCGAAACGGACTCATAATCCGTTGGTTGCAGGTTCAAGTCCTGCCGGGCCCACCAGTCATCCCACTGGGGAGACAGTCAGAATGGTCTGACCTGGAGTTTTGCTTTTCCAGACGGGCGTAAGTCAGTAGATGCAGGAGCCTGACCCCTACCGATGGCTGATGCATGATGGCTGTGGTCTACGAGAAGATCATCAACGTCACCCAACGGGGGAGCCGGATGCTCTTGACCGCCCGTATCTGGGAGCTCAGGACCTAGTTCTCAAGCACTCCGTCGGCAAGATCAGCAAAGAGTGCCGGCACTGAGTCGGAGAGAAATACGACGCTTGCGCCGCCGGCCGTACCCGATTTTCCTGGCGCCACCACATTGGGAACCGCACCGAGATCGGCGTTTATCGCCATGACGGTGAATGTGAAGAGCTGCTCGGGGGAGAGGTCCGTAAAGAGGTAGGGCTCGGCCTTTTCCATCAGACCCGGAATCGACGCCGCTCCGAGAGCTTTCACCCCCAACGCCGCGCCGAGAAGGATCAACCCCTGGTGGCTGGATCGGGTGAGATCTCCTCCGGGGAGCGTCTTCCGGGCCCGGGCGAAAGCGAGTGCATCGAATCCGTTGAGGATCTGTTGGCCCGCTTCGAGGGCGGCCTTCGCTTTCACATCATTGATCGAGAACGGCACGTTCACATCGACCCCGCCGAGGACGGCGTCGACACCGTCCTGAAATCCGCTGAAGCCGGTGAGGACATAGCCCTCAAGAGGAAGGTTTGAAAGGCCCTCAAGCGTTTCCATCAACAGTGCCGGGCCGCCCAACGCCAGCGCCCCGGTGATCTTTCGCTTTCCGTGGCCGGGCACCGGCACGTATGAGTCGCGGGGCAATCCGACGATCGCGCCACCGCCGGTGCCATTCAGGCCCACGAAGTGGAGGCTGTCGGCCCTACTTTGCTCGACATTTTCGCCAGGCCGTGCGTCGGACCCGATTACGGCGAGAACTCGTGGTCCCGTCCCGTAATAGTCGTCGATTTCGAGGCTGGGCCAATGCCCGCCCACGATGCGCCATCCTTCTCCATCGGAAACGGCAAGGATCAAGTCGTCACCTGCGGTCACAGTCGCCAGGGTTGTTCCCAGGAATTCCCCGGTGGAGGCTTTAGCCGACGCTGGCGTTGCGGCGGCCCCAATGGTCATGCTCTCCAGAACCGGTACGGGCATCGGTGGTGGGGTCGTGTTCTCGCCCGAAGCAAATGCGTAGAAGTCACGTACCAGAGTCGCCAGTTCTTCAGGGGCGTCTGCGACTGCCATCGACGTTGTCGTGGTGGTCGCAGGGATCGTCGTGGTCGATTCGACCGACGACGTCGTCGGTCGTTCGGCCGTCGTCTGCTCAGGGCTACAGGCTGAGGCGAGCAAGGCAACTGTGAGAACGAGAAGTAGTGGACGGCGCAAAGGTCTCCCTCTTGGATTGAAAACTATGTCCCCCTGCGACTCGTCAAACTAACCGGGTCTCCGAAGTTAAAGGGAACCCGAGACCAGCGAGGTCGAGACGATCATCGAGCAAAGTCACCGAATTGTTTGCCTCCTTAACACTATGACGGTAGTGTTTAGGTACCGAACGACTTTCTATGGGTCGGGTCGAGAAATATGTTCACTACTTTTGTAATCGGGTTGCGCGAAGGTCTCGAAGCGGGGTTGATCGTCGGGATCGTTGCTGCGTTTCTCCTCCAAAACGGCGATCGAAAATCGCTACGTCCGATGTGGGCGGGTGTGGCCCTGGCTGTCATGGCTTGCATCGGGGTTGCGTTTGCCTTGAGTCTCGCCGACCAGCGACTCCCGTTGAAGGCCCGGGAAACCATGGAAGGGGCATTGACCCTGCTCGCCGTTGCCGGTGTGACCTACATGCTCGTCTGGATGAAGCGCCATTCCAGGGATCTCAAGTCCGACCTCGAAGCCAGGACCGCAGCTGCGTTGGACCAGAACTCTGTCAAGGCACTCGTCGCGCTCGCCTTCGTAGCCGTGATCAGAGAGGGTTTGGAAACTGCCATCTTCCTGTTCGCAATCCTCGACGGCAGCAACAGTGTGGCGTTGGGACTATTGGGCGCAGTTCTCGGGATAGTGGTGGCATCCGGACTCGGGTTTGCCATCTACAAGGGGGGTGCCAGGATCAATCTAAGTCGCTTCTTCACGGTCACCGGAGTGGTCCTGGTCCTCGTCGCTGCCGGACTGGTGGCATCCTCGATTCACGAATTCGCCGAGGCCGGCCTGATTCCCTGGTGGCAGGGCCCGGCCATCAACCTCACGCCCCTGGTTGCTCCCGGTTCGATTCGAGCCGGTCTGGTCACTGCTTTCCTCGGATTCCACGCGGTACCCACCTATGCGGAGGTGGCGGGCTGGCTGCTGTTCCTGGTCCCTGCAGGCTGGTATGTGCTCCATCGTCCCCGGCGGATGGTCCGGACACAGACGATCTAAAACTATGAAAGAGAGAATGAAATGAAACTGATACGCGCCCTCATTATCGGTTCGCTGGCATTTGTGGTGGTCGCCTGTGGCGGTTCGTCAGCCGAATCCGGTGCAGATTCCGGAACCGTGATTGAAACAGTGGTGAAGGACGGCTCGATTGATCTCGACACATCCACCGTCCCGGCAGGTGCCGTCTCGTTCGACATCAGCAACGCAGGGTCAGTGGTCCATGAGATCGAGGTGTTCTCAGGATCGCAGACCGACTTGCCGGTAGACCTCGGCGTCGCCGACACCACCGGTCTTGCCCTTATCGATGAGGTCGAGGACATCATTCCCGGAGGCAACATCGATCTCGATGTCGTTCTGGAACCCGGCGATTACGTAATTATCTGCAACCTGCCGGGCCACTACCAGATGGGGATGGTCACGAGTCTCACCGTCGAGGGCTGACATCCGCAACCAGGTAGCCCCTTTTGATCGGAGGCCGGCTTTAACATTCGCACGATCAACAACGTGACAACCACAGCAGCCAGCTTCCGGGGGTGGAAGTTTGTTGCTGCCGGTTTGGCGGCCGGGTTGCTCGGAGGGGCGTTTGGAATTGGTGGCGGCCTGGTGCTCGTACCCACTCTCCTTTACATCGGGCTGGAAAGACACCGCGCCCAGGCCACTTCTCTCGCCGGAATTGTGCTCATAGCGTCCTCCGGTGCGCTCAGTCTCGGATTGGCCGATTCGGTTCGCTGGGATGTCGGGTTGACAATCGGGATCGGTGGTGTTGTCGGGTCGATCCTCGGCGCCTCGACGATGCACCGTATGAGTGTCAAAGGGTTGACGATCGCGTTTGGTGTCATGCTGGTCATTGCAGGCATCCGAATGATTTCGGGTCCGGAACCGATGCCGGGAGCCGAAGATTTCACCCCGACGACACAGGTGGCTATCGCCCTTGCCATCGGCCTCGTGGCAGGGTCGCTGGCGGGACTCACAGGTATCGGCGGCGGTGTGGTCAATGTTCCGTCGGTAGTTTTCCTGCTGGGATTGCCCCAGCTAGTCGCCCAGGGCTCGTCCTTCGTGGCGGTTGTGATGACCAGTCCGCCGCAACCTTCGTCAATTTTCGCAACGGACGCGTTCTTCTTCGCGACGGATTGCTCGTCGGGTTCGGAGGGGCTACCGGCGCATTTTTCAGTAGCCAGATGTCGATCGGAGTCGACGAGAAAGTGTTGTCGACGGCGTTTGGTGTGTTGCTCCTCGTCATCGGTGCTCGCTCCCTCCTGCGTGCTAACCAGATACCTTCCCCTTCGTCGGCCTGACCGTCGTGTTCTCAGTTGGATTTGATCGGACTTTCCGGGTGGTTAGATTCACCCGCCTGTGAGCACTTCCCCCCGGCCCGGCCAGATTGTCGCCTGGAAATTCATCCTCGTTGGCCTGGCTGCCGGAATCATGGGTGGTGGGCTCGGAGTTGGGGGTGGCATCGTTCTGGTTCCCCTCCTCATTTATGTCGGGTTGGACAGACACCGCGCCCATGCCACCTCATTGGCGGCCATCGTCCTCATCTCGACCGTAGGGGCGATGAGCTTTGCTGCATCGGGAGAGATCGATCTCGCTCTGGGGATCACAATCGGTATCGGGGGCATCGTCGGGTCCGTCCTCGGCGCCAACACGATGAACCGGATGAGTCCACGAGCTCTGAGCGTGATTTTCGGATTCGTCCTCCTGATCGCAGGTTTTCGCATGCTCGCCGGAGGGGACCCGCTGCCTGGTAGCGCTGATTTATCCCAGCTGGCCCAAACTCTGATCGCTCTGGGGATTGGCCTGGTCGGCGGGTTTTTTGCCGGGTTGGCCGGTATCGGTGGTGGCCTGGTCAACGTGCCCGCCGGGGTCTTTTTTCTCGGTATGGATCAGCACGAAGCGCAAGGCACGTCGCTGCTCGCCATTGTGATGACGGCGCTCGCCGGCACCGTTGCCAACTATCGCAACGAACGGCTCGTCATACGGGAAGGGCTTATCGCAGGGGCAGGGGGAGCGGTTGGCTCGCTGATCGGTAGCCAGCTGGCGCTGGGGGCCAGCGAGGACACCCTGGCCCTGATTCTCGGTGTCCTCGTGATATTTGTGGCGCTCCGCACCTTCTATCAGGTGGCGCGGCCCACTCAGCCGGTCTGAATCGATTCCAGTTCGGCTTCGTCCCCGGCTTCGTCCTCGTTGAACGTGGTTATCACGGGGACCAGGATGGCTACGCCGATCCCGAGCAGTAACACCGGCCAGACCCATCCCCCGAGACCGGTGATGTAGTCGATTAGATCGTCGGTCTGGCTCGGTATCAGAAAGAGGAGTCCGAAGGCGGTGAATACCAGACCTGACAGGAATGAAACAGTGTCGAATTTGTGTGTCTTCATGGGGTTTCCTATTCGTCGTTGTCGAGTCTGTGAATTTCCAGGCTCCCGATCCGAACGATCGCCGAGAGGTCGAGTTGACCATCTGAGCCGCTGGTGTCGAGCCCGATTGAGGGGTTGAAGCCGTTGCTTTCTTCGCCTTCGAATTGGACAACACCAATAGATGTTTGACCTACGCCGCTCACTCCGACGGTCTCAGGTATGTAGATAGTCATTTGGCCGATGTCGAGCTCGGCGTCGAGTTCAATCTGTGCACCGTCCCACTCCATTTCAGTGAGGTCGATCACCACTTCACCGATTCCGTGTGAGACCACAGATGGCACCGCCTCGGGTGAATTCGGGACGACGAAGATAGTGCCATTTGCACCGTCGAAATCGAACTCGAACACCGGTGACGCCACGAGGAGCGGAATCGAAAGAGCGCCCACCAGTATGAGCCATCGCGCCCTTCCGGCCACGGTTCCAACGAGGAGGCCGACACCCAGGACCGTTACGGCCAGCGCAATGTAATGGCGGGGGGCCGGGTTGATCGTTTCGGTCGCAGTGTCCAATAGCGCCAGGACGCCGAGAGCGATCACCATGACGCCGAGGGTGAGTCTGCCGAGAATCGAACTCTCACGGGGAGGCGCGGGTTGGGGAAGTATCGGCGGCGTGGGTGTGGGAGGCGGTGGGGGAGGAGCGTTGAACTCATCTCCGCCCCCAACGACGTCTTTCTGAATCGCGGGCCGAGCCTCATCCGTGTGGGTGGTTGTCATTTGTTGAACTCCCTCCTTGGTTTGTGCCGGTGTCTTGATCAGCCGCGGGAGATCGCCCGAGTAGAGAAGAAACCCGACTGCCAGTAGACCGACCGCCCAAACCACTCCACCGTCGAGGAAGGGCACCTGGCCGAGGATGATCAGGAGGGCGGCGAATATGAGCCCGACACCGATCCAGGCCCCGGCACTGGTCGTTCGGGAAAAGAACCGCTCGGCAAGAGTGTCTGGCTCGTTGTCAGCCCTGACCAGGAACCAGAGGATCAAGTAGGCGGCGACTCCGAATCCGCCGGCAAATGCGAGGAGGACAAAGGCGATCCTTATCCAACCTGTCCAGATCCCGGTCCTGCGAGCGAGCCCCTCGGCGACGCCGGCGATCATCTTTTGCTCACTTGATCGGGTTAACTCGGTGGTCCGGACCTTTACCGGCTCTTCCGACCCGGGCGGACTTTCAGGGGTGGTTTCTGTTTCGATATCCATAGCGTCAATGGTTCCGGAACGGGCCCCATTCGACAATCGGGGACGACCCTGGTACTTCCCTTAGAGTGTCAGGGGAATCCCCGATTGAGCAATGCCCCGAGAACGGCGAAGATGAGCCATATGAGTAGCCGTAGTTTTGTCCTCCACCGGCGCAAGTCCGATCGGGTTGTCGCCGGGGTGGCCGGTGGGTTGGCCGACGTGCTCGGTGTCGGCGATGCCTATGTGCGGGCGGCGTTCGTCAGCCTCAGCACAATCTGGGGCCTGGGTGTTGTTCTTTATCTGGTGATGTGGTTGATCACGTTCGAAAAGGTCGAGGACAGGGATACAGAACCGGTCAGCGGGCAGCAGACATTCGGTCTCGGCATCTTCTTTGTCGGGCTCATGTTGTTGTTCAACACTTTTGGATGGTGGCCATCGGGTGGCTTCGTAATGGTCATAACCGCAATCGCCTTCGGGGTTGCGGTGCTCACCGACCGGTCTGTGCCCGGACCTCTTGCCGCCCTCGTAGATCCCACCGTCGAGCGCCCGGGGCGAGTCCGGACGATTCTCGGAGTCTTGCTCCTGGTGGGCGGTCTGGCCTTTTTGGCCAACGCCATCGGACCCGTCAGTGAGTTGGGACCTGTGTTATTGGCCGTCGGACTCACCGGGGTGGGCTTGTTCGTGGCCTTCGGCCCCTGGGTGCGAAGACTCACCCAGGATCTCGGGGAAGAGAGAAGGGAACGTGTCCGCCAGGAGGAGAGGGCGGGGATGGCCACGCACCTCCACGACTCGGTGCTCCAAACCCTGGCTTTGATTCAAAGGAGCGACGATCCAAACCGGATGTCATTGCTGGCCCGTCAGCAGGAGACGGAGTTGCGTGACTGGCTGTACGGGAAGGCTCCGCTCAATGGAGTCGACCTCATGTCGACGGCTCTGCGGCAACTCGCGTCCCGGGTCGAGCAAGACCATCAGGTGCCCGTCGATGTAGTAACCGTCGGAGACGCTCTGGTGGACGAGCGGTCCCGGGCCGTGCTCGCCGCAGCGAGCGAGGCGTTGGTGAATGCCGCCAAACACTCCGGGGCCAATCGACTCTCGGTGTTCATGGAGGTCGAAGACGAGGAACTCAAGGTCTTCGTGACGGATCAGGGCAAGGGATTCAACGTCGATGAGATCGCTGAGGATCGGAAAGGGATCAAGCACTCCATCGTGGAACGTACAGAAAAGGTTGGCGGGACTGTCGACATCGAGTCGGAGCCTGGCGAAGGGACCGAAGTGGGAATTTCACTTCCGTTGGTGAGGTCATGAAAACGAAGGTCTTTCTGGTTGACGATCATCGATTGTTCCTTGCCGGGGTCAAAGCAGAACTCGATGAAGAATTCTCGATTGTCGGCACAGCCCATGACGTCGACGCTGCGATTGACGGCATAAGAAATCTGAAACCCGATGTTGTTTTGATTGACGTCCACATGCCCGATGGCGGAGGCGTAGCCGTGGTCGAGGGGGTTGGTGAGACCAACCCCGACATCCGCTTTCTCGCTCTCTCCGTGTCGGACAGCGCTGAGGATGTCATTGCCATGATTCGCTCCGGGGCACGGGGCTACGTCACCAAGACCATCGATCCCGCCGAGCTCGCCGATGCCATCAGACGGATACATGTTGGAGACGCCGTATTTTCGCCCCGTCTCGCCGGGTTTGTCCTCGACGCCTTCGCCGGAGCTATTCCCTCAGATGAGGATCCTGAGCTCGACCAGCTGACTACCCGGGAAAAGGACGTATTGCGCCTCATCGCTCGCGGTTTTGCGTATAAGCAGGTGGCCCGCAAGCTCAACATTTCGATAAAGACGGTCGAAACACATGTGTCATCGGTCCTGCGCAAGCTGCAACTGTCCAATCGACACGAGCTCGCCCGATGGGCGTCGAAGCGCCGGATCGTTTAAGCAGCCGGCTCCTTGAAGGCAACCCCGCCTTTGAAGACATGAGTGATGTTGTCGGTGTCCTCGAGGACCGTGACATCGACGGTGGGGTCACCTGATACGCAAATGACGTCTGCGTCATAGCCTTCCAAAAGCTGTCCCGACTGTGGTGCTTGCGGTCCGAGAGTTGCCGGGCCATTGGCAGTTGCCGCTTCGATCGCCTGGAGATTGGTCATCCCGTCGTCGACCATCAGTTTGAGCTCGTGGGCGTTGCGTCCCCACATCCCGGTCTGCCAAATGTCGGTGCCCAGGGCAATCCGCACACCCCGGTCAATAGCCAATGAAACTGCCTCTGAATGCTTTTTGGCAGCTTCTTCGCCCTTGATCCTGGCGTACTCGGGCATTCCGGCTTTCTTGCCCTCAGTCATCAAGAATTCGACGATAAACCGGGTGGGCACCAGAGTCGCGTCGTGAGCGACCATGAGGTCGGCCGCCTCATCGTTGAGATAGGTACCGTGTTCGATTGTCTTCACGCCTGCTTCAATCGCGGCGATGATCCCCCGGCTCCCATGGCAGTGAGCGCCGACCAGTCGCTCCATCCGGGTCGCTTCATCGACGATCGCATCCAACTCCTCTCTCGAGAACTGGGGGAGTAGCGGGTCGTCGAGTTCGCTCATGACACCGCCGGAGGCGTGGATTTTGATCACCTTCGCACCGAGCCGCAGCATCCGGCGGACTGCCGCCCGGCACTCGTCGGGGCCGTCGCAAATCGGGTCCTCGCCCCAGTGGGCACGGATCAGTTCACGTCCTACCGCTAGGGGTGCGCCGTGGATATCACCGTGACCGCCGGTTTGGGATAGGGCGCCCCCGGCCGCATAGATGTTTGGTCCCTCGACCCAACCCTCATCGACCGCCCTGGAGAGAAATGTCCCATAACCTCCCATCTCCCGCACTGAAGTGAATCCCGCTTGAAGGGCGGCCCTGGCGTCGGCGGTGACCCGCATCGCCGCCAACTGCGGGCGAAGTGAAGAGATCTCGTCGAAGTTCGCCGAGAGCATTCCCATGAAGTGGCCGTGACACTCCCACATCCCGGGCATGACGGTGTCGGTGGAAACTGTGGTGTCGGCTTTCGGGGCGCCTTCGGTAGTCCCGACGTAGGAAATGGATGACTCCGTCAGCACGACCGTGGCATTTTCGATAGGGGCGCCCGTCCCGGGGATGAGCTTCTTGGCGTCGATTCGAACGGTCACTCCGCCGCAGCCTCTTCGTACGACTTGTTGGTGACGTGGACGCCTCCGGCGATAACGAACCCTCCCACATGCACCTGTACCGAGTCGCGGTCGGCGGTAGATGCCGTGGCGTCATCGAACCCTGCGGCAATCGTGGTCCCGGTGAAATGCACCCGCCAGCCCTTAGGGATAATCAGCTCGACGCCGCCGGCTACCACCGCCAGGTCGAGATAGATCCCCGTTGGGGCGGGCCTGGTCTGGCGGAGGTCGAGTCTGGTGCCCCCGAACATGGTGAGGATCTTCCCACCGTAGAACGGATCCGCCACCGACACGAGGTCCTCGCCCCCGTAGATGGCAACCATGTCGACCTCTTGAGTGGAAGGTTCGGCGTTGGATTGGAGCATGAACTTGGCGACCGCCGCCGCGCCGAGTATGCCTGCCAGCCCTAGTTTGATGAGTCGGGATAAGAATTTGATCACGCCTTAACCATATCCGAATTTTCGTTGGGGAAGTTCTGTGTGCCGAAAGGTGTTCCCCTTGCAATGGATCAACCTGGTGCCCTCAGCGTGGTATTTGGGATGATCCGCGTGTTGGCGACGACCCGTCGCCCAAAGTTTGGCGGGTTGGGAACGATCGATCACTCCTCGTTCGGAGTGATCCTCGGAGACGTGGCACGTACCGGCGGGTCTGGGCTGAGCGACCATATCGATGCGTTGCGGTCCTATTCCGACCAAATGGCCTCGGTCGTCCCGACCGAACTAGGTCGTGACGAGGCCCTGTCCTACTGGATCAATCTTTACAACGCCGGCGCGCTGTTGCTGGCTGCAGAGGCGCAAGTTAAAGGGGAGGCCTCGGTTCTCCGGATACCCGGAGCCTTCGGCCGCCCCTTTGTAACAATTGACAGGGAGACGCTGTCACTGGATGCAATCGAGCATGGCAAGATCCGACGGTTTGGTGATCCCCGAATCCATGCCGCGTTGGTGTGTGGTTCGGTCTCCTGTCCGACGCTCAGGGCTGAGCCGTATGGCGGCCAAAACCTCGAGAGCGAGCTCGAAGGTCAAATGAGGTCGTTCCTCAGCAACGGTGGGAGCAACCTGAGAAGCGACGGGACATTGGAGTTGAGCAGGGTTTTCCTCTGGTTCGGGGCCGACTTTGTTCGTCCGGAACGAATGCCCGCATTCATCCCGCCGTCGAAGAAGAAACTTGTTGAATCCCTCTCGGATTGGCTACCCGTGCCGGTGTCAGATGTTGAAACTGTCGCCTTCCAGCGCTACGACTGGGGGCTGAGGTGTTCGGTCGGGTGATCCTCGGCCAGCCTCTCCCCGGCGGTGATGGCCACATCGAGGTTGTTGGCTGGTGGGGCGAGGGGGCATGACCAACGATATGAGTGGACACAACTCGGGTGGTACGCGTAGTTGAAGTCGAGGACGAGCCCTGTTTCCGTTTGTCCGAGATCGGCACCCTTGGCCGAGTCGATGAGGTAGCGGCCCCCTCCGTAAGTCTCTGCGCCGTTCGTGGAGTCGCGAAATGGGATGAACAGACCGCCGCCGTACGAGTTGAGCCACAACACCTCGAGCTGATGTGATCGGCCATCCAGGTCAAATTCGACGACGCCAACCCGCGTAAATCCCGTCGCCCCTTCTCCTGAGTGGACGATGTCGGTCTGCTCGTCCTCGCCGGCCACAAAACGACCTTCAACCCTCCAGGTGGGATCGAACGGGAAGTAGGAAAGTCCGGTGAAATCCTGTGGATTTTCCAGCGGGGTCTGGGGGTGGCCGGTGAACAATTCGTCCCTGGATCGACGCCAGGCCAGCCAGGTTTCTTCGGATGCTTCAGCCTGGCGAACGCTGCGGTAGATCTCGGCGACCCTTCTCCGGTAGTCGAGTAGATCCAATGATGTATTCATCGAGGTTTGATCAACTCGAATCAGAACTGGAGAATTTCAATTAAATACCTTGACGGATCGAATTTTGGAGACCATCCTGACGCAGTCGAAAGAAGAGGTAGTCAATTGGTGAATCGGCGCACAAACACCGCAACCCGGAACCGGACCTGCTTCGGCGCGCCCGTTTCCACGCAGGACGGCGCCGCAGCCAACGCTCTCAGGCGGCCTCTGGACCCATGATGTGAGACATACATCTGTTTGATTCAGCAAGGCCGCCGCCACACCGGCGGCTTTTTTGATGGCCGCGCCCAATCAGAAAGTTTCAAAGTGAGTCAAGTACTAGTAGAAATTCAAGAACACGGACGATGTAGTTCGGAAGGGAATCACAGTTGGTTCTTTTCCGATCGCCCCTCCGAATTGGCGCAGGCACAGGAGATCTGTGCTCGTTGTGACGTCCGCTCCAATTGTCTGGAACTGGCATTGCGCGAGGGCCACGACTGGGGCGTTTGGGGCGGTGTCATCTTCTGGGATGGCCAGCCGTTCTTCAGACGCCGCGGACGGGGCCGTCCCCGGCTCGATGAGGAACAATTACCGCTCGAAGCCGATGTTCATCAGTTGTGGGAGTTGGTCAAGTCCGCTTGATCAATCCGTTCTGTGAAGATTTTTGAACCGTGGCGGTACAAAAACACTCACAGAAGGGTGTAGTCAGGAAACGGCGAGTTGGCGAAGTGATGCCGGTGTCGACGGATGGCGCATTTTCGCCAGCGCCTTCGACTCGATCTGACGGATTCGCTCCCTCGTCACCTCGAAGTAACGGCCCACCTCATCCAGAGTCGCCGGTACCTGGCCGTCGAGCCCGTAGCGCATGATGATGACAGTGCGCTCGCGCTCGTTGAGCCGGTCGAGGATGATGCGAAGATCCTCGACATTGAGTTTCGATGCGATCATCTCAAACGGAGTGGCGGCGTCGAGATCTTCAATGAAATCTCCGAGAGTGGCATTGTCTTCACCGATCGGTTCGAATATCGAGATCGGCTCGGGAGCGACTTTGCGGGCCTCCCTGATCTTCGCCACTGTTAGCCCGGATTCCTGGGCCAATTCGTCGTCGGTGGGTTTGTGCCCCATCTTTCTGGTGAGATTGGCTTCGGC
This sequence comes from Acidimicrobiia bacterium, assembly GCA_041747375.1. GTDB lineage: Bacteria > Actinomycetota > Acidimicrobiia > Spongiisociales > ZC4RG35 > MA-ANB-1. The sequence goes on from JBGTFH010000024.1 coordinate 12,884, forward strand.
GGTTTGCATCTGGCTTATGGTGTCCATCATGTGGACCGGCACTCTGATGGTCCGACTCTTGTCGGCGATGGCCCGGGTTATCGCCTGGCGAATCCACCAGGTGGCGTAGGTGGAGAACTTGAAACCCTTGCGATATTCGAACTTTTCCACAGCCCGGATCAAACCCAGATTTCCTTCCTGGACCAGATCCAGGAACGGAAGCTTGGCGTGGCCATAGCGTTTGGCGATGGAAACCACCAGCCTGAGATTTGCCCTGATGAAGGTTTGGCGTGCTTCTTCGCCGGCGCGGATCATGATGCCGAGCTTGCGGCGCTTCGATGGATCGCTCTCTTTTTCAAGCGCTGCCTCGGCTTTTCGCCCATCTTCGATGGCTTTGGCCAGATGGACCTCATCCTCGGCGGTGAGCAAGTCGAAACAGCCGATACCGTCCAGGTACTGGCGGATAGCTTCGTCGCTTATTTCGTTTCTGATAGATGCGCCTTTGCCCATGCCATATGTCTCAGCCAGCGTAGGAACACGACCGGCCACTCTTGAGGATTTATCAACAGGCTCCCTTATCGGCATAGGGCCGACAAAACCTGAATAGGCTCAGCGACCTAGTTCGGTTGTCTGGCCAGGGATAATCTGGTCAGATGAAGAGACGAATCGCTGTCCTCGGTATCGCTCTGGCCCTCGTCATTTCGTGTTCGCAAGCCCCGGTCGCATGCGATACCCCTCCGGAACCAGGCCCGGGATGCGTCGTTGTGCGCGGACCGTACGTTGAAGATGGCCAGTGTCTCGCCGACATCACTTGTAGTTGACCCTCCCTCCTGCCGGCACTTTTTGGAAAGAGGGGCAGGCTGAGGATGAGCGTCCTCCTAGCGGCATTCGTGCAGTCCACGGCAACGAGCAGGTGTCAGTCGTAGGTGTCGGTCCAGGACGCGATGTCCACACCATGGTTGTCTGGCGACGCGAGCGACCACCAGGCGGGAGCGTGTGAATCGTCGACGAGTCTCCCTCCGGCGGCCAGTGCGGCCTTCACTCGCGACTGGGCCTGGTCGGCCGGCACGAAGACATCGAAATGCGTCCTGCCCCTCGCCGGGGAGTCGCCGCTGATCGGGTTGAAGGCGAGCTGCGGCCCGCAGCGCAGCGGATCGACGGCATCAGTGTCGCCGAGCTCCTCGTAGCTCAGTGCAGCCGTGAAGAACGGTCGAGCGTCGGTCCGGGAGTGCTGGGCGACGTAGATGCCGATCGACTGAGCGAGGGCGGGAGCGGGCGTCAGCAGCAACTCGGCGGCTGCCCGGGACACGGCGGCAGCGAACTCCGCTGCGGCCGAAGGGATACCATCCGGGCTGGACGGGATCCGCACGACCACTCCCTCGGGTCGCACGTCGACGTCGGGCAGTACGCCGAATCGCTCAGCGGCGGCGACGACCGGGGCAACGAGGTCGGCCGCATGGGATAGGGATGTGGCGGTGAATACGGCCTGCGGGCCAGTGCCTGTGACACGCCAGTCGGAGACACCCGGCGCTCGGTGAAACCCGGCCGCGGAGATCGAATCTGATCCATTTGTTGACTCGCCCATGAGGAACTCCTTTTTGAAGCCGTCGGGGTTCCAAGCCGCTGAGGGGCGAGGAACCTGCGCAGCCCACGTTACTCTGAGGCCGCGGCCCGGTTATCGGAGGACGCTGCACCCCGCAAGATTCCCGATGCTGACCAAATGCTGGCCAAACCCGGCCTGGAGGTTGGATAGAATGGCGGTTTCGCTAGGTTCTCATTGGTTTCCGGGCGTTTAGCTCAGTTGGTTAGAGCACTGCCCTTACAAGGCAGGGGTCGGCGGTTCGAGTCCGTCAACGCCCACGACAGAAAGCCCCAGGTCAGCACTGGTTTCCGGTTGATTCGCGGTGGAGTGCTGCACCCGTTGATGGGCCCCATCCAAAATCATCCCCAGGACCGAATAGAGACCATGAGACTTGAAGAAAAACGATGGGTGGCACGACCACAGGGCGAAGCATTCGAATACACGGCCGACTTCTCCAATATCCAGGACTGGGACCCGGGCGTTGTCGCCTCGCGAAAGCTGACTCCCGGAACGGTCGGGAAAGGCACCGAGTTCGAACTGGAGGTGAAGTTCGGCTCTGGCACGATCCCGATGATTTACAAAATCACCGAATACGACCCCAACTCTAAGGTTGTCCTGACTGGCCGCGGCGAGAAGCTGGAGGCGGTCGATGAGATCCGATTCGACACTCAGGACAATATGACCGCTATCTACTACACGGCCGACTTGACCTTCCATAACTGGTACAAGTACCTGGGGCCTCTGCTTTCTAAGCCCTTGAAGAAGGTCGGTACGCAGGCACTTGACGGACTAGCAACGCAGCTCGACCGGTGAACAAGTTATCGATTGCTGGGTTCACCAACCTGGGGTACAGGCTCCACGCTCGCAACCACGAACCGCTGAATCGCGACATGAGCGGAAAAACGGTCGTAATCACCGGATCTACTGGTGGCCTCGGTCTCGCTGCAGCAGCTGACCTTGCCCGAATGGGAGCACGAGTTGCCATCGTTGGCCGCAGTGCCGAGAAACTCGAAAAGGCGGCGTCGACAATCTCGGGGGATGTGGCCATCTATCGATCAGACTTGAGTCTCCTTTCGGACGTCCGCGCCCTCGGTGACGAGATCCGATCCAACGAGCATCGTGTCGATGTCCTCATCAACAATGTCGGAGTTCTGCTGCCAGATCGTTCGATCACGATTGAGGGGTTGGAGTCGACTTTCGCAACCAACCTGGCCGGCCACTTCTTGCTGACCAACCTCATGGCATCGAAGTTGACGGAGTCGAGTCCGTCGAGAATCATCAACGTCACCTCCGGAGGGATGTATTCGGAACGAATCAGACCCGACGACCTCCAGTTTCGGGAAGACACCTACTCGGGATCAGCTGCCTACGCACGCACGAAGCGAGCCCAGGTCATTCTCACTGAGCTATGGGCCGAGCGTTTCAAAGACACCGGAGTGGTCGTTCATTCGATGCATCCCGGATGGGCGAAAACCGACGGTGTCGCGACATCCCTCCCCACATTCAACAAGCTCATGAAGCCTTTTCTGCGCACTCCTCAGGAAGGAGCAGACACGATTGTCTGGCTAGCGTCGTCAAAAGAAGCGGCTCAATCGACCGGACAGTTCTGGTTTGACCGGCGGGTTGTTCCGACGCACCTCTCGGAGTCGACAAGGGAAACCGAGGAAGAGCGAGAGATGCTCTGGGATCAGCTGGTTGCGGTGACGCGCTCCGATTTCGAGTCCTCGAAGGTCGCCAACACATAAGAACGGGCAACTTCATAGGCCGCGATCGCCCTAAGTCGCGCCTCAGAGTGCTCAACTATCGGGGGTGGATAGGTGACCCCGAGATTGACCCCGAACGCTGCCAGCTTGTCGCTGGAAATCTCCCACGGAGCATGAATCTCTCGAGCGGGCAGGCGCGATAGCTCCGGAACCCACTTCTTTATGTACTTTCCGTAAGGATCGAACTTCCTTGACTGAATCACCGGGTTCAATACCCGGAAGTAGGGAGCGGCATCAGTTCCCGTACCGGCTACCCATTGCCAATTGCCAACATTCTGGGCGGTGTCTGCATCGAGCAGTTGGCGTCGAAACCAGCGCTCCCCACGCCGCCAGTCGACGAGCAAATCTTTCACGAGAAAGCTGGCCACGATCATTCGCACCCGGTTGTGAATCCATCCTTCGGAATGAAGCTGACGCATGCCCGCATCCACGATCGGGTAACCAGTCTGTCCAAGCCTCCAGGCATCGAAACCCACGTCATCGTTCGACCAGCCAATTGCCCGATACTCGGGGCGAAAGCTCTCGCTTACTGTGTCAGGATTCGATGCCAGCAGATGACCGTAGAAATCACGCCAGGCCAACTGCCTGATGAAGGCATCCCGTCCAGCCGAACCGTTTCCCAGACGACGGACGACCGCTGCCGCACTGAGCCATCCATACTTGAGGTCAATGGATAGGTGACTGGTTCCATCCAAGTCGGGCATATCTCTTAGGGAGTCGTAAACGTCGACCAACTCTGCGAACCGTTCGAGCCGTGCTCGGGCAGAAGACTCTCCTGCAGTCGGGTGATCGCCCTCTGGAAGCCCCAAACCAGAATCCGCCGTGATGGCGGTGTTGGCGGGCGATTCGGTCTGAGGTACAGGAAGCTCGGACCATGCCCGGTAGAAGGGGGTAAACACTTTGTATGTCGATCCCGACTTCGTCAACACAGTGCCGGGAGGTTGGACGTAGGTGCCTTCGTGAGTCTGAAGGTCGGCAAATGTGGCGATTTCCCTATCGCGTGCCATGCCGAATGGCGTTACCTCTCTGTTGATATGGATCCTGTGGGGACCAAGAAGGGGCAACACCTCCTTCGGATCTCCGATCTCGACGCGAAGCCGGCCGCCCTTCTCGGCCAGGGCTTCATCGAGTCGGCGCAAGCCACCAAGCAAAAAAATCCGCCGCCGGTCGGATACCACGTTGAAGAGTCGAGGGTCGATGACGAACAATGGAACCACTTCGTCGGCCTTTGAACCCGCAATCCATGCTGGATTGTCCTCGAGTCTTGCATCGCGTCGAAACCAGACGATCTCCCGCCCCATTTTACAGAGGACCCTTCAGGCTCGCTTCGCCCACGATCCAATCGTCGACGGGTGCCCGCAGGTCGAAGAGCCAGTCGACCCGCTGAGCGCTTCCGACGGGAAGAGCCCAGGCTTCTCCTGCGAGGTTTACCCAGCCGAAACCAAGGACTTGTCCTCTAACATGATCAACAACGCCTTTGTCAGACGTCGGTGGCAACGGCGACGACGTCACCCTCGCTTACCTCCACTCCTCCTGCGACCTCGCGAGTGAGGGCAAACCCGCTAACGCCGTCGGTCCAGGTGAATGTCGATATGCGCGGGGAGTTTCCTAAAACCCCACCCGAGATCACCCGTTCCTCCTCATTGATCACCCAGAGTTGATACGTACGCGACTCATCGAGTTCGACCAGAGCCTCGGTGGGAATTACGTACCCAATGCCCTCGGTACCGAGCACGACTTCGGCGACGGTTACACCATCGACCACGAAATCGGCGGTCGTTGAACCCGGAGCATCTGCCGCGGTTTGGGCCGCGGCGATAAGTGCCTCCTCCGGAGTCAGACTGTTTTGCGCAACAATTACTCCACCGAGAGCTATTGCCAGTCCGGCTGCGACCGAGGTGAGTGTCACGATTGGACCGGTACGTCTTGGAAGCTCGGTGATCGTGGCCTGCGCCGGGCCGATTTCGTCGGAGATGAGATCCCAAAGATGGGTTGGAGGATCAGAATCTGGGACTAGCGAAGCCGCCACATCTAGGGCGACAGCTAGTTGAGATTGGCACAGCTCGCAGGATTCGAGGTGAGATTCGAACTCATCGAGCTCACGTCCAACCAAGGCGTCAAGGGCGTGGAGTTCGACCAGCTCGGCCATGTCGGCGTGGGTGATCATGAAGACACTCCAGCCAGCGAGACGCTGAGTTTCCTCATGCCGCTCCGGATTCGACTCTTCACAGTGCCCTCTGGTGCGCCGAGCTTTTCGGCAACTTCCACGTAGCTCAGCCCACCAAAATAAGCCAGGGTGATCGCCTCGCGCTCACCGTCACTCAAGCCTCCGAGGGCCTTGCGAACTGAATCAGAGAGCGCCCGCGTCCAGACTTCTTCATCAATGCTCGGACCCACGTCTTCCGGGACTTTCTCTTCTCGCTTGAACCTGGCCTGTTCGGAACGAACTGTGTCCACCGCCCGTCGATGGGCGAGGGTGACCAGGAATGTGCGGAGCGTCCCGCGATTGGAGTCGTATTTGTCGGGAGCTTTCCAGAAGCCGATGAACACTTCCTGCAGCACGTCCTCCGCCAGAGTCTCGTTCCTCAGGACGCGGTTGGCCATCGTTTTGACCGCGCCGCCGTACTTCTGGAACGCCGACTCGAGAGCGTTCCTATCTCCGTCGGCGACCTTTGCGGCGAGATCAGCATCTTCCTGATTCGCTTTTACCATCGTTGCAAGAGCCACATCACGCAGTAACCCTAGATGTTCTTTGGTGGCAGCCTTCGTGGTCAAATATTCACCCTCTTCAGTGACCATTCGACGCCGCATCGCATTTCAGATTGGGACTCGAGAACTGGTGGCATTGAATCACCTGAAACGGCTAGCCTTCTCCCGTCCTCAAGTTGAGAGAGCTATGACGGCCCCTGAATTCTCCGAAATCGAGCTCGCTCTCACTTCCACGGCACTCGCTGGAGATGCTGGTGGCCTCTACCGAATCGCATCGGGCCTGATGGATGATGGAGTGCCCTTCGATTCCATACTCTTCGATTACTTGATGGCCACGGAAAGATCTGTTGGTATTCGTTGGGCCCAAGGCGACTACCTGGTGGCAGAGGAACATGCGGTCACCGCTGCCATCGAGACCGTCGTTTCACTCTTAACTGGAATGCTCGATCAGCCAACAGATGCACCGCATGTTGTCGTCACCACTGCCGAAGGCGACGACCACTCGTTACCGGCCCGTGCCGCAGCCGCATATCTCCTTTTCTTGGGATATCGGACCTCCTTCCTCGGCGGGAATGTTCCCGGCGAAGATCTGGGTGAATACCTGCGTGCCGACCCCCCTGCCGTGCTGGTCCTGTCGGGGGCCATGACAACTCACCTCCTTGGGGCTCGAAATGTCATTCAGGCCGCTCACGAAGCTGGCGTCGCTGTTGTCGTTGGAGGAAAAGCATTTGGTCAGGACGGGATTTGGGCTGAAGCAGTTGGGGCAGATGGGTGGGTTGGCTCGTTGCGAGCCGCTTCTGGAGTGGTTGAGGAATGGGCCTATGGAAGCCCACCGGCCCTCAAGTCCATACCCGACCTACCTGAGGATCTGACTGATTTGATTGCCGTTCGGACAGCTCTTTTGGCGGCGGCCGAGCATGGGTTGGCCAGCGAATTGGATGGCGAAGTACCTGCTCGGCTGAAAGACGAGATCCGCCTGTTGGAGGCCGCAGTTGAGGCAGCACTCCTGACTAGCGATCATCAGATCGTTGTTGAAATGCTCCGCTGGCAACGCGAATCACTGAATGCTCACGGACATGACGGCTTGTTAGTAGCCAAGGCTCTTCAAACGAGCCTCGAGGCTTCTTCCACAGCTGGTGGTCCTGTCCTGAGAAGGGCCATCCAAAGTCTTTCTGAGTAACCATCCCGAGTTTTTCTGAATAGACAGTCATCCGAGTTCTGGTCCCGGTCCGAATCTAGTGTATGACTTCAACCTTGACTTCCAACACGACTTCAGAACGAAGCGGTGGGAGACTCAGGCCCTACAACATTGGCATGGGATTCCTTCACGCGATTCAGGCGTTCCTGGTCCTGGCCCTGGCCAACGACTTCACCCTCCCTGTCGTTGGGACCTTCATGACCGGGCCGCCCGGACTCGCAGAACCCGAAATTACAACGCTGGCCGACGTAAGCGTCGCCTGGGGTGTGGCGTTGTTCCTATTCATGTCGGCCGCGGCACACCTGATCATTTCTGCACCCGGTGTATACGGCTGGTACGAGAAGAATCTACGTCTCAAGCGAAATTATGCCCGCTGGATCGAGTACTCGCTGTCTTCATCCGTGATGATCGTTCTGATAGCGATGTTGGTCGGGGTCGCCGACGTAGCGGCCCTGGTTGCCATCGCCGGTGTGAACGCCTCGATGATCCTGTTTGGCCTTCTTCAGGAGAAGTATGAGGACCCGGATAAGCGTGTCAGTTGGACGCCCTATTGGTTTGGCGTCCTGGCAGGGGCCATTCCGTGGATCGCCATCACCTATTACCTGGTCGCGCCTGGAATCGACAACAGCCCTCCAGGATTCGTCTACGGGATTTTCTTCTCTTTGTTCGTTTTCTTCAACGTCTTTGCCATCGTGATGATCCTGCAATACAAGAAGGTGGGTCGTTGGGCTGATTACCGCTTCGGTGAGAGCACTTACATTTTGTTGAGCCTTCTGGCCAAGTCGGCTCTTGCATGGCAGGTGTTCGGCGGAACGCTGGCTGTCTGAACGTCAGCGAGAGGGACCCGGTATGACCATGATCGCTCTTCGAGTTCTTTCTCTCGCTGGCATTCTGATCATGGCGTTCGCCATCCTGGTGGCCTTCGCAACTGGTGACTTCTCCGAGGAAGCTTCGACAATCTGGGCATTGCCGTGGGGAAGGGTCAGCTTGATCGATCTCTATGTCGGGCTTTTCTTCTTCGGTGCTTGGATCGCCTACAGGGAAATGGGCGGGTGGTCAACGGCCCTTTGGTGGATTGCATTGATCACTCTCGGCAATCTCGCGGCCGCCGCATACCTGGCCTTCGCCACCTTCTCATCGGAGAACGGACAAGAAGTTCTCTTTGGTAGTAGGAGGTCATCAGGACCGTGAAAGTACTTGTGACTGGTGCGACGGGCTACATCGGAGGTCGGCTAGTGCCGCGGCTTCTGGAAGCAGGACATGAGGTGCGATGCCTGACCCGAGACTCACGGAAGCTATCACACGACTACTGGCGAGACAGTGTCGAGATCGTCGAAGGTGATGTCCTCGATCCGGGGAGTCTTCAGAAGGCACTCCTCGGATGTGATTCCGCTTTCTATCTGATTCATTCGATGGAGGAAGGAAATCACGACTTTTCTCACCGCGATCGGGAAGCGGCCAACAACTTTCGCGACGCGGCCGACAATGCCTCTCTGCAACGCGTCGTATACCTGGGGGGTCTCGGATCGGGCGGCGCATTGAGCAAGCACCTGAACAGCCGTCAGGAAGTGGGATCCATCCTGGCGAGCGGGTCCACTCCAGTAACAGAACTGAGGGCTGCAGTGATCATCGGATCCGGCTCTGTCTCATTTGAAATGCTCCGGTATCTCACCGAAGTACTTCCCGTGATGATCACACCTACTTGGGTAAGAACATCTTGTCAGCCGATCGCCGTAGCCGACGTCCTCGACATTCTTCTTGCCTCGGTTGTCGAAGAAGGACAGAGAAGCCATGTCAGGGAAATTGGCGGCCCTGATCGATTGACGTATGAGGAGATGATGAGAACCTACGCTCGAATCGCCGGTCTCTCCAGACGTTGGATAATCCCGGTTCCCCTCTTGTCACCTGGTCTCTCCAGTCATTGGGTCGGACTAGTTACGCCACTACCTGCGAGCGTGGCGAAACCTCTCGTTGAGAGCCTGCGCGTTGATGTGACCGTCGCAGACAACTCCTACGCCGTAGAAACCATTGGCGACTTGGTCAGCTATGGCGAAGCCGTGTCGCGGGCTCTTCAGCGGTCTACAGGCCTTGATGTCGCGACCCGCTGGTCGGATTCCTCGTCTCATCCGGCTCGGGCTCTGCCCGGAGACCCGTCGTGGGCGGGTGGGACCGTCAAGGAGGACGAACAGGTCGTGGAGAGCAGTGCGAAAACAGCCGACCTGTATTGGGCCTTCTCGAGAATTGGCGGTGTCACCGGGTATTACGCGCTGGGTTGGGCCTGGTCGCTCCGCGGACTCATCGATTCGATCATCGGAGGAGTTGGGCTCCGGAGAGGGCGTCGACATCCGGAGCAGATTTCGGCTGGTGAGGCCCTCGACTTCTGGCGTGTTGCTCACGTTGAGGTAGGCAAGTCTCTTGTGCTAAATGCGGAGATGAAATTGCCGGGTGATGCCTGGCTCTCTTTTCAGGCCCAAGTTCTCGGTGAGGGATCCTGTCTGCGGCAACGAGCAGTTTTCGTTCCGCATGGCCTGGTGGGGCGGATCTACTGGTGGGCGATGACTCCCTTTCACTTCCTGATCTTTCGACGTATGGCCGCCCAAATTGTGATGGCCGCCGAATCGCGACCGGCATCGATCGATGTCCCTGGCTGAGATCCGATCCGAAATCGGCCATCTCGTTTCCGGACGGGTTGGCATCGCGGACGGCATTCTCCGCCAATCGTGATCCTTCTTTGCATCGACGAGTTGTCGTCGCCGTAAGCCGATTGGACGTGCTTTTGGTTGATTGAGCCATCCGCATTAGCGCTTAGGGACGAATAGTTCACATGGGACAACGCATCGCAATAGTCGGCTCAGGCATTTCCGGACTCGGAGCCGCCTGGGCACTCCACGAGGACAACGACATCGTCATTTTCGAAGCAGACAGCCGGGTGGGTGGACACTCCAACACCGTTGACGTCTTCACAACGAGCGGTGTGACGAGTGTCGACACGGGCTTCATCGTTTACAACGAGGTGACCTATCCCAACCTGACTCGCCTCTTCTCCTATCTCAACGTTCCCACCGAGGAAAGCGATATGTCATTCGCCTTCTCCCTCGATCGACGACGCGAGTATTCGGCGAGCTTGAGAGGAGTGCTTGCCCAGCCGACCAATCTCATTCGACCCCGGTTCGTCGCCATGTTGCGGGATATCGAGCGGTTTCGACGTGTGGGCAACCAGCTTGAGCCTGCCAGGGGGGAAAGCGTCGGGGATCTGATGCGTAGATACGGATTCTCCGATGGCTTCCTCGAGGATTATCTGTACCCCATGACGGGTGCAATATGGTCCGCAGGCGAAGACGAAATCAGCCGTTTCCCTGCCCGATCCATCTTGCGGTTTCTTGCCAATCATGGCCTGATTGAGATCGTTGGCCGGCCGGGTTGGCGTACGGTCAGCGGCGGTTCCAGAAGTTATGTCAATCGCCTAACCGCAGGTTTTAGGGACAAGATTCTTGTCGATTCCCCCGTGATTGAGGTGTTTAGGGATCAAGACTCGGTGACGGTCCGGACGCCGCACGGCGCACAGGTTTTCGATGAGATAGTCATCGCAACACATTCAGATCAGGCTTTGCGAATTCTCGGCCCCGAGGCATCAAATCACGAACGCGAACTGTTGGGAGCAATCCCGTATCAAGACAACATTGCGGTCCTTCATAGCGACCCTCGGCTGATGCCTACCCGAAGAGGAACCTGGTCGAGTTGGAACGCCATCGCTTCGAGGGAAATCCCAGACCGTCCGGTCGCGTCTGTGACCTACTGGATGAACAGACTTCAGAACCTCGACCCAGGATTTCCGCTATTCGTATCGCTCAACCCGCTCGATGAACCGCGGTCTGAGCTCGTCCATGCATCGTTCTCATACGCCCACCCAAAGTTCGACCGGCGCGCAGTGAATGCACAGCGAGGAATCGCGGCCGTCCAGGGCCACAACCGAACCTGGTTCGCCGGTGCCTACCTCGGGTACGGATTTCACGAAGACGGACTTCAATCTGGCCTCGATATCGCGGCCGCACTCGGTAGCCCAGCGCCCTGGCATGGCTCATTCGAGAGGATGAGTTCGGTGCAGGCTCCGCTCAGTATCGGAGTGTCAACTTGAGTCAGGACTCTGCTCTATACGTAGGAAAGGTGAAGCACACGCGAACTGAACCTCTCCAGCATTCATTCACATACCGGGTCTTCTACGGCCTGTTCGATATCGACAGGCTCGAAGACCTCGACCGGAAGCACCGATGGTTCTCCTTGGGGCGTTTCAATCTCATGAGTTTCGACGAGAGCGACTACGGCCCGGCCGACGGAAGTCCACTCCGCCCGTGGGTCGAGCAGACCCTGGAGGGAGCCGGGGTAAACCTAGAAGGCGGGAGGATTCTTCTCCTTACCTTTCCCAGAATCCTCGGATTCGTGTTCAATCCGCTCAGTATTTGGTATTGCTACGGTCCTAGCGGTGACTTGCGGGGGGTCATTCACGAAGTTCGCAATACGTTTGGGGACAAACACTCTTATGTGGTTCCCGTCGACCGCGAAGGCATGAGCCACTCGTTCGACAAGAGGCTGCATGTCTCGCCGTTCAACGGCATGGATCATCGCTACGAATTCTCCCTGACTGAGCCAGGAACTCGGCTGACTGTGTCAATAAACCAGAGCGGTGAGGATGGTGCACGGCTTATGGCCGGCATGGCGCTTTCAAGAGCGCCTTTCACGGACTCTCAGATAATCAGGGTCTTTTTCTCCCACCCTCTCCTGACCTTGAAAGTTGTGTCGGCTATTCACATCGAAGCGTTGAAGCTCTGGTTCAAGGGCGCCAGGTTCCATAGACGCCCAGAACCTGCTTCGAATAGCATCACAGTTGTGACGTCGGAAAAGGCTTCGGTATGACGGTTCTGGAAACACTCGGATTCGCAGTATTTCGACGTCTGGCGCGTTTCGGTTCACTCAACGTCGGTCTGCCCGATGGCCAACAGATGACATTCGGGTTGGACGAACCCGTGGCCGATGTACAGCTACACGACTATTCGGTCGTGAAGGACATTCTCAGACGAGGTCTCACGGGATTCTCTGAGTCTTACATGTCCGCCAGGCTCGATACGAGCGATCTACGCGATCTGCTTGCGTGGGGAGTGGCCAATCAACGGTCATGGTTTGAACACCCTCTGGCCAGATGGACACTCCCAATTCGCCGGATTTGGCAGAGCATTGTCCCGGAAAGACGACACCCGCGGGTTCGATCCATGAATGATCACTACAACCTGGGTAACACCTTCTACGAGACATGGCTCGATGAGACCATGACCTACTCCTCAGCCAAGTTCCGAGATCCCGAACAGAGTCTCGCTGCGGCCCAACGTAACAAGTACCAGGCGATCGCCGACGGAGCGGGTCTTCGACCTGGAATGCGAGTTCTGGAGATCGGCTGTGGATGGGGAGGTTTTGCCGAGTACGCGGGCACGGAACGAGATTGTGAAGTCGTTGCCATCACCTTGTCCGAGGAACAGGCATCATTTGCCCGGAGGCGTGTGGCCAAGGCCGGCCTGGTCGGCAAGGTCGATATCCGAATTCAAGACTTCCGAGACGTGGAAGGCCTCTTCGACGCCATCGTCTCGATTGAGATGATCGAGTCGGTTGACGAGTCCCACTGGGGTGCGCTTTTTGAGACAATCTCCGCTCGACTCAAGCCAGAGGCGCGAGCTGCGATGCAAGTTATAACGATTCAGGATTCCGAATGGGAGCGCTACCGGTCGAAGGCTGATTTCATTCAGCAGTACATCTTTCCCGGCGGCCAATTGCCCGCTCCAAAGATCCTTACCTCCCTCGCCGCCATGTCAGGACTCGATGTAGAACAGGTTGAAACTTTCGGACTCGACTATGCCCGCACACTTGCCACCTGGCGCGACCGATTCCAGGACGCGTGGCCCGAGTTGAGAATTCGAGAAGAACTCGACGAACGGTTCGAGCGAATGTGGGACCTATACCTCACACTTTGCGAGGCGGGTTTCAAGATGGGCCGAATCAATGTTGAGCAATGGGTCTTCTCCAGATGACTCGCATCAACGGCGAGTCTATGAGAAGACCTGGTTCGACAATGGAGTCATGATTCGCACTAATCGGCTGTGCCTATGACCAAGAGCAAGCTGCTCCGGATGGACAACGTCGGCATCGTGGTGGAATCACTCGATGAGGCTGTTGCGTTTTTCACCGAGCTCGGGCTGACTCTCGAAGGACGAGCGATCGTTGAAGGAGAATGGGCAGGACGCGTGACCGGGTTGGGTGACCAGCGGGTCGAAATCGCGATGATGGCTACCCCCGACGGTCACAATCGGCTCGAACTCTCCCGATTTCTCGTTCCTTCGGTTGTCGCTGATCATCGGCAGGCCGCTGTGAATGCCCTTGGCTATCTACGCGCCATGTTTGCTGTGAGTGACCTCGACGAAACACTTGCCCGGCTCCAAACCCGAGGTGCGACGCTCGTAGGTGAAGTGGTGCAATACGAAGACTTTTATCGCCTGTGTTACATCCGCGGTCCCGAAGGGATTCTCATCGGGCTGGCCGAAGAGCTCGGTCCCAAGTCATAGCAAGACATCTTGCTATTGGGGTGCTCGTGGCATCCAAACTGTTCGCTCTCATGGGCTCCTTTCTCGCTATTCGCCTCTTGAAATCCCGAGAGTGGTGAGCAGATCTTCATGGAGTTGGAACCAGACCATGTGATACGAGTCGAGATTGTCGGCGACGTGGCCGTGGCTGCCGGCGATCGTCCTCTCGAGCGCCGTTGACAACCGGATTCGGTAGATGTCAAATCTGTCCAGTGAAGCGACCATTTCAGTCAATAGATCCTGGACCGAGGTATCGACCCGGATTAGGCGGGACAACACCTTGGCGTCGTAGTCGGCGTCCGTGTGATCGTTGAGAGTCGGAGAGTTGCCGATCATCTGCATCTGCCAGTCACTGCAGATCTGAAGCAACGTTGGGTTCAGGTCCAGGAACCGCTGGTAGCAATCATCGATCTGGTGCCGTGAGCCCGACGTATCGAGTTGTTTAGCGAGCGCCTCGTCGTCTGGGGAACGCCCGGAATCAGTAATGCCCCACCCGCCGAATGGCCCTGGGTCGAGAACGGCGAATTGCTCCCCGGCCAGCAGGGCCAAGCATGTTTCCACTTCGGCTTCAGGGAGGTCGGATAAAATCGACAACCTCCCGGCACTCACCGACCCGACACAACGCATTGTGTGAAGAACAGTCGAACAGGAATCCCATAGGTCGTTTGCGGTCACACCTCGACATTATCTGCGGTACCGATTCGGAGCAGCGTCCGAAGAACCGGGTCGCCGGGAAGGGGTAGGGTGCACTTATGATCGAATTACCGCCTCGTGGTACCTACGGAGCGACGACCCCGAAGCCGGTGCGATGGATGATGAAATCTATGGGCTGGTCGGCGAAGTTGATGGTGCGTTTCGGGATGAAGATGCAGGGGCGGCCTCTCGTCGTACTGAACACTGTTGGAGCGCGGACCGGGAAACGCCGTGAAACCGTCCTTAGCTGGTTCGACGAAGGAGAGACCAACAGGTCGGGGTACGTCGTCGCTTCGAACGGAGGATCTGCAAGTCACCCCGGGTGGGCGCATAACCTGGCTAACAACCCAGACGAGGTATCACTCGATCGAGGTGACGGCGAATCGGCAGTTGACGCTCAAATGCTCTCAGGCGGCGAGCGTCAGGCTGTATGGGATGAGGTTGTGGAACTCGCCCCTGGCTACGGTCGCTATCTAGAGAAGACCGACCGTGAAATCCCCATCTTCAGGTTGAGCCGGAGTAAGTAGCTCGGCGTTCGAGTCGGTGGCAGTTGATTCTGAGCAGGACCAGAACACACCGCCTTTCCGTTAATGACGACGCATTTCGTCTCAAACCCGTCATACGATGAATATATGTCCGATGCAATTGAATCAGTCCGTCGCGTTGCCGCCGAAACCGGGTTTTCCGGTGTGATCGGCGTCGACCGGGCAGACGCCCCACGGTTCGTCGAAGCATTCGGTTTTGCTCATCGAGGGTTCGAGGTGCCAAACACGGTGGACACTCAATTCGCCGTGGCGAGTGCAGGCAAGGGATTCACCGCCCTGGCAGTCGTGAGTCTGATCGACGATGGAGTGCTTTCATTGAACACAACGGCCCGGTCGGTGCTGGGTGACGATCTCCCGTTGATCGCTGACGATGTCACGGTCGAGCATCTTCTCGGGCATCGCTCTGGCATCGGCGACTACATCGATGAAGACAACGAGGAGCTCTCTTCGGACGACTATGTCATGGTCTCGCCTGTGCACGGACTGGCCAATACCGAGGCTTTCCTCGCTGAACTGGCGGGCTACCCGACCAAATTCAAGGCAGGGGAGAAGTTCTCCTATTGCAACGGGGGCTACATGGTGCTGGCTTTGATCGCCGAGCGCGCCAGTGGCACCCCGTACCACGACCTGATCGTTGATCGGGTTCTCGGCCCGGCGGGGATGGTCGATACCGGGTTTCTCCGATCAGACGAACCATCTGGTCGGATGGCCCTCGGCTACCTGGACACCGAAGGTTTGAAGATCAATGTCCTCCACCTCCCGGTCCGCGGCAACGGCGATGGTGGGATCTACACCACCGTTGCTGATATGCACACCTTCTGGGAGTCGTTATTCACCGGTCGGATTGTTTCCACAGATCGGGTCGGCGAGATGACGCGACCTCACAGTGATGCTCCCGAGGAAGAGGCACGCTATGGCCTCGGGTTCTGGCTTGCCGAGACTGGCCCGATCGTGAGACTCGTCGGTGCCGATGCCGGAGTGTCGTTCACCAGTTCCCACGATCCAACCAGTGGGATGACATGGACGGTGGTCTCGAACACCTCCGACGGCGCGTGGCCGATTGTGAGGCAACTCCAGCAGACCCTGGGCTGAAGTCTCGCGGCACCGCATCTGATACCCCCCCAATCTTTTCCGTTTCAGGGATAGCTGCTCTTCGTATTGACCCGGTTCTTCCCCCGGTACTGGGGAAGTGGGACCGGACCCCGAAGGGGGCCGGTCTCGAAGGGGGTCCCACGGAACCACTGAAGCCGGGTGCACGGTTTCTGGAGGGCTCGGACAACCCCTCCGACCCGAGCTCCGCTCGGGCCACCTCCCCTAGCAGGGGAGGAAACCGGTGAATCACCCGGCGGTGACTACCAGTGGACCAGCCGACTCGGACACACCTACACCACCAGCGGCCGACCACCCCCGACCATCGTCTAACTTCCCCGGGTCATCTTCCGATGAACACTCCAATTCGGGTTGCGGTGAACTGACTGGCAACCTTTCTTCAATGCCAATGCACGAGGATCAGCTGGAAGTGACCGTCGAAATAGTCACAGCCCTCATATGCGATCAGTTCGCCGAGTGGGCGACGCTTCCGGTGACCTCCGTTGACTCGGAGGGGACGGTCAACGCGATTTTCCGGATCGGAGACAATCTGGTGGGGCGATTCCCGCTCCAGACCGGTGACGTCGATGAGGTGCGCGCCTGGCTGCAGAACGAGGCACGGGCGGCACGAGAACTTGGCGATCACACTCAATTTCGCGTTCCCGAGCCCGTCGCCATCGGAGAGCCGGGCTCCGGGTATCCCTTGCCCTGGGCCGTTCAGACCTGGTTGGCTGGTGTCACTGTGAGCAGGCAGGATCAGTCTGACTCGTTTGACTTCGCCCGTGATCTAGCCACCTTCGTTGACGAAGTGGCGGCCATCGAGGTCGGAGATCGGGTCTTCGCCGGTGAAGGTCGAGGAGGCGATCTGCAATCACACGACGAGTGGATTGACATCTGTTTGAGCAACATCCAACCCCCGCTCGATGTGTCTCGCCTTCGGGAAATGTGGGCCTACTTTCGTGAATTGCCCAGGGAATCCTCAGATGCCATGACCCATGGCGACCTCGTCCCGGGAAACCTTCTCGTGAGCAAAGGACGCCTTGCCGGGGTGCTCGACGTCGGGGGACTGGGGCCTGCTGACCCGTCCCTCGATCTCGTTGGCGCTTGGCACATGCTCGATTCTGCTCCTCGACAACTATTCCGCGACCACCTTGGTTGTGAAACCCTCGACTGGGAGCGCGGCAAGGCTTGGGCGTCCCAACAGGCGATGGGTGTCGTTTGGTACTACAGGTCCAGCAACCCGCAGATGAGTCGCATGGGATTCACCACGCTCGGCCGCCTCGCCGCCGAAAAAAACACAGCGCTCAGATAAATCGCGTCCGGTGGTCGGCAATCATCTCGACCTAACTTTTCTCGATCAGATCATCGATCGGAGCCACCCTGACCAAACTCCGGGCACGACGCGCCAGTTGAATATCCATCGTGACGAACGCGTCAGCCTGGAGTTTGGTGAGGGCGATGTACTCGGCCTCGTATGTCGAAGACCACCCCATGTCACTGGCAATGTCCCACGCCAGGCCACGGAGAACCGCGTCACCGAGCAAACGAATCTTGATCTTCCAGATCTGCTCGAGCTGTTGTCGTCCTGCTTCCGCGGACATCTCCCCGCTCTGGACTGACTCGTGGAGGTTTGAAAGCACCTGGGATCGGAAAAGTGTCGGCGCGAGCAACTCGTGTTGCTCGTCGATCTGAAGACCGTTGGCAACGAGGTGGCGAATTGCAGTGACATCTACGACAAATTTGGTCACGATTCCTCCTTGGTGTCGGCGACTCTATAGCCCGTTGGTCGGGCGACAAGATCGTCGCCTCGGTCTACCGATAGGCCGGGGCCTTCTATAACCTTGCAAATTCAACTCTCGAAGGGTGGGCACCCCAATGAATTCCTTGTTTTCTCTATTACTTCGCGTCGTCCTTGCCGTCGTCCTGGTCGGCGGGAGCTTCGCCGGTCCAGCCGTAGCCATGGAGGCAGAGCCTCGAGGCTGCGAGCAAACGTGGGCTGAGATGGGCGAGCTCCTCAGTCACGAAGATCGCCGCGGGGTGGACGCGGCCTGGTTGGATGAGTTCAACGCACTGATCTTGGAACTTGGCTTGTGCTCAGGCGATCACTCGGCTCACAACCACTTGTCCTCGCGTTGGGCACCACTGGTTGGCATCTATTTCCGACCGGACGACGTCGAGCGGGTGTTGTGCCTCATGGACCTGGAAAGCGGGGGAGATCCCTCGGCGGTCAACGCCACCTCAGGCGCCTCAGGGCTGATGCAGGTGATGCCGTCCTGGGCCCCGGTATTTGGCCACACGGTGGCGGAACTCCAGGATCCGATCGTCAATCTGGAGATTGCAGCTGCGATCCTCGACTCCTATGGATGGGACTCTTGGAGCCCTTATCGTCGGGGGAGTTGTCACTGAGAACGCGACTCAGAGTTCTCGCTCCGAAGAAGCCAATCGGTAAAACCTTCGATCCCGTCGATAACCGCCTCGAATCGTGGTGAGCGGAACAGGTCGAAGGAGTGCTGGCCATATGGCAACTCGGCGTAGACCACCGGATTGCGAGACCCGGACCGAAGATGTGCCACCAGTTGTCGTGCGTGGGAGATGGGGACCAGCGTGTCCCGGTTGCCGTGAGCTATGAAAAAGGGTGGTGCGTCTG
Organism: Acidimicrobiia bacterium; assembly: GCA_041747375.1. Classification (GTDB taxonomy): domain Bacteria; phylum Actinomycetota; class Acidimicrobiia; order Spongiisociales; family ZC4RG35; genus MA-ANB-1. Next base: position 31,712 of record JBGTFH010000024.1, read on the forward strand.
AGGTGTCGTAATCGAGCGGCGAGGTGTACGTCTGGCCGTCATTTCCAGTTCCGTAGTAGTCGCCGTAATACCCACCGAGAGATATCGCAGCGGCAACGTCAGTTCTTTCGTTCTCAAAACCCGGCTGAAATCGCGGGTCATTAGGCGTCAATGCGGAGATCGAGGCGAGATGCCCGCCGGCGGAACTGCCGGATACGATCAGTCGGTCGGGATCGGCGCCGTAATCCCGGGCTTGCTGGCGTACCCAAGCGATCGCCCGCTTGGCGTCGATCATGTGATCTTCAAAGCGGGCCACCGGCCGGAGTCTGTAGTTCGCACTGAAACAGACCCATCCACGGCCAGCCATGCGGTAGAGCAGAGGCAGGGCGGCCAGGTTTTTCACCCCGCTGTAATAGCCACCTCCGTGCCAGTAGATCAGAATCGGGGCCCCGGCGGTAGGGGAATCTTTCCGATATACGTCGAGCAGGTTTCTGGTGCCTTCCGGTCCATAACTCACATCCCTTGTCCGCTCCACATCGGTACGACGCAACAAGAACGGGACAAACACGGATTGCAACAGTCCTAGCCAGTAATGGGCTCGGTGTTCTCGCTCCTTTTTGAAGTGTCCGTTCGTTGCGCCGAGGCCACGTGTCAGTGCTCGCTCAACGGCAATGGGTGTCTCCAGCCCGCGCCAGAGGATGATGCACAAAAGGACAGCCGATAGGCCGGCAGCACCAACGACGCCCCAGGCCGCCGGTGATTTGATGTCACCCCGGGCAAAAGCGAAGACCGTCGATCCGATGAGGAATAACAGTGCTGGTCCGGGTAATTCGTTGAATCCGACCCCGACGCGAAAGGCGACCGCTCCGAGTCGGCCGCGTTTGGGCGGGGGTGACAGGGCGATAAGAGCCCCTACTTCGATGAAAATGACGACAATCAGATATCCATACGGCACCATGTAGAGCTACCCGCGGAAGCTGTTGTGGAAACCAGAACCTACGACCCGGCGGTTCGCCCGTTTTGTCAACCCTTGTGCGAAACCAGGAGATCGTCGGCAAGCCCCGTGACCGCGCCGGAGTCGCCCGGCGGTGTCACCCCGCTTCGACCAACCGTCACCACCGTCATGTCGTCTTCCTGGTCCCAGTCTTCCCCTACGAACTGGCGGTGGGTGTCTAGTGCCGCCGACAGTGGATCGGCGATTTGTCCCTTCAAAGAGTCCTGGACCCGTCCAGTTCCGAACATCTCCCCATCGCAGTGAGACTCGGCCAGGCCATCGCTGGTGAGCACCATCACTCCATCCCAATCGAGTTGGGTGTCGATTTCCTCGTATTTCATCTCCGGCATCAAACCGAGGGGCATCCCTCGGACCATGAGTTCTGCAACCTCGTTCTCATGACACACGTATGGGAGGTTGTGGCCCGCATTTGCCATGGAGATCGCCCCCGACTCGGGGTCGAGAAATGCCACCAGGCAGGTAACAAACATTCCGGATGGTATGTCTGGTTGGAGCCGGTTGTTGACGTCTGCGAGTAATCGGCCCGGCGACGATCCGGCGTCGGCTGCAGATCGCAGCAAGGTACGGCAGGTCGCCATTACCAGGGCCGCTGGAATTCCTTTGTCGCTCACATCGCCGATGACGATGCCAAGTCGGCCGTCAGGGAGAGTGAACCAGTCATAGAAGTCGCCTCCGACTTCACGCGCCGGCTGGTAGAAGGCGTTGAATCGCCATCCGGGCAATTCCGGATAGGACTTGGGCAGAAGGCCCTGCTGGATCTTGCGTGCCAGGTCGAGCTCGTTAGCCGCGCGTTGTTGGTCTTTGGCGTTCTGCTCCCGGATCTGGACCTCATGGGCCAGCTGCAGTGCAGGGCCTGCGGTCTTGGCCAATCGGTCGAGCAGGTCGAGATCGAGTTTCGAATAGGCCGTCCCGGAAGAGCGTTTCCCCAACTCGAGGACGCCGGTGAGAGACCCTCCCGCGAGGAGCGGCACCACGACTCCCTCGCTGCTGCGGTCGATCCTCGAGTCCCCAACTAGTGGTGGGAGTTCCGACTTGTCGATTGCGCTACCCGTAGATAAGGCCTGTTCGGTCTCCGTGGAGAACGGCGCAGTGTGAAGTCGAACGCTCTTGGGATGAACGGCTTGGTCGACCACGTGCGTCAGCCCGGATTCGAGCTGTTCGGGGCTCACCAGCCTCGTCATCTGTCCGGCAAACCCGTCGATCACCTGCTGGGCGTCGTAGCGCTCGCGGTAGAAACGACGGTCGACTCCTCGTTGGACGCGTCTTCTCAACGGCTGGAACACGAGTACGACGAAGACCCCCAATGCCACACCGGCCGGCCCCGCCAGCCGTCCGTCAAGAGCGATCCCGAGTGGGACATTGGCGAAAAGGGCGACGACAAAGGCGATAGCAAAAAATGACCCTCCAACGATCGCAGTCACGATCGTGTAGACGATGGCCCGGTTGACCAGGAGGTCGACGTCGAAGAGGCGGTATCGAACAATTGAGAATGTCACCGATACCGGGAAGAGAAATACCGCGACGGTCAGAATCGCGAGAATATTGACCGCGTAAACGGCGCTCAAGCGGGGTGTGACCACGACCAGGTCGAATGCACCGGGGGTCAGCTCTGGCTGGGTCGCCCACAACAGCAAGAAGGCGAGGATGACCACCGCTAAGGAAACGACTACCGGACGGTTTGCCGAGGTCAGAGGGGTTGAGCGAGCCCGGATCGACTGGGCGACGAGGGCGCCGATCGGGATACCAACCAACCAGGTGATGAGGAGAGCAAAAGGCCACGTCGCCGGGTCGAGAAACGAAGCCGGCCAGACAAGTGAGGTGATTCCCACGAAGGCCGCGAGGAGCGGAGGCCAGCGGGTCCATGACGGCGTCCACTTTCTGTCGGGAAAAGTCCCGAGGAACGCGAGCAGGCTGAGTCCGGCGAGCGAGCTCCAGAACCCGGGGAGGTACTCAGGCGTCACGGAGCCGATGATTCTGGCGGTCCATTCGCCGCCCGGTAGTTCCGCCAACGGGGCGAAAAGGCTCGCCCCGAGCGTGGCCAGGGTTAGGCCAGCGAGGTTGGCCATGCGATTGGTGCCCTTCTTCAAGACGACGAAGAGAGCCAGGGCAAGGAATACAAAGATCCCGAGGCCGTGGAGGATGCGCTGAATTGTTGCAATGGCGGTCGGATCGAATAGGACGGACAACTCCTGTTCGAGTTCGGGGTCGACGGCCGCCGGTCCCTGAACTATCAACCCGGGCGTATCGGAATCTCCCAGGACGACCAGTGAGGCGACGGATGCCAGTCCGACAATCAGAACTCCCGCGATGCCGGCCCAGCGAGGGAGTCCCCTGGACGGCGTCGAGGTCATTGCTCGCTCCCCAGGTCGGCTAGGGCTCTCAATTCAGAAGTACTCAACGGCTGAACGCCGGCCGATACATTCGGCATCAGGTGAACGAAGGGTTGTGGGAGACCGGCGAATATCTGCTCGGTCGGGCCGCCCAGGGCCGGGTCGATGCGATGACACCCGGCGCAGTCTGTCCTTCCACCCCAACATGGTTCCTCATCGCCACATGTTCTGGAGGATTCGTGTGGGATCAATGGCGCGCCCACCACGCCGGCGGCGTGACATTCCAGGCATGTGTTGCGGTCAACATCCATCGCTGTCATCGCGGGCACGTTCGGATTGGGGCGATGGGGAATGTTCGGCGGAGCATCGATAGCGGGAACGAAGATCACCGAGACCATGAGGACAAAGGGAATAGCGATCACCGATGCAGTGATGACCAGAGCTTTGCGGAGTCGGGAGCGTTCCTTGGTCGGCCCGGAAAAGGCGGTGCCGATGATCCATACCGAGCCCCAAATGATCAGAAAGACTGCAAACTCCTGACGGTGGGACGAAGCATCAAACGGGAAGGCAAACGCGGCAGCGCCGAAAACAATGGAGGCGAGTCCCAAACTCCATCCAACGAGGCGAAATCCCCGCATTCGGATCGCGCAGACCAACCCGAGAGAAAGGAGGACTACGTAGAAAGCGGCCATTACCGACCAATGAGTGGTGTGATTCTGGGCACCCTCAACTGCCCGGGTGGCATTGTTGACGATCTCGTTGAGAAAAGCCGGTGTCGCCAGGGCCAACAAGAAGACGGCCCAAAGACGTGTAGGGCCGTCTCTTATCGGTCGAATCGGGCCATGGAACCAAAGGATCCCCCCGAGCGGGACGAGAAACAGGAAGAGCCAGTAGTCAATACCGAGAGTCCAGGTCACGACGACCGCGAGAGTCACGAGCGAAATGGTCAACTGCGCCAATCCGGCCAGGTTTCGTTTGGCGTCCAGCAGTTGGGATATTGCGCCGACCAGAGCCAGGGTGAAGAAGATTCCGAATGCCACCTCATGGAACCGATGTGATACCTCCGACGCGGCTTCGGTATCCCGATAGGTCTCGGTGAACCAACCGAGAACGATGAGATTTGCCGGTGACCTCAATATGAGGATGGCGATCATCGCCCATACCGATACTCGGAAAGGCAGATCACCGTCCTTCGGAGGAGAAGGGGCGGGACCTTTTGGTTCGAGTTCAGTTGCGGGCAGTGTCATTCCTACCCATACAGACGCATATCAACCGGAGTCGGGTGACAGCCCCACGCGGGCAAGACATACCCCGATCCAGCGTAAGCTGGAGCCGTGAGCTCGGCGATTCTCGACATTATGGAACTGGGTATGCCATGGCAAGGTCTCGATCCCTTCATCATGACTGTCCATCATCTCGACCGATACCCGGCCGGCAACGATGTGATGGGCCCGGCTTCCTCTCTCCACGGCCGCATGATCGGCTCCGACTTCTCGTATCGGGACGGCTGGAGTATGTACCACGGAGATACCGTTCCCGGGTTTCCCCGACACCCCCATAGGGGTTTCGAGACCGTCACCGTGGTGCGCCAGGGATATGTCGACCATTCAGACTCTCTCGGTGCCACGGGGCGGTATGGCGGCGGCGACGTTCAATGGCTGACCACCGGGGGAGGGGTAATGCACTCGGAGATGTTTCCCCTCATCAACGAGGAGACGCCAAACACCCTGGAACTCTTCCAGATATGGCTCAACCTCCCCCCGAAATCGAAGATGGTCCCTGCCCACTTTGCCATGTTGTGGAACGAGGAAATCCCCACAGTCGTGCCCGCACCCGGGGTAAGCGTCGACGTCATCGCCGGACAATTGGAAGGGTTTGTAGCGCCCCCCGCCCCACCAGATTCGTGGGCTTCACAATCGCAGTCCGATCTCGCAATCTGGTTGATACGTCTCGATCCTGATGCCACGTGGGAACTCCCAGCCGCCCCCGCCGGACTCAACCGGATGTTGCACTGTTTCCTCGGCGATGGCGTCTCAGTCAGCGCCACGCCGGTTGACGAGAAGGAAGGGGTCCGTCTCGACTCCTCGTTGTCTGCCGTTATCGAGAACAGGGGCGGACCTGCCGAGTTCCTGCTCCTCCAGGGCCGCCCCATCGACGCGCCGGTGTTCCAGATGGGCCCGTTTGTGATGAATTCACCGGAGGAGCTCCGCCAGGCCGTGCTGGATTATCACAGCACTCAATATGGTGGGTGGCCCTGGCAGGGTGCCTCCCCAGTCCACCCGAGAACCCAGGGCCGCTTTGCCCGACATGCCGATGGCCGGGTCGAGGAGCGCGATATCGATATGGCGCTTTCCAGGTAATGCTGCGCCAAGTAGACACTGACATCGTCGGGGGATGACTTCGCTCGAGGATGATTTCGCGATCCTGACCGGTCCGGATCGACGTCGCCCTCCGAAGATCTCATGGCAAGCCGGGCTGGTTTTGGTTATCTCGATCTTCGTCGGGGTAGGCCTCATTTGGCTCGTTCCGAAAGAGACAGTTGATATCGACCTGACAGCGGTAGGTTTCGCCGATTTGACGGTTCCGGCCTCGGTTGTCCGATCGACCGATGAGCCGTGCTCTTTCTTGCCCGACCTTCCTTGCACGGTTGTCGAGTTCGCTTTCGTTCTAGAAGGACAGGACCAGACCTTCGTTCAGGAATTCTCTAGCGACGTCGGAGCGCCCGTGTTGGTCACGGACGACAGGGTCTATATCAGCGTCAGTGAATTCGAGGATGGGACGCTGTCTTATCAGTACGCTGATCGTGACCGTCGGGTCCTGCTTTTCGTAGTTGCAGCCATATTTGCACTGGCCGTTGTTGGCCTGGGCAAATGGCGCGGGTTGTCGGCGCTGTTCGGCCTGGCGGCAAGCGTCTTGGTCCTTATCATGTTCATAATTCCGAGCATCGTGGCCGGGCGGGACGCCGTGTTGGTCGCCTTGGTCGGTGGCGGCGCAATTGCGTTGATTTCTCTGTATGTGACTCACGGACCGAACCCGCTGACGCATGTGGCTGCAATTGGCGCCTTTAGCGCGCTCGCACTGACGACTCTTCTCTCATGGGCGGTGCTCTATGGCGCCGAATTCACCGGACTGGCTGATGAGGAGTCGTTTTTCCTGACGCTCATCCCGGGGATCAACCTCAGTGGTCTTCTATTGGCAGGCATCGTTTTGGGCTCCATTGGGGCACTGGACGATGTGACGGTTACCCAGGGATCGGCCGTGTGGGAGGTCTACCGTGCGAATTCCGAATTGACGAGTCATGAGCTGTTTGGTTCTGGATTGAGGGTCGGGCGAGACCACATAGCCTCAACTGTCAACACACTTCTTCTGGCTTATGCCGGCGCCGCTTTGCCCTTGCTCATCCTCTTTAGTCTTTCCAGTCAGAGCATGGGATTCGTAGTCAGTTCGGAAGTGATCGCCGTCGAGATCGTGAGGACGTTGGTTGGTTCCATGGGGCTGATAGCGGCAGTCCCGATCACAACCTACCTCGCGTCGCGCACCGTAAGTCAGGTCAACAAAGATGTTGTCAACGGATGAGGAAACCTGCACCGAGTTGGTCTTCGGGGTCGATCCAATAGGTTGACCTACCGGTGATCGAGGCCGTCCCACCAATCACAGGCACTACAGCCTGATACCCACCGATCGTGGTCGTTTCCTTGTAGCTGGCCTCAAAAACGCTTCCGACCACGCTTTCGATTCTCATGACTTCGTCGGCCCTGAAGCCACCCCGTGCGGCGTCGATTGCGATTCGACCGCTGACTCCGGTGCCGGTAGGGGAGCGGTCGACTTCCCCGTCTGCGAAAACGCATACATTCCGATAGTCATTTGATGGGTCGAGCGGATGCCCTGTGAAGATCACCCCGTAGAGGAATCCGAGTTCGGCCTGCTCGGGATGAATGATCGGCCGGTCGTCTTCGATTGCTTTCTTGATCAATCGACCTGCATCGATCAACTCAGACAAACGAGCAGGCGGCCAGACTATTCCGAGAGCGGGCGCATCGACGTAGGCGTAATAAGCGCCACCGAACGCGAGGTCGTAACGCACGTGACCGAGTGATTCCACAAACACGACGTTGTCGAGGCTGTCTACGAAAGAGGGCACATTTGTGAACCTGACCTCGCCAACCCGGCCGGCAACGGTCGTTGAATTGCTCACGATCTGGCCGGCGGGCGTGTCAATCCTGAGGATGGTTGCATTCCCGTTGATGGGAAGAATCCCGGTGTCGAGGACGATCTTGCTCAGAGCGATGATCCCGTGGCCGCACATCGTCGAGAATCCCTCGTTGTGGAGAAATAGCACCGATAGGTCGGAATCGGGGCTGACCGGTGCACCGAGCCATCCGCCGTACATGTCGGCATGGCCCCGCGGTTCCAGCATCAAAGCCCTCCGGAGCCAATCGAGATTTTCTCTGGCAAAACGGCGCATCTCCAGGACGGTCTCCCCGGGGATTTCGGGGAGACCACCGACAACCAGACGGAATGGCTCGCCACCGGTATGCGAATCGATGACATCCACCGCCAGCCAGTCGGGAGGTGGACCCCATGACATGGCCCGGTCTAAGTGCATGAGTGGATCGTATTCAAAGTTTTCGGGGATGTACCCTGCCGATGGTGATCAAACTGAACGACCTGGTGGCCCATCTGGCCGAACGTACCCGACCCGAACTGGCGCCGTCCTGGGACCCGGTTGGCCTACAACTGGGAGACCCGGACGATCGGGTTTCCCGGGTTGGTGTGTGCCATGAGGTAACAGAGGAAGTGGTGGCGGCGGCGATCAGCGCCCCAGTCGACCTTCTCATTACCTATCACCCTTTGTTGTTCGCGCCGACCAATCGGATCATCGGAGGCCGATCACCCGAAGCGCGGGCCCACCGGTTGATCCGGGGATCAGTTGCGCTGCAGGTCGTTCACACCGATTTTGACGCCGCTCCCGGGGGAACTGCCGATGCTCTGGCCGCGGTATTCAACCTGTTTGACGTCGAGCCTTTTGGTGAAGATGAGGCCGGCGGGGTCCCGGCGATCGGGCGGATCGGAGATTTCGGGCATTCTCTAGACGTTCTCGAAGCGATGACGACAGATGCTTTCGGAATCGCAGGTCTGCGGGTTTCCGGCGATCGCGACCGGATCCTTGCGCGAGTCGCTGTCGTTCCCGGTTCCGGGGCCGACTTAATCGACCTGGCCGTCGGGAGAGCTGACGCGATCGTGACCGGGGATGTCGCCCACCATCGGGTTGTCCGGGCTCTCGATCGCGGGCTGGCCGTCGTCGACCCGGGGCATGTGGCGACCGAGCGGCCTGGGATGGCTGCACTTGTTGCTCTGGCGGCGACAATTCCGGACGTCGAAGTGGTCGACCTCACCGATATCGATCCCGAGACATGGGGCTGAGAATGTTTCAGCGACACACCACTAGCCTTCGCTACCGATGGAATTAACTAGCCTCGCCGACCTCCTCGATGTCCAGGATCTCGATCTTGAGATCGACCGTCTCCTACATCAACGTCAAAATCTCCCGGAGCTGGCCGAATACAAAGCCACCCACGAACAGATCGGATCCCTCCAAAGCGAGCTGGATGTCGCCTCCGCCTCCCTGCGCGAGCTGGAATTGGACTTCGACAAGTCGGAAGGTGAGCTTGAGATTCTGGAAGCAAAGCTCAAAGAGCACGAAACCCGGTTATTCGCCGGTGGGATGAGCGGCCGGGAGACCGAGCACATGCGGTTGGAAGTGGAGAGCTTGCGGGGCCAACGGGAGGCCATGGAGGAGAAGGTGCTCCGTCTGCTCGACACCGTGGACCCGGTGCGGGAAGCCGTGCGAGACCTCGAAAAGCGAATTGCCGACTTCGGTGCGACGAAGGCGGAGCTGGAATCTGCAATCCAGGAGCAATGGAAACAGATCGACGCCGAGCTTGCCCGCAAGGAGGAACGTAAGAAGGAAGCAGTCGTCCCGGTGCCGGCAGACCTGATGGAACTATACGAGCAGCTGCGTCCGATGAAAGAGGGGATCGCCGTCGGCCGTTTTGAGGGTGGAGTTTGCGGGGGTTGCAACATGGCCCTTTCGCCAGCGGAGCGCGATCAGACGTTCAGTGTCGAGACGCCCCGGTGTGTTCACTGCCGGCGGATACTCGTCGCCTAGCTAATGCTCTTTTGGCGCCTCGGGGCCATTACCTGGTTGTTTCGTTGGGTGTTTCGTGATCCTAAGGTCGATATGCGGTTTCTGCTTTTCGGTGCCGTCATCGCTGACCTCATCGATATGCCGATCGGAACGGTCTTTCTCGAGGGTCGGTATGCCACCGGGGAACTCTGGGCGCATTCGCTGCTCCTTCCGTCCATCTATATGTCCGCAGTTCTCATCGCCACCCGTCGGGGGAGACAACGGCGCGCCTTCATGGCGGTCGGCGTGGCCTGGCTGTTCCACCTCCTGCTCGACGGAATGTGGACGGAGCCCGATGTCTTTCTCTGGCCCTTTTTCGGCTGGGAGATACCACCCGGACAGTCGCCTTACTGGCCCCTCGCCTGGGAGCGGGCGCTCAATGACCCGTGGCGCTGGGTTTTGGAGATGATCGGATTGTCGTACTTGATTTGGCTTTGGTTCGCTCAGGGCCTCAACGTCCCGGAAAGGAGGAAGGGAACCATGGAAACCGGTCGACTCCCCGGGTTTGTAGGTGACAATGCCTAGGAGCTTTTCCAGCAAACATCTGACAAACTTCTTAGTGCTGGCCGCGCTCGTCCTGGTGTCGTGCTCGGGAGACCGTGGCGCCGACCCTGCCGATGGATTCGGGTCGGGGGCCGACTCCGCCGAGGAGGCCGTCACCGAGCTTCTCAGCCATCTGAGCTCTGGAGAATTCTCCGCAGCGGTACCGCTGACCATCCCCGGTCAGGCGGCACTCGCCTCGTTGGCGGAAGGTGCAACCGTCGAGGATGTCGCAAATGGTCTGCGTGACGGTGATGAGACGATCGCAAACAACTTCTGGTCCGGGTTCGCCCAGACTGTCGAACCAGCGTTGCTCGAGGCTCCGGCAGTCACCGGGTCGTCGCCTGCCGCCGTGGAGGATGTCGCATTCACAGTGGTCACGGTGAGCGGGGGCGAAGTCGAGCGAACTTTCACCACCCGGGACCTCGAGGGACATCGCATCGATATTTTCGCGACATTCGGGCCTTCGCTGGCCGGCCGCCTCTATGCACCGGTGGAGCGACTGTTCGAGTCGAGTGATCCGGATGCCGTTTACATTCTCGGCGAACTGCGGGAACAGGTGCCGGCATTGCATATGGCTGCGCAAACTCCGGGTCTGGCGCCCAATATCGTTCAGGACATCCTGCAATTGATCGAATTGATTACCCGGATCAATTGAGTGTGCGAAGTGCGGGTAGCACTTCCTTCCCGAGCAGTTCGATCAGAGACGGCTGGTCGAGGGAAGCCATCTGGAAGGTGACGATGTCGGCTTCGATATCGGCCACCAGCGGCTTGTAGGCCTCAACAATTGCCGTTGCGTCGTGCACGAGCGTGTATCTGTCCAGGACTTCGTTCCGTGGGAGTTGATCCGCTCGTTCGCGGAGAGTGGCGGGGTCTACTGCCTCCAGTCGGCCCGGGGCACGAAGACCGCGCCATGAGAAAAGTGCCTCCCACGCCTCTTCTTCGTCTGCGGCAAAAAGGGACCAGCGGGTTGCGAGCACCGTTGTGGGCTTGCTGCCCGCCGCAGCACGAAGCGGGCCGATCACGTTGTCCATCGTCTCGGACGGATCCTTGACCGATGTGACTACGCCCTGCGCCTTCTCTCCGGCGAGGGTTGCGGACTTGGGCCCACCGGCAGCCATGAGGATCGGCACCGGCCCAAATGGGGGGGAGTAGAGCTTGGCCCGGTCGGTGGTGTAGTAATGGCCGTCGTAGGTGACCTTTTCTCCATCGAGGAGCCGCCTCATGATTTCGAGTGATTCCGACATCCGGGCATTTCGCTCCGCATAGGCGGGGAATTCATATCCGAGTGGACCCTCATTGATGTTCTCGCCCGTCCCGACCCCCAGCGTGAACCGGCCCCCGGAAAGGCGGTCGAGGGTGGCCGCGGCTTGCGCCACGACAGCGGGGTGATAGCGGAACAGGGGAGTGGTAACCCCGGTGGCAAACTCGAGGGTCGAAGTTCTTGCCGCCATCGCACCGATCGTTGCGAACGCGAAGCCCGAAGCGGAACGGTCATCCACCCAGGGGTGAAAGTGCTCGGAAACCACCACCATGTCGAATCCGGCAGCCTCGGCGAGCACTGCATGTTCGACCAGCTCCTCGGGTTGCCACTGCTCATGCCCACAAAAGTATGCAAACTTGGTCATGGCGTGAACTCTCCTCGGGGTGGTCGGGAACCCTACTGATAGCTAACGAATATCGGGGTGGGAACCTTCCCCATCGTATGTTCCGGCGAAGGGGTGGGCGAATCCTCGTCGTAGAAGTTCTTCCACCCCCAGGACCAGTGGTGTTCCTCCCAGCCACCGGTGAGGGCAGCCCAGGTGGTGTCTTTGGTCGGAATCGGGCCCTGTCCGTCCATTTGGACAACCATCTGGAGTTCGGGCCGCTGCTTCAAGGTCTCGCGATTCTCGATCATGAATTCCCTGAACTGGTGAACGATGATCATCTTCTGGGGGAGCCCGTTGTCTCGGACCAGATCGGCGAGCCAGTCGACAACCTGGTTGACCTCGGATGCATCAACGCGCCCGACCTGCTGGAGATGCACCTCATCGGGTTTCAGACGCCACTCCGGGTCGAGTGCCAGACCGACGTGGGGGAGGAGAAGGAGTTCCTCGTATTGCTTGGCCTGGGATAGGAAGTCGTCGCGCCCGCTCTGCAGGTCGAGGATCACGTAGGCGCCGTTCTCAGCGGCGACATCTGTCCACGGGATGTATGTCGAAACCGGCCACTCAAAGCTGTAGTCACCGTCGTCTGTGATGTCGGCGGCTGCGACCGAAGCCATGATCTCGAAGGTGGGAATGGCCTGATGACCGTCAGCCTCATACTCGGTCAAGAGTGGCGCAATCCTGTCGAGGGTCTCTTGCGGCCCTTGCTCACCGAGGACACCCAGCGCTGATCCGTTGGGATGCCCGTAGAACGCGACATATCGCTTGGGCCGGTCATCTCCGAGGATAGAGAACCCACCACCGGGGAGTTGTTTCCCGTTGAGGAGAACGGACAGTTCCCAATCGCTGGTTTCGGGGACAGATCCGACGAAGCGGAACGTCGACGGGTCCTTGCCTGCGAGGGCGGTGCCCACTTCCGGATATCCGAGAATGTCGCTCGAGTCGATCGCAACCACCTGAGCACCAACCGCTTCCCCGGTCCCTGCCGCGAGAAGAAGTGTCACCGGGTCGGCGGCGTCAACCAACCAAACCCTGCTGGCCTCTGATGGCTGGGCCAGAGCGGCGACAATCACTTCCGAATCGAAAGTGGGTGCCGGGCCCGCCGTTGTAGCACCCGGTGCTACCTGGGGTAGGACGACGCGGTCCCTTGCCGCGATCGCGGCGACCGTTTCGGTGATGGTGGTCGCGTCGGGTGTTGCCGGGAGTCGTATCTCGGAGCTGACTCCGAGAACTTCACTCGCTTCGGCTACGGCGTCGGAGATCGAATGACGGGAGACGTCGGAACCCGGAGGGAGTGTTACTTCGAGATCGCCGATGATGTGGACATGGATGGGTTTCAGCCGGCCAATCTCCGCAGCGAGTTGGGGGTGGGGGAGAAGGAGCGGCCCGTTGAAGGCGGCGGCAAGCTGCGCACCGGCTGCAAGTGCGTTGATGTCGGCGGGGTCGGCAACCACCACCTCATCTGCGCAGACGAATAGCTCCCCGGACAGAAAGAGGGCGTCCGACGCGGGAGCACCGGTGGAGACGGAGCCACCGACACCGGTGTCACGAACACAGCTCCTGGCGCCAGGGTCGGACGTCGTCGTTTGTTCAGACGGGTTGGGAGTCGACGATCCCCCATTCGACGACTCGGTCGAGATGCCGCCCGAACAGGCGGCAAGGACGAGAGAAAGTGCAATCAGGCGCGCTGTAGTTTTCATTGGAGTTGAGGTTTGGGGAATCGTAATGTCGGCGCGGGTAAATACGCCGCATTGTTACGACGTCAGAAGAGCGTTTCTGGTTCCACCGGGTCCCGTAGGGTGGGGTCGTTATTTCTCACGGCATTGACCCGCGAGGAGACCGGGTGTTCCATGATCATGTCGATGTCGACTTCCCTTATCAGTCCGAGTGCCGCTTCCGGATCGTCGAAATCACGGTCGAGCCACTGATCCCAGACATCGCCGGGCAACGTCACCGGCATCCGGTCATGGATCTCCGCTATCGGACCTACAGCCCTGGTCGTGAGGATGGAACATGTGCGGAGCCAACCTCCGGACTCGGGGTCCTGACGGGTAGCCCAAATTCCTGCGAACACCATCGGGTGCCCGTCAGCCCGGAAGATCCAGTGCGGTTTGCGTCCACGTTCGGGTGGCTCCCATTCGTAGAAGCCGTCGGATGGGATCAAACACCGCCTCCTGCTGAATGAGTCACGAAACGTGTTGTTGGTGGCAACGGTCTCAACCCGAGCGTTGATGTGGATCGATTTCGTGTCGGAGGCCCAGTGCGGGACCAGACCCCACTTCATCTGCCCGAGGAGGCGTTCGTTGTCCCTCTCGTTGACGACGTAGACCGGGTCGGTTGGCGCCACATTCCAACTCTGGGCCAGATTTTCGGCTTCGATTCGGTCGGTCCCGAAGTACTCAGCATAAAAGTCGAGGTCGCCGGTGATCGAGAATCTTCCACACATGAGGATCAGGTTTGATTGCGCATATGGAGCGCCGATTCGCCAAGTTTTTCGATAAGGAAACCGCGTAGCGGGTCGGCGACACCGGTTTCGTCGAGAGCCTGAGTCATGCATCTCATCCACTCTGCAGCTTCATAGTCACCGATCGAGAAGGGAAAATGCCGCATGCGAAGGCGGGGATGGCCACGCTTTTCGATGTAGAGCGGAGGGCCACCTAGCCAGCCGGTGATGAACTCGAATAGCTTGGTCCGTGATACCGAGGTGTCCGACGGAAGCATTTCGCGGAGCACGGGGGATTCGGCTTCAACGATGTCGTAGAAGGTCTCAACAAGTCTCCGGACATGGTCGATCCCTCCTATCTCGGCGTAGGGGGTCTCGGCGTCACCCCACGGATTGGCAGTTGAGCTTGCTGACGCCGGAATCATCGGGCAATTATCCCCGGTTCTCCTGGTTTCACCAAGGTGGGGCTATGTTCCCCTGATGCTTGCAGCACTGAACGTCACTGCAGTGGGGCTCGGACTCGCCGGTGGTGGGTTGGTGGCAACGATCGTCGCTCTCGGTCTGGGTGGTTTGCTGTCGGTGATGGATGTGGACGATGGCGCCAATCTCGGTCTCTTGGTCGGAATTGTCGTGGGCCTCGTCTTCGGGGGATGGGTAGCGGGGCGTGGTGCAGTCCATTCCAACTGGTTCCATGGCTCGATAGTCGGCCTGGCACTCGCGGCCGTGATTGTTGGGCTGGCAAGCTTTGCCGAAGCCAACATCTCGATCCTAACCGTGATATGGATGGCATTCCTGTCGAGCCTCCTTGCAGGGCTCGGCGGCTTCCTGGGGGGACGCAGCCGGGCGAAAGCGTCGTAGAATGAGCATGCGAGTCTGTCGGACGGCCGCGGCTCCGCTCTGGCGGAGGTGAGGAAAGTCCGGACTCCACAGGGCAATGGTGCTGGGTAACTCCCAGGCGGGGTAACCCGACGGAAAGTGCAGCAGAAACCAGACCGCCGATGGTCCTCGGACACAGGCAAGGGTGAAACGGTGGTGTAAGAGACCACCAGCGACCCGGGTGACCGGGTCGGCTTGTAAACCCCACCAGGAGCAAGGCCAAGCAGGGATCAGCGGCCCGTTGAATATCCCGGGTAGGCCGCATGAACGGGTTGGAGACAACACGTCGAGATGGATGGTCGTCGTCTGTGCTTGCACAGGTACAGAATCCGGCTTACAGACAGGCTCGCAGATTTGATTGCAAGGGCCCCCCCAAAGACGACGTCGCATGGGGGAGGTGGCCATTCCGGGTAGGAAATGGCCGGTGGGGGACCGAGAAGATCGCGCCTAAACCTCTGGTTGGTGTCTTAGGTCCCCCTCCCCCTCGCTGGCGCTGCGTCTCGGCTCCGCCGAGAACATTGGAGATTTTGGCTCCGCCAAAACTCCTCGGGTACTCCCCCCATCGCTACGCTCTGAGGGGAGAGTCGCTCTTTCGGGGGGAGAGTCGCTCTTTCGGGGGGAGAGTCGCTCTGAGGGGAGAGTCGCTCTTTCGGGGGACAGTCATACGTGGCCGCCGCTCCGAAATCCGGTGTTTCGACACCCACCCGCAATATCCTGTCGGTGATTGAAACTTTTGTCGTCGCTATCCGGTCGAAGCCGTAGCTCAAGTAGGAGAACAAATGGTCATTAACAAGTACCTTGCTGAACTATTGGGGACATTTGTCCTCGTTTTTGGCGGTTCAATGGCGATTCTTGCGGTGTTGTCATTGGATGGCGGCGCCGACCCTGCGAAACTGATCATCATCGGATTTGGCTTCGGTCTGGCGCTCCTCGCCGGGATCTGGGCTGTCGGCCACATTTCAGGTGCTCATTTCAATCCCGCGGTGACGTTGGGGATGTTGTTGGATGGCCGCATTTCCATCAGCGACTCGATCGGATACTGGGTCGGCCAGTTCTCCGGAGCGATCCTGGCGTCAGTCGTCGTTGCTGGTGCTTTCAACACAGAGGCGGTGGCTAACACCATGACCACCTTCACGGACCAGTCGACGGCAATCCTCCTCGAGGCGATATTCACCGCTGTCTTTGTTTGGGTGATCCTCGCCGTCACCAAGAAAGGAGCAAATCATGCTCCTGCCGCCATCGCATTGACGCTGGTCGGCATCCACATCGCTGCGATCCCGTTCTCGGGTAGCTCTGTGAACCCGGCGCGCTCGTTTGGGCCTGCCTTGATCGCCGGTGATCTCAGCACCGTTTGGGTTTACCTCGTGTTCCCGATGGTTGGTGGTGTGGTTGCCTGGGGGTTGTACCGGTTGTTCCCGGCGCCCGGCACGCTGCTGGAGCCATCGAAGAGCTCAGCACAGGTCGGCTGACAACAGAGCCTCTATTTGTGTGACAGAGGGCGGCCGGGGGCTCGGTCCGCCCTCTTCTCGTTTCTAAGACTGGCGACTAGAGAAGGCCCGGATCATCGAGTAGGTCTTCGAGGCCGACCACCCATCCGGCGGGGAGATTCCAATGGCGGGCCCCTCTAATGATTTGATCGACGTAGGCGGCATTGGGTTTTGATTCTCGAGTCGCGCCATTCGGCGTCGGGTGAGATGCGACGAAAGTCACGCAGTCGTGCTTGTTGCCTTCTCGATCGATGGCCCTCATCGACCAACCGGGCTCGCGGCCTTCCTTTTTTTCGGTGGAAGTAATCGCGTCCATGTCTGTATCGGAAAGAGCAAACACGCCGCCCCAGACCGTATGTTCGGAGTCCTCCTCCAATGAAGGCACCGCCCCAACACCGTTCGCGACAAAGCAGAGTCGTGTTCCGGGAAAGTGGGCCGAGAACATGAAACGAGCGCCTGGGGCCACCGAGCAGATCAGTTCCGGTGCAAGGAGGGCTGTATAGGCGAAGTAGAGGTTCGGTTCTGACACGGGTGAGAGATTGTACCGGTTCGAGACCGACCCCGATACGAGTTGCCGGTGGTTGGCTTTATCCGCAATAAACACAGGAACATCTAGTCTCGGGTATTCATGAAGAAAGTTTTGCTTGTTCTTTTCGTGCTCGTCGCCGCGGCTTGTTCGACCCCGGGGGATACCGCCGGCCCGGACACAACAGGCCCTACCACTACTGTCGCCAGTTCGCCGAGCACCAGTGACGGTTCGAGCGCCACGTCTTCGACGGCGCCCGGGGAAACCACCACGACGTCCGGCAGACAGGTCGCACCGGATTTCACCCTCGAGCTCGGCGACGGGGGAACCTACACCCTCTCGGAAGGGGAGAAGCCGGTCTATTTGGTGTTCTGGGCCGAGTGGTGACCGACCTGTCGACGGGAGTTGCCCGTTATCGACAAGCTATCCACTGAGTATTCGGACCAGGTTGATTTCGTCGCCCCGGCCTGGAAGTCGACGTTTGCTGCCACCGAGGCACGGGCCAACGAACTCTTGCTGGCGGGCCTGGTCATGTGGGGTCTCGACGAAGACGAACACATCTTTGGCCTCTACGGCGTCCCCTACCAGCCGGTGACGATCCTGATTGCCGGAGACGGCACAGTCGTGGAATCGTGGCCGGGTCTGCGGGATGAAGCGGAGATCCGATCGGCCCTCGACAGCCTGATTGCGCTTTCAAGCTAGCCACCATTCTAATATGCCGGTTCTATGGCTACCCATCTATCGACAGACGAGTTGTTGAAGAACCTGGAGCTCCAACTTCTGGACCCGGCTTTCCGTCGTGACACCTCACGGGTGATGGAGTTGCTGACCGATGACTTCCTCGAAGTGGGCACACGAGGGCGCCGCTACGACCTCATTCAGATCGTCAGGGAGATGTCACGCGGCCGGCCCAATTCGGTTGTGGTGAAGGACTGGGAAACCAGGGAGATTTTCCCGACAGTGATGTTGTGCACTTATCGAACTGTCAGTACATCGGGTCGGGAAGTCTTTCGAAGTTCGATCTGGGTGCGGGCCAAGGATGGGCGGTGGCTCATGTCGTTCCATCAGGGGACCCCGGTACCCGATGCCTGGGCTGGGCTGGGTTAGAAGTTCACCGATTCCGGTCTATTCCGGTAGCGGTGCCGCCTTGCTGATTCCACCACACGAAAGGCTTTCGTTCGGTTGAGACCTTTCGAGCTATTCATTGTTTATGCCGCCCTTTTTGCGGTCGGCTGGCCCGTTCTTTTTGGCGTTCGGTCCCGGCGCGGCATTGCATCCGGCCTGCTCTTCGTTGCGGTTATTGCCCAACTCCAGGTAGAGGGTTATCGATACCAGATGATCCCCCTCTATATCCTCTCGCTCGGACTGGCGATTGGTGACATCGTCTTTCTAGAACGCACTCTGACCTGGCCGAATCGGGTGTTTCGGGGAGTTATCGGGACGGCCGGGGTGGCCCTCGCGGTGGCGTTGCCATTCTTGTTGCCGGTACCGGAATTACCGCTGCCTTCCGGCCCGTCGTCAATCGGCACCGCCGTCATTGAATTGGTCGATTCGAGTCGCGAGGAGATCTACGGGGCAAACCCGGGAGGTTCCAGAGAACTGGTTGTCCAGGTCTGGTATCCGGCGACAGCAGACTCCACTTCCGAGCCCGCAGGTATTCATCCCGATTTGGAGGTAGTAGGCCCGGCGTTGTCCCGAAGCATCGGATTCCCCGGTTGGTTTCTCTCCCACCTGCAATACACGAAGTCGCACACCTTCCTGCCGGCACCGATCGCCCCGGGCTCATATCCGGTGATTGTTTACAGCCACGGGTGGCAGGGCTATCGGTCGATCGCCCTGAATCAAATCGAAACCCTGGTGTCCAACGGATACATCGTCATCGCTCCCGATCACACATATGGCTCGGTGGTGACCCGATTCTCCGATGGAGAAGTGGTCTACTCCGACCCGGCCGCACTTCCCGACGAGGAATCGGTCTCCGCGGAAGACTACGAAGAGGCGACCCGATCTCTGGTCGATGTCTATGCCGACGACATAACAAGCATCCTCAATTCCCTCGATGCAGGAGTCGGTGGTGTGTTCGGGGGCTATGTCGAGAGCATGGACCTGACCCGGATCGGCCTTTACGGCCACTCGACGGGAGGTGGCGCCGCCGTCAAGGTTTGTTTGCTCGACGAGCGATGTGACGCCGTTTTGGGTTTGGACCCCTGGGTTGAACCATTCGACGATCGAACTCTGGCCACCTCTGCGCTACGCCCTGCGATGTATATCCGCTCGGCCGAATGGCAGGAGAAGTCGAACGACGCCATCCTCCGGGGAATAGCCGAACGAAGCGAGAATGTCGCCTACTGGGTCGGTATCGAGGGCACGGCGCACAACGATTTTGTGATGACGCCGTTGTTTTCGCCTATTGCAGACGATCTCGGGTTGCGGGGCCCCATCCCTGCGGGCCGGATCATTCCGATAATCAACCAGTATCTGTTGGGCTTCTTCGACGTTTTTCTCCTCGGGACCGGCTCCGCCTCGATCGACAACGTTCTGTTCGATGAGGTGACTCTGGAGATCATCGGCTCCGTGCCGGCTACCGACACTGCACCCGAGGAAGATTCCTAGCCGTCTGGCCTTTGCTGTGTGTCACCGGTCTTCTGTTGGCCGGGTGTCTCGCCGGCGATGATCGAGTCGAGTGTCGCACCGAGTATCAGCGCGTCCGCCTCACCGATGATTTTTCCAACGACGATCCCTGACTCGTCGATAAAGAACGTCTCCGGGATTCCGAACACGCCGTACCCGATGGCAGCCCGACTCTCCTCATCCTGGAGATAGATCGTCGACGGGGAGGTGCCCGCTTCGTCGAGATAGGCAAGAGTTGATGCCGGATTCTCCTGGTATCCGATCTGAACGAACTGCACGTTCTTATCGGCAAAAGCTTCCGAAGTCGCCACGAGGTCGGCATGCTCTGAGCGGCACTCGAGGCACCAGGATGCGAAGAAGTTGATTACGACGATTGAGCCCTTCAGATCTGCCAGGTCGTACGTGCCTGAACCGTCGAGCATCTCCAACTCGAATGTGGGTGCTGGCTGGCCGAGGAGCGGTGATTCAACGAGGCCCGGGTCTCGCCCGAACCTGCTCGCGAGTACCACCGAGAACACGATCGCAACCGCGGCAACAGTCAAGGCGCCGATCTTGAGAGCGCGCCCGCTCATGTGCAGGCCGCCCCGGTTCCTGCGAGGTCCAGATCGGCTTCGACCCGGATGCGTGTTTCGTTAGGGAGATCGGGCTGGTTCAGGATCTCCTCGAATATGGTTGAAGCCGAGGCCGTGTCGCCGGCGCCACACCAGAGCACCTGGCCCTTGAAATAGAGGGCCACCGGTGAGTCCGGTGAAATCTCCAACGCCTGGTCGAGGAGTTCGGTGGCCGTGTCTACTTCGCCATTCCCGTCGTAGGCCATCCAACCCAACCGGACCAGGGCAATGGTCGCCTGGTCATCGGTGGCGATCGGGCTCTGGGCTACTGCCAGGAAATGCGGAAACGAAGATCGGTAGTCGCCCAGCTCGAAGTAACGTTCGGCGAGGGCCAGTCTCATCCCGTCAATCTCGGCGTTGTCGAGATTCGCCGCGATGACTGCCTCCATCGTCTCGTTGCTCACATCGTCGAGGTTCCCGGTGAGACTTTCGGCACCGGTCTCGGCGGCACCTGAAGCAGGCCCGGACCCGTCCTTGATCAACAATGTCGCCGCCCCGATGATCAATGCCATGCCACCGATCACAATCAATCCACCGTACAGTCTCCGTCTCGTGGCGGGCGCGGTAGCGGCGACCTCGTCTCCCGGTTCATCGGGTGGGTGGGTCTTCCACCACACGATGACACCTATACCCAGGATCAAGGCGAAGAGAGGGACGATCCACAGGAGTAGCGTCGCTCCGGAGGCCGGCGGATCGAGTAAGACCGCACCGGTAAACGAGTCCAGCAGCTCGTCGATGATTTCCTGGTTGGTCGCACCCTCGCTGACCCGCTGTTCGACGAGTGCCATCATGTCAACTGCCATGTTTGCCGGAGAGTCTGCGATCGATTCTCCCTGGCAAACCGGGCACTTGATGCTCGCGCCGATCAATTGGGCCCGATCACCACTGCCAGGTTGAGAAATCACCAGCGATGAAAGGAGAATGGCGAGGGTGGCCACGACGACCCCGATGGCCAGATTCTTCGACTTTTCAGACATCGGCGGTTAGACGTTGATCGGTTGACTTCCGTTCCGTGCGTCTCGACGCCAGGGCCAGGAAACCACCGGCCGCGGCGGTCAACCCACCCACCCACAAGAGCCATATGAGTGGTGATGTGTCCAAAGCGAGGGTGATCGAAGCCGAATCGAAGTTGCGGAGACTCAGGTAGAGGTCGCCCCGTGGCCGGGTGAGGACATCGGGAGTTACGATTCCAGCGCCATCGTTGACGTAAAAGTTGGCTGTCGGCTCCATGGTCGCCACGAACTCACCGTCGCGCAATACTGTGATCCTGGCGCCCCGAACTGTGCGCTGCGGCTCCTCGATCTGGAACGGGCTTTCATAGACCAGCTCGAACCCGGCGAAATCCACGGTATCTCCGGGTTCGAGGACCACGACGAGGTGGAGCGCCAGATTTGACGCGAAGGCGATGCCGATCGCCACCAGGACCACGCCGACGTGGCTGAGCTGACCAGCCCAGAACGCTTTGTCACCTTTGACAACATGGGCAATGGCCTGTCGCAACGACTCCTCCGTCTTGTTCTCCCGGGCCCGGGCCTGCTCGATCAGGAGCCCAACCAGCGATCCGACGACAAACGTTCCCATCACGCATGCCAGGACCACCCATCCATTCCTCGTGATGACCAGTGCTACGGCCACGCCGGCAATGAGAGCGGCCATGAGGGGAAGCCGCAGTCGCCGCCATAGCAGGGCAGGTTCAGCCGACCCCCATGGTGTTATCGGGCCTATCCCCATCACCAGCAGCAACGTGAATGTCAGAGGAAGGGCGAGTCGGTTGTAGAACGGACCTCCGACCCCTACCTGGGTGCCCGTGAAGGCTTCGAGGAACAACGGATAAGTTGTTCCGACCAGAACGACGAATGCATAAAGAGTGAGTATCAAGTTGTTGGCTAGAAACGCCCCCTCCCGGCTGACCAGCGATCTCATCCGTGGGGCGGAGCTCACCAGATGAGAGCGGGTCGCGAATAGCGAGAACGAGCCTACGAGTACCAGGGCGAGGAACCCGAGGAGTGCAGGCCCGATTGCAGATTGGGTGAACGAGTGGACCGAATTGATCGTGCCCGATCGGGTCAGGAATGTCCCGAGGATGGTGAGGGAGAACATCGAGATCACCAGGACGAAGTTCCACGCCTGCAACATGTTTCGCCGTTGCTGGACGATTGCAGAGTGGAGAAAGGCGGTTGCGACCAGCCACGGCATGAGGGAAGCGTTTTCGACGGGGTCCCACGCCCAATATCCTCCCCATGAAAGAACCTCGTATGCCCACCAGCCACCCAGCAGGATGCCGGCGGTGAGGAAACTCCAGGCGACGAGGGTGGATCGATGCGATCGTGACAGCCATTCCGGCCCCGGGACTTTGAGGGCAAGAGCACTGATGGCATAAGCGAAAGGAACGGTCAGCCCGACGTATCCCGCGTAGAGGATGGGAGGGTGTATCGCCATCAAATAATGATTCTGGAGGAGCGGGTTGGGGCCAGCGCCTTCGAGGGGTGGCTGCGTTGTTGCAAACGGCCATGGACTCGAACTGAGACAGGAGCGCTCGCCCGCCAGGACGCATACCTCGAAGGGGTTGGAGACGGTGATCATCAATCCGAAAAAGAAGATGCCGACGACTGCCATCACAGCCAGGGCGCCCGCCCCGAGGGCGTCGGGGGACTGCTGATACTTGCGATGAACCACCCAGGTGAAGATCGAAAGCACCAGGCCCCAGAGGACGATGGAGCCTTCGAGCGCCCCCCATGCGCTGGCGACGTTGAAGGGAAACGGCGTCGTGGAAGCGTGATGATTGGCGACATAAGAAATCGAGAAGTCGTCGACCACCAGGGCCAGGACGAGTGCAACCATGGCAATGGCCGAACCAGCCAGGATGATCTGGACGGGCGCCGCCAGACTCCCTTTTCTGGTTCCGGTTCTGGCAACCCCGAGAGAGCGAACTACCAGTAGCAGGTACCCGACGAGGCCCGCGACGATGCCCGCAGTGCCCAAGAACCCCAGCATCAGCTTTCCGCGGCCGTTCCCTCGTCAGGGATTTCGTAGTTTTCGTCGTGCTGGATGAGGGCTGTCGTGGCGACATAGACGTCCCCCGACCATGCCCCGTCCAACAGCACCGGGACGTTTTCGTCAAAGAGCGGTGGTGGGATGTCGACGAGTTTCACATCGATCGTTGCGCCTCCATCGGTGACCTGGAACAACAGGTCGGGGCCGTCCTCGGCAACACTCCCTCCGACCACACTCCCGGCCAGTCGGAACACCTCGCCATCAGGGAAATCGGCCTTCTGGTCGACGGCCTCGGTCGGATAGAGGTAATAGGTGAGGTTGCTATCGAGGCTGACCACAGACATTGCGACAATGAGGGCAATGATCCCCCCTATGCCGAAGAGGACCAGGCTCCGGTGCTCCATGATTTACTGCTCCGCCCGCTTCCGTCTCCAATGCAGATAGACCGCGTAACCGAAGGTCGCCCCGTACACCACGGCGTAGGTCCCGGCGACGATCATCGCATCAGACATCTTTGACGTCCGAGAGTCGCGGTGGGGCCACTGCATCTCCCGCCACAACGGTGGCGCCGATGCGGATCTCCTCCAGGACCGCCACGTGCATGCGGGCCATCATCAGAGCGATATACAAGAGTGTGAATGCTCCGACGTTGACCAGCAACGCCACCAGGATCTCGGTTGGCATTGTTGACCCGTCCGGTCGGATCGACTGGGTCTGGTGGAGGGTTCTCACGAGATTCACCGAGAAATAGACAAGAGGCACCTGGATGACTGCGATCGCGCCCAGGATTGCAGCCCGTTTTGCCCGAACTTCAGGGTCGGCGATGGAATGTCGAAGCGCCAGATAGCCGAGATAGACAAAGATCATGACGGCGGTTGTGGCGAGCCGGGCGTCTCCCCAATCCCAGGCCTGGCCCCAGACTGCCTGTCCCCACACCATTCCGGTGAACACGCCGACCACCGAGAACAGGACGCCGATCTCCGCTGAAGAGGCAGCGAGGCGATCCCAACGCGGCTTTCTGGTGATGAGATACGCAATCGAACCCAGAGCAGTGACACCGAAGGCGAGGAAGGCCAACCAAAGTGTGGGCACATGGATGTAGATCATCCGGGTGAATTCCCCCTGGAGAGCATCGAGGGGAGCGGTGAATGCAAGATAGGCACCGTAAGCGACCGCGGCAGTCGCCACCAGGAATATGATCTGTACTCGTCTCATCGCGATGCTTCCTCCAGCGGGCGTGACAGTCCTACTCCAGCGACCAGAAGGGCCAGGTCGGACGTGATCAGAAGCAGTATCCAGAGCAGGATACCGCTATTCCGCTCCATAGCTTCCAGGACCTGCGAAGCCCCGACCACGATCGGAATCGCCAGTGGTGCCACGATCAGAGATGCCAGCGATGACCTGTTTCTGGTCCCGGCTGCCACGCCGCCGGCGAGAGTTGAAAGGGCTGCCAGCCCGATCGCAGCCAGGGAAATGGCGGCCAGTAAGGGCCAGAACCACCCGCCGGGGAGAGATGGGTCGAACAAGACGACCATCGTCGCAAACAGGACCGCCATGAATACGAGGACGATTGTGCTCGATGCCAATGTCCTCCCCAGGAACCGGGCTGCAGGATCGAGGTTGAGGAGGAGCATGAGATCGCGACGTGTCGGGCTGTCCAGGGCGGAAGCCCGAAGGGCTAGTTGCATCCCGAAGAGGACGCTGATCGCCCAGAAAACGGCAGGCCCAACGGTGCGGAGGATGGCCACCTCCCCTCCGAGCGAGAGCGAGAAGATGATCAGCGTCACAATCGCGAATGGGAGAACGATTCTGAAGGTGTCGCCTGTCCGCCGCTCCACGACCAGGTCGACGCGGGCAACTTCGCGAATCTGGCCCGTGAAACTCACGACAAAGGCTCCAAACGTCCAGAGATCAGATGCATCTGGCGATGGAGCGCGCTGCCGAGTTGGGAAATGTCGTGGGAGACGGCAATGACTGTGCCGGACCGACTCAGAGTCAGGTCGATCATGGCGTCGACCAGTTCTCGTGCGTCGACATCGAGGCCACTTTTTGCCTCGTCGAGCAGAAGCAGGTCTGGCTTGGCCACCAGCAACCATGCGATCTCAGTTCGTCGCTGCATGCCAAAGCTCGACTCGTTGACCCGACGGTCGGCAACTTGTTCGAGTCCTACGACATGCAGGGCGCGGGTGCAGTCGTCGGGGTTCTGAACGGCCAGCCGGGCAAAGTGGTCCAGATTCTCTGCGATCGTGAGCTCCCCGATCAGGGCAGGAGTGTGCGAGATCAACCCGATTCGACCTCGAATCTCCCTGATGCTCGGGCTCAGGATCTGGCGGTCGAGAATGGTCCCTGTCCCGGATGACGGCTTGACCAGGGTTGCCAGCAGTCGGAGCATCGAGGTCTTGCCGCTCCCGTTGGGCCCGACCACGGCCAGCGATTCCCCCGGTCCCAGCGCCAACGAGAGGTCGGAAAGCACCAGTTTCCCGCCAAGGCTCAGGTCCACAGACTCGATATCGACTGCTGCCGTCACCGCTCGCCGATCGTGCGCCGGAATCGCTCGATTTGCGTATCGAGGTTGACGGGTGAGCCCGAGCCGTGACTGTCACGCAGCATCGACCCGATGATGTTGGCCGCGTCTGCGCCAAAATACGGTGACGAGCGAACCAGGTCGACAAAATCTCCGTCGCCGGACACGGACTGCTGGACCAATGCCCCGACGATGCCGTGAGCATCCCGGAACGGCACACCCTTCTTCACAAGCCACTCCGCCAGGTCGGTGGCACTCAGCAAAGGGTCAAGCGCGGCGTCCCGCATCCTGTCGACATTGAGTGTGGCGGTGTCGATCGTTCCCGCGAGTGCCGGAATGATCCGGGAAATGGTGTCCACCGAGTCGAACAGTGCCTCTTTGTCTTCCTGGAGGTCTTTGTTGTAACCCGAAGGCAAGCCCTTCAGCGCAACTAACAACCCGGTCAGATTGCCGATGAGACGACCGGTTTTGCCACGGACCAGTTCAGCGACGTCGGGGTTCTTCTTTTGCGGCATCATCGATGAACCGGTGGAGAATCGGTCGTCGAGGGTCAGGTATCCGAACTCCGACGAACTCCACAGGACGATGTCCTCACCAATCCGGCTGAGGTGAACACCGAGTAGCGCTAAACAGAAGAGAGATTCTGCCACAAAGTCTCGATCGCCAACCGCATCGATGCTGTTCTCGAAGACCGAGTCGAACCCGAGTTCTGCTGCTGTCGCTTCCACATCGATGGGTAGGGACGTTCCTGCGATGGCTCCAGCGCCGAGCGGGGAGACATTTGCCCGGTGCCGGGCATCGGCGAGTCGCTCCACGTCGCGTTGCAGAGCCCATCCGTGCGAGAGGAAGTAGTGCCCTAGTGTGACCGGTTGTGCTCGCTGCAAATGTGTGTACGCCGGAACAACAGCCGAATCCGAGCGTTCCGCCGCCCAGAGCATGGCGCCCTGGAGACGATGAACGAGATCGGTGATGCGGTCGATCGCAGACCTCGTGAACAACCGCATGTCGACGGCTACCTGGTCGTTCCGGCTCCGTCCGGTGTGGATCTTCGCCCCGGCAGGGGTGAGTTCGGTGACCCTCCGTTCGACGGCCGTATGGATATCTTCGTCGTTGGAGTCGAATTCGAAGGTCCCGGCTTCGATCTCGGATTCAACCCGGTCCAGAGCTTGCAAAATCGCCGCCATCTCTTCGGTGGTGATCAGATCAGAGCCGGCAAGCATCCTGACGTGTGCCCGGGAGCCGGCGATGTCCTCGACATAGAGTCTCCGGTCGTACTCCAGGCTATCGCCGAGAGCCCGCAAGAGGTCGTTGCTCTCATCGCCGCCAAATCGCCCGGACCAGAGTGTTGGCACAATCACGCCCTCTTTCGGGCGAGATTGCGCAACCTGAGGGCGTTGAGCCTGATGAATCCGGTCGCATCGCCCTGGTTGTAGGTGCCGCCGTCGTCTTCGAAACTGGCGATGGCCTGATCGAATAGGGACCGGTCCGACTTCCGCCCTACGACGCTGACACTGCCCTTGAAGAGCTTCAGCCTCACTATTCCATTGACCGAGATCTGGCTTCTGTCGATGGCTTCCTGGAGCATTTCGCGTTCGGGACTGAACCAGTATCCGTTGTAGATCATTTCCGCATAACGCGGCATCAGGCTGTCTTTGAGATGTGCCACCTCCCGGTCGAGCGTGATCGATTCGATGGCGCGGTGCGATCTGATCATGATCGTTCCCCCCGGGGTCTCGTAGGCACCGCGGCTCTTGATGCCGACATACCTGTTCTCGACGATGTCGATACGCCCGATCCCGTGTGCAGCACCCATCACATTCAATCGGTCAATCGCCTCTGCAGGCGTCACCGGATCGCCATCGATGGCGACCACATCCCCGTTGAGATAAGAGATCTCAACATACGCCGGGGTGTCTGGCGCCTGACCCGGATCGCTCGTCCAGCGCCACATCTCTGCAGGTGGCTCAACCCAGGGATCCTCCAGCGGGCCGCCCTCGTATGAGATGTGGAGCAGATTGGCATCCATCGAGAACGGCGAGGGCGAACCCGCAGAGCTGTCAATGGGGATGTCGCGTTCTCCGGCGTAGCGGAGGAGGCTCTCCCGGGATGTGAGTTGCCAGAGTCGCCATGGTGCAATGACCTCGATGTCGGGATCGAGGGCATAGGCACTCAACTCGAATCTCACCTGGTCGTTGCCCTTGCCGGTGGCCCCGTGGCTGATTGCATCGGCGCCGTGTTGGGCGGCGAGTTCGACGAGACGGCGGGCAATCAACGGGCGGGCAATTGAGGTCCCCAGCAGGTATTCGCCTTCGTAGAGGGTATTACAGCGGAACATAGGAAATATGTAGTTGCCTGCGAAGTCCTCGCGCAGATCCTCGACGTGGATTCTCTCCTCGGGGATGCCCATCGCGATTGCCTTGTTCCTCGCTCTTTCCGCCTCGCCGGGTTGACCCAGATCGGCAGTGAAGACGACAACCTCACAGCCATATGTCTCTTCCAGCCAGCGGAGTATCACCGAGGTGTCGAGACCCCCCGAATAGGCGAGGACCACCTTGTTGACGTTTTCCATGTGAGGGGCGCAGTCTGGCATGCCGATGGGTCGTATTGTCAACCAGTCGTTCCCGTCCGAAGCAGGCGGACAGTTTGGTGGGGGAGCGCCAGCGATCCGGTCAGGTCGAGCAATCGGACGTCGCCCCTGTCGAGCCACTTCCAGATGAGGTCGACTTCTTCGGCGAGGTCGACGGAAGCTGCCACCTCCTCGATTTGATGTCGTGGAGATCCGACGGCGTGGAGCTGGGTGGGCATCGGTCCGTTCCATGAGGATGTGAGCACACCATGGTCGATCATGACAGACTCTCCCCGGCCGTTCTCGGCCACTATCACACCGGCCTCCTGGACCGCTATCCATCTCTGTCGGCGTTGCAGGGCGCGGCCAAGAGAAGTGTGGCGATCGCGTAACCAGGCGGCCTCTTCGAATCGCTGCTCATGGCTCAATCGGTTCATCTTGATCTCGAGAGGATCGAGGAGGATCGACGGGTCGTGGTTCAGCCCCGTCATCAATGTCCTGATGATCCGGTGGTATGTCACCTGATCGAGCTCGCCGTCGCACGGACACATGGCCACGCCGAGCTGGGATGCCGCACAGGTCCCCGTTCGTGACCCCGGCCGGCCGCTGCAGCGGCGAAGGGGAAGGCTGTCCCAGAGAGCGGTCATCACCATGTCGGCTGCGCCTTTCGATCGGAATGGACCCACATGGGCAAGAGCGCCTTCCTTCACGGTTCGCACGACGGACAATCTCGGAAATTCTTCCGCGGTGACACGCACGAAGTGAGAGCTCTTCGGCGGTCGGCTTCGTCGGTTGTGGCGCGGCCTGTGGGTGTGGATCAACCGCAATTCCGTGATTTCGGCCTCGATAACCGTTGGACAGACTTGATACTCGATCGACGCCAGTTCGCGCATGAGGTTGGCAATCGATTTGCGGGTGTCTCCATAGAAATACTGCCGGACCCGCTGACGTAGGTTCGTCGCCTTTCCGACATAGATGACGTTGCCATGGCGATCGCGGAAGAAGTAAACACCGGGCGAACGGGGCAGCGATTCGGTCAGCTTGATCTTCTTGTAGAAATTCGACCCTTGTGCCCGGGGAAGGGCAAGGAGATCGTCGATATTGGTCACACCCATCGATCCGACACGTTCGAGAAGCCCGTGCAACACGTGGGCGGTGGCCCGGGCATCGGCAAGGGCGCGGTGGTTTGGTGTCACCGGGGACCGGAAATGAGCGGCCAGCGTTCTGAGCTTGAGATTGCGAACCTCGCTGCGGACCAAACGGCGGCCCAGGGCGGCGGTATCCACCGTGTCGTTGCGGAACTTGGGGTATCCGAGACGTCTGGCGGCGGTGTTGAGGAACGACATGTCGAATCGAACGTTGTGGCCGACGATCACCGAATTGCCGATGAACTCGAGAAAGTCGGGAAGGGCGGTTTCGATGGGAGGAGCATCGACCACCATCGCGTGGGTGATCCCGGTGAGAATTGTTATCGACGGTGGAATTGGTGTCCCCGGGTCGACGAGAGTTTGGAACGACCCAATTTCTTCTCCGTGTCGATACTTGACTGCGCCGATTTCGGTTATCTCGCTGTTTGCCGGGGAACCACCGGTGGTCTCGAGGTCGAGGATGCAAAACGTTACGTCGAAGAGAGGGGTGGAGAGTTCATCGAAGCTGGTCTGGATAGGAATGGACACGCTGGAGAAACACTACTCGAACATATGTTCGAGTCAACAGGTAAAGCACCGCTCTCCCTCCGCTTGCGGAGGGAGTGGCATCGGCCCGGTAGGGCCGATGACGAGGGTGGACACCATGACACCAACTCAGATCAATGCGTGCGCCGCGGCCATGGAGTTTGCGGAGCAAACTCCCAAGGAATCCGAAGGATTCCCGTCCACCCCCTCCAGGCGACGTTCGTCTTTGGGGGGAGGTAGGAGAGCATCGGGGCTTCGGGGCGACGGTAGGCTTCTCTTGTGGAACTGAAACGGCTCGGTACGTACTCGTCTTCTATCGAGGCCAACCTGGTGCGCGCAAAACTGGAGGCTAACGGGATAGACGCGATGATCCAGGCGGACTCTGCTTCGGGGGCCGTCCCCCAACTCGAGGCTTATTCCGGAGTCAAAGTCCTGGTCCGAGCAGTTGATTTCGCTGACGCCCTCGAAGTGATGGAACGGCAACTGCCGGCAGGAACCGATTGAGGTCGATGGAGTACGAAATCTCCTCACCTGCAAATGATCGGGTTAAGCGCCTGGTCACGCTGAGGGATCGGAAGCATCGCGATCGGGAACGATTGTTCCCTGTGGAGGAAAGGCGGATCGTGGAGCGTGCCGCGTCCACGGGCCATCGTCCGGTCGAGGTCTACTGGTGCCCTGATCTCATGGAATACCCTCCCACCAGCGATGTGACCCCGGTTTCGATCAGCTTCGATGCCCTGCGACGGGCCTCGTACCGATCGTCACCGGAAGGATCGATCTCATTGTTCTCCTATCTGCCGACCGGTCTCGATCGAGTTCAGAATGAGCCCGGTTCTCTCCTGTTGATTGCTGAGGGACTGGAGAAGCCGGGGAATCTCGGCGCCATGCTCAGGGTGGCCGACGCCGCCGGGGTTGTTGCCTTGATCGTCGTCGATGGCAAGGTCGACCCTTTCAACCCCAACGTCGTCAGGGCTTCGACAGGCGCCGTTTTCACGGTCCCGCTTGTGACCACTTCCATGGCTGCTGTCAAGACATGGTTGAAAGATGGCCGATTCAAATCTGTTGCCGGGTTGGCCGGTTCGGGGAATCTTCTGTGGGACGTCGACCTATCCGGGCGTTTGGCGATTTGGGTCGGTTCCGAGGCTCCGGGGTTGAGCACGGAAGCTCTGGGCTTCGCCGATGAACTTGTGTCCATCCCGATGAACGGTGCAACCGACTCCTTGAATGTCTCCGTGTCAGCCGGTGTTCTCATCTTCGAGGCGGTACGTCAGCGCCGGCCCTGATCAGACTGCATAAGTCTCGAAGTGGAGAGTCTCATCTAACGGCCGGGTGCCCCGCGCCAGGCTTCCCGACTTCCGGTCCGGGGCCGGGTGACCCACGGTTATCACCCCAATCGGGTTGTGATCATCCGGGAGATTTACCGCCTCCCTGAGGTCGTGGAATGAGTGGACGCCCAGAAAACCCGCCGCCAGTCCCTCGTCCACAGCGGCGAGGAGCACCGCCATCATCGCCGCCCCGGCATCGACCCACCAGTAGGGCACAGGCCACTCGATCTCCGCTCCTTCGGAATCTAATTTGTCCGGCTCCTGATAACGATCGTGGTAGGTCTTCTCGCTGACCGAAAGCACGATGTGTGCCGGCGCCGCTGAAATCCAAGGGTCAAAACCAGCCGCTACATATCCGGACTCGCCGGCGAGTTCGGCGATCCTCTGCCTGGTGGCCGCAGAAGTGACCACGACGACGGAGAATCCCCGGGAGTTGCCGGCAGAGGGCGCCCGCATGGCCGACGCTGCCACCCTGGTGAGAATGTCTTCGTCTATCGGGTCCGGGAGGAAATTTCTGACCATTCTGCGTCTACTCAGTACATCTTTGAACTCCATCGTCCGATTATGTCACAGCCAACGGTGACGATTCTGAGGCGTCCAGCGTTTGGTCCGGCGTTCTGGCACAATCGAACGGAGACAGATGACGGCAAAATTGCAGCCAAGCAAGAACGTGGTGTTCACCCGTGGGAACGGGTGCTTCGAACTCGCCACCATTCTCGCAGACGGTGAGGTCCATCGTGTCGACGGGGATCTGGTCGACGGGTGTATCGACACCCGGGCCGATTTCGTCGTTGCCAAAAAGATGCCAGGCTCATTCGACCTCGCCAACGTGGCCGTCCCCGTCGACTTCGATCCGGAGGTTGTCGGGAAGGTCTCGGCCACCGTCGCCGGCGGGCCGCACTCCCAACTCGCTGCAGAGACGGCCCACCACATCGCTACCAGGCTCGGCGTCCCCCTGGAGATCGTCTCGGCACACCAGAGCGCCGACGACCTGGGAGCTGCAATGGCGGTGGTGGCCCAATTCGGCGCACAGTTCCCTGACGCAGAGCGTCGCGTGGTTCAGGCGCAGGACATGAACGAATTGGCCACGACCGTAGGAGAAGACTCGCTGATCGTGGTGGGCGCACCGGGTGGTGCCTGGCTGCGCCGCAACCGCTTCGGTCGCGGCGCCCGGATCCGAGGAGCGGCACCGGCAGGAGCGGTGATGGTGCGGTCTGCCCCCGACCGCGTCTATCGATTCATGTCAGAGCCGATCTATGTGGCACCCCTGCTCCAGGCGGCTGACACACTCCGACTCCACTCCCAGAAGATCCTCGCCGTTGCAGAGCGGGGGAGACTTGTCGGCGTGGTCAGGCGGGAGACTCTCGCCCATGTCGGTACAGAGACCGTCGCCTCCGTCATGGAGCAGCCGATATCCGCAAAGGTCGACGAGACCATCGAGCAGGCCAAGGTACTCGGGGAGACTTTCGGAGACGATCCGATTCCCGTTACCGACCACTCAGAAAATCTTGTTGGTGGTTTGTCCTTGCCTGCAGCCTGAAATAAGGCAGAATCTCACGTCGTGACTTCTCGATCGTTTTTTCGGGGGCTGTTCTGGTCTCTCGTCGCCCTGGCAGTTCTGTTCTACACCGCCGGTGGCTGGTACTTCTCGAGTGAGCTGATCGATGATGCCTTTGTCATCGACGCAGACCCGCTGACGGTCTCCACCGGGGATTTCCAACTCGAGGAAGTCGAGTATCAGACTGAGCTCGGCGCCATGGACGCCTGGTATCTCCCCGCCGGGGGCGAGACCTGGGTCATCCACGTGCATGGCCTGGGGACAACACCTGCTGAAGCGGAACCAATGTTCGCCCCGTTGCAGGAGGCCGGCTATCCCCAACTGGCGATTACCTATCGTAATGATGACGGTCAGCCCGAGGATCCCTCCGGTTACTACCAATACGGCGTCACCGAATACAAGGATGTCAGCGCCGCAATTTCTTACGCCCTGGAGAACGGTGCGGAGCAAGTCTTCGTCAATTCATACTCGACAGGCGCGGCTCACACCCTCGGTTTCATGTTCAGGGAACAACGTGACCGCGTGGTGGGAGCGCACTTCGACTCGCCAAATATCAACTTCGGCGAGACTGTCAACTTCAACGCCGCCCAACGAGAACTTCCACTTCTCGGGTTGCCCGTCCCTTCGAGCCTGGCCGAAGTCGCCAAGTTCATAACCTCACTCAGAATCGGGGTCAGCTGGGGCTCGCTCGACTATGTGGACACCGCGAGCACCAGCCTCAATGCCCCGGTCCTTGTTCATCATGGGACGGCCGACATGACAGTTCCCATATCGACCAGTCTCGATTTCGCGGATGCCCGTCCGGAGCTCGTCCGCCTCATCCAGGTTGAAGGCGCCGGCCATGTCGGGTCATACGATGTCGATCCTGAAAAGTATGTCGACGAAGTCCTGACTTTCCTCCAGTCAGTCGATTAGAAGCCGCAACGCCTCGGCTCCGCGAGGCGCAGCCCCCTAAGGTTCGTCCGAATCCGATTGGAGGCTCGGCGTCGAACAATCAGTAATGATCAGCCTCAGCGGGGTCTCGAAACACTATTCCGGTGCGCGTACACCCGCAGTCGCCCATCTCGATCTCGATGTTGCCCGGGGGGAATTCGTCACTCTGGTCGGCCCATCGGGCTGCGGGAAGACGACGACTCTGAAGATGATCAACCGGATAATCGAACCGACCGGAGGCAAGATCATGGTCGATGGGGTCGATGCCCTATCGGTGCCACCCCACGAGCTGCGGCGGTCGATCGGATACGTCATCCAACAGGTCGGGCTCTTCCCGCATCGCACCATCGCGCAGAATATCGGGACAGTTCCCCACCTGCTTGGTTGGGATGACGTCAGAGTCGCCAACCGCACGGATGAGTTGATCGACCTCGTCGGTTTGGACCCTGAATTGCTGGCCCGCTATCCGCGAGAGTTGTCTGGGGGCCAACAACAGCGCGTCGGAGTTGCCCGCGCCCTCGCCGCTGATCCACCGGTCTTGCTCATGGATGAGCCCTTCGGCGCAGTTGATCCGATCGTCCGCGGGAATTTGCAGCGCGAATTCCTCGAGCTTCAGCGGGAACTGGGAAAGACGGTGGTGTTCGTCACTCACGACATCGACGAAGCGATTCTCCTCGGCACGCGGATCGCGGTCCTCAACATCGGTGGAGTTCTCGAACAGTACGACACGCCGGAGGCCATTCTCCGCAATCCTGCCAACCGGTTTGTCGAGGACTTCCTTGGAGGTGAGCGCGGGCTGAAGCGACTCGGATTGCTCCCGGTGAGTTCGGCCGGACTCATCCCAGGGCCCATGGTTGACATATCGTCGGCCGATATCGAGGCCCGTTCCGTCATGGAGCGATATGGCGTCGATTGGTTCGGGATCCTCGACGGGGAGCGCCTGCTGGGGTGGGCCGACGCCGGTGCACTCAACGGTGGTGGAGTTCAGGACCTGGTGCCGCGCCCGTTCGCGGTGGTGTTGAGCTCTGACTCGAGCCTGCGCCAGGCCCTCGATTCGGTGGTAACGGGTCACGCACGGGTTGCAGTCGTAGTCGACGACGGCATGTACCGGGGGATGCTCGACCTCGACGCAATCGCCGAGGAGATAACTGAATGATCGACTGGTCCTGGGTAGAGCGGAACATGGGAGAGATCGTCAATCGAACCTTTGAACACCTGAGACTGACGGGACTTTCCGTTGCCATCGGACTGGTGATCTCGATCGGGCTGGCCGTTGTGGCGCTTCGCTGGAGGTGGACCTTCCCGCCCATCACAGGGTTCGCCGGGCTTCTCTACACAATCCCATCACTGGCCTTGTTCGCACTTCTTGTTCCCTTCACCGGATTGACCGATGCAACCGCCATCATTGCACTCACCTCGTACACCCTCTTCATACTGGTGAGGAATGTGGTAGCCGGGATCGACGGAGTCCCCGAGGCGGTGCTTGAGGCCGCGGATGGAATGGGATATACCCGGGCGGCACGTTTCTGGAAGATGGAGGTGCCGCTCGCATTACCGGCGATTGTCGCCGGTCTCAGGATTGCAACAGTGACCACAATCGGTTTGGTAACGATCACGGCCGTCATCGGTCTGGGTGGGTATGGGTTCTTCATTCTCCGTGGGTTGAACACATTCTTTTGGACCCAGCTCCTGGTTGGCGTGTTTCTTTCCGTTGTGCTGGCGACGGTGCTCGACTTGATGTTCGTATTTTTGGAGAAGCGATTGAGCCCGTGGAATCGGGCCAGAAAACCTGTCGGAGGGCCGGCATGAACATCTGGGAATCGTTTGTTGAGTTCGCGACCGACCCGGCTACATGGTCGGGGCCAGGATCGTTCTGGGAGCGTCTGACTCAACACGTATTGGTCTCGATCGCGGCGACGGTGATCGCGATGATTCTTGTATTTCCGCCGGCGCTCTACTTGGGGCACGTTCGCAAAGGATCTCAGGCTGCCTCTGCGGTCGTAAACATCGGGCGGGCGGTGCCTTCGTTCGGGATTCTGGCAATCGCCTTCGTTCTTTTTGTCGGAATGGGCATGGGCACCGGAGAGCCTTGGTCGGTTCTAGTGGCCTTGATTGCCCTCGCCGCGCCACCGATATTCACCAACACCATCGTGGGCATCCAAAGTGTGCCCGCTGCAACGGTTGAGGCGGCAAGGGGAATGGGGCTCACCGAGTGGGATGTGCTCGCGAGTATCGAGGTGCCTATGGCAACGCCACTGATTATGGAGGGAGTACGGATTGCATTCGTACAGGTGATTGCCACCGCGACGCTCGGTGCGATCGTCGCCTGGGGTGGCCTGGGCCGCTACATCATCGATGGCTTCGCCGTCCGCGACAACGGGGAAATTCTCTTTGGTGCCCTCGCCGTAGCCTTACTGGCGTTCCTGGCGGAGATCGGATTCAGTGCGATTCAAAGGAAGACGACCCCCAAAGGACTACGGATCGCCCGATAGCAGGAATCTTTTGGGATCACATAAGGTTGGGTACTACATGTCCGCGGACATCCCGCTAGAGCGGGGTCGAAGCGGATATTTGTTAGCTAACTACAAAGGAGAAACCCATGCGGAGAATTGTCCGCAAACGCACTGTTGGGGCGATCCTGGCGCTGTCCTTGGTGGCGGCGGCATGCGGATCGGGTGACGGTGCCGGCGATGGTGAACCGATAACGGTTGCATCGTTTGGATTCAACGAATCGGTGATAGTCGCCGAAATCTACGCCCAGGCCCTTGAGGCCGAAGGTTTCACGATCGAGCGCAAGCTCAACCTGGGAAACCGTGAGGTTGTCAAACCTGCCCTGGAGAACGGTGAGATCGATCTGGTGCCCGAGTACGTCGGGACGATCGACTCCTTCCTGGGCGGTACGCCAACCTCCGATTCGGAGGCGACCTGGAACGAAGCGAAGTCCCTGTTCGAGCCGAGCGGTGTCACGCTGCTCCAGTACAGCCCGGCGCAGGACAAGAATGCTTATGTCGTAACGGCTGAGACCGCAGTTCAGTACAACCTGAGCACGGTTTCCGACCTGGAATCGGTTGCTGGTGAGCTCAAGTTCGGAGGACCTCCTGAGTGTCCTGAGAGGGAATTCTGCCTCATCGGCCTCATCGACTTGTACGGTCTCAATTTCGCCGAGTTCGTGCCACTTGACGCGGCCGGGCCAATCACGGTCGCTGCACTTGCTGCTGGCGACATTGACGTCGCCCTGCTGTTCAGCTCTCAGGGCGTCATCGCCGCCAACGGTTGGGTATCCCTCGAGGATGACAAAGGCCTGAACCCTGCTGAGAACCTCGTACCGGCGATCCGCCAGGATGTGCTCGACGCCAACGGTGACGAACTCAAGTCGATTCTTGAGATGGTTTCGGCGGCCCTGACCACCGAAGACCTCATCGAGTTGAACAAGCGTGCCGACATCGACCAGGAAGATCCGGCGGCGATTGCCACGGATTGGTTGATCGAATTCGGATTCGTCGAGGGTTAAACAGAGTCGATCTCCGACGGGGGGAGGACCACTTCTAGTTGGACCTCCCTCACCCGTCGGGTGTCCATACGACGTACGGTCATCCGGTAGGTCTCACCGCTGACGACATCCCCGTAGCGGGGGATGCGGCCCACGTCGGCCATGATGAATCCGCCGACAGTTTCATAGGGACCTTCCGGAATCATCACCCCGAGGCTCTCCAAGCGGTCGGGACGACAGCTACCTGCCACCAGGTAGCGGTTACGGCCGGCCGGGCGTATCGCCATCACCTCACGGATGTCGTGCTCG
>JBGTFH010000025.1:0-1701 GCA_041747375.1 Acidimicrobiia bacterium
TTTGACCGGCTCGAAGACCGGTTCGACAGGCTCGAAGACCGGCTCGACCGGCAAGGTGAGCGTATGGAGAACCACTTTCGCACATACACGGTCACCACGGTTGGGGCGATGACAGGATTGACGGCGATATTCGCCGTCGTGGTGTCACTCCTCAGCTAGCCGCGGCGGTCCTGTCGGAGAAGCGTTCGCATGGCTGAATTCTTCCAGATGTTCCCCATCTGATCCCATTGGCGCTTCTTATCGATCAGCTGTATCTCCGACGCCACGGGTTCGTGGCTTTCGAAGTGCCCCGCCAGCTCAGTGAG
Organism: Acidimicrobiia bacterium; assembly: GCA_041747375.1. GTDB lineage: Bacteria > Actinomycetota > Acidimicrobiia > Spongiisociales > ZC4RG35 > MA-ANB-1. The sequence goes on from JBGTFH010000025.1 coordinate 306, forward strand.
AGTATGGGTCCAGATCTTGTCCTCGAGTCGGCTGGTGTAGAGCTTGAAACTCGCCTCATACAGCGGGTCATTGGCACGGACCAATAAATGGATTTTGGCGATGGACACGTCGTCGGCATCTTCGTGTGCGCTGAAGGTGATGATCGCAGCCCACGGGTGACCCTCAGGGGTCATATACGACCATGAGCGCTCATCGGCATAGATGACCCGGACCCCGGTGGTCACTTTTGTGGGACCGCGCCCTCCACCGATGAGAGCAATCTCGCCCGGAGAAATCCCGGCAGCAGGGGCATAGAACTTGTTGGTCGGATACCAGAACTCCCCGAAATTCTCTTTCCACGTGCTGATCACAAGCTCAGGGGTCGGGCCGGGAATGCGGACTTGGTATGACTTCTGCCAGAGCCGCCCAAAACCCTGTAACGGACCGGTCGGTTTCCGCCCCTCGACGTTGCCCTTTTGGGCACCTTCGGCTACCTCATCGACGTGAAACGCATCGATCGGTTTCGCCCAGTTGTCCTTGTCTCGTGGTTCTGTCACGGATTCTCCTTATCCGCCAACAGAGTCGCAGACCGCCGTTCCGATACCGTTACGAGAAGTGATCACGGTTTCGTAACGGTGCATCGACAACAATGGGCCCAATGAAAGAATTCGACGCGGTGGTCGTGGGAGCAGGCCCCAACGGTCTGGCTGCCGCAGTGGAACTGGCGCGGAATGGCCTCGCCGTTCAGGTCATCGAAGCTGCTGATGAGATTGGGGGCGGCACCCGGACCTCGGAGCTGACACTTCCGGGATTCCTCCACGACGTTTGCTCAGCTATCCACCCAACGGGCGTGGCTTCACCGTTTTTCCGGAGTCTCGATCTGGACATTGAATGGATCCATCCACCAATTCCCTTCACACATCCCCTCGACGGGGGCAGGGCCGTTGCCATGCACAGGTCGGTTGAAGAAACGGCCGCCGGACTTGGACCCGACGAGAAACAGTACCAGTCGCTTATGGGGCCTCTCGTCGACCGTATTGACGACATCATCGACGACTTCCTCTCCCCGATGACACTCTGGCCAGAACACTTCTCTTCATTCGCCCGGATGTCTGCCCTGGGTGCCTTGCCGGCGAACACCCTCATCTCACGGTTCAAGACCGAAGGTGGGCGTGCATTGCTATCAGGACTCTCCGCTCACTCCATCGCATCTTTCCAATCCCCCGGATCGGCGGGCGTCGGTCTGATGCTTGGGGCAATCGGGCATGCGTTTGGATGGCCTCTGGCTGCTGGCGGATCACAATCCATTGCAGACGCCCTCGCCAGGAAATTCGAAGGATTGGGGGGAGTCATTGAGGTTGGCCGCAAAGTCGAGACCATCGAAGGTGTCAACGCACCCATCGCCCTGTTCGATGT
>JBGTFH010000026.1:0-15848 GCA_041747375.1 Acidimicrobiia bacterium
GCCGGAGTTCGGTGAGGCTCTGTCATCTCCCAAATCTGACCGACAGGAATCCGACCGAACAGTCCGGAGAGCCCGGACACGTGGTCGGCGTCGCCATGGGTGACAACCACAAGGTCGAGTTCGCTGATGCCGAACTCACGCAATCTATCCAGTAGCACCACCTCGTCGGGGCCACCGTCAACCAGTGCAAATTGGCCTTCGCCCCCCGAGATCAAAATGGCATCGCCCTGGCCAACGTCGAGGACGACCACCGATCCCGGAACCGGTTGACCACCGGTGTGAACCAACAACAACAAAGCGAGAGCCGCGGCGACGACCGCTACGTACTCTGGTGATCGACGCCACAGCCATCGCCCGATCCAGGCTCCGGCAAAGACTGCGAAGAGCCCGAGCCATCCAATCTGGGGCCACACTGCCGCCGTAAGTGCGATCTGGATGACAATCCCGGCGATCGAAGCGGCCAGACTCATGCTGAGCTGAGAACCCAAAACCCCCGGGACTGCGGCCAGCGTCGCACCGGAAACAAGTGGGGCGGCAACCAGGTTGCTCAACGGCGACAGCAAGGGAAGGCTTCCAAAGTGGACGAGGAGAATCGGGGCAACGGCCAGCTGGGCGCCGACCGTAACGGCTGCTGCTCGCCCGACCCATGTCCGAATCCCGGGCCAGCGCGCACCAATGACAACCCCTGCAGTAGCAGCGGCGGATAGCTGAAACCCGATACTCCGGATCAACCACGGATCGAACACCAGGAGCCCAAATATGGCCAGCGACAAAACCTGCCAGAACTCGAGACCGATATCCAGGATCCTGCTGACGAGGACGATTCCAGCCATTACCGAAGCCCGGATCACCGAAGGTTCAAATCTCGTCGCCACGACAAAAATCGGCAGGGAGAACAGCCCTACTACAGCGCGTCGCCGCACGCCGACTCCGAGCGGTACGGCCACCAGCGCTACCAGGCCTAGATACATGGCCACGTTGCTTCCGCTCACCGCAACAAAGTGAGAAAGGCCGGCGAGTTTCATCGCGTCCTGAGTGGCCGGGCTGACTCCAGAAACGTCACCCACGAGGAATCCGGCGAGCAATGCCATCGATTCATCTCCATCGGCGAAAGCCGATACGACACGGGAACGCATCCAGTTGCCGATCCGACGGTAGGGGGAGGTCGGACCGGCACGCGTCTCGAGCGAGTCGACGTCGATCACCTGATGGGGCCTGCCTCCGACCGGGGCGATCCCGGACTCGACCGTGCCCACGACATGCAGCCGGTCCCCGGCCAGACCTTCGCTCGGGGGCAATTGGAGGATCAGACGGGCACCATCGACCTCGGCCGTTGACCAGCTGCCAAACGGACCGGGGCGAACGTCGGTGAGCAGTACCAATTCAGAGTCGAACGGACCGACCTGCAACAGGTTCTGGCTCGATGTGAAGGTTATTCCCACAGCCGCGGCGCAGGCAGCCAGAGCAACCGCCAGCCAGGCGCGGCTACCCCGGGGCACGATCGAATTCAGCCCGTCCATCGTCAAGGGGGACTGATGAGGTCCCGGATCGACGCCAGCCTCGTCTCACCGATTCCAGGGACATCGAGAAGATCTTCGAGAGTTTCGAACCTCCCGACTGATTCTCGGTAGGCGATGATGTTTCCTGCCAGGACCGGGCCTACTCCCGGGAGCGTTTGCAGTTCGGCAGAGTCGGCATTGTTGATGTCGACCAGGCCATCGCCGGATTGATCCCCTCCTGATGCACCCGGCTGTCCTGCCTGTACCAATACCTGGTCACCCTCATACACCGGTTGGGCCAGGTTCAGCGAGTCGAGGTCGGCACCCACCAGGGCACCCCCGGCGGCTGCAATGGCATCGGCGGTCAACGATCCTTCGCTCACCCACACCACACCCGGATTGACCACCCACCCGGATACGTGAACCGGCACGGACGACCCCACGCTCGAGCTGGCGACACCAGGATCAGGCGAATCCGACACCTGGCCGCCGGGGTCTTCGCGAAGACCAATGAATCCACCCAAGAACGCTCCGATAACTCCCAGGCCGATGACAATCGATTGACCTTTGATCCAATCCCTCCCTACCACCGTATTGATACCGAACGCGGGAGGAGTTGGTAAGCCCCTCGTGGCTGCCAGTTAGGGTTCGGAAATGTTTGACATCTCCCGCTTTCGGATCTCCGCAGCCAACCAGATCAGCCTCGATTCCTACGACCCCAATTCCAAGGCCGGCTTCGACGGTGGGAAGGAGGCGGGTAAAGCAGCGCTACCCATCCTGCGCAGGGAGTTGTCAGGCCTGCAGAGACGGTTGTGGGCGGAATCGAGTCAAAAGCTGCTCGTTGTCCTGCAGGCGATCGACACCGGGGGCAAGGACGGCACCATCCGTCATGTCCTCTCCGGTATCAACCCACAGGGTGTCAGGGTCTACTCCTACGGCAAACCGAACGAGACCGAGAAAGCCCACGACTACCTGTGGCGGATTCACCGAAACACTCCGACGAACGGGCTAATAACCGTGTTCAACAGGTCGCATTACGAAGACGTGTTGGTGGTTCGGGTCAAGGGTTTGGCCCCTGAATCGATTTGGGAGAAGCGATACCAGCACATCAACGACTTCGAGCGGATGTTGACCGATGAGGGCACCACCATCGTCAAGATCTTCCTGACCATCAGCAAGGACGAACAACGGGAACGACTCCAGGCCCGACTCGATGATCCCGATAGAACCTGGAAATTCCACAAGAGCGATCTCGATGATCGTGACCTGTGGGATGACTATCAGGCTGCCTACGAAGCGATGCTCTCTCGAACCTCCACCGAATACGCTCCCTGGTATGTCGTGCCGGCCAACCGGAAGTGGTATCGGAATATCGTCGTATCCAACATCCTCGTCCAGACCCTGCAGAAGATGAATCCACAATTCCCGCCACCCGAGCCGGGGCTCGATGGGTTAATTGTTCAGTAGCCGGCGGATCTCGGCCGCCACCCGACGGGCCTCCACCTCGGAGTCGATCGACATGTAGGCGACGTGGTGGCGTGCCCCCCAGAACCGGGCCATTAGATACTGCCGGACATAGCTTCCGAGGAAGCCTACGAAACGCTCATCGCGCCATTGCCGGACGTGGACCAGTTCGTGGACTATCAGATCCTCCAGGTCGGGGCCGCGGCGTCGGAGGAGGTCGGGCCGGATGAAGATGCGATTCCCGATGGTCATGGCCCCGGTGTCCCGGTTCCACATCTTCCTCATCGAGGCCGGAGCCGGATACACGGCGACCTGATGTGGTACGACAGGTCGGATCCGATCGAGCAATTCAGGGTGAGTGGCGAATCCCAGGAGGTCGGCGGCCGCGGTCATGTCAATCGACGACGATGTTGACCAGGTTCGGCTCTCTCACGATGATCCTCTTGACCGCCTGGCCGTCGATCCATTGACTGATCTTGTCAGACTCAAGGGCCAGCCGCTCGGCACCGGCGGCGTCGATGTCGGCGTCGACGTCGACCCTGTCGCGCAACTTCCCGTTTACCTGGATGACCATGGTCACTGTCGAGCGCTCCAGCAAGTTGGCGTCGGCAACCGGCCATGGTTCAGTGGCAAGCATGGTGTCGTGCCCCGTTTTCTCCCACAACTCGTGCGCCATGTGAGGCGCCATAGGTGACAGCATGAGAACTATGGCCGCATAGGCCGCTTTGAAAGTCTCTTCTCTCGGGGCATCAGCGAGATAGTCCACCATCGTATTGGCCAGCGTCATCAGCACCGGCACCGTCGTATTGAAGTGGAATCGATCGAGATCGTCGGTGACCTTGCTGATGGCGCGGTGGGTGTCAGCAATCAATGCCCGATCCCGGTCGTCCTCCGCCCTGTCCACATAGTCGTTGGATTGGGTACCCATTTTCCAGACACGGTCGAGAAACCTCGCCGTCCCGGCAACACCGTTGTCGTTCCAAACGGCGTCGTCTGTCGGTGGCCCCACAAAGAGCTCGAATAGCCTCATGGCGTCGGCGCCGAATTCCCGGTAGTAACGGTCGGGAGGGATGACATTGCCCTTCGACTTGGACATCTTTGCGCCGTTGAGGGTGATCATTCCCTGGGTGAACAGCCGCGCAAATGGCTCCTCCACGGACGACAGCCCGACATCGAAGAGGAACTTCGTAATGAAGCGTGCATAGAGGAGGTGGAGGACGGCGTGTTCGACTCCACCGATGTACTGGTCGATCGGCATCCAGTATCGGGCCTTCTCCGGATCGAAGATCTGCCCGGCGTTGTGAGGGTCGGTGTATCGGAAGAAGTACCACGCCGAGTCGACGAAGGTGTCCATGGTGTCGGTCTCACGCCTTGCCCCGCCCCCGCACGACGGACAGGTTGTCGCCACCCAATCCTCCAACGCCGCAAGAGGAGACTGGCCCTTTGGTGCGTAATCGGGGACATCGGGTAACAGCACCGGAAGTTCATCATCGGGAACGGCAACGAGCCCGCACGCTGGACAGCTGACAATAGGTATCGGGGCACCCCAGTATCTCTGTCGTGAGATCAGCCAATCCCGCAGACGGTAATTGACGGTGGCCGTGCCCAACCCCTTGGCCTCCAACCACAAGATGATCGAATCAATCGCCTCTCCTCGGGAGAGCCCATTCAAAAAGTCGGAGTTGATCGTGACGCCGTCACCTGTGAAGGCTTCGCCGTCGTAGCCGGCAGGGGGTTGAACCGTCCTAATGATGTCGATCCCGTATCTGGTCGCGAACTCCCAGTCGCGTTGGTCCTGTCCGGGAACGGCCATGATCGCCCCTGTCCCGTAACCCATCAGCACGTAGTCGGCGATGTATATGGGCACCCGGGCACCGTTGACCGGGTTGATGGCGTGGCGCCCGGTGAACACACCCGACTTGGCCCCCTCGGAGAGACGTTCGATCTCGCTCGCCCGGCCGGCCGCCGTCATGTATAGGCGGGCATCGGCTTCCTGATCGGTCCCCGAAATCAACCTGTCGACCAGCGGATGCTCCGGGGCCAAAACGGCGAATGTCATGCCGAATATTGTGTCGGGCCGGGTGGTGAACACCTCGAAACTGTCAGTCGAATCGTCGACCGCCAGCGAAAATTGTGCGCCGGTTGATCGACCGATCCAGTTGCGTTGCATCGTCCGAACCCGGTCGGGCCATTCGTCCAACTGATCGAGGTCGTTCAGCAGCCGATCAGCAAAATCGGTGATCTTGAAGAACCACTGGGCCAGATTCTTCTTCTCGACGATCGTTCCACAACGCTCACAGGCACCCTCGACAACCTGCTCATTGGCCAACACGGTCTGGTCCTGGGGGCACCAATTGACGGGTGCCTCCTTTTTGTAGGCCAGACCCTGGTCGAACAGCTGGATGAATAGCCACTGGTCCCACTGATAGTATGAGGGCCAATGGGAGGCAAGCTCCCGCTGCCAGTCGAAGCCGGCGCCGAGTTGGCGAAAGTGGACTTTCATCGCATCAATCTGAGAGCTGACCGATTCGCTGGGGTGAACCCCCGTCTCGATTGCCCGATTTTCAGCGGGGAGCCCGAAGGAATCCCAGCCCATCGGGCTCAACACGTTGTAACCCTGCATCTTTTTGTAGCGGGTGACCAGGTCGATATAGGTGTAGTTGCGGAGGTGGCCAACGTGAAGGTCTCCCGAGGGATAGGGATACATCGCGACGTTGTAGAACTTGGGGCGCGATTCATCCTCGGAAGCCTCGAATGTCTTCTCGTCCGCCCAAATCTGTTGCCACTTGGCTTCGATGCTCTGGTGGTCGTAGGCCATGGAGCCTGCAGAGTAGTGAGCAGGAGCGGGTTTCAAATCGGACAAAAAGTCACAACTTCGGCGAAACGGCTTCCGAGGCAGTACCGTGGGGGACTCATCACCGGTTACCCGGTGGTGAATTCCAATTAATGGAGGAAGAGATATGAAACGAACGCGATGGTTTGCACTCGTTTCCGTTCTAGCCCTGGTTATCGCAGCATGCGGTGGCGATGGCAGCGGAGAGACGAGTACCACCGCAGGCGGGACCGACACCACTACAGGTGGCGAAACAACCACGACAGAAGCCATGGTTGATTTCGAAGGTCTTGTCCTAGATTCGGGAGGCTGTGGAGCCGAACTCGGATATAACGACGCCGAAGGCAACCCGGCGACTTACGGAGGCCGTGTCAACACGATCACCGCCGTTGACCAGTACACCGTTGAGTTCGCACTGTGTGGACCGCATCCTGCGTTCCTCGCCCAGATCGCATTTGGTGTCTTCGGCATTCAGCCGCAAGAGCATCTCGAGGCGACCGGCGGTGCACCGCTCAACAACCCAATCGGTACCGGCCCCTATGCGCTCAGCGAGTGGGTCCAGGGTGACTCGGTCGTTTACGAACGATTTGACGATTACTACGGGACTCCGGCAGCTGCGCAGACTTTTGTCCTCAAGTGGGCAACTGAGTCGGCCGGCCGTTTGCTCGAGCTACAGGCAGACACTGCAGACGGAATGACCTTCCCGGGTACGGAAGACCTTGCCGGGATCGAAGCCGATCCCAACCTGGCTCTTCTCGACAAGCCTGAGCCCAATGTGTTCTACATGGGTATGACCAACACGTTCGCTCCTTTTGACAACGTGGAAGTACGCCAGGCCATCGCCATGGGAATCGACCGTCAGCGCATCGTTGACACGTTCTATCCCGATGGCTCGGAAACGGCATCGCACTTCACACCATGTTCTGTAGAGAACGGCTGTGAGGGCGACTCGTGGTACGACTTCGACCCGGTAGCCGCCAAGGCACTGCTCACCGGAGCAGGATTCCCCGATGGCTTCGAGACGACGATCTACTACCGCGATGTAACCCGTGGTTACCTGCCCACTCCCGGTGATGTTGCTGCTGACATCCAGGCTCAGCTTGCTGAGAACCTTGGAATCACAGCCACCATCGAGGTGCAGGAGTCCGGTGCGTTCATCGCTGCCTCGTCGGCCGGTGAACTCGATGGAATCCACCTGTTGGGATGGACGGGTGACTACCCGCACGTAACCAACTTCCTGGACTTCCACTTTGCCGAGACCAACACGCAGTTCGGAGCCGCCTACCCGGAGATCTTCGAACCGTTGAAGACGGCATCGGAGCTGGCAAGTGCTGAAGAGGCTGCCCCTCTCTACGAGGAGGCCAACAACGCCATCAAGGAATTGGTACCTATGGTGCCGATCGCCCATGGTGGTGCCTTCTATGTAGCCGGCGCCGACGTTCAAGGCGCCTATGCCCCACCATGGGGTGAGACCGCCTTCAACCTCTGGGACAACGGAACCGACACCCTCGTCTTTGTCCAGGGCAACGAGCCAATCTCGTTGTACTGCTCTGACGAGACCGACGGTGAATCCCTCCGTGCCTGTGCCCCGGTGGTGGAAGCGCTCTACTCGTACGACGCGGAAGGCATCGTCCAGCCGCAGCTTGCGAATGAGTGTGTCCCCAACGAGGACTTGAGCGTCTGGACCTGCACACTCCGTGAGGGTGTGTTGTTCCATGATGGTTCGACCTTCGACGCCAACGACGTCGTTGTCTCATTTACCGCAGGACTCGACGCGGCTAGCCCATTACATGTGGGCAACACCGGTGTGTTCGAGTACTACGCCTACTTGTGGAACGGTCTGATCAATCCTCCGGAGCCCGAGCCGGAGGGCTAGCCCGGCTAGCAACCAATTGACGCGAGGGGAGATGCATAGCATCTCCCCTCATGTCTACCCTCAGAAATCCTGAATGCTTTCCTATATCACCAGACGAATTCTTCTTGCCATTCCGGTACTGATTGGAATAGTCGTGGTGGTTTTTTTTCTGATCCGAGCGATACCCGGCGACCCGTGTAGCGCCATTCTCGGTGAAAGGGCAACTGTCGAAGCGTGCGAGCGTTTCAACGAAGCCAATGGTCTCAACGAGCCGATCATCGTCCAGCTCGGCATCTACATGAAGAACATAATCACGTTCAACCTCGGTGAGTCCGTCCGTTTCTCCCGTCCTGTCAACCAGATCCTCATCGAACGACTGCCCCTCACCGTCGAATTGGCGATGGCCTCACTTTTTATCGCCGTTGCGGTTGGGGTGCCGATGGGCATTGTCGCCGCCCGCCGCCACAACACCATCGTGGACGGCGGGACTATGGCGGTCGCAAATATCGGGGTGTCGATGCCTGTGTTCTGGCTCGGGTTGATGCTCTCGTACCTGTTTGCCATTGTGTTCAAAGGCACCTTCCTTCAATTGCCACCGAGCGGGAGGTTGACCGCCGGCGTGTCAAACACGCCCTACTACGAAGTTTGGGGCTGGGAGCTCACCGAAGGGACCTTCTGGGCGACAGCCAACGAATTCCTGGGCAACTTCGTGATTGGCAACTCGTTTATCACCGGCGACTGGCCCGTCTTCTGGGATGCCACCCAGCACCTGATCCTCCCTGCCATCGCCCTCGCCACGATTCCATTGGCCGTCATCGCCCGCATAACCCGTTCGTCGCTCCTCGAAGTGTTGGGTAAGGACTACATCCGCACCGCCCGGGCCAAAGGCTCCAAAGAGGGTTCCGTGGTGAGGGCCCACGCTTTGCGAAATGCCCTCCTCCCGGTCGTGACGATTATCGGACTCCAACTCGGCGCTCTACTCGGCGGAGCCGTCCTCACCGAGACAGTGTTCAACCTCGCCGGCGTGGGGCGGTCGCTGTTCGATGCCATCACCGGGCGCGATTACGCCATCGTGCAAGGTTTCACGGTGATAATCGCGGCCGGATATGTCATGGTGAACCTGCTCGTCGACCTTTCATACGCGTGGCTCGACCCGAGGATCAGGTTGGAATGACGGCCAACGACCAGACCAAACGGACCAGACGCCTGTCTCGCCAGGAAGCCGTCGCTCTGCTCGAGGAGCAGTCGCTCAACACCGACCGTCTACTCGAGAAGCCACTGACCCAGTGGCGTCTGGCGATCCGACGCTTTCGGGGACGGAAGAGCGGGATGATCGGCTTGGGGATCGTCGTCTTCCTCCTGTCAGTGGCCCTGTTCGCTCCGGCCCTCGCGCCATACCCTCCCAATGAGGTACTCATCGGGAAAGAGGACGTCGGGCCGCGGGAGCCTCCATGCGTCCATGTCCTCGGATGTGACGAGAACACTCCGCAACACATTCTCGGCACCGATGGCAACGTTCGCGACGAGTTCTCCCGGATCATCTTCGGGTCGCGGGTTAGTCTCACCCTGGGCTTCTTCACTGTTTCCCTCGCCCTCGTCGTCGGGGTGGTAATTGGAGCCGTGGCCGGGTACAAGGGAGGCTGGTTCGACAACGTGCTCATGCGTTTTATGGATGTCATCCTCGGCTTCCCGTCGCTGCTCCTCGCAATTGCAGTTGTGTCAGTCCTGGGACCGGGCCTCCAGAACGCATTACTGGCTATCGCCATCGTCACGATGCCGGGATATGCGCGGGTGATGCGTGCCCAGGTGCTCGCAATCAAGGAGAGTGATTATGTGGCAGCCTCAATTGCCTTGGGAGCTTCACCGCGCCGGATCCTGGTGCGTCGCGTCGTTCCCAACGCCATGACACCGATTGTGGTTCTGGCAACACTCGGTGTGGCCACGGCGATTCTCGAAGCGGCCGGCCTCTCCTTTCTCGGCCTCGGCGCCCAACCCCCGACAGCTGAATGGGGGGCGATGCTGGCCAGCGAACGTAACAACGTGTTCACCTCGCCACACCTGGTTTTCTTTCCGGGTCTTGCCATCATGATCACGGTCCTCGGCTTCAATCTCATGGGTGACGGCCTCCGCGACGCCCTCGACCCAACTCTGAACAAATGAACCCGGCGCTGCCTGTCCCCGACCCGATTGAAACAGATCTTCCCCGCTCGGTGCCGGCGGGCGACGTCGTGCTCGAGGTCCGTGGCCTCAAAACGCATTTCGACACCCGTGATGGCCTGGTCAAGGCCGTCGACGAGATCGACTTCGCGGTCAAACGTGGCGAGGTTTTCGGGATCGTTGGCGAGTCGGGATGCGGCAAATCAGTCACATCCTTGGCCATCATGGGACTGGTGAAACCTCCCGGCAAGATTGTCGCCGGTCAGATCTTCTTCGACGGTGTCGACCTGGCGTCGATGAAGAAGGAGGCGGTGAGGAAGCTCCGCGGCGAGGCCATTTCCATGATCTTCCAACAGCCAGGATCGGCGCTCAACCCGGTCTATCGCGCCGGAGCCCAGATCAAAGAAGTGTTCGAGCTGCATCGGGAGTGGAGCGACGAGGTCGAGGACGAAAAGGTCATCGAGATGCTCAAGAAGGTAGGGATCCCCGATCCCGAATCGCGGGCCAATGCGTACCCCCACGAGCTCTCCGGCGGAATGGCCCAACGCATCATGATCGCCATGGCTCTCGCCTGCGAACCCGAACTGCTCATTGCCGACGAACCCACCACAGCTCTGGATGTCACGATCCAAGCGCAAATCCTCGACCTGATGCGTGACTTGCAGCGAGACCTCAACACGGCGGTCGTTCTCATCACCCACGACCTCGGCGTGGTGGCCGAGATGGCAGACCGGGTCGCCGTGATGTATGCCGGAGAATTCGTCGAGGAAGCGGACGTCCGGTCGATCTTCAAAGACCCCCTCCATCCCTACACGCAGGGCCTGATCGGGTCGATTCCCGTGCTGGGATCGATCAAAAGCGACCTCGACACCATCCCGGGCGTGGTCCCGTCCCTGATCGATCTCCCCCCTGGATGCCGATTTGCAAGCCGATGTCCTGCCCGAATCGAGTATGGCCTCGAGATCTGTACCGAGATGAAGCCAAACCTGATCGAGATAAAACCCGGCCATAAGGTGCGATGCTGGCTCTACGAGGAACATCCTGATGAGTGACAACCTCGTAGAAATCCGCGACCTGGTCAAACAATTCTCCGTGAGAGGAGGCTTGCTCCAGCGTGAGGTCGGTCGCGTGAACGCCGTGGCCGGAGTTGATCTAGATATCCGCCGCGGCGAGACAGTCGGGTTGGTCGGAGAATCGGGTTGCGGCAAAACGACTCTGGGTCGGATGTTGGTGCGTCTGCTCGAACCGACCGGCGGAACGATCCAATTCGACGGGCAAGATGTGACCCACATGTCGGGTAAGGAGCTCAAGCCTTTCCGAAAGCGAGTTCAGATCATCTTTCAGGACCCCTACACGTCTCTCGACCCCAGGGCACAAGTGGGAGAGTCGATTGCGGAGGGGTTGCGATTGCACGGAGTCAATGACAAGGATGAGCGTCATGAACGGGTCACCGAAATGCTCGAGACGGTTGGGCTCAAGGGCGCCCATATGGGCCGATACCCGCACGAGTTCTCAGGTGGGCAACGACAGCGCATCGGGATCGCCCGCGCCCTGATACTCAAGCCCGATCTGGTGGTGGCCGACGAGCCGGTCTCGGCACTCGACGTCTCGGTCCAGGCCCAGGTCCTCAATCTCTTGAAAGAGCTCCAGAGCACCCTCGACCTGACATTGCTGTTCGTTGCCCACAATCTCGGTGTCGTCGAGCACATTTCCAACCGGGTTGCTGTGATGTACCTGGGAAGGATCGTCGAAATCACGGATCGTGACAGCCTCTACGCAAATCCGCTCCACCCCTACACCGAGGCGTTGCTCTCCTCGATTCCGATCCCCGACCCCGACCGGCCCCGCAACCGGATGATTCTCCAGGGCGAGATACCGTCGCCGCTGAATCCCCCGCCAGGCTGTCACTTCCATCCCCGTTGCCCGATCGCTCGCGAAGGGCTGTGCGATATCGAGGCACCAACACTGATGAGCGGCTCCGACACCAAAGACCACCTTGCAGCGTGCTGGCTCCGAGCCGGCGACCGCGCCATTGCCCGGACCTGACCCTGGCTCCCCCTCCAGAAGCGAAAGCGATGGAGGGGGTGGCCGTTGCGAAAGCAACGGCCGGGGGTGGGCGGTGGAACCACCCGTTTCGATCGGAGTTGATGCCAGAGCCCACCCTCGTCATCGGCCCTAATCGGGCAGATGCCACTCCCTCCTAAAGGAGTGAGAGAAGAACGCGCTGGCGCTCCGGTAATCTCCGAACCATGGAACGAATTGGAATAATTGGCGGCGGGCTGATGGGTTCGGGGATCGCCGAGGTGTGCGCCCGATCTGGATCGGACGTCATCGTCCACGAGATCAACGCCGAGGCTGCCGAGGCCGCCCTGGGGCGGATCCAGAAGTCTCTCGCACGCGCCCTGGAGCGCGACAAACTGGATGAGGCGGGTCGCGACGAAATCCTGGCCAGGATCAATATCTCCACCGATCTCTCTGAACAGGCTGACCGTCAGCTGGTCATAGAAGCTGCGACCGAGAACGAAGGGCTCAAGAAACAGATCTTTGCTGATCTCGACCGGATCGTCCCGACCGATGCGATTCTGGCTTCAAACACGTCGTCGATCCCGATCACCCGCCTGGCCGCAGCTACCGGTCGACCAGGCAAAGTCGTCGGCCTCCACTTCTTCAACCCCGTCCCCGTGATGGCACTGGTCGAAATGGTGACGACGGTGCTCACCGAAGAGTCGGCCGCGTCGACCGCGAGAACCTATGCCGAATCACTGGGGAAGACGGTCATCCTGTCGAAGGACAGGGCCGGATTCGTGGTCAACATGCTGCTGATCCCATACATGATCGGGGCTGTCCGCATGTACGAGGCCGGTTTCGCCTCGGCAGAGGACATCGACACCGGGATGAAACTGGGCGCCAACCACCCGATGGGGCCTCTTGAACTGGCAGACTTCGTCGGCCTCGACACCACCAAGTTCGTAGCTGACGTCCTCTTCGAAGAATTCAAAGACCCGGCCTACGCCTCTCCCCCACTACTCACCCGGATGGTCGAAGCAGGACTCCACGGCCGCAAAACAGGCCGCGGCTTCTATACGTACTGATGACCGTTTTGTGTCGATTTCGCGAGTCCAGGGCTCACTTTTTCGACACAAAACGGATTTGAGCCTCCTTCGTGGGGACAAATATCAACCTGTTTCGATTGCCGCCAATACCTCATCGAGGTTGGCGTGGTCGCCGGCGAAGTCCTCAAAATCTGAGTAGAGCAGCCTGTTGCCCGGTGCAATAACGAGGGTGGCGCCCAGCTGGAAGGGTCGTCGACCGGGGTTACGCTGTTTGTTACCCCCCGATCGGGCTCGGGCACCGGCGATCAGTTGGCTTGGCATGGCGAGCTTGAGCATCGATGTCCTCTTGGTCCCTGCGATCTCTGCGGCAGAGCCGTCCTCATCCAGAAGCACCTCGAAGGGCACCGCCTCATCTTCGATAAACGCCTTGGCATATCGTTTCCCCCCGGTGCCGATAGCAGTTACATCCGAGCGGGCGTCCAGTATTTCCTGATATCTATCGCGGACCTGACCGGCCCGCTCCCGACAGGTCAGTCAGCCGAAATGGCGAAGGAAAAGAATCACACGGGGGCTATCGGCCCACCGATCGCCGAGACGGTGTTCTCCCTCGTCGGGATCGATCAACACCTGGTCGGCGAGCTTCTTCACATCGAGAGTCACGATTTGATTCTGCCAGAGTTGACTTTATAGGGCGCGTTTCGGCTGCGTCAGCTATGTTTTACCCTGGCGGCGATACCCCCGACCATTGCCCGAGGGAAGTGCTTCATGTATCCGAACACCTTTGTACCTGGCACCCGGGACGCTCGACGAGGGCTCTACCGATATTCGCCGAACGCGGCGATGAGGTGAAAATCCTTGCGAGGGGCCAGAGCCTGATTCCGATGATGAAATTGCGATCGACCGTGGCTGCAAAACCGCGTTCGAGGCCGCCCCGTCAGACTTTGTTAGCGCCTAGCGGGGCATAGAGTTTTCTTGTGATTCCCGACACTATCGAGACACTGGCGGCCGCTCTCGACGACGCCGACTACTTCGCCGACGAGGATCTGGTCGTAGCCATCCATCTGGCCCTGCAGCTGGGACGTCCATTGTTCCTCGAGGGCGAAGCCGGAGTGGGCAAGACCGAGGTTGCAAAGGTGCTGGCGTCGTTGGGTGGTCAACCTCTGATCCGCCTCCAGTGTTATGAGGGTTTGGATGTCTCCCAGGCCCTGTACGAATGGGACTACGCCCGTCAGATGATGGAAATCCGCCTCCTCGAGGCGACGGGGAAGGGCGAATCGGCGACGGCCAGGCAGATCATGAGCCGTGAGTTCCTCATCGCCCGCCCACTGCTACAGGCTATAGAGGCGACGGCCGACGGTGCGAGGCCAGTGCTCTTGATCGACGAGTTGGACCGCGCCGACGAGGAGTTCGAAGCATTTCTCCTGGAATTGCTGTCAGATTTCCAGGTCTCCATCCCCGAGATCGGGACCATCGAGGCGCCGGTGCCCCCCATCGTGGTGCTTACCTCCAACCGGACCCGGGAGATCCACGACGCCCTGAAACGGCGTTGCATCTACCACTGGATCGACTACCCGACCAGAGACCGGGAGGCGGCGATCGTGACCCGAAAAGTGCCCGAGATCGAAGCGGAAGTGGCCGACGGGTTGGCAGCGGCGATGGTGCGACTCCGTAACATGGACTTGTTCAAGCCACCGGGAGTGGCGGAAACCCTCGACTGGGCGGAATCGCTCCGTCTCCTCAAGGCCGGCGCCCTCACCGGCCCGGTGGTCGACAAGACGCTGGGAGTGATTCTCAAGTACAAAGACGACATCGACAGCGTCCGCGAGGTTGGGGTCGAGTCCCTGGTGGGATGACCTCCGGGCCTATCGACGATCTGGCGGGGTTCGCCGCGGCGCTACGTAACAGGGGCCTGACCGTGACCCCGGACCAAACCAGCGATATGGCATCGGCACTACTTCTCGTCGATCCGGCCAGGAGGTCGCAAGTTCGAGCCGCATTGCAATGCCTGACCGTCAATGACCCCGGCGAACGGGCCCCATTTGCCGAGGAGTTCGACCTCTTCTTCGAGGGTCTGGCAATGCCCACGATCAGCGAACAGCACAGCTCGAACTCGACTGCGAGATCCGCGGCAAAACCGCTCCTGCAACCGGTTGGGATCGAGCGGGAGGGCGACACCAATGACCGGGCGGGCGCCTCCGCCATGGAACGGCTCGGCGCCCGTGACTTCTCGACCCTCGACGATGAGGACTTGATAACCGCAAGAAAAATGGTCGCCAATATGGTCTGGCAACCCACCGAGTTCCGCACCAGGCGTTGGGGGCCGGCGAATCACGGCGCACGCCCCGACTTGCGAAAGACCCTGCGTGGTATGGCCGGTCCCACCGGGGAACTGATGCGACTCGAGCTGAGAGAGCGCAGGAGGAAACAACGACCCCTTATCGTGCTCGCCGACATATCGGGATCGATGGAAAAGTACGCCGATCTGTTCCTGGTCTTCGCCCACGCCGCGTCACGGCGACTCCGTCATGTGGAAACATTTACGTTCTCTACCGAAATGACCAGGATCACCGACGAACTGGCGAGACGGGATGCCAGGTCGGCCCTGGCCCTGGTCACCGAGTCGGTCAGAGATTGGTCTGGCGGTACCCAGATCGGTGAGGCATTCGCGCGGTGGAATCGGCTGTGGAGCAGGCGCCTGGCCCGGGGCGGCCCCGTGGTACTGGTTCTCTCCGACGGATGGGATTGTGGCGATCCAGACCTTCTCAGACGGGAGATGGCGAGACTGGCGCGCTCGGTACATCGGGTCATCTGGCTCAACCCCCTGGCCGCCCGGGAAAGCTACGAGCCGGTGACCAAGGGAATGCAAGCAGTGCTCCCCTACGTTGATCATCTCCTACCGGCAGCTAGCGTCAACGACCTCAGAGGTGTCGTTCAACTCCTTGAATCGATAAATGGAAGGACACGAATGTGAGAAACCAAATCGGAGT
>JBGTFH010000027.1:0-5415 GCA_041747375.1 Acidimicrobiia bacterium
ATCGAACCGGTGTGACGGGTTTTGCAGACCCGCGCCTAACCACTCGGCCACGTCGCCGGGAATCGCGAGCGGAAGACGGGATTCGAACCCGCGACCTCAACCTTGGCAAGGTTGCGCTCTAGCCAACTGAGCTACTTCCGCGAACAACGCAAGATTAGACGACCCGGTACCGGTATGAAAAGGTCAGTTGCCCGTCGACCCGAAGCCACCTTCGCCTCTCTCGGAACCATCCAATTCTACGACTTCGACCCATTCCACGGTAGCCACCGGCACGATTGCCAGCTGCGCTATCCGATCCCCTCGCTCAAAGAAGACCGTTTCCGGGCCATGGTTGATGAGGACCACAGATATCTCGCCGCGATAACCGGAGTCGATCAATCCGGGAGAATTGACCACGCCAACCCCGAGCTTTCGGGCGTGCCCACTCCGTGGCAAGACCAAACCGGCCCAACCTGTTGGGATAGAAACGGCCAGTCCGGTTGCCGCCGTCGACCTCTCACCCGCTTCCAAGGAAATCCGGGATCTGGTATGAAGATCTACTGCTCCGTCGTCGATATGAGCATAGGCAGGAATAGGGAGTTCCAAATCGAGTCTTTTGAAGGTAACCTGCACTTGTTCACCTGGCTTCGGGCGGAAGTTCCATGGGTGAGCGTAATTGAGGACGGTCGATGACCACCAAAGCGCATAAACACACCCGCCCACGTCGTAGCGACCCTCCGGGCAATTCCTTCATGGAGTCACTGGGCTTTGCCGAGACGCCAACCGTTTCCTATGTAGCGCCGCCTGTGTCCACAAAACCTTCCCCAAGTCGGCTCGTCTCGACTGCAGTGCAACGGCCCATCACCGTTGAACAAATGTGGGACACCACCGAATTGGAGGCGGAGTCGATGGTCGACTGGGCCCCGCTGGCCGTCGACAACCGGAAACTGAATAAGCGCCTTCGCCTGAAAGTAGTCCTGGTTTGGTTGCTCGTGCTCGGTACGGTGGGAGCCGGCGGATACTGGGTTTCTCAAGCACCGGCAGCTTCCGCGAATCGCGCCGTCGAACAAGTCACCGCCGACGCCGAATCACTCCAAACTGCCCTCGACCCGATGCTCACAGCCACCGAGGCGTTGACACCCGAACTCAACGAGATCACGTTGGATCTCGCCGCCGCCACCGCGGCTGTCGATGAAACCAGCAGAGAGCTGTTTGCCGCCGCGGCGAGTTTGCCTGACTCGGAACTCGAAGTGCGCTCCAATGCCACCGAATCAGCCACCGCAGCGATTGACGCTTCGAAACAGCTCACGACGACTGCCGCTTACCTTGGAGCCGTCATCCCGATAATGACCGGTCCTCCATTGGAAACCGATCCGGCTTTGATCGATCTCGCTGATGCCGCCGCCCAATTCGCCGCGTGGCAAAGCCAGTTCGACTCGGTGCGGGACGTTCTTCCCGATTCAGTCCTGTCGGCTGTAACCGGAGAATTGGAAACCGTCAGCGCCGACCTTGGCTCGATTCAATCCGCATATCTCGACGCGGTGCGTGTAGGAGATCGAGAAGCCGTCCTGGATGCGATTCGAGACCTCGAAGCCCGGCTCAGTGCTGTCTGGACTCTGTTGCTCAGCGAAACCGAAGCAGTAAAAGTGTCGATCGCCGAAACGATCCGCATCGCACAAGCAGCCCTCGATTTAGTGGCCGGATGATTCCAGCGCTGCCACTTCTTTCTCGAAGTCGGCGGCGTCCTGGAACCCCTTGTAGACAGAGGCAAAACGGAGGTATGCGACCTCGTCCAAGGTCTTCAGTCGTTCCAGCACTTCAAACCCGATGTCATCCGAAGTGACCTGGGCACCCTTACCTCGCAGCGTCTGTTCCACATCAACGGCCAACTCCTCCAACGCCGACCCTGATATCGACCGATCGGCAAGGGACGCGGACATGCCAGCCACGAGTTTGGTCCTTGAGAACGCCTCGAGGTGGCCGTCACGTTTCAAAACCATTAGCTGAGGTTCAGATCTTTCGTATGTGGTGAACCGACCCTCGCAACTCTCACAGTGACGACGTCGACGAATTGCCTGACCGGATTCAGCAGGGCGGCTATCGACCACCCGGGTGTTTTCAGAGCCGCAATTGGGGCAGAGCATTGCCCCAGAGTAAACCAATATTTACCGCTTAGCCCGTAGGGACCAGGATCACCTGGCCTGGATAGATGGCACCACCCTCGATGCCGTTCAAATCCTGGATCTCGATTACCACCGAGCGGATATCCGATGTGGCACTCATATTCGATCGGGCAATGTTCCAAAGGGTGTCACCAGCGTCTACGACATACTGAGTAGTCGCGACCGGCGATTCGGCGTCTGCGGGCCGTCCGAGAAAGAGGAAGACCAATGCAAGGCCAAGCAGTAGGACGAGCAATCGGACGGACAGCTGCGGTGTTTGGCTCTGCATCGATCTTCCTCCCTTTCGTAATTAGCTCCGGTTGTGGAGCGGTTGTTGGAGATGAACGGGCTGCCACCCGAACATGTGTTCGACACACTATTCGAACATTTGTTCGATGTCAAGAACAATCGTGTCCAAATAGAATGCGCCACGGATCTCGATGCAATACGCGCCTCCACGATTCTGCTTCCGAAAACAAATATCGAACAAATGTTTGGTTGGCCGGATTCTGTCCGGTAGGGTTACGAACATCTGTTCGAAGGAGTCGGCAACAATGGAGTCAGAGCAAATGTTGAGTGAACGTCAACAACAAGTCCTGGATTACATCAAAGAGACCGTCGATGGCCGCGGTTACCCGCCGTCGGTCAGGGAAATCGGAGACGCTGTCGGTCTGTCATCGCCATCGAGCGTGCACAGCCAACTGGCCACATTGGTCGAGTTGGGGATCATCAAGAAGGATCCCACCAAGCCGCGAGCAATAGTCGTGGTGGAAACACAGGAGAAAGCGACGCGGCCATCGCGGAATGACGACCGAACGCGCGACGTGCCGCTGCTCGGCCGGATTGCCGCCGGTACCCCGATCCTCGCCGCCGAACATGTCGAAGAGGTCTTACCGCTACCGATCGAACTGGTCGGCAACGGTCCGGTGTTTCTCCTCGAAGTCAAGGGCGACTCGATGATCGATGCTGGAATTCACGAAGGTGACCTCGTCGCAATCCACAAGCAAGATGACGCCCGCGATGGCGAAATCGTCGCCGCACTGATCGATGGTGAAGAAGCCACCGTTAAACGTCTCCGGCGCGAGGATGGGAAGGTCATACTCATCTCGGAGAATCCCGCCTATGAGCCCATGGTCTTTTCCGACGGCGTCGAGCTGATCGGAAAAGTGGTCAGCGTCCTCCGTCGCTATCCCTGATTGACCCTAACCCTGATTGATAAGGGGTCGATCCCAGACCCCTTCAAACGAGTAGCTTGCCGGCCCAGTGAGGAATGCAGTCTTGTCCCGGACATCCACCACGCCGGTTCCACCGGGGACTGTCACCTTCATGGGCCAATCCAGGTCATGACGTTGCAATGCGACCAGGGCCGCCGCTGCCATCCCGGTGCCGCAAGCGAGAGTCTCCCCCACACCCCGTTCCCACACCCTCATCTTGATGCCGCCGCCATTGAGGGAAACAAATTCCACATTCGTTCCGCCGCTGACGCTCGCCTCCACCATCGCCCCCACCGTGGCGACATCAATCTGTTGAGGCTCAGCGACCAGCGCAACCGCATGGGGGTTCCCCACGTCAACCGTTTGGTACCTGGCTTTGTCAACCTCGATTTCCCCGGTGATCCGCAAGGGGCCTAGTTCGACTTCGATTTCATCGGATACCGACACCCGCCTGGTTCCCATCGGGGTCCGAACTTTGAATTGGCCGGGTGCTGCCCAGCCGCGATCGACCGCATAGCGGGCAACGCAACGAAGTCCATTGCCGCACATTTCGGCAACGCTGCCGTCTGCGTTCCAATAGTCCATCGCTATTGGCGAGCCTGGAGAGACCACGAGCACACCATCGGCCCCGATCCCGAAACGTCGATCACACAACGCGACGATGTCGGAAACCGCAAGGCGAAGCGGGCCTTTCAAAACCACGAAATCGTTGCCCCAGCCGTTCATTTTGGAAAACTTCAATCCACTCAATCCAACAACCCTTCGATGTTCTCGGCCATCTCGACCGGATCTTCCGACCATGGTATCCAGCGAATCCGCGGATCCCGTCTAAACCAGGTTCGTTGGCGGCGGGCCAGTTTCAACGTGTTGGCCGTAATCGCGTCGAAGGCACCATCGATATCGTCCCCCTGTTCGAGGGCCTCGAGCACTTCCCGATAGCCGATGGCCGATCTGGCGGTCCTCCCGAATCGAGGTGCAAGTCGTTCGACCTCCTCGACCAGTCCGGCGCTCCGCATCAGGACAGTTCGCGCCTCGACCCTGGGGCCCAATCGGTCGGACGGATCAAGTCCGAATCCGATGAATGGAATCTCGGCGTCAAAGCGCTGCAGACGCATTGACTCGTCGCTCCTCATTCGCTCGCTCGGTGTGCCCGCACCCAGGCGAGCCACCTCCAGGGCACGCACGACCCGTCGCTTGTTCGCAAGGTCGACATGCTCCCCGGCGGACGGATCAGTCGCCACCAGTTCGGCTGCCAGCTTCTCGAGTTCCATCGAGTTCAGCTCTTCACGGAGAACGGGATCGGTAGGGGCGAAACTCATCGGATCGACCAAGGACCTGAAATGAAGACCGGATCCCCCGCAGATGATTTTCGGCCCCGCCGAAGCCTCGATTGCGAGGCGACCCAGCCTCTGTATTTCGGAGACGGTCACCTCTTCGTCGGGTTCGGCGATATCGATCAAATGGTGCGGCACTCGGTCACGATCGGCTTTGGTCGGTTTGGCGGTGCCGATATCCATTCCCCTGTACACCTGCATCGAGTCGACGGAGACTATCTCGCAGCTGTGGCGGCGGGCCACTTCCATGGCCACCGCCGATTTTCCCGAAGCCGTGGGCCCGACGATGGCAATGAGTGGGTTCAGACGGCTTCCCCGATGAGGCTGTGATGGCCGGCCGAGATGATCCGGGCTTCGAGGAACGTACCGCAGGCATGTTCGCCGGCAACGCTGACGATCTTCCCGGTACGGGTCCTCGTGGTGGCAACCTCGGGTCGCTTCCGGGACGGGCCTTCACTGAGGACTTCCACAACCTCGCCCACGAGTTTCTGGTTGATCTCGGATGAGATCCTGTCCTGGAGGGCGACCAGTCGCTCAAAACGCTCCTGGATGACCGGGGCCGGAACAAAGTCATCGACCATGTTTCCTGCGGCGGTTCCGGGGCGGGGGGAGAAGATGAAGGTGAACGCGGCATCGAATCGTGCCGTTTCGACCACCTCCATCGTCATCAAAAAGTCTTCTTCGGTCTCGCCGGGAAATCCGACGATGATGTCCGTGGACACCGCC
>JBGTFH010000028.1:0-13224 GCA_041747375.1 Acidimicrobiia bacterium
GCGTCCCCGGCGACGGCGGCGCCGGGGGAGGGTGGGCCTCGGACGCCAACTCAGGTCAAGACGCGTGGTTTTCCCGTCCACCCCCGGCCGTTGCTTTTCGCAACGGCCACCCTCTCCATTCGACTTCGTCTCTGGAGGGGGAGTCGGATTCGATTTTTACCGTCCACCCCGGGCCGTTGCTTACCGCAACGGCCACCCCCTCCATTCGACTTCGTCTCCGGAGGGGGAGTCGGAATCGACTTCGTCTTTGGAGGGGGAGTGCGCGGGTCGACTTGATGTTCTGGGCGCTATCACCGGCTGTGCCGGTGATACTGGGTTGAGTTGGTGTTTTGCCGTCCCCCCTCTGTCTCGACCTGCGGTCTCGACATCTCCCCCCGTCGTTCCTCCGGGGGGAGGGCGCTATCACCGGCTGTGCCGGTGATAGCTTTGCGGAAATAAAGCGACCGGCTACTATGGCATTTGTCAGCGGCGCCACGGGACGGCGCAGACGCTCCACACACCGCCTTGCAAAAGGCTATGCCCTTTTGTTTTCGGGGAATTCCCGCATTCGATGTTTCCACAGGAACCAATCGCGAAGGATCAAATGACCACTAGAGCTCAACTCCAGGGCAAAGCCATAGACGAATTGAGAGAGATCGCCTCGGCAGTCGGAATCGAAACCGACGGACTCCAAAAGTCGAAACTCATTACCGCTCTTATGGATGCGGGGGAAGTCGTCGAGGGGACACCCTCCGACTCTGTCGATCTGCCTCAAGCAACTCCTCGTACCGAAAAGAAGAGTTCCGAGAATGGTCAGGCCGAATCCTCAAACGACAACGAGAGTGATAACGACTCGAATCGCTCGAACGATGGCCGTCGTCAAGACAACCAGGATCGCCAAGACAATCAGGACGGCCAGGGCAATCGTCGTCGTCGTAACCGACGTGGCGGTAGCGGCGGACGGGATGACGAATACATTCCCGAAGGAGATCTCGAGACCCGCGAAGGCCTTCTCGACATTCTTCCCGAGGGCTACGGATTTTTGAGGGTCACCGGATACCTGGCGGGCGATAAGGACGTTTATGTCTCAGCCAATCAGGTAAAGCGGTTCAGGCTCCGGAAGGGTGACATCGTTGCCGGCCCGATCCGGCCCCCGCGTTCAAAAGAAAAGTTTCCGGCGATGGTACGGATCGACACGGTCAACGGAGTCACCCCCGACGAGGCGATGAAGCGTCCCAAATTCGAGTCGCTTACCCCGCTCTTCCCGGATCAGCGTCTCCGTCTCGAAGTAGTTGGAAAACCCAAGAACATCCTCACCCGGATTGTCGACTTGATCGCTCCGATTGGAAAAGGTCAGCGTGGGTTGATCGTTTCACCTCCCAAAGCCGGAAAGACAACCGTCCTTCAGGAGATCGCCCAGTCGATCACTGAAAATAACCCCGAGTGTCATCTGATGTTGGTCCTGGTTGATGAAAGGCCGGAAGAAGTAACTGACATGCAGCGGTCGGTGAAGGGCGAAGTCATCTATTCGACCTTCGATCGTCCGGCTGAAGAACACACTCAGATCTCCGACCTGGCAGTCGAAAGAGCCAAGCGCATGGTCGAGCAGGGAACCGATGTCGTGATAGTGCTCGACTCGATCACCCGCCTTGCCCGTGCCCATAACCTGGCGACACCAGCATCGGGACGAATCCTCTCCGGTGGTGTCGACTCGCAAGCCCTCTACCCGCCGAAGCGCTTCTTCGGTGCCGCCCGAAACATCGAAGAGGGCGGCTCGTTGACAATCCTCGGTACTGCTCTGGTCGAGACAGGGTCGAAGATGGACGAAGTCATTTTCGAGGAGTTCAAGGGAACCGGCAATATGGAGCTCCGGCTCGATCGCCGTCTTGCCGACAAGCGCATTTACCCCGCGATCGACATCGAAGCTTCGGGAACAAGAAAAGAAGAACTCTTGTTTGACCGCAAGGAACTCGAACAAGTTTGGAAACTCCGTAGAGTTCTGCTGGCGCTGGAGCCCGGCGCCGCCATCGAATTGTTGATTGACCGGCTCAAGACGACCAAGTCGAATGAGGAGTTCCTCAACGAAGTGGCCAAGAGCACAACCTGATTTTAGGAGAAACGATGAAGACTGAGATTCATCCCGATTACGCCGACACGACCGTCACCTGTTCGTGCGGGAATACTTTCACCACACGAAGCACCAAGCCTGGTGACATGCACGTCGAACTGTGCAACGAGTGCCATCCTTTCTTCACCGGAAAGCAGAAGCTGGTTGATACCGGTGGCCGGGTCGAGCGCTTCCAGAAGCGCTACGGAAAGACCGCGTTCACGGCCGGCGCCGAGGCCAAACCCGCTGACGGAGCCGAGGGCACTGAAAGCGAGTGACCCCTCTGCCCCTCCGATGGGCGAGGACATAGATCCGTCGAAGACCGTAGGTGGTCAAGCCGTAATCGAAGGTGTGATGATGCGCGCCCCGACCGCCTGGGCTGTAGCCGTGCGCAAGGCCGATGATCAGATCGTCGCTCGCAGAGACGAACTTCCCCGGCTCTCCACGCGGAGCCGATGGGCCAAGGTTCCATTGGTGCGAGGAATTCTCGTCCTCGGCGAATCGCTCTCTTTGGGATTTCGCGCCCTTTCCTGGTCGGCCCAGAACGCCGAAGGCGAGGAAGAAGAACCGCTTACCAAGCGTGAGATTGGTTGGACGATGTTCGTCGCCCTCGTCCTATTCGCCGGGGTCTTCATCATTCTCCCGGCGGCAGTTGCCGGCTGGGTTGCCAACGATTCCAATCTCTGGTTCACCACCCTCGAAGGCGTGCTCCGGCTGGCGATTTTTATTGGATACATATGGGCCATCGGTCGCAGCGAAGAGATCGGCCGCGTGTTCGAGTACCACGGGGCCGAGCACATGTCGATCTATGCGTATGAGGCCGGCGAACCGCTCAGCATCGAGTCGGTCAAGCGCTACCCGCCGGAGCATCCCCGCTGCGGCACCAGCTTCTTGATGATCGTGGTCCTCGGCTCGATCATCCTCTTCTCATTCCTGGGGCGACCCGATTGGTACATCCTGATTATCTCCCGGATAGTCGGGATTCCCATCATCGCCGGTCTCGCCTATGAACTCCTCCGCTTCTCCGGGACCCGTGGCAATAGCAGACTCGCACGCTTCCTGGCAGCCCCCGGTCTGTGGTTGCAGAAGCTGACCACCCGGATACCGAGCGATGACCAGATCGAGGTCGCCATTTCCAGCTTGGCCGTTGCTGTCGAACAGGACGTATTCGATGAGATCGTTTCACGAGGCAACCTTCCGGAGGCGGCCACCCGTGTCCGTGGTGAGGTCTTTGCCGCCGACGAAGAAGCCGATCTCTAATGGACGAAGCCGTAGCAGCCCGCCTGGAGGAGATCGAGCACGCTTTCGGCGAGATTGAGAAATCTCTTCTCGATCCGGAGGTTGTTTCGGACCACGAACAGCTGGCTGTTCTCGGGAAGAAGCACTCAGATCTCAAAGACGTGGTCGGCGACATTCGCCGCTGGCGTGATGCAAATGCCGATCTCGTTGAGGCACAGGCAATGGCATCCGACCCCGATATGGCTCAGATGGCCAAGGAACTCACCAAAGAGATCGGCCAGCTCGAAGCGCGGATCAAGATTGCGCTTATCCCCAAAGACCCCAACGACGACAAAGACGTCCTTGTCGAGATTCGCGCCGGCGTCGGCGGAGATGAGGCGTCGATCTGGGCCGGTGACCTGCTCCGGATGTATGAGAAGTACGCCGATCGTCATGGTCTCAAGACCGAAACCATGGAGTCTTCAGAATCCGAGTCGGGCGGGTTCGACAAGGTGACCATCGCGGTCAAAGGCCGGGGTGCCTACTCCAAACTCAAGTACGAGGCAGGAGTTCACCGGGTGCAGAGGGTTCCTCAGACCGAATCTCAGGGTCGGATCCACACGTCGACGGCGACCGTGGCTGTTCTTCCCGAAGCCGATGCCGTTGAAGTCGAGATCGACCCCAACGACGTCAAAATCGACGTCTACCGCTCCACCGGACCGGGGGGGCAATCGGTCAACACCACCGACTCCGCTGTGCGCCTCACCCACGAACCAACCGGTCTGGTCGTCACCTGTCAGGATGAGAAGAGCCAGCTTCAAAACAAAGAGAAAGCCTTCCGGATCCTTCGTGCCCGCCTCTATCAAAGGGAATTGGAACGCCGACAGGCCGAGCTTGCCGGTGCCCGCCGCGACCAGGTCGGAAGTGGTGGCCGCTCTGAGAAGATCCGCACGTACAACTACAAGGACAATCGGGTCACCGATCATCGAATCGGGCTGACCATCCGCCGCCTCGACTACATACTGCAGGGCGAACTGGATGAATTCGTCGACGCTCTAGCAGCCGACGAACAGGCCCGCGGCCTGTCCTGAGTTTCTCCCCCCGGAGGAAAGAGGTTCCTCCCCTTCGAGGGGAGGTGGCCATTCCGAGTAGGAATGGCCGGAGGGGTTGTTTAAGCCGTTCAGAAACCGATGACATGGCTTCGGTGCTGTTTCAGGTCCCCGCTCCCGCCGACTGCGTCGGCGTACTCCCCCCGAGCCGGGGGGAGAACCAGAGGGGGAAGAACTAAGTTGACGGCTTGATCACCCGACTAGTCGAGATCATTTGCCCGCCGCGGCTCGGGTCATCGTTTCGGTGGTTGCTGGCGTCGTCGTGGACGACAAACTTCGGAGACGGGATTGCCCTGGCGGCTGGTCCATTGCTCGTTGCCTCTCAAACTGACGATCCGTTTCTCGTCGCTCTGGCCGCGACCCTGCAATGGCTCCCGCCACTGGTATTCGGCTTGCACGCCGGCGCGCTGACCGACCGACTCGACCGCAAACGGATTGTCATCTTCGTCGACCTGGTTCGGGCGTTGATACTGGCACTCATCGCCGTAACGATCGTGACAGGAGTGGTCACGGTCTGGGTTGTGCTGGTTGCGATGTTCCTTCTGGGAACGGCTGAGACGTTTTCGGACAATGCTGCCTCGACCTTGACGCCGATGTTGGTGCACAGGGATGACATCGTTTTGGCAAACAGCCGGCTCAATGCCGGGTTCATCACCCTGAACCAGCTGATCGGCCCACCGATCGGGGCAGCGTTGTTCGTGTTGGGAATGGCGTTGCCGTTCTTCACTTATGCCGTTTTGATGGTTTTCGGTGCGATTTTGATCACGAAGATCTCCATTCCCGGTCTTACCGAGAAACCGAAGGTGTTCGGTGGGATTCGCACAGACATCCGGGAGGGGCTTCGTTGGGTGCGACACAACGCCGCGGTCCGCACACTGATTCTCACGGTCACGATCTTCAATGTGACCTTCGGCGCCGCCTGGTCGGTACTCGTTTTGTACTCGACAGTGAGGCTGGGGATGGGCGAAGTCGGGTTCGGGTTGGTGAGCACAGCCGGGGCATTAGGCGGATTGGCCGGGGTTCTCGCCTATGACGTAATCACCCGCCACGTCAGTCTGGCGAACGTGATGCGCGTGGGATTGATCATCGAGACACTCACCCATCTCGGCCTCGCGACGACGACCACCCCCTGGGTGGCCCTTTTGATCTTTTTTGTCTTTGGCGCCCACGCCTTCATTTGGGGCACCACCTCGATCACGATTCGTCAACGAGCTGTTCCCCTGGCGCTTCAAGGTCGTGTCGGCAGTGTGAATCTGGTTGGTGTCTTCGGTGGTTTGGTGGTCGGCTCCGCCATTGGCGGAATCCTGGCGCGTTCCTACGGGCTCGCGGCACCCTTCTGGTTCGCCTTCGTCGGCTCGGCGATCTTTCTCGTGGTCATCTGGGGCCAATTGGTGCATATCGCCCACGCCGACGATGAGTTGGAACCAGAACCGCTTTAGACAGTCGTTGCCGGATCGTGATCACTACGCAGTTCGGGACCCGAGGTTGGCAACGCCCTTACGTTCCATATTTCCCCAGGTCTTGGTGGCCTTTCCACCGAACAACGCTCTGATCCTCCAAAGGACGGTCCGCTGTCGATAACCGAGATTTTCCACCAACGCCATCACCACGAGACGGGCGATGTCGGCGGGACGGTCGTAGTAGCCAAACGACTCGTCGAGGAGGATGGCAAGCAACGAGTTGACCACTCCCACGCCGAAAGCAAGAGCCAGGAAGACGAACATGAGAGGGACATTGAGGAGCCCGAACCACCAGGCGATGGGAATTATGAACCATCCGGTGAACTCGACGATCGGTGCCAGATATTCGAACAACACCATTCCGGGCCAGGAAATCATGCCCAGAATCCCGTATTTGGGATTGAAGGTCATTTTCCGGAAATCGGCAACAGTCGTGATCAGACCGCGGTGCCAACGAATCCGTTGCCTTTTGAGAACCCGCGCCGATTCTGGAACCTCCGTCCAGATGACAGCAGCAGGCTCGTAAACAATCCTGTACGGAATCAGATTGTCGATGTGGTAACGATGGAGCCGCATCGTCAGGTCCATGTCTTCGCCAAAGTGCCCCTCCGTGAACCCACCGACGGCGATCACTGCCGAACGCTTCCAGACACCAAATGCCCCGGAGACATTGGGTAGAGCCGACATGTCAGACCAGGCGGGTCGGGAGGTGATAAATGTTCGCAAATATTCGAGGACTTGCATACGGGGAATCATTTTCTTTGGCACGGTTGCTTCGACCAGATGGCCTAGCTCCACTCTGCAACCATTCAACGGTCGAATATTCCCACCAACAGAAATGGTGCGGTCCCTGTCCTCGACTACGTGCCGCATTGCCCGTACCAGACAATCTGCGTCGAGAATCACATCGGCATCGGTGCAGAGGGCGTAGGGGTAGCGAGCTACGTTGATGCCGGCGTTGAGCGCATCGGCCCGACCGCCATTTTCCTTGTCCACGACTGTGATTTGGATAGGGCTGTTGGCGCGATAGATCCCCCGGATTCGCTTGGTCTCGATATCGGGCCGATAGGGGATGCGGACCCTCTGGAGGTCGAAGGCCTCGATGAGCTTGCGGAGCGTGTCGTCGGTTGAGCCGTCATTGGCCACCACGATCTCGAGCCGGGGGTAGCCGACGATGGCCATCGATCGGATCGCATCCACAATGCCCTGTTCTTCGTTATAAGCCGGTAGCACGATGGAGACAGGTGGGACGCGATGGCTTTTTAGCATTTCACCCACACGGCCGAACCGGTTGAGATGGTGTGCTTTACGCAATACTACGGCCGACCGAACGGCCAGATAGAACATATACAACTGGAGGGCGATGAAGTAGATCAGGATGGAGTAGCCGATCCAAGTGATCACTGACTCCATCAGGACTGCACTCCCACCGACGCCTGCATGTAACCCACCAGCTGGAAGTCTCGCTCGGTGCCTAACCCGGCCTCGAGTCGGTCTTGAGCGGCCACCAGCTCTCCTGCGTCGGCCAACGCTTCGGCAGCGGCGTCTCTTGCATATGCGTCCGTGAAATCGAGGGCTTCGTAAAGCAATTCGACGCCCCCCGGAAGGTCGCGCAAGGCCGCGGCGCTATTTCGGCGTACCCACCATGAGGGATCGAGCAAGTGTTCTCTCAATATCGGGTTGATCGAAGGATCTCCGATCAATCCGAATGCCCTGACGGTTTTGGCACGGATTCTCCAGTCCTCGGACTGGATCATTCTCCGCAAGGGCCTGAGAGCGAGAGGGCCACCGATCAGCCCGAGGCTGTCGATGATGGCCAGACGTATCTCGACGTCTTCGGCCGTATAGAGGAGTTCGGCGAGGGCGGGTCCCGCCTCAGAGTCACCGACGATTCCCAAGACCCGGATGATCTCGGTGATGCCTTTCTTGTTGTCATGCTGGTGGTGGACCCGGATGAAGGCGACGAGAGGCCAAACCGCGTCTCTTCCGAACAATGCAAGCGATTCGGCAAACCTCGTTTGGACCCATCGGGACTCCCCTTCGAAGCGATCGAGGATCACATCGATGGCGGAGGTATACCGCATCCGTGCGAGGCCGCGGGCACTTTGCACCCGGATCTCAGGAACCCGGTCATTGAGATGGTGCAGGAGCAGGCGCGCCGCACGGACATCTCCGATCTCGGCGAGAGCCACTACCGCGCGGAGACGGCGCCCAAGTGGGAAAAGCGAGCGGAGCTTCGCAGCCTGTTGTTCGATGAGGCCGGTCCGGTCGATCACCCCGGAGAGCTGCTCGATACCGTCTCCTTCCAGGGTGCTCCGCAGAGCGATCACCGCGTCGATGAATGCGTCATCGCCCGCCTCGTGTGCGGTGAACGGCGGGATCGACCCTGGAGCCACGATATGTTGGCTGATGGCGCGGAGATACTCGCCATGTCTGATGTTGTGAGCGGTGGCACGGCGTCGTCGGGACAACTTCAGGGCTACAACCCCGATGAGGAGAACCAACCCGACAGCGAAAACCATGACGGCCACGACCACAGCGGCTTGGAACGGGGTCATTTCACCTGTTTTATCGGGCGAAATTGGGCCTGGTTGAGGGTTTACTCAGCTGAAGTGGCGATTGATTCGCGCCAGTAACTCGGGTAGCCGGAAAGGCTTACGCACGAAATCGACGCCCATTTCCAGCATCCCGACGATCAGATCGTCATCCTCCACGCCCGAGAGGACTATCGCCGGCATGGTCACCCCGTTTTCTCGCCACTTCAGCAAGATTTCTGAGCCCAGAAGCCCGGGCATCAGCTGATCGACGATAGCAAGGTCGAATTCCTGGTCGACGCCGAGGTCATAAGCCTGACGCCCATTGTTGGCGACGACCACCTCGTAGCCTTTGACCTCGAGGGCAGATACCAGAAGGGTGGTGACTACTTCAGCGTCATCAGCGACGAGGATTCTCTTCATGTCAGCCAAAAACGAAACTTTCTTGAGGCCCGTGGATTCTGGCAGACACAGCCCTGGATTTCCTTGTTTTGCCTCAAACGCAATGTGTCCCTGAAGGTGAATCATGCCTGAACATTCCTTATCTGGCACACTTAGCGGATGGAAATGCTTCCCGATCATGAACTGGCACGGCTGCGCCTTGTGGCTGGCGAGAATGGCTCGTTGGAAGAACTGATATCACGACGACTCAACGGAGAACCACTCCAATACATCGAGGGGACTGCTCAGTTCGGACCGCTCGAGTTGCTCGTCGACTCGAGGGTGTTGGTGCCCCGACCCGAAACCGAATCGCTATTCGAGCTTGCCTCGCGGATGGTGCGGGTGCCGGAGGTCATTGTCGATCTGTGTACGGGTTCGGGGGCTCTCGCTCTGGCACTGAAGCGGAGTTTTCCCGGGGCATCGGTCTTCGCCACCGATCTCTCCCCGGAAGCCATCGAGGTTGCGACCGAGAACATGCACCGGACCGGTCTCCAGATATATCTTGCCGAGGGCGACCTGTTCGAACCGCTTCCGGCATCGCTACTCGGCGAGGTCGATCTGATCGTGGCCAACCCTCCTTATGTGGCCGAATCCGAATACATGAGTTTGCCCGAAGACGTTCGTCGCGAACCGAAGATGGCGCTGGTGGCGGGTTCCTCAGGCCTCGAGGTGATCCAGAACATCGGTGGGTCGGCGTCCCAGTGGCTCCGTCCCGGGGGTGTCATCGTGTGCGAGATCGGGGAAAAGCAAGGCGTGGCAGCCGTTTCGTCATTTTCGGACATCCCGGTTGTGGTCCGTCAAGATTTGTCAGGACGGGATCGATTTGTGGTTGGAGCCCGACCCTGATGTTCGATGACGCTCTCGACTCCGTCAGAAATGGCGAAGTCGTGGGCATTCCAACAGATACCGTTTACGGGTTGGCGATCGATCCTCTCAACCCTGATGCCGTTTCCGCCCTCTTTGAATTGAAAGGGCGGCCAGATTCCAAGCCTCTGGGGATTCTCCTGGCGAGCGTCGATGACGCCGAGTTTTACGGTGACCTCGATGGTGTTGCCGGCCAGCTGGCCCGACGCTTCTGGCCCGGGGCACTTACCTTGGTGGTCACCCCACGGGTGGTTCTCTCCGACTGGGTAGGCGACACCCAGTTGAGGACCGTCGGAATCCGGGTGCCCGACCACGATGTCGCCAGGGAATTCCTCACCGTGACCGGCCCGCTCGCAGTGACCTCGGCGAATCGAAGTGGCCAACCCGAGGTGATGGATGACGTCGAGGCTCGCTTGATCTTCGGCGACGAAGTGGCTTCCTACATCCCGGGACGCGCTCCAGGTGGAATGGCTTCAACCGTGGTCGACGCCACAGGTGCCCGGCCGATCGTCATCCGCCAGGGAGCGGTGGATATCTCAGCTTGATACGCTCCGTGGCATGATTTCCATGGACCCCATCGAGCAGGTAGACCCCGATATCGCGGGGTTGATCAAGAAAGACCTTCAGCGCCAGAACTCCAGCATCCACCTGATCGCCTCGGAAAACTTCGCCTCGCCTGCGGTGATGGCGGCCTCGGGGTCGGTGTTTACCAACAAGTATGCGGAGGGTTATCCGGGCCGTCGCTATTACGAAGGCTGTGGGGTTGTCGACGAGATGGAACAACTCGCCATCGATCGGGCCAAGAGCCTTTTCGGCGCTGAGTTCGCCAACGTCCAGGCCCATTCCGGTGCCCAGGCCAACATGGGCGTCTATTTCTCTTTGCTGGAACCCGGCGACACGGTGCTGGGGATGCGCCTCGACCAGGGAGGCCACCTCACTCATGGCTCACCAGTCAACTTCTCTGGCCTTTATTACGACTTCGTCGCTTACGGCGTCGACCCCGAGACCGAGATCATCGACATGGACGAGGTGCGAGCCCTTGCACTCGAACACAAACCGAAGATCGTTCTGGCGGGCTATTCCGCCTACTCGCGGACGCTAGACTACGAAGGCTTTCGTGCGATCGCTGACGAGATCGGTGCGGTTTTCATGGTCGATGCCGCCCATTTCATCGGTCTGGTGGCCGGTAAGTCGCATCCGTCGCCGGTCCCCCTCGCCGATATCGTCACCGGGACCACCCATAAGGCCTTACGAGGCCCCCGCGGAGGGCTGATGCTCGCGAAGGAGGAATTCGGGCAAGCAATCAACAAGGCTGTATTCCCCAATGTCCAGGGAGGCCCGATCGAGTCGCAGGTGGCAGCCAAAGCTGTGTGTTTTCAAGAGGCGGCGCAGCCAGCATTTCATGAATACACCGAACAGATCGTAGCCAACGCTTCGGCGATGGCGGCCACGATGCAGGATGAGGGCGTACGGGTGGTTTCTGGCGGTACCGACAACCACCTCTTCCTGATCGACCTCCGATCGATCGATGAAGATCTCACCGGGAAAGATGCGGCGAAGTTGCTCGACACCCTCGGGATCACCCTCAATTTCAACACGATTCCATTCGATCCACGGCCTCCGTTCCGGGCATCGGGACTGCGGATCGGAACCCCGGCCGTGACCACCCAGGGAATGAGAGAGACTCAGGTGTCGGAGGTGGCTTCGCTGATGGCGCGAGCGTTGAAAGAAAAGGACGACGAAGCGGCCCTGGTCGAGGTCAGAGGAAGGGTGGGGGAGTTGGCTGCAGAGTTTCCCCCCTACCCAGCAGACTTCGCGGGCCACGTCTAGAGAGTATCGAGGTGTCGGGTTCGTGTGGCCGGCGAATTCCGTGGCAACGTTCGCGCTAGTAAGGTCAATTTTGATTAGGAGACACTTACCAATATCCTTTGTGAAGATTTTCACAAGCGCCCACGTTCCAGCAATATTTCACAGGTACCAGTGAGAGAAGACTCGATCACCAAACAAACGACCAGCGCGGTCCATGACGGTTGGATGGAAGGTGGGTCTTTCTTCAGTTCCATAATCGCCGGGACATTGATCGGATACCTCCTCGATCTCTGGCTCGGAACCGACCCCTGGTTCGTGGTGATCGGAGTGGTGCTCGGTTCCTACTCAGGCTTTTTGAAGATCTGGGCGATGTTGAAGAAACAGGATGGGACCTACCGTGAACGCTGAGCCGGTTATCCCCACCGCGGACGTCGAAATGACTGTGGCCAAACACATCGTGGCCCGCGCCATCTATCCGGCCCCAATACTGATCGGCCTGTTCTGGCTGACCCGGGGCTGGAACGGTGCGTGGAGCGCCGCATTAGGCGTCGTAGTTGTCGTACTCAACTTCCTCCTGGCCGGGGCGATCCTGTCGATTTCCGCCAGGATCAGCCTTGCTGCCTATCATGCTGGCGCCCTGATCGGGCTCTTCCTCCGACTGGGACTCATAACTGTGACCATGCTGTTGATCGCCAAGTACACCCCGATTGACCGTCTGGCGTTTGGGATCACCACCGTGGTGACCTATCTGGTGTTGGTTGCCGCTGAGGCGGTGGCGTTGTCGAAAGGCAAGGAAAGGGAACTCGAGTGGACATGATTCTGGCATTTACCTGTTCGACGACGGAGCCTCTGTGCGTACCCGAGTCGATACTCGAACTCTTCGAATTGCCCTTGTTGTTTGGACAGGTCAACCGGACGATCGTCTACATCTTCCTCGCGGCGCTGGTCGTGATTGGTCTGCTCTTTGCCGCCTACCGGAAGCCACGACTCGTGCCGACCAAGTTTGGTTTGGCTATCGAAAGCGTCGTCGACTTCGTGAGAAACGATATCGCCATCGGAGTCATCGGCCCGGGTGGCGAAAAGTATGCGCCCTACCTCCTATCGCTGTTTCTATTCCTGTTGGTGGGGAATTTCTTCGGGGTCACGCCATTTATCAACTTCCCCATCGGCTCAAGAATGGCTATTCCTGCGTTTCTCGCCCTCGTCACCTATGTGATTTTCGTCTTTGCCGGGTTCAAGAAGCAAGGACTCGCCTATCTGGGCCATACCCTCTGGCCACCAGGGGTCCCGCTGATCCTCAAACCGCTGATTGGAGTGATCGAGCTGGTCTCGATATTCATCGTCAGGCCGTTCTCGCTCGCAGTCCGGTTGTTTGCCAACCTCGTTGCCGGGCACACCATGATCGCCCTGTTGCTCGGATCGGGAGTGTATTTCATATATGCCGGGGCGACCGGAGCGATGGCCCCGCTGAAGGCATTCCTGGTTGGGCCGCTCTGGTTTGTTTTCGGTATGGGCATCTTCCTCCTCGAATTGCTGGTGCTCGCACTTCAGGCATACATCTTCACTCTGCTTTCGGCCGTGTACATCGAGAGCTCGTTGCATCCGGCCCACTAGTCCAAAACAGCCATCAGGCAAGAAAGGGAAAACTCAATGCATCAACTAGTAATCCTGGCGCAGGAGAGCGCTGGCCTTACCGGCGACAT
>JBGTFH010000029.1:0-8288 GCA_041747375.1 Acidimicrobiia bacterium
CGATGCTGCAGATCGTCCTCTGGTTGGGGCCAAACTCCAGGAAGTCACCGCTGCCGTGAACAGTCTTATCCTTGAGAAGCGTCATGGCTTCCAGTTGGAAGAAGAGATCGGGAAGCTGGCGTCGGAGACGATCGACGTCACCCTCGAATCGGTCACATTCCCTCAAGGTTCGTTGCATCTGATCCAGCAGACGATCAACGAAATCTGCGACATTTTCGTAGGGCTGGGATATCAGATAGCGGACGGCCCCGAGGCCGACCTTGCCTGGTACAACTTCGATGCCCTGAATACTCCGGCCACCCACCCATCGCGGCTCGAATCCGACACCATGTATCTCGACTTTGGAGATCCTGCCGATGAGGTGTTGCTCCGCACCCAGACCTCTCCCGTCCAGGTGCGTTGGATGCAAAACCACGAACCACCGGCGTACATCGTGGTTCCGGGCAAGTGCTATCGACTCGACGCCATCGATGCCACCCATCTGCCTGTATTTCATCAGATCGAGGGTTTGGCGGTCGACGAGAACATCCAATTCTCCGATCTCAAGGGCACCTTGCTTCATTTCGCTCGTGAATACTTCGGGCCTAACACCGATGTCCGGCTGAGACCGCATTTCTTCCCCTTTACCGAACCCAGCGCCGAACTCGATGTCTCCTGTTTCAACTGCGACGGGGGAGAGCCGGACTGTCGGGTCTGTCGTGGTGAAGGCTGGATCGAGCTACTCGGTTGTGGAATGGTCGACCCGAATGTCCTCACCGCCGCCGGATACGATCCCGCCGAAGTGACCGGATTCGCCTTTGGCATGGGTGTGGAACGACCTGCCATGGTCAAATACGGCATTTCCGACATGCGCGCTTTCATCGAGAATGACGTCCGATTCTTGAGTCAGTTTCCATGAAGCTTCCGCTCCGCTGGATACAGGAATACGTCGATCTTCCAACCGACGACCCCAAGACGCTTGCCGATGTGTTGTCGATGATCGGGAACAAGGTCGAAGGTTATGAACTGCTGGAGCCCGATTGGTCCAAAGTCGTCGTCGGCGAAGTCCTGGAGATCAACGCCCACCCCGATGCCGATAAAGTGCGGGTTTGCTCGGTCGATACCGGCTCGGGGCCATCGCAGATCATTTGCGGGGCCTGGAACTTCGACGCCGGTGCGAGGGTGCCGGTGGCCTTGCCCGGCGCTGTCCTACCGGGTGGCTTCGAGATCGGGCAGCGGTCCATACGAGGAGTCGATTCCAACGGGATGATCTGTTCGGAAAGCGAATTGGGTCTGGGTGACGATCACGCCGGCATCCTCGTTCTCGATGGGACCCCGGACCTGGGAATCGATTTCACCGATCTCGTCGAACTGCCCGACGTGGTGTTCGAATTCGAGATCACACCTAACCGGCCGGATTCGATGTCTGTGATCGGGATCGTCAGAGACTTGGCCGCCTACTACGAGATTCCGTTCCGCACCCCCGATCTGACTCTCGACGCAGTACCCGGGGCCACGAGCATTTCTGTTGTAATCGGGGACCAGGACGGGTGCCGCCGTTTCACCGGACGCGAGATTCAGGGTGTCAAAGTTGGCAGGTCGCCTCTATGGATGCGTCACCGCCTCGCCAAGGCCGGGGTACGGTCGATTTCGAATGTTGTCGATATCACCAACTACGTCATGTTGGAGATGGGCCATCCTCTCCACGCCTTTGACGCCGCAACAATCGAAGGGGACCAACTCAATGTTCGACGCGCCACCACCGGCGAAAAGATGGAAACGCTCGACCATGAGACCCGCCAACTCGATCCGGCCGACCTCATCATCTACGACGCAGCCGGACCAACGTCGATGTCCGGCACCATGGGCGGCGCCCGATCGGAAGTGTCAGGGGAGACCACCCGGATCTTCATGGAGGCCGCCTCCTGGGACCCCCCGACGATCATGTACATGTCGAAACGGCACGGTCTCCGCTCCGAAGCGTCTACCCGCTTTGAGCGGGGTGTCGATCCCCATCTCGCCGACGATGCCAATCGTCGGGCATCTGCCTTGGTGGCCCAACTCGGTGGTGGCGAGGTCCTTGAAGGTGCGATCGACGAACTGGGCAATGTGCCTGACCCGGCAACGATTGAGTTAGAAATCTCGGAAGTTGAGCGACTTCTCGGACCGGGATTTGCGGCGGAGTATGTAGGAGCGATTCTGGAGCGTCTCGGAATGGACGTGTCAGGCTCCGGTCCGTTGACGGTCACAGTTCCAACATTCCGCCCCGACGTCACTCGCCCGGCCGACCTGGTCGAGGAGGTGGCGCGGATCCACGGATTCGATAAGTTCGGAGCCACCGTACCCCACGGATCGTCGGGTGGCCTGACGATCGAACAACGACGAATGCGCAAACTAATGGACGTGATGGCCGGTGCCGGACTTCACCAGGCGGTGACTCTGCCTTTCGTCGGCGAGGAGGACCTCGGCCATATAGGCCCAATGGCGATGTCGGAGTCATTTCTGCGGGTGAAGAACCCGCTCAGCGAAGAAGAGAGTCTGCTCCGGCCCCAATTGCTACCCGGTTTGCTCAATGTCGCCCGTTACAACGCCTCACACGGTGTGAAGCGTCTCGCTGTTTTCGAGGTCGGCCGGGTGTTCTCCACCGAACCCTACGAGTACGACCCCCGGTTACCCAACCAGCCGGAACGCCTGGGCTGGTTGATTTTCGGGGGAACCGGGATCTCAGGGATCAAGGCCAACCCACAGGAATCCGATGGTGCCCTCTCGATAGC
This sequence comes from Acidimicrobiia bacterium, assembly GCA_041747375.1. Classification (GTDB taxonomy): domain Bacteria; phylum Actinomycetota; class Acidimicrobiia; order Spongiisociales; family ZC4RG35; genus MA-ANB-1. Next base: position 2,754 of record JBGTFH010000029.1, read on the forward strand.
TCTCGCACGCCACTTGCTTCGTTCACTCGGAATCGCCGATCGGGAATTCGTGATCAGCCCCGGAAGCTCCCCCGGTTATCACCCCGGTCGATCAGCGCAGATTGCACTAAACGGCACGGTGATCGGTCATGTGGGCGAGCTGGCACCGTCGGTTGCATCAGCTTTCGATATCCCGGGTCGAGTCGCCGTCGCCGAATTGGATACCGCACCGCTCCTGGCGCCGACACCAGTTCGTACGGCTACAGCACCATCGGTTTTCCCCCATGTCGAGTTCGACCTTTCATTCCTGGTTCCAGGCGATGTTGCAGTTGGACCTATGAAGGATGCGATCGACAGGGCGGCGGGAGACCTGCTCGAGTCTTCGGTGGTCTTTGATGAATTCAAGGGCGGCGACATGGCCGATGGCACCCGGGCCGTTGCGATCCGATACCGGCTCAGGTCTTCCGAGCAGACCCTGACCAGCGAGTCGGTAGCCCCGATCCGGGATCAGATGATCGCCGCGGGCGAGGCTGCAGGCGCCCGACTGCGCGGAGCGGAGTAGCCCTACCCACCTACATTATGATCGGTGGTCTCTAGGGACCATTGTCCCGGCTCAAAGTGACCTTTTCCCGTTGGTCCAACTCCGTGCAGATCGTAGTTTCGGTGGTGATGACCGATCGATTTGAAGAAGTGCCTGGAGCGCATTCCCAATTGTCGCAGTGTCCACAAACCCGTCGGGCGCGTGATGTCGTATCAATCGTTTTGTGAAAGTGCCTGCGTCGCCGATGCGGCGGAAAGTAGGGAATAGAAATGAATGACGGGTTCTGGTTCAAGGCGTGGCAATTCGCTCTGCTTTTCGCCGTCATAGTGCTTCTCGGGGCTTCGATATTCATTCAAAATCAGGCCGCCTCTGAAAACGATGTGCGGGCGATCCTCGCCGAGGAAGGTGTTTCTGGCTCCGGAGGGTCAGGCGGCGTGCCAGGAGACGTCTCGATTCGACCCGAAATCACACCGGTTTCCGACCTGGCCGAGGCCGATTCCGGTGAATCTCACTTCGCCATCGCCCCCGAGGTACCGGCCCAGATTGCACGTGATGACCAACGGATTTGGAAGATCCATCTCGAATCGATCGAAGGGGTTTGCCCGCTCGATCCCGCCAATGGAATCACCACTGAGATGTGGGGATTCCGGATCGCCGGATCAGACGAGATCACCTGCGGTTCACCGGGCCCGATTCTTCGTGGCCGGGTGGGTGATGTCGTCGAGATAACGCTGACCAACCTTTCGAGCAATACCCATCCCCACAACATCGACTTCCACTCAGTCACCGGACAGGGTGGGGGAGCTGCCGACCTAACCGCTGCTCCCGGCGAGACAAAAACCATCCAGGCGCGCCTTCTCTATCCCGGATCTTTCATGTATCACTGCGCCTTCGGGGATGTTCCGCTTCACATCGCCAAGGGGATGTACGGGATGTTCATCGTGGATCCCGAGGAGCCACTCCACCCGGTCGATCACGAGTGGGCCATCGTCCAGAGCGAGTTCTACGTCAGTGAACCGGGCGCCGATGGTGTGGCCGAATTCGACATGGACGCCCTGTTCAACGAAGAGCCACGGTTCGTTGTCTTCAACGGTCGCACCGATGCCTTGGTCGGAGACAACAGCCTCCGCATGAACGTCGGAGAGAAGGCGCGGATCTACTTCGTCAACGAAGGCCTCAACTTGATTTCCAGTTTCCATCCCATCGGCTCCCACTGGGACGTCGTCTACCCCGAGGGTGCGACGCATCCGGCAAATCGGGTAATTCGGGGCTCGCAGACCACAACCGTGCCAGCCGGGGGCGGCACCGTTGTCGAGATCGATGCGCTGGTTCCGTCCACGATCATCCTCGTCGACCACGCCTTGGTCCGCACCTTCTATAAGGGTGCCATAGGCATGATCGAGATCGCCGGGGACGGCAACGTTGAACTCTTTGGGGTACCGGGCCAGGAACCGTCAACAGGTGAGGGTGAGGGTGAGGGCGAAGGTGAACTAGCCGGTGGTGACGCCGCCGCGGGTGAGGAGCTGTTCAACGCCACCTGCGTGGCATGTCACGGCGCAGATGCCACCGGCGTAGCGGGGCTCGGCCCATCCCTTGTCGGCAACACATTCGTGGCCAGCCTCAGCGATGAGGAGTTGATCGCATTCCTCACAACCGGGCGACCGGCGGACCACCCTGACAACACCACTGGAATCGCGATGCCACCCAAGGGAGGCAACCCCGGTCTAACCGAGGCCGACCTCGCCGCGATTGCGGCCTTCCTCCGCGGACTCGAGTAGCCAACGAACGCAAGGAAAGCTCCGGGTCGTCCCGTTCCGGAGCTTCCCTCATATCTATTGTCCGGGGAATCCATCGGAGCCTCCTAACCTCCCGTCCGGTGACCCGAGGTTTGCAACACATCTTGAACCAGCCCCCAGAGGAGGCGGCTCCATTGCTGATCGGGTCATTTCTCGTCTCGACGGTTGACAACGAGGTCGTCCGCATCCGTCTCAGCGAAGTCGAGGCATATAAGGGATACGACGATCCCGCATCGCACGCCTACCGCGGCGAGACAGAACGAAATTCGTCAATGTTTCAGGCTCCGGGCACCCTCTACGTGTACCGGTCTTATGGGATCCACTGGTGTGCCAATACCGCAGCCGGGCCCATGGGAATCGGTTGGGGAATCCTGATGCGGTCCGGGCAGATCGTTGAGGGTGAGTCGACTGTGATCCGCCGCCGCGGGAGATACGACCAACTGGCCAATGGGCCCGGCAAACTCACCCAGGCTCTCGGGATTACAGGCGTACACAACGGTCTCGACCTCTTCGATGCGTCCAGTCTGATCCGCCTCGAAATGGGCGACTCCGCCAGCCTGGTCATGGCGACACCACGAATCGGGATATCCAGGGCCAAAGATGTGCCGTGGCGTTTCATTGAGGCGCGGTCCGCCGGAAACGACGGTTGACCGTCATCACCGGTTTATCCTCCGGGCCAGGATGACCCCCGCTGAACAACTGGGCCTGGCGTTGCGCTACGCCGATAATGTCGTGCCCGAACCGGAGCTAGAGGAGAAACTCAAACTCGATCGCCCGCTGCGGGTCAAACTCGGCCTCGACCCCACCGCTCCCTCGGTGACGCTGGGCTGGGCCGTGGTTCTCCGCAAACTTCGCCAGTTTCAAGACATGGGTCACACTGCCGTTCTCATCGTCGGTGACTTCACCGCCCAGGTTGGTGACCCATCGGATAAAAGCGAGACCAGGAATCGCCTGACCGCCGAAGAAGTTGATGGACACGCCGAAAACGTTCTCCGACAGTTCGGCCACATCCTCACCGAGGAGCGGCTCGAGATCCGACGCAACTCGGAGTGGCTGGCCTCTATGGACATGGGAGAGCTACTCGAGCTGACGTCGTCGGCGACCGTTGCCCAGATGATGGAACGCCAGGACTTCGCCAAACGCTTCGCGGAAGGTCAACCAATCTCGGTGATGGAGTTCCTCTACCCCCTATTCCAGGGTTACGACTCGGTAGCGGTGAAGGCGGATATCGAACTCGGTGGCAGCGACCAACTCTGGAACCTGATGATGGGTCGGGTCGTCCAGGAGCGCTACGGGATGGCGCCCCAGGTCGCCTTGACCATGCCGCTTTTGGTCGGTACCGACGGCACCAAGAAGATGTCTCAATCGCTGGGCAACTACATCGGTGTCGAAGACGAGCCGGCGGAAATGTTCGGGAAGACGATGAGTCTCCCCGACGACGCGATGGAGCACTGGTTCCAACTGGCTGCCGACTTTGATCATGATCGGGTGGCCGAGATCATCACCGATGTTGAGACTGGAGGAATGCATCGCAATGCCGCCAAACGACTCCTAGCCCGAAGTGTGGTTGAGTTGTATCACGGAGACGAGGCAGGGGAGAGCGCCGAGGCCGAATTCGACCAGGTGTTCAAACACGGTGGCGTCCCCGACAACCTAACGGAGTTCGCCCTTCCCGCCGATGATCCCGTCAATCTGGTCAACCTGGTGCGGGACGCATTCGATGTCTCGGGCTCCGAGGCTCGCCGCCTCCTCCAACAAGGTGCCATCAAGATCGACGGCATACCGATGACCGACCCCGAAGTCAAACGAACCGAGCTAATCGGGCAGACCCTCCAGGTCGGCAAGCGCAAATTCACAAATCTCGTCGACTGAACTGGTGAATCCTCTGGGAGATTTCGACCTCGCAAATTCTGAGTGAAGGACCCGTGGGCATCGGATCCTTCACCGTCTCTGCGGTTTGTGCCCAGCAATTACATATCGATGGTTTCGGCGACCTCGACTGAGCCCCCATCTTTTAAAATCGGGCACTTTGATGCCAATGCGACGGCAGCGTCGTGCGAGTCGGCCTCGACAAGTGTGTAGCCCGTTGCCGGGTTGGCCCCGCCGCCATCTGCGGTCGACCCGTCGCTGTTGACCGTGATCGATGCTCCAAAGGCGTTTCCAGGATCTTTGAGTGCAGGGCCGAGATCTTCCATCCACGCACCCCAGGCTGCCATAACGGCGGCACCCTCTTCTTCGGTTTCCGGTGTTCCGCCCCCGTGAAATATCAATGCGTACTTGGCCATGTTCGCTCCTCGCGGTCTTTGGGAGCGGCCCAGTGCCGCCCCTCTTCACACTAATGACGAATGGGGAGGTGTCATTTCGACATATTTAGCGGCTCTTCATCAACGGGGTATCCGTGGCGGGGCCGCGGGCGTGAATCGACCGGCCGCAGGGCAGGTCGGCTGTCATTGGAGTTGGAGATCCGAAACGAATTGACTTGCATAAGAAGCCGGTTTCGTTACTATTCCGTTCAACACGACTGAGACTTCGGTTTCCGTCGCCCCACCGTCCGGTGAGGCGCTTATTTCGCGCTGCATCGGGTTTTGTTTCCGCCCGGGTATGCGATATGATCGCTGACCCACCAGAGATTCATCTAGGTGAGGTCTGTTGCGCGAGTCGCAACAGGTGCAGTTTCCTAACTCGAAACTGAGCGGGAGTTTCCGCAAGGAACCTCCATTTTGCCGGACTCTGTCCGACAAGCCTGCTCCTTGACAACTGAACAATGTGCTAAAAGCCAGCAGTTCAAAAGAGATTCGACTTCGGTCGGACCTCGGAATGAACAGCAATTAAGCAACGACACCAACCAGGTTTCACGACCAGGTTGGTTTAGGTGCAAACAAGTAGCAATCAAAAGCTCTCAGGTTTCACGACCTGAGACCCAAATTGCAAACACTTCAAAATGATCTGACGGAGCGCCATCTAACGATGGCGGCCATCTTCGGATGGCATTCCTGATTTTACGTTGGAGAGTTTGATCCTGGCTCAGGATGAACGCTGGCGGCGTGCCTAATGCATGCAAGTCGAGCGACGCATATCGGAGGGGTAACCCACTGGTATGACGGAGCGGCGAACGGGTGAGTAACACGTGAGTAACCTGCCCCACAGACCGGGATAGCCCAGGGAAACCTGGATTAATACCGGATATTCCCTTCGGATTTCATGATCTGTTGAGGAAAT
>JBGTFH010000030.1:0-5393 GCA_041747375.1 Acidimicrobiia bacterium
AATGACGGCCTCCAGTCGTCGTCGCAACTCGATGGGATTTACCCCGAGCCGATCGAGGCTCGGGTACACGATCCCTTGCTGTTGCGCCAATAGCGCCAACCCGAGATGGGCGGGAAGAATCGAACTGTGGTTGTGGTCGCGGGCCGACTGAGTAGCGTTCAACAAAGCTTCTCTGGTTCGGGCGGTGAGCTTTTCAGGGTTCAAGGTGATTCCAATGGTAAGTAGAAAACTTGAGTCTGAGTGTATCAAGTTTGAACACGGCACGCAAGACGGAGACGGGATGCCATAGTGTCGTACCAAACAAATGAGTGTCGTACCAAACAAATGCAAAGGAGTCACCTGATGGTTCAGGAATTCAAGGAATTCATCAACAAAAGCAACCTGGTCGAGATTGCTGTGGCGTTCGTATTGGGACTTGCCTTTGCCGCCGTGGTGACCAGCCTCACCGAAGACATCGTCAACCCGCTGATAGCCAAGGTCCTCACTGTCGACGGCCTCGCCAAGTGGGCGCCCGGCGGAATCGGTTTGGGCGCTTTCCTGGTGGCCCTTATCAACTTCCTGATCGTCGGCTTTGTGATGTTCCTCGTAGTGAGGGCTTACAACCGGATGAAAGCCGAGTCGGAAGCATTCGGACCGACCGAAGAGATTGCGCTCCTCACCGAGATCCGGGACAACACCAGTCGCTGAACTCGTTCAGTCGCAGTCCTCTATCGGTGGCGATTCACTCTGATCGCCAGAGATCGATCTGGGGAAGTCCATAGATACCCAGGGTTTGGGAGAGTTCCCCGGCGTGATAGGCGTCGTGGCTGAAGATGCGCTGCAAAATGGACGCCTTGGTATGAATCTGTTCGGTTTCGCCGTATCGCCTCATGATGGTTTCCCGCAGCGTCTCCGGAGTCCAGCGGTCGAGGCAGGCATCGATGATCGCCCAGGTCGAGTTGAGGGCGAGGATGAGTTCTTCTGCCGACCGCGCGGTGTCGAGATCATCTTCCCATCCCAGGTTTTCGGGATCCTCGAAGGGCGTACTCTCCGCCCCAGGCTCCCCGATCACGGTGCACAGCCAGTAGACCCTGCCGCCTGCTGTGTGCCCAACCGTCGCCCAAATCGGCCAGCCGTCTGGAGAAGGTCGCACCGAGAGTTGTTCGGCTGTCATATCGGCGACCACGTCAACGATTCGTTGGTTGTACTGCTCCCACCGGTCATAGAAAAGCCGAATCGACATCACACCACGATAACGAAAAACTGCGCATTGTCTTGACAACCCTGCACCGTAAGGTATCCTGTACAGCATGGTACCTAAAAGTACCGGGCACCGGAAAGCCAAACCGGACCGGAGGACGCAGCTACTTCATGGAGTGCTCGACATGTGTCTCATGTCGATCATCGATGAGGAGCCGTCATACGGTTACGAGATGGTGGCCAAGCTAAGGCGTCGGGGTCTCGATCTGGCAAGTGAAGGCTCGATCTATCCGCTTCTGTCCCGGCTTCAGAAACAGGGGGCGATCGAGGGCTACCTGGTCCAGAGCTCCGAAGGGCCGGCACGGAAGTACTACCGGATGTCAAGGGAGGGGAAAAAGACGTTGGCGCAGTGGCGAGAAGACTGGAGCGGTTTCCGCTCCTCGGTGGATAGTGTCCTCAACGGAGACGGCAATGAGTGATGTTGGTCCGACAATCAGCGAAATCGAGCGATACTGGCTCGAGGCAGGCATCCCGAAGGACGCCGTGGCGGAAATGCGGGGAGAACTGGAACAGCATTTGGCTGATGCCGCGGCAGATGGCAGGACCGCGACCGATGTCGTTGGTGTCGATCCGGGCGAGTTTGCGGAAAGCTGGGCAAAGGCGTCACGGGGTTCTCGCACCACCGCCAGCTGGGAAGAGTTTCGCTCGGGAAAGACAACCACTGATCGGGCGAAGAAGAGAGACGCTTTTCTGTACGGAATAGGAACTCTGTCGATTATTGCAGCAGCGATATTCGCCGGACAAGGAGGTAACGACGTGGACAATGAAGTTTGGAAATGGCTATGGACCATTTTCGCCCTGGTGATGGGTGTCGGTGAGATCTTCACCGCAGGATTCTTCCTGCTCCCCTTCGCTGTGGGTGCGGCGGCGGCGGCCGTGCTGGCCTGGCTTGGAACGGCTGTCATCGCCCAGTGGCTGGTCTTCTTCGGAGTTTCGCTGTTTGCGATGGCATATCTCCGCAAGTTCATCGCACGCCAGGATGAGGTAGATCAGCCCGTGCTTGGAGCCAACAGATGGATCACATCTCCGGGAATCGTCCTCGAGGACATCAATCCGGCCACAGGCCAGGGAATGGTGAAAGTTGGCCAGGAGGAATGGCGGGCGACGGCCCATCAGCCGATCAGGGAGGGAACGCCGATTGTGGTCACCGAAGTCCGTGGGACGAGGTTTGTCGTCGAACCCGTCGAGAACAATTGAAGATTTTAGAGAACGAAAGAAAGGAAAAATGATATGGAAGCAATAATCATCCTCTTCGCCATCCTGGCGCTAGGGCTGATCCTCGTTGCGGCGGCTGGATTTCGAGTGGTGCGCCCATTCGAAAAAGGTCTGATCGAGTTTCTGGGTAGGTACCAGAGAACGGTCGATTCTGGTCTCCGCTGGGTTCTGCCATTCGTCAAGAGGTTGACCAAGGTAGACATGCGTGAGCAGGTGATCGACGTTCCCCCACAGGAGGTCATCACCAAGGACAACGTGGTGGTCACGGTTGATGCCGTCATCTACTACGAAGCCACCGACCCGGTGAAACTCCAGTACAACGTGGGAAACTTCATCCTGGCGGTCACCAAGTTGGCCCAAACCAACCTGAGGAACGTCATCGGTGACCTCGACCTCGACTCGGCCCTCACGTCGCGCGAATTGATCAACGGCAAGCTGCGTCAGATCCTCGACGATGCCACCGACAAGTGGGGTGTCCGTGTCGTCCGTGTGGAAATCCAGCGGATCGAGCCACCGGTCGACGTAACCGATGCCATGCACCGTCAGATGAAGGCGGAACGTGATCGTCGTGCTGCTGTCACCGAAGCCGAGGGCTTGAAGCGAGCAGCGATTCTCAAGGCCGAGGGTGTCAAGGAATCTCAGGTTCTCGAAGCCACCGGTCAGGCGGAAGCGATCAAGCAGGTTGCTGATGCTGAGAAGTACCAGAAGCTCACCGTCGCTGAGGGTGAGGGCCAGGCCATCGAGCGAGTATTCCTGGCAATTCACAACGGAAACCCGACCCCCGACCTGATTGCCATTCGATACCTCGAGGCTCTCCAGGGAGTGGCCGACGGCCAGGCAACGAAGATCTTCTTACCGCTCGACACCTCCGGTGTCCTGGGTAGCGTTGCTGCCATAGGCGAGATGTTCAAGGAAGCATCGGGACAACAACCGTCCTGAAATAACAAGAGACCCGGACAGGTGCTCCCCCTCCAGCGCGAAAGCGATGGAGGGGGTGGCCGGGAACCCCAGGGTTCCATGGGAGTTTGCTCCGCAAACTCCGTCGTCTGGCGCAACGGCCGGGGGTGGACGGGAATCCTCCGGATTCCTTGGGAGTTTGCTCCGCAAACTCCATGGCCGCGGCCCGCGGATTGCTACTCCCCCTCCAGAAGCGAAAGCGATGGAGGGGGTGGCCGTTGCGAAAAGCAACGGCCCGGGGTGGACGGTTAAACGACGCGGATTGATCAGCGATGTTGTCTCATGGCCCACCCTTTCCCAATCATTCATGGAGGGAGAGAAAACGGGGACTAGCCGGGTACCCGTTTCATAGCCACCAGCGTCGCCTCCACGTCGGAGGGGACAACCGGCGCATAGAAGACCATCGTGTACAAATCGCATCGTTCGCCGGGTTCCTCGAACCAACCAACCACCCAGGTGCCATCGGTGTGCGGCCCGACAGCTGCCCGGGTGCCGTCGATCAGAACCTCACCCTTGTCGCCCGGCCAGTCGACAGCAGGAAGGGTTCCGCGGATGAGAGCTACTGCCACGGTCCCGTCGCTGCGACCCCAGAGGGTCGTATTAGTGGCACCTACCGACGTCCACACGTCGGGTTCGATCTCATCGGGGTCGAGGAGACCCTGGCCAACTCCGGCAGGTAGGACTGTCAGTTCATAGGGCGCCGCAGGGCAATCAACTGGAGGTGCGGTTGTTGGGGTAGGCGTGACCGTTGTGGCCACCTCGCTGGTTGGAGGGGTCAACTCGGTAGTCGTTGTTTCAGCAGTGCCCGATGAGCAGGCAGCCAGCACGACAACAAACAGAATTAGAAGCTTCGGCATGGATCAGCCATGATATGGAGCACCGCCACCATACGAGGAGTCATGTCTCACAAGGATTCAACCCGCGCTTCTGTTGACGGGCAGCTGGAACGGTTGGTCGAGATCTCCCGGACCATGTATGAGAACCCGGAAGTCGGTTACCAGGAACGGGAAACATCGAAGATCCTGGCCGATTATCTCGTCGAACATGGATTCGAAGTGGAAAGACCAGCCTGCGGGCTAGAGACCGCTTTTGTGGCCACGATTGGCTCCGGCCCGGAAGTGGTGATCTGCGCAGAGATGGATGCGCTTCCAGGTGTCGGCCACGCCTGTGGCCACAACATCATCGCCGCCGCAGCAATCGGTGCCGGAGTCGCCCTTGCCTCTGTTGCCGAAGACCTGGGAGTTCAGGTCACTGTCCTGGGCACACCGGCCGAGGAGGCTTTCGGGGGCAAGGTCGACCTCATCAACGCCGGGGCTTTCGACAATGCGTCGGTGGCGATGATGGTCCACCCGTCAATACAAGATGTGGTCGACCCAAACATCATTGCGGTCGCCCATTGGGAGGTGGAGTACCGGGGCAAAACAGCTCATGCCTCGGCGTATCCGGACCAGGGAATCAACGCATTGGATGCCCAGGTCCAGGCATACGTGAACATATCCACTCTCCGCCAGGCGATCCTCCCGACCGACAAGATCCACGGCATCATCGTGGACGGGGGCGATGCCCCGAACATCATTCCCGACTTCACCCGGAGCCTCTGGTACGTGAGGTCGCAAACTCTCGACCGGCTCGAAGTCTTGACAGAGATGGTTCGTTCGTGCTTTGAGGCCGCCGCCCTCGCTACGGGCTGCAGTCTCGAGGTCAAAGAGCATGGCCACACCTACACGGAAATGCGGAGCAACCCGATCCTGGTGGGTCTCTACGGAGCGAATAGTGCGGCCCTGGGCCGTCCGATGCTCCGCGGAGCGGACCTCCCTCCGTCGGTCACCGGGTCGACGGACATGGGCAATGTCTCGCTGGTGGTTCCGACGATTCATCCGATGCTGGATATCGATTCCGGGGACGCCGTCAACCATCAGGCGGAATTCGCGGCCGCCACCATTCAGCCCGCAGGGGAACAGGCGATCTTCGACGGTGCGGTC
>JBGTFH010000031.1:0-2373 GCA_041747375.1 Acidimicrobiia bacterium
ATTCTCGGCGGGTGAAGGTCATGACAGCGTCTCGGCGAGCTGCTCTCCGAGTCGGAGTGCCAGCGCCACGATCGTCAGAGTCGGGTTGACGTGGCCGCCGGTAGGAAAGACCGAGCTGCCGACGATGGAGAGACCATCGACCCCGTGAACAGCCAAATCGCTGCCGACGACTCCCTCGTGCATCGACTCCGCCATCCTGGTGGTGCCGATGTGGTGCGACGCAACACCCTCGTGAAGGATGTCGAACCACGAACCCGCCTCCGGTGCCACTGCGAGCCGTCCGAGGCCGGTGGCTCCGGCCAAGCGACCAACGAGCGCCACCGTGGCATCGACGCTGTGGCGGTCGAGATCAGTGAAGCGCCAGTCCACTTGCGCAGGCGTTCGCCCCCACTCGTCAGTGCCGGTGCCGAGCCCCACCCTCGAGTTAGGATTGGGCGCCTGTTCAAAGACGATCGTTGCCGTGGCCTGCCGTGCTGAGTCGCTCTGGGACGTGAGATATCGGACTCCGGTGAGCACCGGATCGTCAGGGAGTTCTCCGACCGACGGCCGGTTGAACCAGAAGTAGCTGCTGAGAATCCCTTCACGTTGCTGGACTTCGGCCCGAGGGACCAACGCCCCCCGCCATCCTTTGCCGGTCTCGCCGTCGGGTTGGTTCAGGTCGAAAAAGGCAAACTCGTTGTCGTCCAATGCCGAAACGAGAGGCAACCGCCAGAGGATCGGGTGATCCATGAAGTAGCGGCCGACGAGGTCGGACGAGTTGCCGACTCCTTCGGGAACGACAGCAGTGGAGTCCAGCAGCAGACGCGCAGTCTCGATCGCTCCAGCTGCGAGGATGACGTTTGCAGCGGACACGACGAGGCTGCGACCATCGGACGTCCGGAACGAGACGCCCGTACAGGACCGGCCGCTCGAATCGAGATCGACCGAGGTGACGGTCGCATCGGTCACGCAGGTGATTCCGGAACTCCTGTCGAGTTCGGAGCGGTACTTGGTTTCGAACCGGGTCGGCGGACTCACAGGAAAAACCACCGGAGCGGCTTCGGACGGATCGAGAAATCGGTTCGAAGGCGTGTTCCCTCCAACGCCCCAAGGATCGTCACCATCCGGAATGAAGAGATCCAAGACATCTGCCGCGCCGAGCAGGTACGGGTCGAGGTCTCCGAACTCGAGGGGCCAGGAACCTCCACCGACCCACGTCCGGTTTCCGAATGTGACCTCGTCGAATGGCCGGCACACGCCCGCCCAGTGGCCGCTCGTGCCGCCGATTCCGCTCAGGCGTGTCACGTCGGCGGGGTACGGCAGCGAGAGGGATTCTCCTGCAAAGAAATCGGGCCTGGCGGTCGGACTGCCTGTACCGGCTTCGAGAAGAAGCACATCGATGCCCTGTGCATCGAGCACACGCGCAACGGTGATTCCTGCTGGGCCGGCGCCCACGATGCACACTGCGGCTCTCAGTCCGTCATCGCCGAGTTCGCCTGACGTGACGATCATTGTTCGGGAGAGTAGCCCCGTTCGTCATGGATATTCCGCGCTGTCTCGTCATCGGTGACCGCCTCGGCCAGCGTCTTGGACCTCTCGACCAGCGTCGAGTTCGATTCACCCGCGCTGTTTCGTAGACTCGTGGGGTGACTCTGAGAACGGTGCATTCCGCCTTCGCCGTTCCGATTCGGTGGTGACCAACTGGCACCGCTGGGCTCAGCCGGCCGTCGCCATTGCGATCGTCTTCTTCGCCCGCTTTCTCCACGTCGAGTACAGGGCACCTCTGGGCGACGAGAACTCGATCTGGTGGCATCTGGCGTTGGGTGGGCTCTTCGCGACCGTGGCGGCCGTCGTCGACGCACCCAGAGCCACCACGAAGGCGTCGACGGCGGTCGTCACCGCAGCGAATGCAACTCTGATCGCATCGGGTTGCGCTGCAACCATCAAACTCGCCTTCCCGAACCTCGTGCCGCGCTTCGTCGTCATTGCATCGGCCGCCATGTTCTTCGTGTGGCTGTCCTTGTCCGGAATCGTCATTGCGTGGCGCTCCCGCAAAGCCGGCAGGTCGGACCGAGTCGTGGCGGTCGTTTCGGTCATCGATGCCAGCGCGCTCGAGCAGGAGATTCGGTCCATTGGCAACGCAACTCCATTCCACATCGTCGCCACAATCACGTCCCCCGACGACTACGCCGACATCGCTGAGATCTGCGCGCAACATCAGGCGGATGTCCTGGTACTCGGTCCACAGGCCATCCTCTCTCCGGATGTGATCAGGCAGGCCGAACCGCTGCATCGGGCCGGCGTCAGAGTTCGGAGCCAGGAACTCTTCTACGACCAGCGCCTCGGAAAGCTGCCACTCTCCTCCCTCGAGGGTTTCGCCTTGCTCGGCGACAT
>JBGTFH010000032.1:0-58670 GCA_041747375.1 Acidimicrobiia bacterium
GCTGCTTTCGTCCCAGGATGTGGCTCTGGTCGAGGGTTTCGGACGGCTCATCGGCAGTAACAAGGCAGTGATAACCGCAGCCGATGGCCAGGAGACCACCGTTTCATTCGACAAGGCACTCCTCTCCACCGGGTCTGCGCCGCGCATCCCCGACTGGGCGCCGGTCGACGGATCGAGGGTTTTGACCACCCGGCACGCCTACGACCTCGGTGAGGTTCCCGATCACCTAGTTGTCATCGGTTCGGGAGTCACCGGTGTCGAGTTCGTACACATTTTCGAGAGTCTGGGTTCGAAGGTGAGCCTCGTGGTGTCCCGACAGCAGATCCTCCCTCATCGCGACGCCGAAGTGGCGGCGGTCCTCGAAGAAGACTTCATGGAGAGGGGTGTGAAGCTGGTTATCGGTGCTCGCGCCGAACGGATCGAAGTCGAAGAAGACACCGTCGCCGTGTTCTGTGATGACGGGCGAGTGGTCAAAGGCTCCCACGCCTTGCTCGCGGTGGGCTCAGTGCCGCTGACCGATGGGTTGGGCCTGGACGAAGCCGGGGTGCAACACGAAGACGGCTACATAACCGTTGACGAGTATCAGCGCACGTCCAACCCCGACATCTACGCCGCCGGGGACGTCACCGGGCAGATGCCCCTCAGCTCGGTCGCATCGATGCAGGGGAGAAAAATTGCCCGCCACGCGATGGAGCTCCCGGTCACCCCAATCGACTATTCCAATGTGTCTGAAGCGATATTCACCGAGCCCGAAATCGCATCGGTTGGCCTCGTCGAGGTTGCCGCTGCCGCCCAGGGTCGAAAGGTTCGGACAACGAAAGTCCCATTTGCCTCAAATGCCCGGTCGGTCCTGCAGCACTTCACGAGAGGCTTCGTCAAAGTCACCACCGACCCTGCCACCGGCGTGGTCCTGGGTGGCACCATCGTCGGCCACCGCGCCTCCGAGTTGATCGGGGTCATCGCACTCGCCGTTCAAGCGGATGTGACAGCCAGCACCCTGGTCGAAACGTTGATGGTCCATCCTTCGATGACCGAAGCAATCTCAGACGCCGCCGAATAGCCCGTACCAACCGTTCTGTGAGTGTCTGTATACCGTGGCGGTGCAAAAACACTCACAGAACGGTTTATTTGACTATTGCGATTATCTGGCCCGGGGAGACCGTGTCGCCTGGTTGGACTCTGAGGTCGACAACCTCGCCACCGTTGGGTGTGGAGACTTCGTTTTCCATCTTCATCGCCTCGAGGACACAGATAGGGTCGCCCGCCTTGACCGACGCCCCCGCCTTGACATGGACTTTGACGATGGTGCCTTGCATGGGAGCGGTGATCACACCGTCGTTGTTGGCGTTGCCGGCGCTGGCTGCGAGTTTCGGGGCGCGACGCTTGACACTCGACGGGCCTCCCGTCGGGGTCTCCGGGGCCCAGTAGGCGACTGAGAAGCGCCGACCACCGATCTCGACCGTGACATCTCGCCTATTGAGGGCCTCGTCCTCGGGCAGGCTCGGCACGGCACGCACCCCGGCGCCCTCCACAGTCACCGCCTCTTCCATCCACTTCGTATGATGTTTGCCGGCCAGAAAGTCGGGATGATCGAGAACGGCGAGGTGGGCCGGGATCGTGGTTTCGACCCCCGTCACCTTGAACTCTTTGAGCGCCCGACGACCCCGGTTGATCGCGGTCTCCCGATCGTGCCCCCAGACGACCAATTTGGCCATCAGGTTGTCGTAGTACTGGCTGACCGCGGTTTGGGGGCGGATCCAGGAATCGACCCTGACGCCTGGCCCCGCTGGCTCCTCCCATTCGACGACCTGTCCGGGTGTCGGCAGGTAATTGTTCGATGGATCCTCGGCGTTGATCCGGAATTCGATGGCATGGCCCCTCGGTTCCACCTTCTCGATAGTGAGCGGCTCACCTCGGGCGATCCTGATCTGCCACTCGACGAGATCGAGCCCCGTCACCATCTCAGTGACGGTGTGCTCGACCTGGAGCCGTGTGTTCATCTCCAGGAAATAAAAGTCTCCGTTCTGGTCGAGGAGGAATTCCACTGTTCCGGCGTTGACGTAATCGCATGACTTGCCCGCGGCAATGGCCGCCTTGCCAAGGGCGCGTCTCTGTCTCTCGGTGAAGCCCGGTGACGGCGTTTCCTCGATCAGTTTTTGATGCCTGCGTTGCACCGAGCAGTCGCGCTCACCGAGGAAGAGACCATGTCCGTGAGTGTCGAACAGGATCTGAGCTTCGACGTGGCGGGTCTTTTCGAGAAATTTTTCGACGTAGACATCTGCATTCCCGAAGTAGGCCTCTGCCTCGCGCCGGGCGCCCTCAAACCCTTCGGCAACCTCGTCCTTGGATTGAACGACGCGAAGACCCTTTCCCCCGCCGCCATGTGCGGCTTTGATCGCCACCGGATAGCCGTACTCATCGGCCAGCCGGATAACCTCGTCGACCGAGGTGACAGGCTCGGTGATTCCGGGAACAGTGGGAACACCGAACCCCTCCGCGCTGCGCCGCGATGTGATCTTGTCACCCATGGCCCGTATCGCCGCGGCGGGAGGCCCTACCCAAATCAGGCCTTCATCGGCGACCGCTGCGGCGAACTCCGCGTTCTCGGAGAGAAATCCGTAGCCGGGGTGGATTGCCTCGGCACCCGATTCGTGGGCGATTTTGAGGACCCTGGCCTGGTTGAGATAACTCTCGGCCGCCGGGGCCGGACCGACGTTCCACGATTCGTCGGCGAGACGGACGTGAAGGGCGTCGCGATCCAGCTCCGAATACAGGGCGATCGCCCGAATTCCCATCTCCTGGGCGGTGCGGATCACCCGGACAGCGATCTCACCACGATTGGCGATCAAGAGTGACTTCATTGAGCCAATAGCCTACGGATGTTGAGGCTCGGCGTCACTGTGGCCCATTCCCGTGCTTCTTTGGAGGTAGCGTTTCTCGTTTGTTCCGTAGGACGTTCAACGCCCTGATCAGCTTGGCGCGGGTCTCTCGGGGCTCGATCACTTCATCGACCAGCCCCAGTTCAGAGGCAACGTACGGGTTGTTGAACTTGGTCTCGTAGTCATCGACCAACTCGATGCGCCGGGACTCTGGATCATCGGCTTCCGCGAGGTCGCGGCGGTGGATGATGTTGACCGCACCCTGGGCACCCATCACCGCGATTTCCGCCGAAGGCCATGCATACACGAGATCGGCGCGGATCCCTCTCGCATTCATGACCAGATAGGCACCTCCGTACGCCTTCCTGGTGATAACGGTGATCCGGGGAACGGTCGCTTCGCAATATGCATAAAGCAGCTTCGCCCCGTGTCGGATGATCCCTCCGTGCTCTTGATCGACTCCGGGGAGGAACCCGGGTACGTCGACAAAAGTGAGGAGGGGGATGTTGAACGCGTCGCAGAAGCGAACAAATCGCGCCGCCTTCTCCGAGGCTTCTATATCCAGGGTTCCGGCCAGGAAGGCCGGTTGGTTAGCAACGACACCGACGGTGTGCCCATCGAGGCGTCCCAGGCCGACAACGATGTTCCTCGCCCAGAGCCCGTGAACTTCGAAGAACTCGCCATCGTCAAGGACAGTGGTCAACACGTCGAGCATGTCGTAGGGCTGGTTCGACGAGTCAGGAATGATCGCGTCGAGTTCGTCGTCGATGCGGTCGGGCCGGTCGGTCGGGGCAAAGTACGGCGCCCGCTCCTGATTGTTCTGGGGTAGGAATGAGAGCAGGTAGCGCACGGCCTCGAGGGCGTCACGCCCGGTGGGGTAGACGAAGTGGGTCACACCGGATTTGGAGGCGTGGGTGTGGGCGCCGCCCAACTCTTCCATCGTCACTTCTTCGCCGGTCACTGTCTTGATCACATCGGGACCGGTTATGAACATATGGCTCGTGCCGTCGACCTGGAACACAAAGTCGGTCAGGGCCGGCGAGTAGACCGCTCCACCGGCACACGGGCCCATCACCACTGAGATCTGAGGCACGACGCCGGATGCTCTGACGTTCCTCTCGAAGATCCTTCCGTACCCGTCGAGAGCACCTACCCCCTCCTGGATACGGGCGCCGCCCGAGTCTTTCAGCCCCACCACGGGGATTCCGGTGTCGAGTGCCATATCGAGGATCTTGCAGATCTTGTCTGCTACCACCGACCCGAGTGAGCCTCCGAAGACCGTGAAGTCCTCGGCGAACACGAATACCGGCCGTCCGTCGACCGTCCCATGCCCGGTAATCACCGCGTCGCCCAGGGGGCGACTGGCCTCGATCCCGAAACCTGAAGCCTGGTGCCGGACAAACTGGTCGACTTCTTGAAACGAGTCCTTGTCGAGAAGAGATTCGATACGTTCCCGGGCAGTGAGTTTGCCCAGTTCGTGTTGTCGGGCAACCGCCCGCTGTGATCCGGAGTGAAGGGCTTCCTCCCTGATCTTTCTGAGTTGTTCTATCCGCGCTTCGGTGCCCAAGATTTCTCCGTATCCTTGTTTTCGACTCCGTGAGGTTCGATATGGCTACACCCTATTTGCAGATGATCGTCAAAGACGTCCCATCTACGCAGGATCTTGCCCGCTCCCGCCTCGAATCTCTACCTCAGGTCGTGATCGCCCCCGGCCAATCAGCCGGGAGGGGGAGATCGGGCGCGGTGTGGGAGAACGCCGACCGCTCTCTGGCAGTGTCAGTGGCCTGGTTTGAAGAGGGCGACTCGAGTCGACCGTTCTCGCTGATGGCCGGGGTCGCCGCGGTCCGCATCCTCGGGTCGGGAACCACGTTGAAGTGGCCCAACGACATCATGATTGGTGGAGAGAAGGTGGGCGGGATATTGGTCGAGCGGTCGGGTTCGTCGATCGTTGTTGGAATGGGTCTCAACCTCTATTGGCCCGCGCCAACACAAGGCGCGACGGCGCTCAACCCACATGACCCGGGGGAGAGCGCGTTCGAGAAGTTGGGGGCGCTCTTTGCAGCAGAATTGTTGGCGCTGGTCGACGCCCATGATTGGCCCCGGGATGAGTTCCGTCGATACTGCGCCACAATCGGGGAGAGAATCACCTGGGAACCCGGCGGACGCGGTGTGGCGAAGGATGTGTCCGACTCCGGCGCACTCATCGTTGAAACCGAAGCGGGAATCGAGGAATTGGTGGCCGGGGCCGTCCGCCATGTCCGTTGAGTCAGCCGAGATCCTCGATCACCGGAGTCGGGAGAGTCGCATTGAAAAAAGCGAGGATACGGGCCTGGGCGTCATCGGCAGCCGACTGCTCGAAGTTTTCGTGCTCGACGTCGAGAAACCCGTGCCCGGCGTTGTCGTAGAGCAACCACTGACCGTGTTCGTTGCGACGTTGGGCCTCGTCGACCGATGAGGCGTCGATCAGATCGTCCTCAATCCCGTACAGCCCGAGAACGGGGATGGGAAGGTGCGAGAGGCTGTCGGCGACCCTAAAATCGCGGTCCTCATCACCGGTAAGGGGTGTGTACGCCACTACGGCTGATCGTGTCCACTCGCGACGTGACGCCGCCATCAAGGCGAATCGCCCACCGACATCGGCACCGATGACTCCGACTCCGCCGGGCAGGGCCCATTCGACGTCGTCGGAGACAATGAATTCGTGCACCTCATCGAGATCGGTGAGGGCTCTTGAGTCTTCCAACTGGCTATACGAGTCGAGAGGGTCGTCGCCGTTGCGATAGAAGTCGACAGCGATTCCGACGATGCCGTGGCGTGCCAGTCGGCGGCACATGTCTTTTTCAAAACTGGTCAATCCGTCAATAGTTGGCAGGACGAGGACAACGGGGAACTGTCCGGCGTTGTCCGGGCGCGCCAGATACCCGGTTCGGTGCCCGGCACCGACGGGAAGCGGCCACGATCCATACAAAATCGAAAAGGTTCCTTCGTGGGAAAGAACAGCCAACGATTACCTCCAGGAATCCAAAGTCCGGCTGAGGTTAACCAGCCCGGAACGATTGACACCCGATAGGAGCGTCCGTCTGGGAGAATGCCCGTCTGGTGGGAACCGCCTGCCCCTTCCAATCGTCTTAAAATTCGATGTCCCCAAAACACTCTGCGCCCCGTCGCGGGCTCCCGAAATGGTTGAAGGTCACCACCATCACTCTGTTGGTCGTGGCGAACCTCTGCCTGCTCGGGTTCCTCTATGTCGTCAAGGTTGGAGAAGGAGCTTTAGCCGAGGCAGATACCAATACCGATGTAACGGGCGTTCTCGATGAGTCGAGCGGAGATCTCACCTTCCTCGTCGTTGGTTCGGACACCAGGGAGGGCCTCGACGATCTGACCAACTTCGGCGTAAGCGGTGGCCAACGTAGCGACGTGATAATGCTGGTTCGACTCGACACCGACGGCCGCGCCCAGATGCTCAGTATTCCCCGGGACCTGTGGATCGATATCCCCGGCCACGGGAAAGACAAGATCAACGCCGCTTATTCCTTCGGCGGGCCGGAGTTACTCATCCAAACCCTCAAGCAGGGGATGGGCGTCGAGATAAATCACTATGTTGAAATCGACTTCGTCGGGTTTATGGACCTGGTTGATGAGATCGGCGGTATTGACATCTTCTTTGCGAATCAGGCCCGCGATGTGTCGTCTGGTCTGGATATAGAGGCCGGTATGCAGCACCTCGACGGGAAACAGGCCCTGGCCTATGCGCGTTCTCGGAAGTACCAGGAACTCCAGAACGGACAGTGGGTGGGTGTCGACGCCAACGACATCGGCCGGACCATGCGCCAGCAGGAAGTCATCCGGGCCATCATGTCGGAGTTGAAGACCCCGGCGTCGATTACCGATGCCCGCAACATCGCCACTGCCATGACCCGCCATATGACCATTGACAGCCGGCTGGCCGGAGCGTCGGTGGCCGAACTGTTCTGGCAGTTCAAGTCGATTCTGGGTGGTGACATCGAAGGGTCGACCCTTCCCGTCGTGGGAGGCACCGAGGGGGGTTTGTCAGTGGTTTACGCAGATGAGCCGGCCGCAACTGACATGCTGGCAAACTTTCAACAGGGTGTCCCGCTCGCTTTCCAACCGCTCCGGGTCCAGGTTCTCAACGGCAACGGTGTGTCCGGCGCGGCCGGAGACATGGCGCGGCGTCTTGAGGAATTAGGCTACGTGGTGGTTTCGGTAGGCGACGCTGGAAGTCTGTATGAGACCACGACAGTCCTTGTCGCGGAGGGCTCGATCGTGGGTAGCGAAGTCATCGCCGCGCTGGGATTTGGTGAAGTTGCCAATTCTGATGTCGATAACTCAATAGATGCGGTGGTAATCGTCGGTAGTGACGCGACCTAACCTGCAACCGGACAACGACTGGGGATCATGAACGTTTCAATTATCGGGGCCGGATACGTCGGTCTCGTGACCGGCGCCGGGTTGGCCAGTCTCGGTCACAAAATTCGATTGGGTGAGGCAAATCCCGACCGGGTTGCTTTGCTCCAGTCCGGCGATGTTCCCATTTTCGAGGACGGGCTACCCGAACTCGTCGCGCAGGCTACCAATAGCGAACTGCTCAGCTTCCATAATTCGAATTCGGAGGCCGCTGCCGGTGCCGACCTCGTCTTTCTCTGCCTGCCGACGCCGGAGGGGCCCGACGGGCGGGCAAATCTCGAGTTCGTCGAATCTGTCATCGATGAGTTGGCCACCGAGCTCGACGAGAGTTCGCTCTTGGTCGTCAAGTCAACGGTGCCCCCGGGCACGGTGGCTTCCCTCGCCAAACGCCTGGCCGACCTCGGAAGCTCGGCGGGGATTGTTTCTCATCCCGAGTTTCTCCGTGAGGGCCGGGCGGTCGATGACTTCATGCAGCCAGATCGCATTGTGATCGGGGCATTTCAGGACGATCATGCAGCGAAAGTCGCTGACCTCTACAAAGCAGTCGAGACCCGGGTGATACTCACCGATCCCACTTCTGCCGAGATGATCAAATACGCCTCAAACTCTTATCTCGCCGCCCGGCTCACATTCGTCAACGCCCTCGCCAACGTATGCGAAGCCGTGGGTGCAGACATCGTGGACGTCATCCAGGGTCTGGGCTCCGATCACCGGATTGGGCCCCATTTCCTCCAACCGGGACCGGGTTACGGAGGTTCGTGTTTCCCCAAGGACACGTCGGCACTGATCGCAGTGGCCGAAGATGCCGGGTACGACTTCCAATTGCTACGGGCAGTCATCGAGGCCGACGAGCAACAACGGCGCCGGGTGGCTGAGAAGGTGAGACTTGCCGCCGGTGGTGGCCTCCGGGGCCGCAAGGTGGCGATGTGGGGTCTCGCATTCAAAGCAGGGACCGATGATGTCAGGGAGTCGCCGGCAGTCAGGATCGCCTCGATATTGATCGACGAGGGAGCCGAGGTCGTGGCCTACGATCCGGAAGCAACCGTCGCAGGTATCACGGCAGCGGCAACGCCCCTCGATGCCGCAGACGGTGCCGACGTTCTATTGGTCGCAACGGAATGGCCCGAGTTCGGCACTGTCGATTTGGTAGAAGTCGCAAAACGGATGAAGGGCCACCGGATAGTCGACGCCAGAAATCTCCTGGATCCAAAGGCCGTCCGCGCCGCCGGACTTGACTACTGGGGACTAGGCCGCCCCCGCGCCTGACCCCGTTCCCTGTCTCAACTCCCCCTCCGGAGACGAAGTCGAATGGAGGGGGGTGGCCGTTGCGAAAAGCAACGGCCGGGGGTGGACGGTAATCCTTCGGATTCCTTTAGGAGTTGCTTCGCAAACTCCAGGTACTGGCCATGCGTGTTGATCATTGTTGGGGTCTAATGCCCCACCCTCTGCATCGTCCGTAAACGTCCGATGCTTTCTCCCTCCAGAGGAGGGAGAGTCGCGAACGGACGGGAGCAGGGCCTTTAGCAAGGGGGTTGATAGCCCGCTAGTGACTCGGTAGACCGTTAGGCGTGGGAAACATTGATCCATATCTGTTGAACCAGTCGCGCGTCAATAAACGAGAGATGAACCATGCAGAGGTCCGGCTCTGGTGGGATCTCCGCGGGAACCAGTTTGGCGTCAAGTTCCGGAGACAGCATGTAGCGTGCGGGTACCTTCTCGATTTTGCATGCGTCCCAATCAAGTTGGACATCGAGACAGACGGCTCGCATCACGAGGACTCACCGTTTGATCGGAATCGCGACCGCCTGCTGCAGGGGCATGGGTGGACAATTCTCCGCTTCTGGAGCTGGGACGTTTTTCATCAGGACCAGATGGTGATCGATACCATAAGCGGCACCATCGAAAGGCTCCAGCGAAAACCTGAGTTCTGACTCCCACTCCAGAAGCGAAAGCGATGGAGGGGGTGGCCGTTGCGGAAAGCATCGGCCGGGGGTGGACGGTGGAATCGCGCGGTTTGATCGGCGTGATGTCTAAAGCCCCACCCTCGTCATCGCCCCTATTCGGGACGATGCCACTCCCTCCGCAAGCGGAGGGAGAGCTGCGAGCGGGCTGAAAGTGGTTCCGGCTATCGAAACAGATCTTCTCCGGGGGGGCGGACCAATTGTGAACCTGAACCGTCGCCGGGCGGCACGGTGTATCCGCGAATCAGGGCAGCCGGGATCCCTGATGCCTTGCCCATCACCAGATCGGCAGCCGAGGCGAGTTCATCTGCTACTGATACCTCGGTGACGTCGAGGACATAGCCGCTCCAATCGGTGGTACCCACCAGATCGAGGATCGGGTTGAATCCGGCCACCCCGATGGCGACGTCGGTGAGCCCGCGACGCCAGGGACGACCGAACGTGTCTGAGATGATTACCGCCAGGTCGATTCCGAACTCGTGGTCGAACCGGCGCTTGATCCTTCGGGCGGAGCGGTCGGGATCGTCCGGTAACAGAATCATCGTGCCCGGTTCGGCGTTGGAGCGGTCGATTCCGGCATTGGCACAGATGAATCCGTGTTTGGTTTCGGCGATGATCAAATCGCCCCGGCGCCGGACGATCGATGCTGCCTCAGACTGGACGAGTCGTCGCTTGAATTCCTCGGGATCCCCATCGATCGCGACCACTTGCCCCTCAGCCTTGGACACGACCTTGTGGGTGACCACCAGAACGTCACTACTAGTCGGCTTGTGCGTTCCAACGGTCGCCACCAGGATGGACAGCAGGTCGTCTCCCGGTCGAATCTGGCCGATCCCTTCGACAGGTATGACTTCGAGGGTCATAGGGCAAGAATCCTCTCGACCAATTGTCGGGATTTCGCCGCATCGGGGATCCTGGTTTCCATCGCTACAACCGGGATTCCCAGGATGTCCGGCCCGTCATCGGAATCGGAACCGTCGACAACGATAAGGTCGATCAGTCCCTCATATGCCAGTACGACCCCGGTGTTTCCCGATGGCATGCCCAGGGAGGCCATGACACGATTTGCCGGGCCTTTGAGCGCCACACCCCCGAACAACGGGCTTATCGCGATCACCCGAGGGTGCCGGGCGAGGGCTTCTCGATATCCCGGTATTGCCAGGATCGGCCAGATCGACAAGGGAGGGTTGGAAGGGGCGATCAGAACGAGATCGGCACTCTCGATTGCTTCCAGGCCCCCCGGGGTGGCAGAGGCGTTTTCCGCGCCACGATATTCGAGGGCGGTCACCCGATCCTGATGGCCCCTTAAGACGAAGTATTCTTGAAACGAGAGCACCCCGGCCGCTTCGGTGGTCACCACCGTGGGGACCTTGTCGTCACTGGCGGGGATGATCGACGACCGGATCCCGAGCCTTCGCGACAGGTCCCTGGTGAACTTGCTCAGGCTGCCCCCACTTCGGAGCGCGTCGGTTCGCAGGATGTTCATGGCCAAATCGAGGTCACCGAGTTGGAACCGATTGTCGGCCCCGAGTCGCCCCATTTCCCCGTTGGTGACGAAGCTGTCGCCTGCCCGGCCCCACCCCTGGGGGCCCTCGATACCGGCCAGGGTGTAAACGACCGTGTCTAAATCTGCCGATACCGACAATCCGTGGATATCGTCATCATCGCCAATGTTGACCACAATGGTCGACTCGACGTCATGGATCTGCTCTATACCCAGCCCAAGACGCGCCCCACCAACCCCTCCGGAAAGTTCTACGACCTTCACAATGCCATTTCGAGATTGCCGAGACGGGGTTGCCGGTTCACAATGACACAGTCCATGAATGACGACCCCCAAATAACGGCAGACGCCGACACTGGTTCGCTGGCAACCCTGCCGTCCCCAGCGGTGCGGGTTCTGGTCACCTCCGTAGAGGGCTCAGATCTGAACGCTGCGCTTGCTGCCATAAGTCGGCAAGCATACGACCACATCGTTGATGTGGTCGTGGTTGGCGCGGGCGGGGATGCCAGGAGCGATGCGACCTTTGTTGACTCTCTTGACTCAGCTGTGGAAGCGACCGACTCCTCGATCGATTACCTGTGGATTCTCCACTCCGATGCTAGGCCGCGGCCCGACGCCCTGAACTCACTGGTGGGCGAAGTCGAGCGGAACGATGCCGGGCTCGGTGCGTCCAAGCTTCTCAGGGCTGGGACCAAAGACGAGCTGGAATCGATCGGAAGTGCAACGGACGTTTTTGGCGAGCCGTACAGCGGGTTGGATGCAGGCGAAGTTGATCTCCAGCAATATGACGTGGTCCGCGAGGTTGCTTTCGTCGATACCGTCTCAATGCTGGTGAGGAGAGACCTAGTCCAGGGTCTCGGCAGCCTCGATACAACGATTCCGACGGGTGCCGCCGGCCTCGACTTCTCCCAACGTGCCCGGCTCGCGGGTGGCCGGGTGATCATTGTCCCCTCTTCCGAGGTTTATCACCAGGGAAAGTGCACAGCCACCGGGCGCGGCTGGAAGGAGCGGGCCGGCAGGTTGCGTGCGATGATCGTCTCATACCGCGCCCTCACACTTGCGTGGGTACTCCCGGTGTCGTTCATCGTTGGATTGATCGACTCCATTCTCAATTTGTTTCTGTTGCGTTGGAAACCGCTATTCAGCTTTATCGGGACATGGTTGTGGAATCTCTTTCGCCTGCCGTCGACGATTTCCCGACGGAGGCGGGCCAATTCAGTGCGTTCGTTCGGCGACGAGGAGCTCTTCCGGTTTCAAACTTCGGGTTCGGTCAGGCTGAGAAGGATCGGCGAAGAGATTTCGGCGCGGATCCTCTCGTTGTTCGACGACGACCAGGCTCTTGCCAAGGGAGCCCGCAGGTTATGGCGGAGCCCCGGAATCGTCGGCGGGATCATCGCATCGTCGATAATCCTCCTCGCTATCCGTGGCTTCTTCTTCTCTGGCATCCCGATATCTGGAATGAACTTCCCATTCGAGCCACCCTCGCTGGCACTAGGACGCTTTCTCGGTGGTTGGAACGAGACCGCCCTCGGGAGCCCGGTACCCGTTCACCCGATTACAGGATTCACCGGGATCACCAGTTTTCTCTGGTTCGGATCGGAGGGCGCTGCGCGGACCCTTCTCACCATGTCCCTCGGATTCATTGCAGTGGTCGGCACCGGTCGTCTGTTAGGGAGGTTGGGATTCCGCGGGCCCGGGCGCTACCTGGCCGGAGTGGTCGCTGTCGCCGGGCCGGGAACTGCACTTTTGACACACCAGGGTTCTTGGAGTGCGCTGGCCGCCGCCGCGGTCCTGCCGTGGGCGTTGCGAGCAGTGTTCGTGCATCCCGCCGAGGAGACACGGTCCCGCCTCAACCAGATCGGTTGGGCATTGGTTCTGGGATGGATACTTGCCGCCATTTCCCCTGCGTTGTTGATCGTTCCGGTGGTCGGCGCGGTTATATGGTCGATCCAGGGTGGGACGAGGGCTCGATTCGAACTTGCCGTCGGGAGCGCGGTGGGGGGAGTGGTCGCCGTCTCATTCGTTTCGGGGGACAGCGGGTGGCTTTTCGACACCTCCCGGCGACTCGGCCCGGAGATCGGCATTGCCGGGATCGGGCTGATCCTTCTCTGCACATTGCCCCAATTTCTCGGCGAGAGTCGTGAGCGTCGCACGGCCGCAATAGGTGGGCTGCTCGGCCTCGGCGGCCTGTTGGTTGCCCACCTCGGGATCGGGGGGCCGGGCATCGAAGAGGCTGGCCTGGTCACCGGCTCGGTCGGGGCCGCAATTGCAGTTGGAGTGTCACTCAACCGCTTCGACCGCAGGGCGATTCCAGTCATTTCGGCATTGGCCGGTGTGGCACTGATTGTGATCTCTACAGGGAATATCATGGGTGGCAACCTCGGATTGCCGTCCGGTGACGTCAACGACGACCTCTCATTTGCCCAGACACTCGCCGTAGAAGGCCAGGCGCGGCGGATTCTCTACGTATCGGACGACAGATCACTGGTGCCGGGCGACGCCAGGCCCGGTCCCGGGGTGTGGTACCGGGTTCTCGATGGCAACGGCACCACGTCGGATGAGGTCTGGCTGGCACCAGAACGGCCGGGGGACGAGAAGCTAGACGCAGCGCTCACGGCTCTCGCCAGTGGCGGTTTGCTCCGGCCCGGGGAGGCGCTCTCCGAGTTTTCGATCGGTTGGATCGTTTCCGAAGGTCAGATCAACCTGGTTGACAGGGGTCTCACCAGCCAGCTTGACATTGTTCCCCTGCCGCTGGAGGCAGGCATGAGGGTTTACGAGAGCCACTCTGCGGTCCCGCTCGCCGTCGCCGACTCTGGTGACAATTGGGTCAGAGATGGCCTCGGGTTCTCCGGCGACCCCGGCTCCGGCCGTGTGTCCATTTCGTCGAATTACACGACGGGATGGGAGCCGAGCGGTGGCCCGGTTGATTGGTTCACGTCCGTGGCTTCGAGCACCGGGTCGGCCGATTTCGGGGGCCATCCGGTCAACATTGCGCTCGGCTACGTCTCTCTGGCGGTCCTCATCGGTGGAGTCGTTCTCGCTTTGTGGGGACGTGCGACCAAATGAAGTGGGTGTCCCCGATAATCGTTTTCGCGCTTGGCCTGGCGCTGTTATTGGCGCCGTCTCTTCCGACGCCGGAGCCCGAGCCAGCTCCGGGCCTGATCGAGCCACCCGTCGCAGTGTGCGCCAGCGAAGAGGGTGCGGGTCGGTCGACCAATCTGGCCGTAACCTCCACGGTCGCCGGAGAAGGGCTCGTAACGGTTTTTGCCGGAGGCACCACCGCCGGAACAGGGCGTTTCGAGACCGGCGAGTCCGGCACGGTAACGGTACCTGTTGGAACTGTTTCCGCAGTCGGCGAGGCTGCAGCCCTGGTTGAATTCCCGACAAGCGACTCGGCCGTGGCCACCGTCTCAATCGGTTCGGCGTCTCTCAGTGCCGGCCCCTGTTCTCGGATTCCAGAACGGCAGACTGTCATCGGTGGGGCCAACACCCTGGAGGGGTCGTCCCTTCATCTCCAACTGATGAACCCCTATGCAACCGAGGCACTGGTGGATATCACCGCATTCTCTGAATCGGGGAGGGAGGCTTCGGAATTGTTAGAAGGCATCATCGTTCCCCCCAGATCATCGGTGATCATCGATATCGGGAACATCTTTCCCGGACGGGAATCGTTGTCGATGACGCTGGATACCGACCGGGGAAGTGTCGTAGCGTCGCTGCGGGCAGATATCGAGGGCGAGTCGGCGGTATGGCGCCCGGTGGCGCCGACCGAAAGTTGGCTCCTCGCCGCTCCGGGGTTTTCGACCGGTCAGCGAGACCTGGTCATCGTCTCGACCCTCGCTGAAGACGTGGCGTATCAGGTCGACGTATATGGGCCTGAAGGACTCGAGGAAGCGGTTCTCGACGGAGTGGTCGTCGGGCGTGGCCAGCAAGTGATCGATCTCAGCTCGCTCATGGAGGGGGCGATGGCGGTCCGTGTCGTCGCCGAGGCGCCGATCGCCGTGTTTGGCCGCTACAGCGCCCCCGGAGCCCTTGCGGTCACCGACGGTACCGCGACCACCGGTTCGGACTGGCTCCTTCCAGGGGCCGGCAATGTGGCAGAGGCTTCGACAGCTGTGGTGATCGTCAATGTCGGTCTCGAGGCGGCTGAGGTGACCATTACCCAGTTGAAGGACTCCTCAACTACCAGCACTATTTCTATCGGGCCCGGGGAGGTGTTCGAGACCGCACTCGATGGTGGCTTGCTCGACGGTGTGGCCATCGTGTCGGACGGCGAACTGGTGCCTGTTTGGTTCACCCGCTGGGGTGCCGCCCTGGCGCTGAGCGGTGGGGTCCGCATTGGCAGCGAGTGATTTTGGTGCTCGGCTCCTCCTCGTTGTCCTGGTCGTGGTATCAGCATTTCTCGTGGTCTCGACACTTCGCCGTCGTTCCCGTACCCCCCACCGCATCGTCAAGAGGAGCGGGCTGGCTCCCGGCGTCTACTTCTTCTCGTCATCGACGTGCGCCGACTGTTCGCCGGTACGCGACACTTTGATCGCGCGCCTTGGCCGTGACGGGTTCGTCGAATACTCCTGGGAGTCGGATCGAGAGCTCTTGAGCTCTCTCGATGTCGAGGTCGTCCCGTCGACCATGGTGGTTGACGAGGCCGGGGTAGGGACTCTGTGGTCAGGTGGGCCCGGGCCAATGTTTTCTGTCGTTGATCCTTGAATAGACACCGCACAACACCTACCGTTTGGCCAATGGTTTTGAGCTGTATTCGCTGTGGGTCACCCGCGTCGACCCATATGACATTTTCCTACAACGACAGCGCGGTATGGCTCGATGAGATCGTCGGTCCGACCGAACCCTACGGCTACTCGCTGTGTGGCAATCACGCCGACCGGATGACACCACCCCAGGGTTGGACGCTGACCGATCGGCGTCAGTCGACGAGACTGTTCGCACCGCTCTCTGTAGCCTGATGGCCCTCGACCGCGATTTGCTGGACGCGGTTAAAGAACTCGACGACCACGAGTTGCGGCGTCTGATGATCCTCACCCAGGCCCAACTCCACAGGAGCGGCGCCCTGCAGGTCGACAAGGACCCTGAGGTCCACCTTCGCCAACAAACAGTCCGGTGCGGGAAGCGTGGCTGCACCAAGTGTCCCCATGGTCCCTACTGGTATGCCTATTGGACCGAGAACGGGAAGCGGAGGAGTCGTTACGTCGGGCGGCTTCTCGACGAGGAGTCGTTGGTGTAAGACCGACTCGCATTTACAGTATCCCCTACCTATCCGAGGACGGAGCCAATGGACTGCCCCCAGTGCTCAACACCTGATGTCATCGAAATCGAACAAGTGCTCCCCGATGGGGCGCGTGTCCAATTCTTTTCTTGCCACCACTGCGAGGAGAAATGGTGGAATCAGGGTGGGCAAGAGCTCGACTTGAGCCAGATCCTGGAGATGGTTCGCGACCAAAAGACGTGAGTCTCCCAAACGTAAAGCGGACGCCGATCGGCTGGCCCTCCATCCTGACAATTATCGGCGTTTCGATAGTGATCCTGTTGATTCTCAACCCCTGGTTGGTGCTGTCGTCCACGACCCCAACCGGTGGCGACATGGGTGCCCATGTCTTCGGGCCTGCCTACCTCCGTGACAATCTGCTCCCGGCCGGTCGCATCATGGGTTGGTCGAACGACTGGTTCGCCGGATTTCCCGCCTTCTACTTCTACTTCCCGCTCCCGTCGCTGACCATCGTCCTCCTCGATCTCCTGCTTCCATATGGGGTGGCCTTCAAACTGGTCACGGTGGCCGGACTGGTTGGTCTGCCTTTTGCCGCCTACTTCCACTCCAGATCGATTCGCCTTTCCCGCATCGTTTCGGTGATCGCGGCCGGTTCGGCGGCGGTTTTTGCCTTCATGGAGAGCTTCAACATCTACGGCGGGAACATTGCCTCGTCTCTGGCCGGTGAGTTTTCCTACTCATGGTCGTTCGCCCTTTCTCTGGTCTATCTGGGTTTCCTGGTCAAGGGTGTGCGCGAGGACCGGAAGTACATGAAGTGGGCGGCGTTGTTCCTGGCGCTAACTGCGCTCAGCCACATTCTGACGACCATCGTCGTGATCTTTGCCTCTCTGTTCGTCGTCAGGTGGAACAAGAGCGCCCTCCGCACCGTGGCGATTTGGGTCTGGGGGTTTTCGATCGCAGCGGTTTGGGCTCTTCCCCTTCTGGCACGAATCGGTCTCACTTCGGACATGGGATGGACCCCGCTGACCCGACTCGAAGAAATCTTTCCTGTCGAAGTGTGGTTGCTGATACCTCTCGCTATCCCCGGCGGGATCTATGCGCTGCGCCGGTCCCGTAGCGCCGCTCCGCTGATAGCGGCCACCCTGCTACCCGTCATCTACTACCCATTGCCGACTTTGCTGCCTGAGATCCTTCCCGGCTTCTTCGGGGGCGAGCGGTGGAAACTGTGGAATGGGAGGCTGCTCCCGTACTGGTATTTCGGCCTGTCGTTTTTTGCGGCCGTCGCAGTAGGGGCGACCGTGGTGTGGGCAAGTCGACGGCTCCCGTCACGGGCATCGGCCAACTGGACCCGTCTCTTGATTATCGCCATTGCTGCAGTGGGATCGGGTTTGGTCGCCGACTCGACCGACTTCCCTGAATTCGCCTGGCTCATCTTTGCTGCAGGTGGATTGGCCCTGGTCCTGGCTTCATTCTGGTGGGGAGAGTCGATCGCCACCCGCAACCTTCTCGTGTTCTTTGCATCGTCTGTGATCGCTCTCGGCGCCCTGTCCGGTGTGACCTTCGTCGACGGATGGGCGAAGTGGAACTACGAGGGTTATGAGGCGAAGGAGCCGTGGCCCGAGTATGACGCTCTCATGGCCGAGATCGACACTCTCCCCGACGGCCGGGTGCAATGGGAGGGTAATTCTGAGTGGAACGTCTACGGGACCCCGATGTCACCGATGTTGATCCCATACTGGACCGAGGGAACCCACCAATCGATGGAAGGCCTCTATTTCGAGTCGTCGCTGACCACTCCGTTTCACTTCATCAACTCCTCGGAGATGTCCCTGCAGGCTTCCAACCCCATCCCCGGCCTCAACTACGACAACTTCAACATGGACCGTGGTTTACGGCACCTCGATGTCTACGGGGTCAATTACTACGTGAACATCACGCCCGAGGCAGGAGAGAAGGCCGACTCGATACCGGAGATGGAGCGGATTGCGACCTCAGGCCCGTTCGGTATCTTCAAGCTCCCTGAAACACAATTGGTCGAAGCCGCACAATTTGTCCCCTCGGTCTACGAGGTCCCGGAGCGAGGATTACTCGCCGCGATGGTCGGGTCCGAGACCGTCACCGGGGCCGATGGCGAGCCTCTTCCCAGTTTTCACGATATGGCCCTGGCCTGGTACGACGATGTCGACAAACTCGACCAGTGGGTCGTGTCCGATGGACCGGAAGATTGGAAGCGCATCGAGCATGTCGATGAGCGGGATGCGGTCCCCACCGGTGTCCCGGAAGGTGCGGTCACCGAAATCTCAATCGAAGACCACAGGATCTCGTTCCACACCGAAGCGGTCGGGGTTCCCCACCTGGTGAAAGTCTCCTACTTCCCCAATTGGCAAGCAGAAGGCGCCGACGGGCCCTGGCGTGCAACGCCTTCGCTCATGGTGGTCGTGCCCACCCAGGAAGATGTTGTTATCTCGTTCAACGACACCTGGCCGGAGTCGGTTGGGAAAGTACTCACCATTGTGGGTCTGGTGGCGTTGGTGGTGGTTGGCGTTGTCGGAGTCGTCAGTCGCCGGTTGGATCGTTCAGACGCTTCCGAATCCGAAACAGCCCTCGAACAGTCCGGGGAACCCGCTTGATCAGGGAGGATCGCGCGGTGCGCATCTCTTCGATGACGACAGGGACTTCTACGATTTTGTAGCCGGCCCGCTCCGCTCTGATCACGAGTTCGGTGTCGAATAGGTCCTGACGGCTGACCACAGTGTCGTTCAGGTCGGTGATCAACTCCTTGCGGAATGCTTTCATCCCGTGCGTGTCCGACACCCCCGAATTGAGGATCCCTCGGAGGAGGAGGTTGAAGACTCGCGTGGCGAGACGGCGCATCAGTGGGCGGCGGTCTTCGGATTCAGGGTCTCGTTTCGAAGCGATGACGAGGTCGGCGTCTCCGATGCCAAGGACTTTGTTCAGGAATCTGGCTGAGAAGTAGTCGATGTCGAAGTTGACGACCCAATCCCCGGTCGCTTTTGAGAAGCCGTGATGCATTGCAGAGCCATAGTCGGGTCTGGAGAGTGACAGCACCAACACCGATTCGGAGGCGATCGATCGGGCCACGTCTGCGGTGCCGTCGTTCGAACCGTTCTCGACGATGAGGATCTCATAGGGAACGTCGAGAGTTTCCATCTCGGCTACCAGCATCGGAAGCGCGGTCGGAATGAAGTCTGCCTCGTTGTAGACAGGGACAACTACGGAAAAGGTCGGGGCCATGGGACCGCCAGATTGTAGGTGTGCTCAATGGATAGCCGACCTCTAGGATTGGGCCATGAATCCCGACGCGGTCTTCAAGGCCTATGACATACGTGGCCGGACCGACACCGGCGAAATCGACTCCGAACTCTATTTCCGGATCGGCTCCAGCTTGATCGGGGTACTCGACACCGATCGATTCGCCGTGGGCCGAGACTGTCGGGAGAGCTCATTGGAATTGGCAGACTCGCTGATCGACGGGATCCTCGCTGCCGGGGGGAGTGTGGTCGACCTTGGAGAGATACCCACGGATGTCCTCTACTACTACTCAGGCAGCCATGACATGGCAGGAGCGGTCGTCACTGCGTCCCACAACCCACCCGAGTACAACGGATTGAAAGTATGCAGGGCAGGGGCCCTTCCCGTCGGTGAGGACACGGGGCTCGATGAGATCCGACAGGCTGTCATCGACTTTCTACCGCCGATCGCCGACCACGGGAGTGTCGTGCAGTTTGACCCGGTTCCCGGTTATCTGGAACACATCTTCAACGTCGTCGCCTCCTCATCGGTCGGTCCGCTGAAAGTGGCAGTCGACGGAGGCAATGGGATGGCCGGGATCGTGATCGAGCGGGTCTTCGAACGGATCGATGCCCAACTCACCGGTCTCTACCTCGAACCCGACGGGACATTTCCGAATCATCCTGCCGATCCCCTGCAGGAGGAAAACCTCGCCGACCTACTGAATCTGATGGCCGATCAGAAATTCGACCTCGGAGTTGCTTTCGATGGCGATGCCGACCGGGCGTTCTTCATCGACGATCAAGGCAGCCCACTGCCCGGTAGCACCATCACCGCCCTTGTTGCGAGGTCGGTTCTCGAAGTCAACCCCGGAGCGTCGATAGTCCACAACCTGATCACTAGCAGGGCGGTTTCGGAGATCGTCGCCGAACACGGTGGGACCCCGGTTCGGACCAGAGTCGGGCACTCGTTCATCAAGAAGATCATGGCCGACACCGGTGCCATCTTTGGGGGCGAACACAGCGGTCACTATTACTTCGCCGACAACTATCGCGCCGATTCCGGGGTTCTAGCGATGCTCTTTGTGCTTCGAGTACTCACTTCATCAGGGAAACCTCTTTCGGTCCTCCGACAGGAGGTGGAAAGATACGCCGGGTCCGGTGAGGTCAACTACCGGGTGCTTAGCCAGGAGGCCGCGCTTGCCCGCATCGAAGAGGAATTCGCCGGTGCGTCGATCGATCGCCTCGATGGGCTCTCTGTCGACGCGGGCGACTATTGGTTCAACGTGCGCGCCTCGAATACAGAACCCTTGCTCCGGCTCAATGTGGAGGCAGCCGACCAGGAGCGAGTCGATTCGGCAGTAGAAAAAATTGCCGCCATCATTGAGTCCGAAACATGAGCCTCCTCGACCCTCTCCTCTCCCAAGTTCTGGTCTGCCCTGCAGATCGCGGATCCCTGATCGAACACGTGGAGACGTCTGAGTTGGAGTGTCAGGACTGTGGCCGGAGGTACCCGGTCGAAAATGGGATCCCTGTAATGCTTCTCGACGGCCCGGAGGAAAACGATGCCTGACATGTTGGAAATGATTCAATCCCTGGGCAATCAGCTTCGTTGGGCGTCGGGAGCTGTCATTCCGAGCAATGGGACGCACTCGGAGTTCGTCTTCGCCGGCATGGGTGGCTCCGGGATCGCCGGGAACTACATGGAGTGCCTGGCCTTCGATACCCCAACAAGGATCACCGCCCACAAGGATTACGCACCGTTGCCGGATTGGGTCGATCGGGTTCGACCAGCTGTGGTCGTCGTGAGCTATTCGGGCAACACCGAGGAAACTTTGTCGGTGGCGAAGGATGCCCAGAGTCGGGGCCTTCCCGTCACCGCTGTCACCACCGGCGGACAATTGGCAGCCATGGCACAACAGAATTCCTGGCCGCTTGTGATGGTCCCTTCGGGGATTCAGCCCCGGGCCGCCCTCGGATATCTCGTGGGAGCAGGGCTTCGCATCGTGCGCGGGGAGAGCGCTAAATCGGAACTGCTCGAGGCCGCAGATCATGCTGACCGGGCGACGGCCGAGAATTCGAACGCGTGGACACTCGCCAGCGAAATCGCGAAGGCTCTCGCCGGTCGGGCGACGATCATTTACGGAGGCGGTCCGCTTTCCGGCACGGCGGCGGAGCGATGGAAGACTCAGATCAACGAAAACGCCAAGATGCCGGCCTGGTACTCCAAGCTGCCTGAGCTCGATCACAACGAAATCGTGAGTTGGGAATCTCTACCCGAGATGACAGGGGCCAACCTGGGAATCGTTGCTCTGACCGACTCGTCCGATGCGCCGAGGGTCGCTGCGCGCCATCGGTTTACTCGCGAACTCACTGAGGGGGCTGTTCCCTGGACAGGCGAAGTACGTTCCAAGGGATATTCACCGTTGACCCGGATAATCTCACTCACCGCTATCGGTGACCTCGTTTCGTGGATGATGGCGGTCAACGCCGGAGTCGACCCGGTTCCGGTAGGAACCATTGAAAAACTGAAGAAACTCCTAGTCGAGGATGAGAAATGAACTATGACATTGCCAACCCGGCACTGGCCGAATCAGGCGCCCGACGGATCGCCTGGGCCGGCCGCAGGATGCCGGTGCTCGACACCGTCCGGGAGCGTTTCGTCAAGGAAAAACCACTCCAGGGTGCGGTCGTCGCCGCGTGTCTCCATGTCACCGCCGAGACAGCCAACCTGATGCTCGCTTTGCGGGATGGGGGAGCGGAGCCGATTCTCTGCGCATCCAACCCTCTTTCGACACAGGACGATGTGGCTGCTGCCCTGGTCGCCGAGGGAATTTCGGTTTTCGCGATACGCGGCATCGACTCGGACGGCTACTACAAGCACATCAACGCCGCCCTTGACCATAAGCCTGCGATCACCATGGATGACGGTGCCGACCTCGCCACGCTCCTTCACACCGACCGCCGTGATCTCGAAGTGATCGGTTCGACGGAGGAAACCACCACCGGCGTCATCAGATTGAGGGCGATGGCTGCCGACGGGACCCTTCGAGTGCCAGTGGTCGCGGTCAACGACTCGGCCACCAAGCACCTCTTTGACAACCACTACGGAACCGGTCAGTCGGTGATGGACGGTTTGCTCCGGGCCTCGAACGTCCTCATCGCCGGGCTCAATTTTGTTGTCGTCGGTTACGGCGACTGCGGTCGGGGAGTCGCCTCCCGGGCCGACGGCCTCGGCGCACATGTCATCGTGGTCGAGGTCGACCCGGTACGAGCATTGTCGGCGGCCATGGACGGGTTTCGGGTGATGACTGCACTCGACGCCGCCCGCGAAGGCGACATCTTCGTAACTGTCACCGGGAACAAGCATGTCCTGAGGAAAGAGCACTTCGATGTGATGAAGGACGGGGCGATACTGTCGAACGCCGGCCACTTCGACATCGAGCTCGACCTCGCCTCACTACGTGCGATGGCTGTTGAAAAGAGGAATGTCCGCGACAACCTCGATGAATTCGAGATGGCCGACGGCCGGAGGATCCTGGTTGCGGCAGAGGGCCGTCTCGTCAACCTCGGAGCGGCCGAGGGACATCCTGCCGACGTCATGGACATGTCGTTTTCCAACCAGGCCCTCGCCGCTGAATTCCTAATGAAGAATGCAGACACTCTCGAAGTCGCCATTCATACCCTTCCGGATGAGATTGATGCCGAAGTCGCCACCATAAAATTGGACAGCCTCGGCGGCGGCCTCGAGCACCTAACCGACGAGCAGCGCGACTACCTGAGCGGATGGCAAGAAGGCACCTGAACCCACCGTTCTGTGAGTGTCTTTAGACCGCCGCGGTGCAAAAACACTCACAGAAGGGATAAGGGGGTTGAATCCGGCCCCCAATCCGCGCACATTTGGTGGTATGTGGGATGAACGAAGCATTCAGGAGTTGGCCTCTATTCAGCATGGGTTGGTCCGACGGGCCGACCTAATGGCTCTAGCAGTCACCGACCGGGAGATTGCCAGGCGAGCATCCGAGGGTCGGCTGAGTCCACATCACCCTGGGGTCTACTACCTCGACTCTGTCGTGGCCACCTGGAAGACGGCGGTCCTTGGTTCTGTGTTGGCCGCCGGGCCGGACGCACTGGCGTCACATCGGTGCGCCGCAATCCTCTGGGAGTTCGACGCCATCTACGGGCGAACCATCGAAGTAACCGTCCCCTATGCTGAATCCCCGGAACCCGACGGGGTGCTGGTCCACAGAACAAGGCGGCCGAATCCGTCGGCCATTGTCGACTCAATTCCGGCAACTTCTCCCGAGCGCACCCTTTTTGATCTAGCAGCCATCCTTCCGGCGAGGACTCTGGAGAAGGCTGCCCGATCGGCAATCCACGCGGGCCTGACCACATGCGAGAAGCTCGACCTCGAGGTGGCGATTTCAGGTGGGCGTGGCGTAACCGGGACCAAAAAATTGCGCGCGGTGGTGGCGGATCTCGTTGACGACCGCTCGGGCAGCGTGGCCGAGATAGATCTCAAGCACATTGTTCGCGATGCCCCGATTCCGATGCCGGTGCAACAACTCCAGGTCAGGCTGCCCGACGGCCAGAACGCTTATCCCGACTTCTCCTGGCCTGACCGCATGAGGATTGTCGAAGTCGATGGGTTTGGCGCCCACGGAACTCCGGAACAATTGCAAAACGACCTCCGCCGCCAGAACGCACTTATGGAGTTGGGATGGGACATTCGGCGCTTTACCGCTACCGAGATCCGCACAGACTCCAGAAGGGTTCGGGACGAGATCGTCAAATTCGTCAATCGGCCCGTTCTGTGAGTGTCTTTAGACCGCCACGGTGCAAAAACACTCACAGAAGGGAATGAAGGGTGATCTGTCAGGCTTGTTTTGTCGTCGCCAGGGGTGATCTGTGCCCGGGCTGCCGGAGTCGGTTGTACCCGGCCCCCGAACGAATTCTCCCCGGGGGATTCCGGGCGGTCAGTGTCTTTGAACACACCGGCCCGGCAGCCAGGTTGATACACGGGCTCAAATATCGTGGCGGCGAGGCGTTGCTTCGACTCATCGCCCCGTACCTCTCCCAATTGGTCCCACCGGGGCATGTCTTTGTCCCGGTCCCCAGGGTGTGGACCCGCTATCTCCGCTATGGGATCGACCCTGCACAACGCCTTGCTGAGATCCTCGCAGCACGGACCGGCGGAATAGCTCTCGATCTCATCGAGCGGCCGGTCCACAACCGACGCCGCGCCGGATCGTCGCATCGAGGAGGTCCTCCCCGGTTCGTGGTGACTCCAAGTCGGGTCGAATCAGTGGTCCTTGTCGACGACGTCCTGACAAGCGGAACCACACTTCTGGCGGCCGCCCACGCCGTCCACCCGATCGAAGTCGACTTCTTTTTCACGGCGACTTCGGCAAGACCCGCACCGCAGCTGGAAAAATCAAGTGTCTAGTCCTCTAGGGTTCTTGCCGATAGAGAGGTCTGGTACCGGTGAGTAGGAGTGCACAGAACCATGTCTACCGTTTTAATTGTCGATGACGCCGAGTTGTTTCGTGAAGCTTTGCGTGCGGCATTTTCATCCGAAGGGTTCGAGGTCGTCGCCGCGGCCTCCAGCGCCATGGCCGGGATCGATCTGGCTAAACAGACGCAGCCAGACCTGGTGATGCTCGATCTCCTGATGCCCGGAATGTCCGGTCTCGAAGTCGTCAGTTCGATCATCAAGGCAAGCCCCGGCACGAAAGTCGTCCTCCTGACATCCAGTGAGTCGGCCAGTGACCTTCTCGAAGCTGTGAAGGCGGGTGCCCTGGGATATATGACCAAGGACACGCCGTTGCCCCGTCTGGTCGAGGCCATGAAAGATGTGCTCAACGGTGGTGCCGCCGTCTCACCGGCTATGGGCGGGAAGCTCTTTGCGGCGCTCCGCGACCTCCTCCGCCACCACGGGGCGACGGTGTCCCGCCAACCCGAACTGACCGGTCGTGAACTCGAAGTCCTCACATTGGTCGCCAAAGGCAACACTTCGCGTGAAATAGCCGGCCAGCTCTATATCTCGGAGAACACCGTGCGCAACCATGTCCGCAACGTGCTCGACAAGCTCGGGATGAATTCTCGATTCGAAGCGGTCAGTTGGGCGCAACGCGAAGGCATGATCGGCCCCGGGTAACTGCTCCCCCAATTCGCAGACCTGTCAATAGCTGGAGGCGTTAGTACCATAAGGGTCTAATGCCACTCTTCTCCAAAGTCCTCCGCGTCGGCGAAGGCAAGACCCTCAAGGAATTCCAGGCGGTTGCGGTAGCCGTCAACGATGTCGAACCGCAATTCGAGGCTCTCAACGAGGCCGAATTGGCCGCCAAGACCGTTGAATTCAAGGAACGGATTGCCAACGGCGCGGCTCTCGAAGACATCCAGGTCGAGGCTTTCGCCACTGTACGCGAGGCGGCAAAGCGCGTTCTCGGCCAGCGTCACTACGACGTTCAGATCGTCGGCGCTGCTGCACTCCACAAAGGCATGGTTGCTGAGATGAGAACGGGTGAAGGTAAGACTCTGGTCTCGACCATGCCCGCGTATCTCAACGCCCTAAACGGGAAGGGGGTCCATATGGTCACGGTGAATGACTACCTCGCCGCTCGCGACGCCGAGTGGATGGGTGGAATCCACCGTTTCCTCGGGCTC
The DNA here is from genome assembly GCA_041747375.1 of Acidimicrobiia bacterium. GTDB lineage: Bacteria > Actinomycetota > Acidimicrobiia > Spongiisociales > ZC4RG35 > MA-ANB-1. The sequence goes on from JBGTFH010000032.1 coordinate 25,908, forward strand.
ACCATCGGGATCATTCAAAACGGTGACGACCCTTCGGCCCGCCATCCTGCCTACGCAGCAGACATCACCCACGGCACCAACAACGAGTTCGGCTTCGACTATCTACGCGACAATATGGCGATGTCTGCGACCGCACGAGTACAGAGAGGGCACCCCTACGCGATTGTCGACGAGGTCGACTCGATTCTCATCGACGAGGCCAGGACCCCGCTGATCATCTCAGGCAAGCTCTCCGACAGCGCCAAGTGGTACCGCGATTTCGCCAAGATCGTCAGCCGACTCCAGAAGGACGTCCACTACGAGGTGGACGAGCGCAAGCGACAGGTGCTCACAACCGAGGAAGGCGTCACCCGGGTGGAGCAGATCCTCGGGATCGAGAACCTCTTCGACCATGCCGCTGTTGACTTCGTCCATCATCTCGAAGCCGCCCTGAAGGCAAAGGAGCTCTACCTACTCGACGACGCTTATCTCATCGATCATGGCGAGGTGAAAATTGTCGACGAATTCACCGGACGGGTGCTCGAGGGGCGCAGGTACTCCGAAGGTCTCCACCAGGCAATCGAGGCCAAAGAGGGCGTTGCCATCAAGGAGGAGAACCAGACCCTCGCGACGATCACACTCCAGAACTATTTCCGGCTATACGAGAAGCTGGCCGGAATGACCGGTACCGCCGAGACCGAGGCGGCCGAACTGGCCCAGATTTACGGTCTTGAGGTGGCAACTATTCCCACCAATCAGCCGGTCGCCCGCGCCGACGAAGGTGACCTCGTCTACAAGAGCGAGGAGGGGAAATACAGCGCCCTGATCGCAGATATTGCAGCGCGCAACGCCAAATCCCAACCCGTACTCCTGGGTACCGTCTCGATCGAGCGCTCGGAGAAGTTGTCCCGCGCCCTCGACAAGGCCGGAGTCAAACACGAAGTTCTCAATGCGAAGCAACACGCTCGGGAGGCCGAGATCATCGCCCAGGCAGGTCGGCCCGGAGCAGTAACCGTTGCCACCAATATGGCCGGTCGCGGCGTCGACATCATGCTGGGTGGAAATCCCGAGGGGATGGCAAAGGCTGATCTGAAAAGGCAGGGTGTGACCCCCGATGATCCCTCTTACGAGGAGCTCGAGGCCAAGCTTATCTCGGAATACACCGAGCAGATCGCCCCGAACAAGCAGAAGGTGATCGGATCCGGGGGCCTCTACGTCGTGGGAACCGAGCGACACGAGTCACGACGGATCGACAACCAGTTGCGTGGTCGCTCCGGGCGCCAGGGCGATCCCGGCGAGTCACGCTTCTATCTGTCCCTCGAGGACGATCTGATGCGGCGATTCCAGGGTGAATGGGTGACATCGGTGATGGACCGGCTCAAGCTCCCCGAGGACCAGCCACTCGAAGCCAAGATGGTCTCCAAGTCAATCGAAAGGGCGCAACGCCAGGTTGAGTCGCAGAACTTCGAAATCCGGAAGAACGTCCTCAAATACGACGAGGTGATGAACCGCCAACGCGAGGTCATCTACGAATGGCGAGAGGCAATTCTCGAGGGAACCGCAGGCGAAGATCTCGTTGTGGACTGGATCGACGAGATCATGTCAGATCTGGTGGAGTCCCACTTCGGCGGTGGAATCCCCAAAGCCCAGTGGGATTGGGATGCATTCCAACTCGAACTGGCCCAATACTTTTCTTCGAAAGTGACAAAGGAGTCCTCGGAGGGCGACTCGTACGAAACCGTACGATCCGATGTCGTCGAAGACGCACAGGAGTTCTTCGCCGCCCGCCGCGTCGAGCTTGGCCCGGAGACGATGGTCCGGGTCGAAAAGTCGGTGATGCTCTCTGTCATCGACAACAAGTGGCGGGAGCACCTGTCCGAAATGGACTATCTGCGCGCCGGGATCGGTCTGCGTGCAATGGGCCAGCGCGACCCGCTCACCGAGTACCAGCGTGAGGGCTACGACATGTTCACTGAGATGGTCGATTCCATCAAGAACGACGCGATCCGGTACTTGTTCAGGGTGGAGATAGCCCAGCCTCAGTCGCAGCCGAACCGGGTCGAGGCCAACGCCACCGGTTTCAAGAAACAGAAACAGGCAGTCTCCGACAAAATCGGTCGTAACGAGCCCTGTTATTGCGGTTCCGGCAAGAAGTACAAGAAGTGCCATCTTCTGCTGGAAAACGCGTAGCGCGTTGCCGGCCCGCATCGCAATGAGCGAAATCACCGATCCCGGGGCCTTTGTCGCCGAGTTGCGGAAACGCCTCGATGAGGCGAGAGGATTTCTCGACCTAGATACCAAGGCTTCAGAGCTCGAAGAACTCCGCGACCAGGCAGGCTCCGCCGACCTCTGGGACGATCCCGATAAAGCCCGGCAGGTGTCCCGGCGTCTCTCCCGGTATGAGGGGCTCTTTGCCAAGGTCGACGGACTCGGTGCCAAGATCGACGACGCCGAGGTTCTCCTCGAGTTGGCCGCTGAGGCCGACGATGCCGATTCGAAGAAGGAGGCCCTCGGACAGCTGGAAGAGGTAGCCGGCGAACTCGATGGGCTCGAGTTGGAATCTTTGTTTTTCGACGAATACGACGACGCCGACGCCATTCTCAGCGTTCACGCAGGGGCGGGTGGAGTCGACGCCCAGGATTGGGCAGAAATGCTCGCCCGGATGTATCAGCGCTTCCTCGCCGATTCAGGATTCTCCGTGACCGTCGAAGAGGTTACGGCGGGCGAGGAGGCAGGGATCAAGTCGGCGACATTCTCGGTCAAGGGTGATCGAGCATACGGAACCCTGGAATCGGAACGAGGAGTCCATCGTCTCGTGAGAATCAGCCCATTCGATGCAGCGTCACGGCGTCAGACTTCCTTTGCCGGTGTTGATGTGGTCCCGGACCTCGGTGACCAGGCCGATGTAGAGATCAGTGAAGACGACATCCGAATCGACACGTACCGATCCCAGGGCGCCGGTGGCCAGCATGTCAACACGACCGACTCGGCAGTCCGGATAACCCATATCCCCACCAACATCGTGGTCCAGTGTCAGAACGAACGGTCCCAACTACAAAACAAGGCACGCGCCATGGCCATGCTTCAGTCCAAGCTCGCAGAGCGGCAACGCGTCGACCGTCTGGCCCATCTCAATGAGATCCGGGGTGACAAGGGAGAGGCGGCCTGGGGGCGGCAGATTCGCAGCTATGTCATGCAGCCCTATCAGATGGTGAAGGATCTCCGCACGGATTACGAGGTGGGCAACATCCAGGGTGTCATCGACGGCGATGTGATGCCTTTCGTCGAGGCCTACCTGCGTTGGAGACGTGCCCAATTTGAGGCGACCGATAATTCCAGCTAACCCGGCGCTCGCGGTTAGCGTTCTCCGGGTCCGCAGCTACCGATACCGCTTCTGCGAGACTTCTCCTACCCCATGAATTCATTCTCATGATTCGACTAGAAAACGTCACCAAGGTCTACGAAGGCGGCACCGTCGCCGCCAACGACGTCTCCCTCGATATCCAGAAGGGAGAGTTCGTCTTTCTGGTTGGTGCCTCCGGTTCGGGCAAGTCGACATTGATCCGACTCATGCTCCGCGACGAGCCGGTTACCAGAGGCACGATTTACGTCGCCGGAAAAGACATCACAACCCTGCCGAAATGGAAGATCCCCTACCTCCGCCGCAGCGTCGGAACCGTGTTCCAGGACTACAAACTGCTCCCGAATAAGACGGTTAGCGAGAATGTCGCATTCGCCCTCGAAGTGTTGGGCCGTCCCGCCTCGGCGATCAAACCCCAGGTGGAGCAAGTGCTGGATCTGGTCGGGCTGGCCGACAAGGCCGCCCGCTATCCCCGTCAGCTGTCCGGAGGCGAGCAGCAACGCGTTTCGGTTGCTCGTTCTTTCGTGAACCGTCCTCCGATCATGCTCTGCGACGAGCCCACCGGAAACCTCGACCCGAAGACTTCCGTGGGAATCATGAAACTCCTCGATCGCATCAACCGGACCGGAACAACCATTGTGATGGCCACTCACGATCATGCCATCGTCGACGCGATGCAGAGGCGAGTGGTCGCTCTCGAGTCGGGATCGGTCATGCGTGACGAAGCGACCGGGCGTTACGAGCAGGACGTCCCCGAATGAAGTTGAAAGCATGAGTCGATTCTTCTTCCTGGTCAAAGAGGCTTTAACCAACCTGCGTCGCAATGCCCTGGTGGTGGCCGGTGCCATCCTCGCGGTGTTCATCTCCCTGTCGCTGGCATTCGGGGCCCTGGTAGTAAATGAGGTTCTGCGGATCAACACCCTTGCCTGGCAGGATGGTGTCCACGTCATCGCCTTCCTCAAGGACGAAGGCGCTGCAGGGGTACCGCCGGGCGCTCATGCCCAACTCCAGGCGGAAGTTGAAACCTGGGAAGAAGTCAAACCTCCTGTTCGCTATGTCGACAAGAACGAGGCATGGATCGAGTTTCAGCAGATCTTTGAAGGCCAGGATGAATTGCTCGATATCGACCCGACCATTCTCCCGGCTTCGCTCCGCATCGAATTGGTCGATATTGCCTTCTACCAGTCGGTGAAATTCCGACTGGAGCAGCAGAGCCAGGTGGTCCGCAGGGTGAACACCGCTGCCGAAGAGATCGAACAACTCGAAAACTTGTCCAATGTGCTCAACGTCCTCGGGTTGGGAATGGCCATCGTCCTCGGCCTGTCAGCTGTAGTCCTCATCGCCAACACCATCCGTCTTGCCATCTACGCAAGGCGTGATGAGGTGGCGGTCATGAAACTGGTCGGTGCCTCCAACTGGTTCATTCGAGTGCCCTTCCTTCTGGAGGGGATGATCGAGGGGGTGATTGGTGCGGCTCTGGCCGTGTTCGTTGTATGGCTTGGTTCGTCGCGCCTTGCCGAAGCCACCCAATCGTTTGCCTTGTTCAAACTCGACGTTGCGAATCGCTTTTTCTTCCAATGGGGAATCCTCTTTCTCATCTTTGGCGCCGTGGCTGGTGTGGTCGGATCCTTGCTCGGCCTGAGTAGATATCTTCGTGATGCCGATGGCGTGGGTGCGGACATCCCGGGAGGCATCTGATGGCCGGCTCGGATGAGCCCGGTCGGATCAAGGTCGTCGCCACCAATCGTCGGGCACGTCGAAACTACTCGGTGGTTGACACGTTGGAAGCAGGACTCGTCCTGGTGGGCTCCGAGGTGAAATCGATGCGCGAAGGCAAGATGGACCTCAAAGACTCCTATGCCCACATCGTCAACGGCCAGGCCTTCCTGTCCGGCGCATACATCGGGCCGTATGAGTTCTCCCGCGATGGTGGCCACGACACCGAACGGGAACGAAAACTGTTGTTGCACCGGCGTGAGATCGACCGGATTGCCGGCCAGCTGGCGGAGAAGGGGCTCACGCTGGTCCCGCTCCAGGTCTATTTCAAGGATGGCAAGGCCAAGGTCGAGTTGGGTCTCGCCAAGGGCCGGTCCACGGTGGATAAGCGTCAGGCTCTGAAAGAACGGGAACACGATCGGGAGATCCAACGTTCATTGGGGCGAAGGGGCTAAATCCTCAGTTGTATGTCGGTGGTGCCGATTAAACTGGGATTGTCCCCGGAGACATGGGGGTGAAACGGTTTCGACGTTGAGTGTTGAAGCGGTGGAAGCGAGTCGGGGTCTCCGGGACCTCGTTACCAAACCGGAAAAACCAATAAGTGCCGAAGATAATTTCGCACTGGCTGCCTAATTAAGTAGCTCGTCCGCCCGATCGGTTCCCGCACGATCGGGGTCGGGCGTCGTTTGTCGGGATGCACCCCACCGGGTCCAGGACGGTGAGGTAAAGATCAATTCTGGATACGGACCGGAAAACTTGTTGTCAGAGTTCCTAGTCCCGACAACTCGCTGACAACTGCACTCGGAGATGCCATCGCCGATGGCTCAGCGGACCGGGGTTCGACTCCCCGCACCTCCACAACTCATGCAATATGCCCCACTTCCCACCGAAGAGCAGCTCGGTCGCGTCCGAGATGCCATCGGGGCCTCCTCGTTGACCCATGCCGGGCGGATGGAGGGAGGGCTCAGCTGCACCCTCGACCTGCTTTCCGAGCCGGGCGGGCGGATGGTGTTGCGTCGCTATGACGACTGGTATGCCGAGCGGGGAGAGGATGTTGCTCCACGGGAGATTCGAGCCCTCGAATTGGCCCAAAAAGCCAACGTCCCTGCCCCGGCTCCCATCTGGCTCGATACCGAGGGGGTTTTTGCCGAACCAGCGATAATCATCTCGTACATCGATGCAGAGCCCGACATCAAACCGTCGAATCCCTTCGATTGGGCGGAGAAACTGGCCCAGGTCTTGGTGAAGCTCCACGACATAAAATTGGAAGGCGACGATCTGGAGATTTTCCTTCCGGGAGCGGGAGAAGACATCAAGAGGATCCAGGAGAACCCCGAACTCATGCTCGAACATCCGCTCGGCGAGGCGCTGCTCCGCCGCCGGGTGATGTTGGGGCAGACCTCCACTGAGTCGGAGGAAGTTTTCAGCCATACCGACTATTGGCCGGGCAACACCCTGTGGAGCGAAGGCGAGCTCAAGGCTGTGATCGATTGGGAGTCTCCATCAACCGCCATGCGGGAACTCGACGTCGCCTACTGCTCGGTGGACATCCGCTATCTGGGAATGGACAAGGTCGCCGACCGCTTCATCGAAACCTACCGCGAGATAAGTGGTGCCCGTCTCCCCGGGCTGGAACATGCTGAATCGATCGCATTGTGCCGGCCGATGCCGGACATCGGCATTTGGGTTCCGGCGTGGAATGCATTCGGCAAGAAGATCACGGTCGAACAGGCCCGCTCCCGCTACACCGAGATCCTGGAAGCCTTCCTCGCCCGCACCGCCTGAGTCAGAAAAATCACCCTTTTTCTTCCTCCTTTGGGGGAAGTACCCGGCGACGCAGGAGCCGGGGGAAGGGGACGCCAAGACCCACCGAAACCGTGTTCGAGGTTTCTGAACAGTTTTGGCAACCCCTCCGGCGATTCCGAGGCGGAATCGCCACCTCCCCTAGAAGGGGAGGAACTGAAACCGTGTTCGAGGTTTCTGAACAGTTTTGGTAACCCCTCCGACGATTCCGAGGCGGAATCGCCACCTCCCCTAGAAGGGGAGGAACTGTCGACGTCTTCAAAGCCCTGTCTATGGAACCCATCCTATGTCGTCACTCCTCATAACGACCGCGTGGGCGACGGTAGCGATCACCATGTCGTGGTCTGTAAAGATTTCCCAACTCCAGAAACGCAATACCAGCCACCCCTGCTTCCTGAGGATCTCGTCTCTTATCCGGTCGGTTTCCGAGTCAGCATGCTGTGACCCGTCCATCTCGAGGGCAATCTTCAGTGAGATACAGGCGAAGTCGAGCAGAAATCCAAGCACGATGGGTTGACGCCTAAATCGGACCCCAAACTGTTCACGGCGAGCTTCACCCCACATAGCCACTTCGGCTTCGTTCATCTGCTTTCTGTTGGAGCGGGACTGCCAGAGCAGCGGATCGTCGGGCATGGGTCAATACTCGGGGATTCACAACGCGAATGGAATGGGAGTCCCCAATGTTCTCTTCTCCCCCTTGGGGGAAGGGGGCGTCAAGTCCCGTGAAACCGTGTTCGGGTTCTCTGAACAGACTTGGCAACCCCTCCGACGATTCCGAGGCGGAATCGCCACCTCCCCAAGAAGGGGAGGGACTGAAACCGTGTCTGTTTTCTTCCCCCTTTGGGGGAAGTACCCGGCGACGGAGGAGCCGGGGGTAGGGGGCGTCAAGTCCCCGCGAAACCGTGTTCGAGGGGAGGAAAACCTAAGCCACCATCGACGACTCAGCACCCGGCTGCAGACATGATCATGGCTGCCGGTACAAGTTTGACCGGACCTACCCATCGACTCCCCGACGGCGACTACCTCTGGACCAGCCAACTCGGCCGGCACTACACCAAGAGCGGCCGGCTACCACCGTAACCAAACCAACGTGTGAGGGACTCGAGGAGCCCGCTCACACGTCGTATTTCTGGCTATCGCCTACTTGGAGAGCTGTCCGCGAATTTCGCCTCCGGGGAATGCCGTGGTGTGAATGTTGACGTAGTAGTCAGAAGGGTTTCGCCCGATTTCTTTGATCAGGTCGGCGTCGGCCGCGACACAGTTCTTAAACGTAGGGCTATCGACTCCGAGGTTGACAACGACGGGCCCGTTTACGCCAGCCGGTCCTTCATGGATATGTCCCGCGATCACGTCCCCCTCAAACCCACCTGACTTCAGATGGAGACATACTTCGCCCTTCGCCGGATTGAGCAGCACATCGACGGTGCCTGATGCACTCGAGGCGGTGGGCGGGACCTCGTTGGATGGAGCGAGATCGGCACTGAGAGAGCGGCCTGCGGCATAAGCCGGTATCGCCATCACCATCATCAGAACAGTCACAATCGACAGTGTTCGTAGCTTGCGCATGAGCTTCCTCCTTTTTTTGGGGCTCAACTGCAATACGGTTGTTCCCGACATTCGGTTCGCCCAAACAGTGGCGCCGGCATTATCGCAACTGGCTGTCAGTGGCGGGTAAACCGGAAAGTTCGAATCGGACACTTCCTTACGAAGTTCTGTTGTTTCACTTCAATGGCCCCGGGTAAGTACCTATGGTTGGAACATGGCCGCTACCCCATCGAGGTGATTTGAAATGGCCGAAGAAACGAAACTGATGGTCTGGATCGACCAGGACCTGTGCACGGGGGATGGAATCTGCGAGGAGATAACTCCCGACGTCTTCCTCGGACGTGAAGACGGTCTATGGGTCGTCAAAGAGGAAGCAAAGCATTTCGGGACCACAACGATCTTCGACGGTGAGGACGCCCCGGATGGCGCCCGAGGGCTGGCACGTGTACCCGATTCGCTGATCGAGGATACGATCGAATCAGCTGAGGAATGTCCCGGGGAGTGCATCATGATCGAGCCCTACCAGAAGGATGCCGTCCATGCTTGAACAGGAAAACCTCCGCCCCCTGGAGTCTGTGATTCTCCGGTTGAGGAGCGACGGGTTCAGCAATGACGAGATTGCGACGAAGATTGCGAAGAAGCCGGAGACGGTGTACCGGTTCCTCGAAATGATCGATCACAAATCGGACGTCCCCGAGCAGAAGCCGACCGACACCTCGGGCAAGAGATCCGTTGAAAAGGTGGTTGATCGTCTCCGCGAGGACGGTGAGTCGTACGAGCAAATCGGCGAACGTCTCAAGAAGACCAGCGATCAGGTTCAGCGGATCGAGACCTACTCAGAAATCAAAGATCAGCTCTAGATCGAGCTGACGAATCTCCGGAACGCCCCGGCCGCATTCGTTTTGATCGGAGCCGAATGCCCGAAGTAAGCGGTCTCGAACTCATACCCGGAGATCTTTCTCAAACTGCCGTCGATTGTGTCGTTGGCAACATTGATGAAGCCGCGTTTGACCTTTCCGGACCTCGTGGCCACGGCGGCATCGCCCACGAAAAGGATTCCCCCGCCACGATCTAGGAGCAAGCTCATGTGGCCGGAAGTGTGGCCCGGTGTTTGGATCGCTGACAGGTCTGCCACCAGATCGATGGGTTGGTCACCCGGGATCGGGTGATCGACGACCACGGAGTCGGCCGACGGTGCGAATTGCCGTCGTTCACTCTTTCCATTTGATCTCAACGTCGGGACGGTCGACGATCGTCATGTTGGTTGCGGTCATCGTTGCAGCAAGTTTTCCATCGCCGTCATAGGCATGGCCTTCAGAGACGATGATGGTCCGGCCCGGCTTGATCACATCGCCGACAATTCGAAACGGCCCCGTTTGCGCTGGCCTGAACAGGTTCACCTTGTTCTCGATGGTGAGGATCGAGGCATCCGGCGGCATCAGGGTGTACGACGAGAAACCGCATGCCGAGTCGAGCGCCGTACTCAACGCTCCGGCGTGGAGAAATCCGTTTTGCTGGGTGAGATGGTCGGCGAACGCCATCGAGAATTCGACATGGCCTGGTTCGATCGCAACCAGGGTTACACCCATCGTCTTCATCATCGGCTGGTAGTTGAAGCTCCGGGTGATCCGGTCCTTGTAGTCAGGATCGGCAATCTGGAATTCGGTCAAAGATGACCCCGGTCCGCAAGGATCGATTCGAGGTGAGCGATACGTTTCTCGATAGCGGCCCGGCCCGTGCCCTCACTGATATTGTCGTTGATCCACTGCGTGTCGCCCGGACCACCGTGTTCACCGGCCAGGCCAAAACCAGGAACCAGTTGCTCGGCGGTGTTGATGTATTCGTCTTCTATCGACTCCAGTTGCCTCCGATGCTGTTTCAGCTCGGCGATCAATTCGGAGGACGGCCGGTCGAGGTCGAAGTCCTTTTGGTACTGGCCAGCCTCGGAGCGAAGCCGGTCGCGTTCAGCGTGAAGCTCGTTCTTGCGGGCGTAGTCGCCGGCGGGAAGTGCCAGTAACTCGTCCTGTATTTGTCCCAATCTGCGATTGAGGTCTTCAAGGCTCTCCATGTGCACTCCTATCTCGATGCCCCGGTATTACCGTGGCTGGCCGTGAGCGTTGTACCCACCAAGGTAGTAGTCACCGAGTCATCGTCGCGTGACGGGCTGCAGAGCCTGGGGGCTTTTGTTGCCACCGCAGATAAGATCGGGTTGATCGAAACCCTGGCAGGGACCGGTATCACCAGTTTTGACGCGGTCTCGTTCGTCAGTCCTAAAGCGGTACCGCAAATGGCCGATGGGGCTGAGGTCATCGCCGGGATCAAGGACCGTGACGGACTCGAATTGATGGGCCTGGTGCCCAACATGAAGGGTTTTGAGGCCGCTACCGCGGCCGGGGTCGACACCATCGCCGTGCTGACGGCGGCCTCGGACACGTTCAACCAGAAGAACATCAATGCCACTGTCGACGAGTCGATGCACCGGATCAGGCGGGTGCTGCTGGAGGTACAAATAGGGACCGGGGCTCGCGCCTATATCTCCACCGCCACGCACTGCCCCTTCGAGGGTGAGCAAGACCCGGATTGGGTCGCTCATCTCGTCGAGACTCTGCTGGAGTGGGGCGCCGAGGCGGTCTTTCTGGGCGACACCGTGGGGATGGCCACGCCCGCGCATATGGAGAGACTGTTCGAGCATGTTCTGAAGGTCGCCACGCCGGATCAGATCGGGGTCCATTTTCACGACACCTATGGCCAGGGCCTCGCCAACACAATGGTCGCCTTGGAGCACGGGATCTCCCGGATGGACACGTCTGCGGGTGGGTTGGGTGGTTGTCCATACGCACCCGGGGCGACCGGCAACCTCGCCACCGAAGATCTCCTTTACCTTCTCGACGGCCTCGGAATCGAACACGGGATCGACATCGGAGCGGTTGCCCGGGCCGCCTCCGATTTCTGCTCGGCGCACGGTCTCGACTACAACAGTCGGGCAGGTAGGGCATGGTTGGCAGCACGGGGAAGAAAATGACATCGATTTACATCAACGAGGACCTCGAGTCGATACGTATCGGGGTACGCGAATATGTCGAGAAGGAGATCGTCCCCGCCGGCGAGCAGTGGGAGGCCGATCGGGCGGTTCCCCGCGAGGTCCTCGACGAAATGGGTCGACTCGGATTCTTCGGGCTTCGAATCCCCGAGGAATACGGGGGCATCGGGATGGGGGCGATGGCATCGGTTGTCTTCGCAGAGGAATTGGGCCGCTCCACCTTTGGGGGATTTACGATCACCGTCCTGGTCCATACCGACCTGGCAACTCCTTACGTGGCCAACTTCGGAACGACTGCTCAGAAAAGCGAGTGGCTACCGAAGTTCGCGACGGGGGAGTGGATCACAGCGATAGGTGTCACCGAGCCTGACGCGGGTTCCGATGTCGCCGCAATACGGACGACCGCAAGACGCGACGGTGAGGGATTCCGGCTCAACGGCACCAAGATGTTCATAACCAACGGGGGCATCGCCGACATGGTTTTCATTGCCGCCAAGACCAGCCCCGATGTGAAGGGGTCTCGCGGTGTCTCCATTTTTGCGGTGGAAAAGGGCACAGCGGGCTTCACCCAGAGCCGGGCGCTGGAGAAGATGGGATGGCACTCTTCAAATACTGCCGAGCTGGTGCTCGAGGATGTCTGGGTGCCCGAGTCGAACCTGGTCGGCGAGGAGAATCGCGGTTTTTATTACATCATGCAGAATTTCCAGAACGAACGGCTGGCGATCATGGGCCAGGCCCTGGGCGAGGCGCAGAAATCGATCGAGCTGACGGTCAGCTATCTCAAAGAACGCAACGCGTTTGGCGAGCCCCTCTGGGAGAAACAGGGTTTGCGGCAGCGATTGGCCATGCGTCAGGCCCAACTCGACGCGGCGAGGGAGCTCACCTACCGGGCCGCCTGGCTGATAGAGCAGGGCGACGAATCAGTTCGGGAAACGTCAGAAGTGAAGGCGCTGGTCGCCGAGGTCGTCAACGGGGTCCTTTATGACTGTGTCCAGTTCCATGGCGGAATGGGCTATATCTCGGAAACGGCAGTTGAACGCCTCTATCGCGATGTGAGAATCCACTCCATCGGTGGAGGGGCGACCGAGGTCATGCTGGAAGAAGTCGCGAAGAGGATGTAATGGTCACCGTGCCCCGGCACGATCAGCCAGGGCATCACGACTTCTCCGATTTTCCACCGGATTCCACCCCAGTTCAGCCGCGACCCACAGGGTTTTAGATTGCGGGTAGAAGAGAATCGGGATCGTCAGATTGGTGATCACGAGGACAATGAGCAGAGTGGTCCACGGGACGTCAGGCCAGGTCAGGACTATCCCGCCGAGGAACACGGTCAAGAACAACCCGAAGATAAAAGCGGTGTTGATGATCAGCGCCCCTGCCCAGTATCCGGGCTCGCGCTCGAATCTGTGTCCGCATCCCGAGCAGACCTCCTTCATTGTGAAATATGACTCGAAAACGGGTGCTCCGCAGCGGGGGCACCGTCGTCTGAGGGCACGACCCACGCGGGTGGGGAACTTGGGATCTAGTTCAGGATCCATGATGACGACGGTATCGTGGCGTCCGATGAATGCCGAAGTTGTCGCCAGGCTCCGTCGGGAGTATGAAGATACAGGATTGAGTCAGGAGGACCTGGCGGGCGATCCCATGGTCCAGTTCCGGCGATGGTTCACTGCAGCTGTCGACGCGGGGATAGAAGAGGGCAACGCTTTCATCCTGTCGACGGTAAATGGGGATGGACAACCTTCGGCAAGAGCGGTGTTGATGAAGGACTACGACGACGACTCTTTTGTCTTTCACACCAACCTCGAAAGCCAGAAGAGCCTGGAGATCGCGGCAAATCCCCGGGTCGCGGCCATGTTTCTCTGGTTGCCGTTGCATCGTCAGGTCCGATTCGGGGGCTTGGCGACCCGCATCTCCGAAGAGAAAGCTGACGCCTATTTTGCCACTCGCCCCCGTGGGGCGCAGATCGCGGCACACGCTTCGAACCAGAGTCGTCCGGCACCTGATCGGGAGTACCTCGAGTCGATCTTCGCCGATACCGATGCACGTTTTGGAGAGGTCGTCCCCCGCCCCGCGCACTGGGGCGGATGGAAGATAATCCCGCATGTCGCTGAATTCTGGCAGGGACGCCCTAACCGGTTTCACGATCGTTTCCGCTATACCCGGTCAGATGATGGCTGGCTCGTGGAAAGACTCCAGCCATGAGGCTGAGGGTCATCGGCTCTTCAGGCACATTCCCGTCGCCAACGAACCCGGCGTCGGGATACATCATCGAGAACGGGTCTACCCGGGTGTGGTGCGATGCCGGCCCGGGAACGTTCATGAATCTCCCGGTAGACGATCGAACAATCGACGCCGTTTTTCTCTCCCATCGCCACCCCGATCATTGTGCCGACGTTTTTGCCGCCTATCACGCATGGACCTTCCGCCCGGATCCGAGGACAGGTGTTCCCCTCTACGCCCATGCCGATGTGATCGGACATCTGAGTGCCTTTCTAGGCAGCACCCCCGACGACTCCTTCCATTCCACCTTTGAGGTGATTGAACTGGAGGATGGTGATTCGGCCTCAATAGGCGACCTTGAGCTATCGGTGGTTGAGATGAACCATTCCGTACCCGACCTCGGCTCGTTGTGGAATGGCGCCGGACGCACTCTTTTCTTCACCGGCGACACGGGCCCGGGTGACTGGACCGGGGCGGTCGAAGGGGTCGACGTCTTGTTGTGTGAGACGGCCCTGGCCGGTGAGCGTGAACAGGATCACTTCACCGGGCATCTCAATGGTGCGGAGGCGGGCAAGATTGCACGGGACGCCGGTGTCGGTGAACTCGTGTTGACTCATATTCCGCCATATCTCGATAAGTCAGTCGTTGTGGCCGAGGCCGAGGCCACCTTCGGGAAGGCCGTTCGTCTCGCCGTTCCCGGAACTGACATCAAGGTCTGAGTTCGGAGTGAGGGCGGTTCGGTCATAATCTCCTGACCATGACAGATCGCCCCGCCGACCAGACCCGTCCGATTCGACTTGAACTCGGGTACACCGACGCCACACCAGGGTCGGTATTGATCTCGATGGGTGAGACCAGAGTCTTGTGCACAGCAGCCATCGAGACCGAGGTGCCGCGGTGGATGCGTGACGCCAACAAAGGCTGGGTCACAGCTGAATACGGGATGCTCCCCGGTTCGTCTCCGCAACGTGTGAGTCGTGACCACATTTCGGGTGGCCGGGCCAAGGAGATATCCCGCCTCATCGGACGATCGTTGCGGGCCGCTGTCAACATGGCGGCGATGCCCGAATTGATGGTCCGAGTCGATTGCGATGTGATCCAGGCCGATGGCGGTACCCGGACTGCCGCAGTCACCGGGGGGTGGATCGCCCTCCATCAAGCGCTGAGCTTCGGAGTCTCGGAAGGTCTGATCGATGCGGTGCCGATCCTTGACGAAGTGGCGGCGATATCGGTCGGGATCGTCGATGGTGTTCCCCATCTCGACCTCGATTACCAGCTCGATGTCAATGCCGACGTCGACATGAACGTAGTGATGTCGGGTCGGGGCCTCCTCATCGAACTTCAGGGCACCGCTGAGCAAGCCCCTTTCACCAGAGACGAATTGGACGTTCTTCTCGACCTCGCCACCAAGGGGATCGGCGAGCTCCACGAGTTGCAGCGGGAGGCAGTTGCCGACTGATGCGTTTGGTCATTGCCTCGAAGAATGCAGACAAGTTGGTCGAGATCGAAGATGTGATCGTCGAATCCGGTATCGAGTTCGACGTTGTCCGCGGGCTCGATTGGCCCGATGTCGAAGAGACCGGAACCACCCTTGAAGAGAATGCCCTGCTCAAGGCGAGGGCCGTTTGTGACGCCACCGGTCTGCCAGCTCTTGGCGACGACACCGGGCTTGAGGTGTCTGCCCTCGAGGGACGCCCCGGCGTCTACACAGCCCGCTATGCCGGAGCCGATGCGTCGTATGAGGACAACTACACCAAGTTGTTGGCGGAGCTGTTGGGAGCTGATGATCGGGCTGCCCGATTTCGTACGGTGGCGGCGCTGGTCTTCCCTGACGGAGCCGAGGTGCTGGCCTCGGGGCAGATCGACGGCACAATCGCCGAAACGCCGCGTGGCACTTTGGGGTTTGGATACGACCCTGTGTTCGAGGTCGATGGGCGTACCTTCGGGGAGATGTCAGACGGCGAGAAGAATCGGGTTTCGCATCGGGCGAGAGCCTTGAGAGGGCTCTTCGGCAAACTTGAATGAGCCGCCCGCATGTCGTGATTCTGGGTGCCGGGTTCGCCGGGATCAACGCAGCAAAGGCTCTGCGTGGTGAGGAAGTCGAAATCACCTTGATCGACCGACGCAATTTCCATCTCTTCCAGCCGCTGCTCTACCAGGTGGCGTCGGCAGCTCTCAATCCCAGCGACATTGCCTACCCGATTCGCTCTATCTTCCGCCAACAGAGAAACGTCAGGAAGATCCTGATGTCAGAGGTCGTCGACATCGACCCCGACAACCGGAGTGTTGCCCTCGAAGGGACCGACTCCGTCAGCTATGACTATCTGATCGTCGCCACCGGGGCCACCCATTCATACTTCGGAAGAGACGACTGGGCTTCGCACGCTCCGGGGTTGAAGACGATCGAGGATGCCCTCTACATCCGGCGTCGAATCCTCAGCGCTTTCGAGCGTGCGGAGGCAGACCCGGCCAACACGGCGAAGTGCTTGACCTTCGTGGTGGTGGGGGCCGGCCCCACCGGCGTTGAGATGGCCGGAGCGATGGCTGAGATCGCCGTACATTCGATGGAGCGGGAGTTCAAGAACTTCGACCCCAGCCAATCGCGGGTGATTCTGATCGAGGGCGCCGACAATGTGCTCCCTGTTTATCCGGACGATCTCTCCCGGAAGGCACGAACGCAGTTGGAGAGTCTCGGGGTCGAGGTCTTGACCGGGTCGCTGGTCGATGAAATCGACGCTGGCGGTGTCACCCTGAAGGATGGATCGCGGATCGAGTCGGAGACGGTCCTTTGGGCCGCCGGTGTCAAGGCGTCTCCGCTCGGCCAACTTCTCAGGGCTGAGCTCGACAGGTCGGGTCGTGTCGTAGTACAACCCGACCTGTCGCTGCCGAACCATGGAAATGTCTTCGTCGCGGGAGACCTGGCGACTTTGCCCGGCGTACCCGGAGTCGCACCGGCGGCGATGCAGATGGGTAGCCACGCTGCAGAGATGGTTATAGCCGACCTGCACAAACAGGACCGGAGGGCTTTCAAATATCGCAACAAGGGATCGTTGGCAACGATCGGGCGGGCCAGGGGAGTGGCCGACTTCGGGAAGATCAGGTTCTCGGGATTTCCTGCTTGGGCAGCCTGGCTTGGCATCCATATCTTTTACCTGATCGGGTTCCGAAACCGGATCCTCGTGATGGTCAGTTGGGCATGGAGCTACGTCTCGTTCCGAAGGGGCGCAAGGATCATCACCGACCAACCACGACCACAAGAGCCGCCGGGCACAGCTGCCGGAGGCTGACAGAACCCGGCGCAAGCGGGGTCTGGCCCTATCGTCCCATGATGCAGACTGGATCCGCTGGTATCGGCACGTTGCGGGAAAAGCCACTTCACGCATCGTTGAAGCGGTGGTACGCCCTTCCGGGTGACCGAATCGAAGTGCCGTTTGAAGGCTATGTAATCGACCTGGTCAGGGAGGATCTGCTGATCGAGGTCCAGACCCGCAGCTTTTCCTCTTTGAAGTCGAAGTTGACGACGTTGCTCGAAGGTGGGCACCGGGTTCGCATAGTTCACCCCATCGCCGTTGATCGTTGGATTGTGAAGGTCGATGAGGCGGGCGATGAATTGGGCAGACGTCGTTCGCCAAAGCACGGATCGGCACTGGACATCTTTTCGGAGCTGGTCAGCTTTCCCGGTCTCATCGTCTCTCCGCATCTGGAGTTCGAGTTGGTCTTCGTCAATGATGAGGAGATCAGGCGACACCGCCCCGACGGTCCCTGGCGTCGGAATGGATGGGCCATCGTTGAGAGGCGATTGGTCGACGTGGTGGAGACGCTTCGAATCGCCACACCGGGTGATCTTGCCTCCCTACTACCTGCGGGACTGGGCGAAACCTTTACCACCGCAGACCTCGCGGAGAGATTGGGTCGACCAAGACGACTCGCCCAACAGATGGCCTACTGTCTGCGGAAGGCCGGAGCCATTGAGCCGGTCGGAAACGTCGGCAAAGCGGTCGAATTTCGCTTGAGTGCGGGCGAGAGTGCGGGCGAGAGGACTTGAACCTCCACGAGATCTCTCTCACAGGGACCTAAACCCTAGATTGCCCATCCCAGGGAGTACCAGGAGGTACCAGTAAGTCAGTAGTTTGCTGGGTTTCTCGGATGGGTCGTCCCAACCCGTGCTAGGCCGTTCCACGGAGTTGGGTTGCAAAATGGTTGCATTCGAATCGGATAGCTCGTCAGGTCTTGTTTCGTGTCCCAACCACCATGAAGGATGCAATGAGCGCAACGGCTGCACCGATGGCGATTAGATAGAGACCGACACCCACAGATGTGGAGATCGAGCCGTCCGAGGTGAACTCGCTCGTGTCCAGCAAAGTCTGCACTGACCTGAAATCGGTCACAGCTATGAAAGCGATTCCCCCGGAGATCAGAATCATGAGGACCGACAGGGCCTGACTGACGACTCCCTTGCTGTGAGCGACCACAGCGGCGACCAAAAGGATGACACCCGCAATGGCTGATATCACCCCATCGCCCTCCATGCCGGACTGAGTGACAGTTCCAACAAGAGGAGCGGTGAGGCTTGCCCAGGGAAGGAAGGAGCCAAGAATGACGGCCGCTGCTGCACCCATCATGAGCTTCAGGGCGGTCAGTAGTCCGGTGTTTCCAGCCGTCGTCCCAGGTGTCGCTCTCGTTTCACCTGTCCACTTTTCGCCATCCCAGTAGGCCTGATGGCTTTGCTTGCCGTTTGGGTCGTTGTGCCAACCGGCCTCTTTGGCACCGGTGGCCGCATTCATTGGGTTGCCGCAGCTAGGGCAAGAGGCTGCAAACTCCGAAACCTCACGGCCACATTCAGAACAAGTTGTGAGTGCGATGAGCATCCCCCTCCTAATTGTCTCGTCGCAGACTACACAGCCATCCCTGGAGGCACAGTTGTCGGCACCAGGACACAGATTTTGCGCTCTTTTGCCTGGTTGCTATCCCAATTTTGTTACAGCCACATTCAAAAGGTGAGCACTTATACCTTGCTGCCGATGAGGATGTCCTTTGGCTCGAATTCAAGGTTACGGCCTGAACGTTTGGTTAGTAGCCTGCCGTTATGTCCACGCCACCAATCCTTCCTGACGCTGAGGTACAACGAAAGCGCCTTATCAAAGGAGGGCTTTGGCTTGGCGGTGGCATCTTCGCCCTCATATTCATCGTGACAGCCTTCACTGAGGTACGTGACCTTGCATCGCCACCTACAACCATAAATCCACCTGCCGTCGTGACCAACAACAGCAGCAGCGGTTCCTCAGCCAGCAGTCCTGCTCAGCGGTTCGTGAATCAGTACGGCGGTCAGCTGTCGGCCTATCAGAGAATCCTGGGGATGTCAGATTGCAATGACCTTCAGGCGCAGTTCGATATCGCCGCTGCGAACCACGATCTGGCTGATGCTGGTACTGCTGAGTTCAAGTGGACGCTTGGCTATATGACGGCGGCAGATGATCGGCTGGAGTCCGCTGGCTGCTACTGACGGCTGCACCTTGGCTGAAACTCCTTGGGCCGTGGTGTAGATTGTCTGGCGATGTTGGAGTTACAGCGCCTCTCATTGTAGGTGCAGGGCTGGACCAAGGCAGAAGTCAAGAAATTGACCAGAAGATGCCGAGCCGAAAACCGAGATGAAAGACCTCGGGGGTTGTGCGCCATGAACAGGGTTTCACAATGAATCCGTCATTCGACTTCAAACTTCCCTTCCAGTTCTCTAATTGTGACGAATGTGGGTTTCTGCACTTTCCGACGGATGGAATCTGCCCGGAATGCGGTTCGAGGTACGAACTGACGCTCGATCCTCACGTCGAATTCAGGCAAAACGTAACCGGGCCAGCGATCGAGAGACTCGACGAGGCATTGCCTCTGGGAACGGAAGTAAGCCCTCTTGCTCTCAACGCTGAGGTAAAGGCTGTATTCGACGATTTACCACGAATCGTCCAGGTAACTGCCGATGAGGACCCACGGGCCGGCGATATGTTGATGCAATTCGTCGATCAGTACCGTCAAATCAGGGCGAATGCGAACGCCACGACAGTTGACGCCGCAGTTTTCCCTTCCTGGCCGAATTTCATCGGCGAGATCGAAGTCATCGGCCAAATGACGCGCAATTACTTCGACTTCCTCGCGGCAGGATCGCCAGATGAGGCTAGGGCAAGTATCGCAGCGTTAGAGGCAACCACAGGACGCCTTGCCGGACACAGTGAGTTGGAGAGTACCTACCAATCCAGCATCACCCCCAAAGCGGCGGAGGAACTGGCAGCAGGTTGGCTTCGCTCGAACGGGTTCGATGCAGTCACCACTAATCCCGGAGCAGACGGCGGGGTGGATGTTGTTGCACCGGGCGTGGTTGCCCAGGTGAAGTATTGGAACACTCCAGTCGGACGTCCCGAAGTACAGAAGCTCAATGGGGTGGCCAGCCAGCGCGGTGATCTGGCCATCTTTTTCTCGCGGTCTGGATATACGCGCCAAGCGATCGAGTTCGCAAATAGTGCCGGGATAGCCCTACTGACGATGCAGGACGACAACTCAGTGAAACCCGCGAACCAAGTTGGTCGTTTCGTCTCTGCCCCAGGTCGGGTCACGTCCCAGGGTTCGACCACTGGAAGTCAGAGCAGCGGAAGGGCTGGTGGCTGTCTTTCGGTCCTGACATTTCTTGGGGCGGGATCTTTAACATTCGCGGTCTACTCGAAACGTCGGGGAGCTTGACGCAGCAAAAGGACCTGGTGTGCGACCACCCCTTTGCCCGTGTTGAGAGAAAGGGGCTGCGATGGAATCGTAGAAGTGGACGGGAGTAGACGTCTCCAAATCGGCCTCAGCGCCACGTTCGGCGGTGCCCGCTAAAGTCGACGCCAGGACTTATTAACCATGGGATTGTTGCGAAAGCTGTTCGGTGACGAAGACAAGCTCCCGGAGAGGCCCTGGGAACATCGCCCCGACTGGCTGACTAACGGGGTTGCACTGTCGCTATTTGGCGGGAGTGAGACCTTGGAGGTGGTGGGGGAGTCCAGCTACCAGGACGGGCTTGATCGAGTAGTCAATGCCCTCCGCAGACCGGAACACCAGGATCCCCGCAGCGACGGAGGGGTGCGAATCCCCGCTTACGCAGTACTCGTCGCGGAGTACAACAATCCGTACGACGAGAACGCCATTTCAGTTTGGGTGCCAGGTCACAAGGCTGGCCATTGTCGCGTGGGGTCGCGGCGGATTACAGGGCGGGGTTGATCCGGTTGCAGGAGTTTCAGGGAAAGCCCATTGCGTGGAATGCGTAATCGTTGGTCGTCCAGGGTTGTACGGCGTATTCCTCCACCACGACCCTGAGGGCTTCGGAATAGATGTTGCTGGTATGAGGCGCAACGTGCCACCAGACGCCAAACTTCGCACTGGGCTGAGCGAGGCAACGGCTACCGAGGACGACTCATACGATCTTGGCTGGATGGAGTCCTTGCCTCGCGATACGGCCAAGCGGATACCCAAACTGCGGGCACTGCTCAAGGAAGAGACCGATCCTATGGACCGTCATTAGATGCTTTCCCAGTTGGAGGCCGATCTTTACACCTGCCGTGACCTTTGGCCGTCGCACTCGCCGAGTACGACGAAGCGACCGAGCTACATCACAGCGAGCTTATTGGCGGCACGCGGGACATCCTCGTTGGGAAGTTTGGGTCTGTGCCACTAATCGAGACGTATCGTCAGGCGGCTATACGTAGCCAGAAAGCGGGTGACTGGCAGGTTTGTTAGGATTGGGCGAGGCGCGGTTTGGCTATTTATGGGCAGGAGGCAGCAAGGGCGGGTAGAGACTTGGAAAGACGGGAAAAGACGGGAGAAGCGCGCCTTGGAAAAGCTGGGGCAGCTATGAGGCATGCATCGTGGTGCTGCTCGGGACTTTCCCTCACTCACTCATACCGTTCAGGTGGTACGTTGTGGAATGGAGAAAGTAGATATGGGCGAAAAGAGAACCTCGTTACGGATTTTGTTGCCGCTGAGCTTGGCCGTCGTCCTTACCGCAGCCCTTATGCCGATCCTCGGGATGCAAGCCTCTGCAGACGACGCCATCCCCGGTCAGGACGAGCAGTTCTTCTATCGGTCAACTGACGGAGTTTTCAAGTACTACGACCTCACGTCGTCTGGTGCCCTCGGGGCACTCCTCAACTCCGGCACATATTCATTGGGCTGGGATTCGATCACAGCACTTGACCTCGATGGAGACGGCCAAGACGAACAGTTCTTCTACCGGTCGACCGACGGGACTTTCAAGTACTACGACCTCAAAACGTCTGGAGCGTTGGGTACACCTTTGGATTTCGGGATTTACTCGCAGGGTTGGAGTTCTATAACGAGGGTCGATCTTGACGGGGACAGCAAAGATGAGTTCTTCTTCTACCGGTCCACCGACGGGACTTTCAAGTACTACAAGATGAATACGAACGGTTCGTTGGGTGCTTTATTGGGCTCCGGGGTTTACTCGCAGGGTTGGGACTCGATCAGTGCAGCCGACCTTGATGGAGACGGCAAGGACGAGTTCTTCTTCTACCGGTCGACCGATGGGACTTTCAAATACTACGATGTGACATCTTCCGCGGCCTTGGGACCGTTACTCAACTCGGGCACTTACTCAACAGGATGGTCTTCCATCTCCGCAGTGGATCTCGACGTGCCACCGCCGCCCACTACCACGACGA
Source organism: Acidimicrobiia bacterium (assembly GCA_041747375.1). Taxonomy (GTDB): domain Bacteria; phylum Actinomycetota; class Acidimicrobiia; order Spongiisociales; family ZC4RG35; genus MA-ANB-1. Next base: position 48,274 of record JBGTFH010000032.1, read on the forward strand.
CAACGAAGCCAATTCCGTCGAATCCCGGCGACACTAAGAACTGCGATGACTTCTCGACGTGGCGGGCCGCTCAGGATTGGTTTGAGCTCTACTACCCATATTACGGCGACATAGCGAAGTTGGACCAAGACAACGATCTAATAGCCTGCGAGGGGTTACCGGGAGCACCTGGGTAGAAATCGACCCAACAACAGTCGGACTAGTAACAAGAACCCCCGACGGCCTGTCGCTAACGAGATGTTTGGCGGTGGTCTTCGGGGGTTCTGTCTTGTCGGAGGGTCAAGCGTGAACGTGACATCCCGACGACTTGAAACCTACCAGCATCAGGAACAGTGATGCCGTTCGTAATCAACTGGTCACGAATTGGGCGTTGAGGAAAAGTCATCCTCCCTAGGACGAGTAGGAGTAAGTATCCACCGTGGCTCCGTTGGAATCTCTAAGGGTCGCTGTGTCACCGCCCGAGTTGTTCCAGATCGCCTGCCCTAGACCTTCGAAGTAGGCGACCGCGGTGTCGATCCCGGGTCCTGAGTAGATTCTTAGCTCGGCGCCGGGTTGGATTAGATACCAACTCGGGATCGTGATGACATGGTTTGCTTCGTCTTCCACCGTCCAATTGCCGACGTTTGCGGTTCCGGTTCCGTCGTTGCGGAGGGCAACGTACTCGGAGTCGCCGAACTCAACGTCGTTGCCGGGTCCGTCGAATCGAATGCTGCTGATGTTCACGTCGATAGATCCGGTAACTGTCGTCGGTGTCGATGGTTTTGTTGTTGTGGTTACAGGAGCAGGCGGGTAAGCCACAACACTGTCCTCGACTGTTGTGCCCCAACATTCAACAAGTAGGAGGTTCCGGATTCGACCGTACTCGGATTCGTCCATCGAGAGCTCCCAGGTAGTCTTAATGACCACCCAGGCGGCCAGGTACCGACACACGTCGTCCTCGTTTTCGGGCAGCCAGTTCGAAGGGTCTGCATCTCCTTTGGCGGAGTTAGAGGAGGACGAAACGGCTATCAGCGTTAGTGGGCTAGTCAGATCATTCCCGAACCCGATGCGCCGGAAGTCGTCCCAGTCTCTTGCCCCGGAGTCCCATGCCTCTTTAAGGGCAACAACGTGGTCGATCTGAATCTGGCGTGCTTCGTCAAGCCAAACACCGTCGTAGACCGAATACCAGAGACCGGCGCCCACCTCGCATCCCGGGCTCGTAGTGGGTGGCTCTATTGCATCGCGGATAAGGACTTCTGCTCTGGTGTCGCAGCCGTCACCGTCGGCATCGATCCAGACTTCGAATAGATCCCGGTCGTAGCCGTCTGGTGTCTCCAGTTCGATCGGAATGGACTCAAGGAGGTCGATGACAAGCACTCCTGTCGAACCGGAAGGCGGGGGGCTAGATGTGGCAGAACTGGAAGAAGCGACGGCCTCCGATGTGGACGTTGTACTGGTCGCCGCGGACGTGCTCGACGGCAAAACTCTTGTACCCGCGAACATCGTGCTCGTTGTCGTGGCGCTGGCGATTTGCTCAGTGTCGCCCAACAAGGTTCCTAGAACGGTCAGACCGAAAACCACGAGGATGCCAATGAACCACCATTTTCGATAGAAGGGTCTATCCGAAGGCGGTTTGGAGTCGTGACTCATATTTCCACAGAGCTTGGGATCATAGGTTCACTAATACGAATCTTCGTCGACGATCGCCGGTGACGCGACTCGACTCCCACACGATCCGAGCGTACGTGGATAACAAATGGATGAGATCGCAGCGGGGGGATTCGTCGACTGACTCGATATCAATTGAGGGCGACTTCTACACCGGAACTTAGTATCGAATCGCAGTGTCGCGAATTGAAAGTCGGACTCGGAGGCGGCCTTTGAAACATCGAATGCCACAAGACGGAAGGACGAGTAGTCAAGAAGGTCCGCCATTACCACTCCCTCGACGGTGGAGCGGAGCTGTCCGGCAACGGGGGCCCCGGGGCTCGGCCATGTTCCCGTTCACGTTCACGGCGGGCCCGGGCCGCCTGGCGGCGTGCGGATTCGCCCACGTTGTACGTCCGGCAAGTCGAGACCAGGTTCTCAACCCGGTCCGCTCCACCGTCCGCCCGGTCGATCTTGTGGTGAACGTGGGCGATACCCTTCCCCGCCCGGAACAGGCTTCCCGGTTCTTTGTACAGACAGCCCGGGTGATCCACCATGCACTTCCAGCCGTCCCTCTCGAGGACCTCAAGGCGCAGACGTTGCCAGAACGGGCCTGAATAAAATGATCGCTTTACCACTCATCAACCTCCTTGTAGTTCAACGTTTCCAAACGGCCAGGCATAAAACCCCGGCTTCCGAGGAAAAAAAGAGGATGTGGCTCGGTTGTGATTGGGTGGGCCTGACATCGGACTAAGCCCCTTACCCCGTCCGGGTCGCTGACCAGGGGTGACGCGGGTCACTCGTCACCTCTGAGCAGGGCGGCGGGTCCGTCTCGTTCCTCGATAGCGTCGGCGAGGGGTCCGAGCAGGGTGCGTGCCCACGACTGGCGGTCCTCATCGCGAGAGGGCGGTGGCGAGAAGATGGTGGGACGTGTTGCCCGGCACTGGTGAAACAGCACGCCGGTGGACGTTCCCGTGATCCACTGTTTCGCACACACGTCGCAGTGGTGTCCCCGGAGGAACTTTCCGGCCCAGGCGAGGGCGAGGTGTTCGTTCTCGGTCATGGGTGCATCTCGTCTAGGCACTGATCGCAGCCACACGTTGCTTCGGCCAGAGCCCAGATGGCGCGAGACACACTGAGGATGGCGTCGCGGATCTCGCCAGACGCCGGGTCCAATACTTCGGCTATGGCGTATATCGCGGATCCCAGGTCGTATTCAGTGTTCGGGGTGTCGGTGCTCATCGCGGCGCGATCCTTTCTGTTTCAGCATCGAATTCATCGGTGTTGGGGTTGGGGGTGGTCCCACCCCTATAGGGGGTGGTGGGACCACTTCCCTGTTCCCGGGTGTTCCCGGGGGTGTTCCCGTTAAGTTCCCCCAGGTCAAAGCTGGTTTCTTGGTGAGGTGTTCCCGGGTGTTCCCGTGGGTGTTCCCGACTAGGTGTTCCCGGGTGTTCCCGGTTTTCGGGACCACCCTGCGCCCGGCCTTTTCGGAACCTGACAGCCTTAGCGATATCGTTGCGGCGACGACCGCGCCCGCGTTCCTGTAACGCTTTCTGGACCGCTGGTGTGCCGGCGTCTTCTGGAATGCCGAGCTGGTCGATCTCGGCGACTAGGTCGAGGAGCCATTGTTGTGCAAACTGGATTTCTGTCCGGTGGGTGAGAATCCCGTTCTCTGTCACCCGGTCGACGGCAACAGTTTCGGGTAGCCAGGGTTGCCGGCCTTTGGTCTTGTTGAAGAACAGCTTTCCGGTTGCGCCGACCTTGAGCTCGTAGACGATGTCGAGCGGGTCTTCTTTGGCTGATGCCCCCCGGGAACCTCTCCTGGAGTCTTTGCCTAAGTGGTCTAACCGAAGGTAGGTGACGTTGCCGCGTCTCTTGAGCCGTTTTTCTGTGTAGTTCCAGAGGTCCTGATAAGGCTCGGTGGTGTTCTCGTCGCCTTTGACCACACGCGAGAGGGTGTCGATCACGAGGAATTCGGCGGAGTGACGGTCGACGATCTCCTCTAGAGCGTCGCCGCCTTCGGGTGTGTTGAGTGGCGGCAGGTCGATCAACTGGTAGTAGTGGAGATGTTCCTCTAGAAGATCGAACTTGGGATGGTCGGTCGTGTAGCCCAAGTCGCTGACCCTGTCGTACAGGTCTTCGAGTCCCATCTCCTGGTCGATGTAGACGACGTGTATCGGGTTGCCTTCTGGCTGGTCGAGGAGTGGGTCGCCGACCGCTTTCGCCACGGCGATGGCGAGAGCAATGAGGCTCTTGCCATCTCCGCGGCGGGCAATGATGCCGGTGTGTCGTCGAGCGACGATCAGGGGTTCAACTAGCCATTCCTGTTCTGGTGGGTCGCCGTCGAGCAATTCTCGGAAGTTGACCGGGGTGAAAGTCTCCGTTCGATCGTCGTCTGGTGGGGCCGTGCGCGCTTGGTCGTCAAGTGGTGGGGTGGTCATGCCTGTTTCCTCAGGTCTTGGGTGGCACGCAGGGCCCTGGCGGCCGCCGATAGGTCGCCGCCATGCTCGAGGACCGCCCACGCCCGGAATCGGGTGTACCCGATGGGGCTTTGTGGTTCGGTGACGTCGAATGGCGTGTTGGTGGAGTAGACGAATAGACAGTCGTGGCGAACCGTGGCCGATACAAGAGCAGTCGCTGTGGGGTGCCGCCACTTCTCGCCGGCCTGGTCGATCGCAATCCAACCGTACGGTTCGAGGACATCCCGCCATGTGGTCGAAGCGGTGAAGGCGTCCGCCGGTGAGTCTCCGTGTGTGTCCCATTGTTTCGGCTTGGGTCGTTTCGGGGGTGGCGGTGCGGCGAGGAGAAGCTGGAGACGTAGCGGAGCTTCGAGGATCGGGGCGGACGGATCGACCCATTGGTAAGGCTGGCCGCTGTCGGGGTGGATGCTCGGTGGCAGGACGACGTAACCGGCATGAGACTTGACGTCGACGCCCGCGGGGAGGTCGCGCGTATAGATGCGGCCGCCGGGATGTCGCCAGTAGAAATGCCGGCCACCGTCACCACGTCCCGATATGGCGGTGAGCGTGTCGGGCAGCTCGCCCACAGCGTCTTTCAGATCCTCATCGACGTTGGGGTTGGTCCTTGGGTCGGTGTCGGTGACGATGACACCGGCGGGAACCCTCGCCCCGATGTTTGCGCTCGGGTAGCGATCCCACCATGCGGCGATCTGGAGGAGGTCGCTGGAAGCGTCGAGGACGCCGTTGCCGCCGTCCCGCTTCGAGATCGCGGGGACCTTGCCGCGCAATGGCAGGATTTCCCAGAGCTTGCGGCCGTATCCGAGGGCGGCGTCTCTCATTTGATCCGCTCCCACGTCTGATTCAGCGCCTGGGAGATCCGGGTATTACCGCCAGCGTCGGGATGCCAGACCCTGAGTAGCGCCTTCCATGTGGCGGCGTGGAGTTGGTTGGGAACCCGCGAAAACATTGTTTCGAGCGCATCCTCAAGGGGGCCGTCGATGGTTCCGTTGAGCCGATCTACTAGTCGCTGAACGTCATCTTCAAACCGGTAGTCGATTCGCCAACACTTGAGACCGGGATCCCACCGCGCTCCGGGAAGTGCTTTCGCCTGGTCTTTGTCCTCGAATGCGACCCACAAACCAACCTCACCGTCTCCAAGATTCCGAAACGTTGCGGGACGACGGCTAGTCTGTGTCATGTCGCGTCCCGGCGTGGCTGTGACGACTGGTGGGGCCGGTGTCATCCGGTCCGAAAGAAACGGTGGAAGGGTCCGCTTCGGCGGGCCCTTCGTCTATTCCTAGGACATCCAGTATCGGCTTCCTCGCCAGCAGCAGGCGCCGCCCAACAGAGATTACGGGAACGCCGGCGATCGACCCGGACCGCGCAGCCTCGTAACACGAGTTCCGACTGACACCGAGCAGGGCAGCAACTTCTGGAATCGTCAAAGTGGCGCTCACGATCCACTCGCAATTTCATCGAGGACTTTCAGGTACTCCAGAGCCCGGTCTTCTTGGGGCCGGCGTTCTCCCGTTTCCCATCTGTAGACAGTGGATCGCTGGACTCCCAAATGATCCGCCAGGGCGCCGAGCGACAGCCCCGCGCCGAGTCGGATCGACCGGGCGGCACCCGATGCGCAGAGACGCCGGATGCGGGTAAGGGATCTAATTCTGTCCATGTCATGATGTTTAACATGTGTTGTCCACAGTGTGCCACTCTCTACTTTGCCTATTTGGCTGACGACGGGAACGTTTGGTTGGGTAGTGTTGCCATCACGTTCCCGACGTGGCTAGAGTGTGCCCATGGAAACAGTGTTCAGATACCCACCACCACAGGGCCCTTGGACCATCACCTTCGAGTGGGCGGAGCTGGACGAACGACTCGAAGTCGTCTCGGTGACAGTGGCCGCCGCGGACGGGGACCGACCCGTCACCACGTCGGACCTACGCGCGATTCCCCTCGCCTCGCTCGTCAATGACGCGCGACGCCAGACAGTCGAACGGATGCCCGGCGATTCTGTCGATATGCGCAAAGCACGCAGCGGGCGAACCCGATTGGATAAGACCCACTTCGAGAACGTCGCCGCGGTCTACGTCAACGCGCATAAAACGAGCAAGTCACCGACCAAGGAAGTCGCCGAAGTGTTCAAGGTGTCGAAGTCGACGGCGGCGAAGTGGGTGGGTCGAGCGAGACACGACTTCGATCCCCCTCTGCTCGGGCCGACAGCAAAAGGTAAGGCCGGGGGTATTCACACTCAGGGCAAAGTGACCGTGACACAGGACGATCAGACGGCGGCGGCGTCGGGAACGGTCACGCCACCTAACAGAGAGGACACAAAGTGAAGGGTTCAGTCATCAAACGAGGGTCGAAATGGGCGGTCGTGATCGACGCCGGCCGCGATGCCTCAGGCAAGAGAGTCCGCAAGTGGCACTCCGGGTATGCCACCAAGCGTGAGGCCGAAGCGGACAGGGTGGAGATCCTCTCGAAGCTCCAGCATGGCCTCTATGTGCCTCCCACCCCGGTCACAGTGGGGGAGTGGCTCCGAACTTGGCTGGAGGGCAGGACAGGGATTGCTGAGACAACCAGGGATGGCTATGAGAATGAGGTGAGGCGACTCACCGCGGGCCTCGGCTCCATCAGGCTCAGAGACCTCACCACGGCCTCCATCGGTGCCTTCTATGCCGAGTTGGGCAAGCATCTTGCCCCGAAGAGCATCAAGAATTGCCACGGTGTCCTCCACAAGGCTTGTGGTGATGCTGTGAAGCGAGGAGTCCTTGCTCGGAACCCTGCAGACCATGTGGAGCTGCCCCGGCCAGACACTCCAGAGATGGCTACCTGGACCGGCGAGGAGCTTGGGAAGTTCCTCAGGCAGGCCGAAGCCCACCGCCAATATGGTGCCTGGCACCTTCTCTGTTCCACCGGGATGAGGAGGTCAGAGGTCCTCGGACTCCGGTGGCAGAATCTCGACCTCGATCGGGGGACCGCCGCCGTGGTGGACACAGTGGTCCCGGTGGACAACAAGCCCACCCTGAGACTTGGTGAGACCAAGAGTCGGCGGTCTCGTCGAGTGATCGCGCTAGACAGTCGGACCGTGTCTGTATTGCGAGAACACAAGAGCCGGCAGAATGGGGAGCGGCTCCGGGCTGGCACCGCCTGGGCTGATCTCGGTCTGGTCTTTACCGATGAGATCGGCGGCATCTTCTCACCTGACACGTTTACAAGGACCACCAAGGTCATTGCCGAGGAGGCCGGGGTTCCTGAGCTGACTCCGCACGCGGCGAGGCACACGTGGGCCACCTTGGCTCTCTCCTCGGGAGTCCATCCGAAGGTGGTGCAGGAGCGATTGGGTCATTCTTCAATCGCCATCACCTTGGATCGCTACAGTCATGTTATTGACGGCATGGACAGGGGTGCGGCCGAGTTGGTGGCCGCGCTTATCAAATGATTGTGCCGGGTGTCAGCGGTCAAGACCGGGTCAGGACTTACACTCTTGGTGTGACACAGGCGCCTTCTTCCCCAGCGACTGACCGAGTTCGCGAATTGCCGCCTCGGGGCTTCTATCACGCGGCGGAAGTAGGACGATTGTCGGGAGTCTCGGGGAACACGATTGGTCAATGGAAGCGTCACGGGTATATACGTGCTTCGCAGGAGGGCATTGATTACCCCAACATCTACTCGTATCAGGACATCGGGGAGGCGATGGTTGTTCACCAGTTGATCCGAATCGAGGGAATAAAGCGTTCGGAGATTCGGGCAGCGACTCGGGCACTGCGAAATACCTATGGACTTGATTGGCCACTCACTCACGGACACCTACGGCTCGCAGACCCTGGGAGCCATGGTCGACCGACACTTGTCATCGGGGAAGGGAACGCCAACTACGACGTTTCCCGGCCAAGGATGTGGCAGGGCATTTTGGAAATGGAGAACATTCGAGGATTGGCGATGGATCTCCGTCGCGGAGGTTGGGCAGCACGAGAGCTGGGGGACCTGGAGCACATCGAAGTAAACCCGAATCGGCTCTCCGGCCGCCCGGCCATTCGAGGGAAGAGAGTGTTCGCTGAGACTGCTGCGGAGATGGCGTCGAGCAAGGTCGGAATTCGGACACTGAAGAGGGACTTCGGCCTCACAAGCGCGCAGATCAGGGATGCTGTTCGTTGGAGTGATCGGGTCAGGACGTACGAAGCAGTAGCGTGAGCGAGCCTGAAAGGCTTCTCATCCTTGATGCCAACTTGTCGCATCGGCTCGCCTCTGTCGAGCTTCAAAAGCGACTCAGAATGGCGCTATCAGCGAAACAATTGAACCTTCACGAGAGTGACGATCGAGTCCTCCTTCGATACATCCACATGTATTGGCCGCTCGCTGTCCTGGTCACCGCCGATGACCAGATGCCACGCGAGCACGCGGAGTTGTACGCGAGATGGCAACCCACGGTTGCGATAATCGACCCGCTATATCCCCCCACCTATAAAGGCGACGACTCGTGGCACTGGGAAATAGTTCACCGCTGGTGCCACAGGATGCAGGTGCAGCAGCAGGGAACCGTTTATCGCTACAACGCGACGGGAGCCAGGAAATGGGTGAAGCCTCGACGCGCTCACCGACCACCGACCATGGAGGTAGCAGCGATCACGCCAATAGGCGAGAATCTGCCGGCGACACTGCAGGCAATTATTCAAGGGCATGATGCTGAGGCTGGGACTCAGCCCGCGTTATTCGAAGAGGAATAGCAATGGCCGAGACATTGGCCCACACATGCAGAGCGTATCGCTCCCTTGCTTTGGTCGATCACTCGTCAAAACGATTTGGTTGCAGAATGGTTGCAGTCGGGGATTTCGAGCTGAACTCAAATACCCGAAAAACCAAGTGCGGGCGAGAGGACTTGAACCTCCACGAGATCTCTCTCACAGGGACCTAAACCCTGCGCGTCTGCCAATTCCGCCACGCCCGCGTGTGTGGTGGATTGTGGCATTGCTAGAGGAAGATGATCAACCCGACGAGGATCATCATCACGATGACGGTGAGGACCAACCAGTTGGTCCACGGTGGTCGCTCCGGGCGGTCCCGGTCGGGCGGCAAGGTGACCCTGTCGAATCCCATAGATGGAGGATACCTTCGAGCCACCCTTGCCGTGAGGTCGGTGTCCTCTGGTTAGGCAAACGTTTTGTCACTGGTGGGCCGCCCGGGACTTGAACCCGGAACCGTTTGATTAAGAGTCAACTGCGCTGCCAATTGCGCCAGCGGCCCGGCAATCGGATGTTAATTCGTGAAGCGTTCTTGCATGAACTCGACCCACGCCATGGTGATGTGATATTGGTCGGCGCTTCTGCGTTTGGTCAGGATGCACACGCCATGTGGAAGATGGTTCTTTCGGTGACCGGTCCCGTCGGGTTTGATAAATGATTTTGTGAATTCGCGGACCGGCAGTTGGAGTTGGGTGGACCACCAAGTGCGAGCTATGACTTCATCGTTGTTGGCGTGCACATTGAGTTTTGCCCTCCAACCTGTATCCGGGGGAAGGTAGGTCTTCGCCCAGGCCATAAACAGGCGTAGCACGGCCGGGTCCGAGTTGGCCATCGAAAGCTGTCGAGTGGCTTTCGACCCCTCACCCCAATACATAGCGACGCCCGCTGTCCAGGCCGGGTCGTCGGCTAAGTGCATCGCCTCCAGACCCGCCTGGGCCCGGATCAGCTCGACTTCTCTGCGCCTCCTGCGTTGGGTGTCGCGTGGGATGCCTGGTACTTGAGCTCTCCGATCCCTGATGGCGGCGATCTGGTCATTGCTCAGTGTCATATCGCGGCACCATGTCGCCAACGTTGACTTCTTCACTTCGATCAGGTCCATAATCTCGCCGTAGGAAAGGCCCTGGCGGCGTAGGTCGCGTCCCAACTCTGATCTTTCCCATCGGGACATGTTGTCCCAACGGGAGATGGCGCGTTGCAGTTCGGTCGCTATGTCCACCGTCAACCTCCCCGCCGACTTGTGTCGTCGGTACTCCCGCCATTCGGCGTCACCTCTGGGGGGAGAGCAAGAGAGTGTGACTCGAGTCCCATGGTCTGAAGGTACGGGGTGGCCGGGACAGAAACAGGACTTCCGAGAGGGGCGGGGAGCAATTACCCTTGTGCAAGATTCGGGCTGTGGCGCAGCTTGGTAGCGCGCGACGTTTGGGACGTCGAGGTCGTCGGTTCAAGTCCGACCAGCCCGACCAATCGTTTACAATTAGACTTTTGCGGGTGTAGCTCAATGGTAGAGCTCCAGCCTTCCAAGCTGGTGGTGAGGGTTCGATTCCCTTCACCCGCTCGAATGGGTCGCCCA
>JBGTFH010000033.1:0-2261 GCA_041747375.1 Acidimicrobiia bacterium
AGACCGACTCGTGGGTTGAAATGTCCGAGGCACTCCCCGAACCGGATGGTTTTGAGGGAAATCTGGGAAGTCAGTCAATGGTCTGGACGGGTGATAGGGCTCTGATCTCCACCGGCGCCTTCGGGTCCGGCGTGGATCCAACAAACCCCCTGTTGCTCACCTATGAGCCCGATACCGACACCTGGGAGCACATCGCTGAAACGGTCCTTCCGGCTACAGCTTGGCCCCGATACCTCGTCGCCGCCGGGGAGCGGGTGGTGTATCGAGCTGACAAGCTCTACATCAGCCCGCCCGGCTGGACCCCTCGAGGCGAACCGGTTACCGCGGATTCATGGAGTGTCACGACGACAACGTCGACGACTACAACTATCCCGCCGACTGGTGAAGTGCCGCCTGGCTGGACCCTGACCGAGATCCCGTTCACCATGCGGGAAGGCTCAACCTATGGGACGGGTAGCGGCTGGTTCTTCGCCTGGGGTGGCGCGGTCGATCGAAGTGGGGACGTCCGAGCAGACGGCCTGCTCATCGACATCGAAACTGGCACCTCGGCGGCGGTACCCGATGCACCGATCAAACCTCGATTTGCCTCATCGACCGTCTGGACAGGCGAAGAATTCATCGTGTTCGGCGGCCACTCGTTCGGCGAGTCGTTTGTCGATGCGGCGGCATTTGACCCAGTGTCGGGACAATGGAGACAGTTAGCTCCTGCTCCGCTAAGCCCGGCCGCCGCTCCTTCAGCCGTCTGGACGGGATCCGAGATGGCCGTCTGGCTGGCAGGAGAGGACTCTAAATACGCTGAATCCCCGTCAAGATCAGTTGGTCAGATTGCCTATTACAACCCGGCGACGGACGAGTGGCGCGTGCGCACCCATCCCGAGATGGCAGTCGTTGATGCCGAGTTGGCGCTACACAATTCGCAATTGGTCCTCGTCGGCGGCCCCGGCATGCGCGACGGACGTGGCGGGCAGGATCAAAGCCTCTACGCATCTTGGTTCGACGAACCATCGGGTTCATGGTCTGAACCCACTTTGGGTCCTGGTGTGGAATCGGCACGACTGACAACGCTGCCAGATGGGCGCCTCGGGGTGCTCACCACTGGCGGGACGATCTATTACGTTGATCGGCAAGGATGGAAAGTCTTCGATGTCGCCTCACCGATAGACGTAGGGACTGAGGAAGGATGCTGGTGGGATGTGGGAGCGACTTCGGCAGGCGGCGAGACCTATCTCAAGATTTGTGGCTACGACCTCCGGTTTGACAGCATCTCTCATCTGGTGACCATCGTGGAACCCGATGACTACGGGGCTACTCCAAACCTGCTCGCTTCTGCATTTCTCGCCGACGAGTCGGGCCGTCTTCTGATCCTCGGTGATTCTCCACTCCCGCCCGGTATTGCTTCACCCAATGCCGTATTCGGTGTCTATGACCCGGTGCCCTCTTCAGTGGTACTCCCACCATTTGTTGCACACAACGGCTTCATCCCGCCCAAAGAAGTCGTTGGCGGCATCGCGACCGTCAACGTCACCTTCACGGATGGCCGCCACGTACTCGTCCGTTACCCGGACTCATGGCAACTAGCGGAACGAGGTTGGTTGCCCAGCACAGGACTCGTCCTCGAATACGATCAGCCACGGCCCGACGGCTCACAGTTCTCCTTCGCCCAGATGATCTTCTCCTACGACCCGGCCGGGACGGGACGACCCCTGGGAGGCGCCGAAATGAAGTTCAACTTCGGAGACTGGGCTGCTTCGTTTGTCGAGTCGCCGGGATGGACCGATTCCGAGCGCGACCTGATCCCACAGCTTCTCACAGTGACTCAGCTCGCAAACGGGTTCATCACGGTAAAAACTACAAATCCTCTCAGACACTTCACGACCAATCCTGAGGAAGGATTCGAGGACCGGCGCGCCGAGATAAATGTCGGTGACTTCATCACGCTTCTGTCCGACTGCGACCCCGCTGTCGACATCCCGGTATCCAACTCCGATTCCATCTCGTGGTGTGATCCTGATGCCCGAGTCCACATCGGGGTTCACATACGTCGCAGCATGCAGGACTCGTTCCGACAAGGGATCGATTTCGTGCTGCTGCAGCCGTGACTATGCAAATAGCTGTAGACACGATATTCATCCAAGGGTTGGCTATAACCAATTTGGAGAAGGCTCCAGCCCGAATGGGTCGTGCCTCCATCGTAGATCAACTCCGGGTGGGCCTGTAGGAGGATCAGGGCCGTCATACTTCCACTCGTCGGGTGGCGGCGC
>JBGTFH010000034.1:0-10154 GCA_041747375.1 Acidimicrobiia bacterium
TTGACATCGCCGTCGGTGACATACGGCCCATAACGGCCGTTGCGGACGGTGACCGGCTTCTTGGAAACGGGATCGTCTCCCAATTCCTTGAGCGGAGTTGCCGCCTGCGCCCCACGCCGACGTGGTGGCTCGGCGAGAAGCGCCAGCGCTTCTTCAACCGTCAGCGAGAACAATTGCTCCTCGTCGGTGAGACTCCGTTTGTCGGTGCCCCGCTGGATATACGGCCCGTAGCGTCCGTTGAGGGCGGTGATTTCGACCCCGTCTTCATCCTGGCCGACGACTCGTGGGAGAGACAGCAGCTGCAGGGCATCTTCTAGCCCGAGTTCGTCGAGAATCATCGACTTGAACAGCGAGGCACGTTTTGGCTTCTCTTTGCTGCCCTCCTCCTGCTCTCCGTGTTGGACATATGAACCAACGCGACCGGTCTTCCCCAGAACGATCAAACCCGAATCAGGGTCGGTGCCGTAGATTTTGTCGCCGGCATTCTGAGTTGCGATGAGTTCCAAAGCCATAGGGACGGTCAACTCGTCCGGTGCCACGTCTTCCGGGATCGAAGCTCGCTCCTCGCCTCTCTGCACATAAGGCCCGTAGCGCCCGATCCGCGCCACGACTTCTTCGCCAGATTCGTCTTTGCCGATGAGTATCGAGTTGATCACGCGAGGATCGATCTCGTCCAACCTGCGGGCGACATTTTCCTTGAGGCCGTCGTCCCCGAAGTAGAACCGGGAAAGCCACGGAACCGAATCTTCTTCTCCAGAAGCAATTCGATCGAGATCGCTTTCCATCGAAGCGGTGAACTCGTAGTCGACCAGGCTGGGAAAGTGAGTCTCGAGAAGTGTCACAACCCCAAACGCGGTATATGTCGGCACCAGGGCGGACCCCTTTTTCCATACGTAGCCGCGGTCCTGGATCGTGGACATGATCGATGCGTAGGTCGAGGGCCGACCTACACCCAACTCTTCCATCTTCTGGACAAGCGACGCCTCGGTGTAGCGGGCCGGTGGCCGTGTCTCATGACCAACCGGCTCGAGGCGCTGAACGAGGATCTCGTCATTCTCGGCCATCTGGGGGAGCGGTGTCTCCTTGTCGTCGAGGTCCGCTGCGTCGTCCCTTCCCTGGACGTACGCCTTGAGGAACCCGAGGAATGTGATCGTGCGGCCACCGGCACCGAACAGGACCGCTCGTTTGTCTTTCGACATGGCCCCGATCCGGACCGAGACGGTAAATCCTTTGGCATCGGCCATCTGGGAAGCGATCGTCCGCTGCCAGATCAACTCATACAGACGCGCCTCGTCGGCTCCGATGGTGGCCGCCAGTTTTTCCGGGGTGACAAAGGTCTCGCCGGCGGGCCGAATCGCTTCGTGGGCCTCCTGCGCACCCTTTACTTTTGATGTGTAGACCCGCGGCTTCGGGCTGAGGTATTCCTCCCCGTACAGTTTGGTGATCTGGTCTCGAGCTGCAGCCAATGCCGACACTGAGAGCGAGGTCGAGTCGGTCCGCATATAGGTGATGTGCCCGTTTTCATAGAGTCGCTGTGCCACCGACATCGTGCGGGACGACGAGAACCCCAATTTCCGGCCGGCGTCCTGTTGCAATGTCGAGGTGCGGAATGGCGGATAAGGGCTTCGTTTGTATGGTTTGGACTCGATCGATTCGACTTTGAATTCGGAGTCGGCCAGGTTGGTGGCCAATAACGTCGCACCTTCGCTATCGAGAACGATGACGTCCTTCTTCGGTCTGCCTTCGCTGTCGAAGTCCTTACCGGTGGCGACCTTCTGGTCATCGACACGGAGGAGAGATGCGTCGAAGGTGAGGTCGAGTTCGCCGGCTTTGGCCATGACCGCATCAAGGCTCCAGTAACCCGCCGACTGGAAGGCAATCCGTTCTCGCTCTCGTTCGACGATGATTCGAACGGCAACGCTTTGCACCCGCCCCGCCGAGAGGCCCTGTTGGATTTTCCGCCACAGGACCGGGGAAACCTCGTAGCCGTAGAGTCGGTCGAGAATCCGTCGTGCCTCCTGGGCCTGGACCAGCTGTTGGTCGAGGTCGCGGGGGTTGTTGAACGCCTCGTCGATCGCCGACTGGGTGATCTCGTGAAAAACCATCCGCTTGATCGGAATGGTGGGCTTGAGGACTTCGATGAGGTGCCACGCGATCGATTCTCCCTCACGGTCCTCGTCGGTTGCCAGGTAGAGCTCATCTGCATCTTTGAGCAAGGACTTCAATTTCTTGACCCGTTCTTTGCGTTCCTTGCTCACGACATAGAGCGGCTCGAAGTCGTTGTCGACATTCACACCGAGACGGGCCCACTCTTCCCCTTTGGCTTTCGCCGGAATTTCAGCCGCCGAACGGGGGAGGTCGCGGATATGGCCCATCGACGATTCCACCACAGTGTCTCCACCGAGAAAGGCGGAAATAGTCTTCGCCTTGGTCGGCGATTCAACGATTACGAGACTCTTTGTCATAGTTCTTTCTATGTGAGTTGACCCCACTCTGGTCCCCTATGTCAACACGAGACACATCGTTTTCGGTGGATTAGCGTGTGAAGGCGATGCCGACACCTAATCCAGCTCCCGCTGTTTCCGGGGACCGACTGTTCTGATTTTGAGCCGATACATAGCAATCGAGGGCGGTGATGGCAGCGGAAAGAGCACTGTTGCCACCGCTGTCGCCAGGACCCTGGAAAGCCGCGGCCACACCACACTCGTTGTCCGGGAACCGGGAGGCACAGTCCTGGGCGAGGAGATTCGAAAGCTGCTCCTCCACGGACCAGACATGGCTCCGTGGGCCGAGGCGATGCTGTTCGGCGCCCAGCGCGCTCAGCTTGTCGCCGAGGTCGTTGCCCCGGCTTTGGAAAAGGGCGCCTGGGTGATTTCGGACCGGACTTACTACTCGTCTCTTGCCTATCAGGGAGCAGGCCGCGGTCTCGGGGTTGGCCGGGTGCGCGAAGTCAACGAGATCGGACTCGGGGGAGTGGTACCCGATTTGGTGTTCATCCTCGACGTCGAGGTCGACATCGCACTCCAGAGACAGCACCGCCCGGATCGGATCGGGAGCGAGGAGTCCTCATTTCACGGGGATGTCCATACGGCTTATCGCAAACTGGCGGCCGACGAGCCGGACCGGGTATTTCTCATCGACAATTCCCTCGATTTGGATTCGGTCGTCGCCCAAATCATGGAGCACATCCGTGAGTGACTTCTTCGACGGACTCATCGGAAATCGCAGGGTGGTCGAATTGCTGGAACGGGAGCTGTTGACGCCTGTCCAGGCCTACCTGTTCATCGGGCCTGAGTCGGTGGGAAAGATGGCATTTGCCCAACGATTCGCCGCCGGTCTGCTCTGTCCTCACTCCGGTGATCACGGCGAAGACTGTCGCTCGTGCCGACTCGCCCTAGCCGGGACGCATCCCGACCTAACCGTGGTCGAACCGGAAGGAGCGACATCGATCGGTGTGGAGCAGGCGCGGTTGTTGGTGACCAGAGCCTCGATGGCCCCGATCGAGGCTTTGAGATCGGTCTTTTTGATCCCCGAGGCCGGTTCGATGACCGAACAAGCCTCAAACGCTTTGCTGAAAACCCTCGAAGAGCCACTGGCACAGGTGACGTTCCTCCTCATCGCCGAAAGCGAGGATGACTTCCCGGCAACCGTCGGTTCGAGATGTCGGACGATTCATATGGGTCGAGTTCCCACGCCCGATTTGGTGGCGGCCCTGTCTGCCCGTGGTGTCGATGCCGATCAGGCCGAGAGCGTGGTAGCCGTGGCCGGGGGACGACCCGGGTTGGCGCTCTCGCTTATGGCCAGACCTGAGGTCGCCAGATTCAGGAGGATGTGGTTGGAGATACCCGCAAAGGTGACTCCCCACCCCGGCGATGGCCAACGCCTCGCTTCTCTGGTGATCGAAGAGTTAGTCCCTTTGGTTGCCAAATCGGTCGACACCGACCTCGCAAAAGACAAACAAGAGCGCGCCCGCCGCCGGGTTGAACAGTCACTTCTGGTGAGCGGATTGGAGATCCTGGCCTCCTGGTACACCGACTCCGCGTCGCTACAAATGGGTGGCCCGATTCGCAATCCCGACCTGAGCCTGAACGAGTTGACCGAAGTCACACCCCGACAGGCGGTTCGCTCTGCCGACGCAGCCCTCGACGCCGTCGTCGACATTCAGGCCAACCTTCGTCGCGAACTGGTCCTCGCCAACCTCTTCTCCCAACTCGGATCGAGCTAAAACCCGGCTTACCACTAGCCGACCCGGCAGGTACCATTTCCGGACCGGCCGGAGTAGCTCAGTGGTAGAGCAATTCACTCGTAATGAATAGGCCAGGGGTTCAACTCCCCTCTCCGGCTCTGCCTTATTGTGCGGGGGGCGACAGGACACCCACTCATATCAGGACGAGTGTTCCACCGTCCGCCCCCGGCCGTTGCGTTCCGCAACGGCCACCCCCTCCATTCGACTTCGTCTCTGGAGGGGGGCCAGGAGTCACTTCGTCTTTGTTGGGACGGCCAGTTACCGTCTCGGCGGATGGCAGACCAGGCCACCTTCGCTGACGACGCAATGGAGTTTGCTCCGCAGTTGTACACCGCCGCGATGCGGATGACCAGAAATCCGGCGGACGCCGAAGACCTGGTCCAGGAGACCTTCCTCAAGGCATACCGCGCATACGCCGGCTTCGAGGCCGGGACCAACCTCAAAGCCTGGCTCTATCGGATTCTCACCAACACCTATATCAACAAATACAGGAAGGATTCGCGTCGTCCCAAAGAGGTCGACCTCGGCGAGGTCGAGGATCTCTACCTGTACCGGAGGATCGGATCTGAAGAGTCCGCCGAGGTTTCCCGAACAACCGAAGACCGGGTCCTCGACGGTCTCGTCGAATCGGATATCAAGAGAGCCGTTGAGTCCCTCCCAGAGAACTTTCGACTTCCTGTATTGCTGGCTGATTTGGAAGGGTTGTCCTATCAGGAGATCGCCGACATCCTGGAAATCCCGATTGGTACAGTGATGTCGCGCCTTCACCGGGGAAGAAAAGCGATGCAAAAAGCGTTGTGGGAGTTTGCCAGCAACCGCGGACTCGTTCCCGAAGGAGCGGAGCGACCATGAAACAAGACGACTGCGCCGACGTGGGCGGAAGCAATTGTGACGAGGCCCTGGAGCGCCTCTACGAATATCTCGATAGCGAGCTCGACCAGGCGACCACCGAAGGGATCAGGGCGCACCTCGACGATTGTGGGTATTGCAGCGGAAGTTTCGACTTTGAGAAACGTCTCAAGGTTGTGGTGCGGGAACGGCTTTCCGAAGAAGTGCCACAACAGTTCATTGTCAGACTTCGCAATGCGCTTGATCAGGAAACGTCTCAGATCTGAAAGTTCGACTCTGCCTGATCCGGTGAGTATTCTCCTGCCACGATGACCAAATTCTCGCGAGTCCTGCTCCTCCTCCTGGTTTCCTCCTGGGTGTTGTCCGGATTCGCATTGCCGGCCGCAGCCACCGATGAGGAGCCTGAGCCAACTTCGGAGACCACCGTTGTGACCACCGACATCGAACCTGTCGTCGTCGTCACTCCACCACCCGTCGATACATCCACCGCCGACTGGACCTACCGCTACCTGGTGCCGACGGGGCTCGCCCTGGTGGTGCTGGTCATCCTCATGACGACCATTCGGTATTTCACCAACGTTGTGCGCAGGCGGTACCGAATCGTCGAAGAGTGACTTCGATCAAGACGTCCAGAGGCCGTTTCACCGAACGCATCGTCGGTAACTATCCCCTGGCGGACACCTATCACCTTCCAGCACTCGCCGAGGAAATGGCCCGGATCACACCTCGAGTCTCCGAACTGGTCTCGGCCGGCACCGGTCTGGAACTCCCCGGTGACCCGACAACGCAAGTAATCAGTCGTCTGGAGTGGGTTGACCGGAATGTCGCCAGTTTCCAGCATCTGATCGAACCCGCTACCCGGAAACTGGTCGACCGGGGCGACGGGAGCGATGAGCGAAGGGAATCGATCGAGAAGGTTGTGGAGACTGAAACCAGCGCCCTGCTCGGGGTGCTGTCGAGGCGAGTCCTGGGACAGTACGAGCTTGTTCTGCCGACGGGCGAGGACGGCGATAGCGTGGTGTACGTGGGCGCCAATCTCTTGCAGATGGAGCGAACCCACCAGTTTCGTCCCGCCGAGTTCAGGTTCTGGGTTGCTCTACACGAACTCACCCATCGGGCTCAATTTCTCGGAGTCCCCTGGATGCGCGGGTACTTTCGGGGATTAGTCGAAGAGCTGGTCGAAGCGTCCGGCCCCGACCCCGGCCAATTCAAGGCCGCCCTCGGTGAGGCATTTGACCGCGCCCGCTCCGGGTCGCCCATCGTCGACGAGCGTGGCATTTTCGGCCTCGTTGCATCTGCGGAGCAGAGCCGGATCGTTGACAGGGTTCAGGCGCTCATGACTTTGCTGGAAGGGCATGGCCATTACGTCATGGACCGGATTGGCGCAGAGCATCTCAAATCCCAGGCCAGGATGAGCCGCGTGCTCAAGAACCGCCGCAAAGACAAACGGACCGCCGCCTTCTTCCGGATAACCGGTTTGGAGATGAAGATCAACCAGTACGACAAGGGTGAGAAGTTCATCCGGGCAATCGAGAATGAGGCAGGTTGGGAGACGGTCAACCTCGCTTTTCGTGGAGCGAGCTCGCTGCCTGACCTCGATGAAATCGAACAGCCCTCGTTGTGGTTGAGACGCGTCGTCTGAACGAACTTCGTACCGGGATGCTGGCCCGGGTGCGATGGCCCACTCCTCCATTCCGGGTCGCCCTGTCCGGTGGTGCCGACTCGGCCACTCTCGCCGCCCTCGCTCTGACAACCGGGGAGGATGTCGAAGCGGTGCACGTCGATCACGGTTTGCCGGCTTCGAGTTCTCTGGCAGATGCCGCCGCCGCCATTGCCGATGCCCTCGAAATCAGGTTGCAGACAGTCGAGGTCGAGGTCGAGGATGGCGCGTCGCCCGAGGCCATGGCGCGGGATGCCCGCTATGCCGCCCTCGGCGAAGTCGGTGAGAGTTCCGGCTCGGTGTTGGTCGGGCATACCCGCGACGACCTGGCGGAAACCGTGCTGCTCAATCTGATCAGAGGCTCGGGGATCCGCGGCCTCACCGGCATCCCGTATCATCGGGTACCGAACTTCTATCGCCCGCTTCTCGATATTCCTCGTAGCGAGACGCGAGAATTCGCCACCCTATCGGGACTCGGCTTCGTAGATGACCCGACCAATTTCGACCGTGGGATCCGACGAAATTGGGTGAGACTGGATCTGATTCCAAGCATTCAGCAGGTGAATCCGTCCATAGTGGAGACCCTGGCACAAACGAGTAAGACCTTCCTCGGTGACGCCGACTTCCTCGATGGATTGGTACCCGACTCTGAATTGATCGGCTCATCCGATGTTCGCATCCCGATCGGTGAATTGGTCGCGGTCCCCGATGCGATCAGATGGCGCATCCTCAACCGGAATTTGGCCGGTCCTCGCCAGTCGAGTGGATTGAGTGCAGCCGAGTTCGATCGGGTCGGCGAAGTGATCGAGGGCCGGTCATCCGGTGCCCAGTTGGAGGGTGGCGTCCGGGTCGAACGGGAAGGGCCTTTCCTCATGGTTCGACGCGATGACGGATGAGCGTGCATTTGGTAACAACTGCAGTAGTTGGACTACTTTGTAGCGATCACTAGAAGGACCGACTTTTTTTGGACTACATCAAGCCACTGATAACCACCGAGGAGATTGAAGCCAAACTCGGCGAACTCGGATCTCAGATCACCGCCGACTATGCCGGCCAGGACGTCCTCCTGGTAGGCGTGTTGCGGGGGGCGTTCATGGTGATGGCCGATCTGGCCCGTCACATCGACCTACCGGTCGAATTCGACTTCATGGCGGTGTCATCATATGGCGCATCAACGCAGACATCGGGGGTGGTGCGGATCCTCAAGGACCTCGATGAGGAAATCGATGGCCGACATGTTCTGATCGTGGAGGACATCATCGATTCGGGTTTGACATTGAATTATTTACTGAAGAGCTTGAAAGTCCGTAAGCCGGCCTCACTCGAAATTGCCACCCTGCTGCTCAAGGAAGGCATCCAAAGGGTTCCACTCGAAGTCAAATACGTCGGATTCACGATCGGCCCGGAATTCGTGGTCGGATACGGACTTGATTACGCCGGGAAGTATCGCAACCTCCCATACGTTGGAGTCATGGGGCCCGAGCTTCTCTAAAGCTGACCACAGTCGGCTACGAATACGCCGATAACTCCCGTAGCATTACAAGACCGAATTTTTCTGAGCCTTTGAACTGAGGTAACTGTGAACCGAACTCTTCGAACTCTCCTGATCTACGGAGTCTCAATCATCATGCTCGCGATCGTCGCTCAGTGGTGGTTTGACCAGGTTGCCGGTCCCGAAGAAGTCGAGATTTCCGTGTTCGTGACGTCGCTCGAGAACGGGACCTTCGAGACCGTCCAGATTCTGGAACGCTCTAACCAGATCCAGGGACGATTCGAAGATACAGATGCCATTGAGGGCACATGGGATCAGTTCGCAGCCTATCCAGACGGGTACGAGGGCACACTCACCGAAATCGCGATCGCATCGGGAACGCCGTTTTCCTCAGATTCCCAACCGCCCGGTTTCTTCGACTATTTGATCAGTTTCCTGCCCTGGCTCTTCCTGCTCGGATTCATGGTGTTCATCTTCATGCAGATGCAAGGTGGCGGTAATCGGGTGATGCAGTTCGGTAAGTCACGGGCCAAGCTGGTGGGCAAAGAGCAGCCAAAGGTCACTTTTGACGATGTTGCCGGACTGGAAGAGGCCAAGGAAGAGCTCGAAGAGATAAAGGATTTCCTGGCCAACCCCGACAAGTACAGGTCGATGGGGGCGAAGATTCCCAAGGGTGTTCTGCTTTTCGGTCCTCCCGGCACCGGCAAGACACTGCTGGCTAAGGCCGTCGCCGGTGAAGCGGGGGTGCCATTCATGACAATTTCCGGTTCAGACTTCGTCGAGATGTTCGTCGGTGTGGGTGCGGCCCGGGTGCGTGATTTGTTCGAACAGGCGAAGCAGGCTGCGCCGGCCATCGTCTTTATCGACGAGATCGATGCGGTCGGGCGTCATCGTGGAGCGGGCCTTGGTGGTGGCCATGACGAGCGTGAACAAACTCTGAACCAGTTGCTCGTCGAACTTGATGGGTTCGAAGGCAACTCCGGCGTCATTGTGATGGCGGCGACCAACCGGCCCGACATCCTCGACCCGGCATTGCTTCGTCCCGGACGTTTCGACCGTCAGATTGTGGTTGATGCCCCTGACCTCGAGGGTCGAAGGGCAATCCTCGAAGTTCATTCGAAGGGCAAACCGTTGGGCCCTGAGATCGAACTCGAGGTTTTGGCACGTCGTACACCCGGCTTTACTGGCGCCGATCTCGCCAACCTCGTGAACGAGGCGGCGATTCTTACCGCGCGTCGTAAGCTGAAGAAGATCGGGATGGAGGAGCTCGAGGAAGCCATCGAGCGTGTAGTCGCCGGCCCTGAGCGCAAGACCCGGGTAATGACCGATGAGGAGAAGAAGCTCATCGCATTCCACGAGACGGGCCACGCCCTGGTCGGATTCGCTCTACCCAATTCCGATCCAGTCCACAAGGTGACAATCGTTTCCAGGGGACGGTCCTTGGGCCACACCCTTGCCCTCCCCACGCATGACAAGTATCTCGTCCGCCGAAGTGAACTGGTCGACCAGTTGGCAATGTTGTTGGGTGGTCGCACCGCAGAGGAGCTCATCTTCGCCGACCCCACCAGTGGTGCCGCCAACGACATTGAGAAGGCGACCGAGATAGCCCGTCGTATGGTGATGGAATACGGGATGAGCGACCAACTCGGCCCTATGCAATACGGAAAGGCCACAGGCGAGGTGTTCCTCGGGCGGGATTACGGGCGCCAGCAGGATTATTCCGACGAGGTGGCCGCCTTCATCGACGAGGAAGTCCGCAAGATGATCAACGCCGCTCACGAAGAGGCGAGGGCCATCCTTTCGTATCATCAGGATGCCATGGAGAGGATGGTCGAAGAGTTGCTTGACCATGAGACCGTCAACCGAGATGAAGTAGCGGAGATTTTCGCTGACGTGCCCAAGTGGGA
>JBGTFH010000035.1:0-18003 GCA_041747375.1 Acidimicrobiia bacterium
AGCACCCTGTGAGATGCACTGGTCAATGTTCGGCTGATAATCATCCTGCGCGTCCGACTCCAACAGCAACGGGTCAGCGGCAGCACCACCAGCATCAACCGCATCAAGCACACCCTGCCAAGCCGCAGCGTTGAAACTGCGGTCATCGACACCAGCCAGGTCCGTCACCAAACAGGTGGCAACCGGTTCGCCCTCGACCATGACTTCAGTCGTGGTTGTGTCCTCGACCATGGCCTCAGTGGTGGTGGTCTCGTCGACCATCGCTTCTGAAGTCGTGGTGCTATCTCCACCGTCGCCGTCACCACAGGCCGCGAGGACCAGGGTAAGGACGCCAAGTAGAGCAATCACTCGTACATATCTTTTCACGTTGTTATTTCCTCCGTGATGTGTGAATAAGGACGGAGTAGTCCGTCCGCAATGCAGGTTAGTGGGGGAAAACAATCTATGACGATGAGAGCGTCCAGAGACGAGCGTCATGTCAGAGTCGCGAGATCCTCTCCACCAGCAGGTCGTAGAAGCGGTCCGAGTCGATCTCGTTCATCACGGTTGCATTGGGCGGGCCGTCGGTCACTCCCCACCAGTCAACGACCGTCATCCCCAGTGTGGGTCCCGAAGAGATATCGATCTCCACGGCCACTTCCTTGCCGTGAAACAAGTCGGGCTCGAGCAAGTAGGCGATGACGGTGGGATCGTGGAGGGGGCCTCCTGGAATATCGTATTTGTTCTTGTCCCACCGGTCGTAAAAGCCCAACATGCCGGCCACCGCATCACCTGCTCGGGTACCGAGATCGCTGAAACGCTGCAATCGAACTGGCGTTGTGAGGGCCTTGTGGGTGACGTCCAGCGGCATGAGGACCTTGGGGACGGAACTGGCAAAAACCACATGGGCCGCATGAGGGTCCACGTAGATATTGAACTCAGCGGCCGGCGTCGTGTTGCCTCCCTCGAAGAACCCGCCGCCCATCATGACGATCTCGGAGATGTTGTCGACGATGGAGGGCTCCCGGACCAACGCCAGCCCGACATTCGTGAGCGGGCCGAGGGTGCAAAGTGTTACCGGCTCTGCAGATGCGAGGACGATTTCCACGATCTTGTCGACCGCGTGCCCCGGGGCTTCGCTGATCGTGGGCGGCGGCAGGTCGGCACCGTCGAGCCCTGTGGGGCCATGTACATACTCCGCCGTGACCAGGTCCCGCACCATCGGTCGGACCGAGCCCCGATAAACCGGGACTTCTGTCCGACCGGCGAGTTCAACCAGGGCGAGACTGTTGATCACCGTCAGGTCGAGAGGCACATTTCCGGCGACGACGGTGATCCCCAGGATGTCGAGTTCTTCGGGCGAGGCGAGGGCAAGAAGGATGGCGACGGCGTCGTCCTGGCCAGGGTCGGTGTCGATGATTATCGGTTTGCTGATCCGAAGAGGGTATCAAACGCCGAGGAGGGCCTCAACGTCGCTGAAATGGGGCATCCCTGCCTGTGCCCCCGGTTCGGCGACGGCGAGCGCTCCAGCCGCTGATGCGAATCTGACCGCCTCCCCAACTCGAGCGCCACGGCTCAACGAGAAGGCGAAGGCGCCACAGAAGGCATCGCCGGCACCGGTGGGGTCGATTGCGACGACCGGGAAAGGGGGGACCAAGACGAACCCGTCTCCATCGACGAGCACAGCCCCGTCGCCACCCAAAGTGACCACCGTTGTGCCTCCAGATCGGAGTAACCGGGCGGCCTCAACCACCTCATCGACAGAATCGAGGGTCACTCCGCCGGCCATGAGGGATAGTTCAGACCGGTTCGGGATCAGAACACCAACTCTTTCCAAAAGATGTCCAGGGAGAGCCTGCGCCGGTGCGGGATTGAGTACGAAAGTGCCAGTTGCCAACTCTGCTACCGCTTCAACCGTTTCGAGTGGTATCTCCAATTGGGCGAGAACGACGCTGGCACCCGAAATCACACTGGCGTGGCTTGCAATGTGCTCGGGAGTTATTCGCATGTTGGCCCCTGAACTACCGACGATGGTGTTCTCGGCGTTCGAATCGATGGTGATAACGGCGATTCCGGTGGCGGCATCCGAGTCGGTGTCAACAGCCGCTACATCCACTCCCTCGCCGGCAAGGCCGCTCACCAGGGCGGCCCCCCATTCGTCCGGACCCAACCGGCCGACCAACGCAACGCGGCCACCGAGTCGGGCGACGGCCACCGCCTGATTGGCGCCCTTTCCACCGGGACCGAAGAAGTGACGGGAACCGATGAGAGTTTCGCCCGGCATCGGAAGACGGGGCGTCATCACACTGATGTCGTAGTTGATCGAACCAACCACAACCACATCAAAATCCATGAACCCCACCGTAATCAGTGAGGAGGAGGACTGTTTGGGCTGCGCCCGCCTGTTCCCCCAACTCCTCCCCATGAGGCGGAGCCGATAGGGGGAGGTGGCCATTCCGAGCAGGAATGGCCGGAGGGGGACGGAGAGCCTCGCGCCCAAAGCTCAAGTTGGTGCTCAAGTCCCCCTACCTGTCAGCAAGCTGACAGGAGCCTTCCTTCCCCCAACTCCCTCCCCAGGAGGCGGAGCCGATAGGGGGAGGTGGCCATTCCGGGCAGGAATGGCCGGAGGGGACGGAGAGCCTCGCGCGCAAAGCTCAATTTGGTGCCAGAAAGGTGCCCCCTTTGGGGATGTGATCAGGCGGCTATTCGACCTGAGGTAGGAGGTCGCCGTTCAGAGTCAGTAGCGGGAGGAGGCTAACGTCGACGAGGCTGGCGTATTCCCAGTGCCATGGTTCCTGGGTACGGCGGCCGCAATGTGCCCATGGAGGATGGACCCATCCGTACTGAAGGGCGTTCGACTGGAGCCACAAAAAGGCCCGGTCCTTGCACTTCAGCTCACCGCTCCCATCACTGAAGTCGACCGCGCGACCCCATCCATGATTTGACTCTCCGGCGCGCGCCGTGGGCGGGCCTGTGCACACCCGGTAGTTCCGGGTTCCCACCTGATACTTCTCGCCGGTGATGGGATCAGCCTCATATTGGGGGACGTCCGTGTACGGGCAGCGACGGTTGTAGGCCGACTTCTGGTGGTTATAGGTGCGATAACAGTCGATTGGTTCCAGGTGGACCCCGGCTCGCTCGGCAGCATCCATCATCAATGCATATGTGTAGGCAGCGTCGCGCTCGAGGATGCAACCCTTGTATGACATCATCCGGTCGGAATCCATACGCCCGTTGACATAGCCGTCCATCTCTAGATCGACGGTGAGGGCCTCATCACCAGCAGGCACGTAGTCAACCGAAGCCGGAACTCCGGCGAGCGCAACAGCAAACATGAGGGAAGTAAAAATCGCGGGCATAGAAACCTTGCCCTAGTCAATCGGGTGTCGAACCGGACTTCTTGAGGATTTACTGGTCTGTGCCGGCGAGTTCGACCGGAAGCGAGTCACTAGGTGTGAACGCTTCGAAGGTCAATTCGGTGTTATCCGCGTCGAATCCAACGAGAATCGTGGTCCCGGCCTTGAACTCACCGAGTAGCACCCGCTCCGACAGGGGATCTTCGACGAGGCGTTGAATCGCCCGCCGCAGGGGTCGTGCCCCGAGTTCGGGGTCATAACCCTGGGTTCCGAGGTGTTCTTTCGCATCGTCGGTGAGAACCAGGTCGAGTTTTTGTGCAGTCAATTGATTTCTGACACGTTCCAACATCTGGTCGACGATGAGCTTCAGCTCGTCCATGTCGAGCTCATGGAACACGATGATGTCGTCAATCCGGTTGATGAACTCTGGCCGGAAGTGCTTCTTGAGTTCCTCGGTGACCTTCCCCTTCATATATTCATATGAGTGCTCTGCGTCCTCGACGTGGAACCCGACAGCCTTCTTGTGCAGGTCCCTGGTACCGAGGTTGGAGGTCATGATGATCACGGTGTTCTTGAAATCGACCGAGCGCCCCTGGGCATCGGTAAGCCGACCCTCCTCGAGGATCTGGAGCAGCGTGTTGAACACGTCGGGGTGTGCCTTCTCGATCTCGTCGAAGAGAACTACCGAGAATGGCTTCCTCCGGACCGCCTCGGTCAACTGCCCTCCCTCGTCGTACCCCACGTAGCCGGGAGGTGAACCCACCAATCGGCTCACTGTGTGCTTCTCCATGTACTCAGACATGTCCAGCTGGATGAGTGAGTCTTCCTGACCGAACAAAAATTCGGTGAGCGCCTTGGCCGTTTCGGTCTTCCCGACCCCGGAGGGGCCGAGGAATATGAATGAGCCGGCCGGTCGACGGGGGTCCTTCAAACCGGCGCGGGTGCGTCGGATTGCCTTCGACACCGCTTCGATAGCGTCGTGCTGACCGATGATGCGCTTGTGGAGCTCTGACTCCATCTGGACGAGACGGGCGGTCTCTTCGTCGGTGAGGCGATGAACCGGGATGCCCGTCCACTGTGCCAGGACCTCGGCAATACCTTCCTCGTCGATGACCCAACCACCTATCGAAACTTCGGCCTCGCGTGCGGCGCGGTCGGTGAGGAGGACCCGCTCCTCGTCTCTGAGCACGGCGGCTCGTTCGTAGTTTTCAGTGCTGACGGCGTCTTGCTTGTCGAGGCGGACTGTCGATAGCTTCTCATCGATTTTGGTGATCTCGGGGACGTCACTGTCGCGATGAATCCTGGTCCTCGAGCCTGCTTCGTCGATCAGGTCGATTGCCTTGTCGGGAAGGAAACGATCGGCCAGGTAGCGGTCAGCGAGATTGGCCGCCGAAACGATTGCCTGATCTGTGAAACGAACAGAGTGGTGGGCCTCGTAACGGTCCTTGAGCCCCATCAGAATCGAGATTGTGTCACTGACCGATGGTTCATCGACCTGCACCGGCTGGAACCGCCGCTCCAGGGCGGAGTCCTTCTCGAGGTATTTACGGTACTCCTCGAGGGTGGTGGCACCAACCGTTTGAAGTTCACCACGGGCGAGCATCGGCTTGAGAATCGAAGCTGCGTCGATGGCGCCTTCTGCTGCGCCCGCCCCGACCAGGGTGTGGATTTCGTCGATGAAGAGAATGATGTCTCCGCGATTCTTGATTTCCTTGAGAACCTTTTTGAGACGCTCCTCGAAGTCGCCGCGGTAACGGGACCCGGCAACCAACGCGCCGAGGTCGAGGGTGTAGAGATTCTTTCCGTGAAGGTTTTCCGGAACGTCCTTGGCAATGATCCGCTGGGCGAGGCCCTCAACGATTGCAGTTTTGCCGACACCCGGCTCACCGATGAGGACCGGGTTGTTCTTGGTGCGTCGGGAGAGGATTTGCATTACCCGCTCGATTTCGCGGTTGCGTCCTATCACGGGGTCGAGCTTGCCTTCCTTGGCGAGACCCGTCAGGTTGCGGCCGAATTGGTCGAGAACAGTGGAACCCGACGACGACGACTCGCTCCGGCTTCCGGAACCTGATGCCTGGGGAGCCTGCTCTTCACTACCCCCGGGCCCGGAGAGGAGCTGAATCACTGTCTGGCGGACCTTCTGGAGTTCGGCGCCCAGTTGTTGCAATACCTGGGCGGCCACGCCCTCGCCCTCACGGATGAGACCGAGCAGGATGTGCTCGGTGCCGATGTAGTTGTGGCCCAATTGGAGGGCCTCACGGAGACTGAGCTCCAACACTTTTTTAGCGCGCGGTGTGAACGGGATGTGGCCCGACGGCGACTGCTTGCCCTGTCCGATGATCTTCACCACTTCATCCCGAACCGAAGTCAGATCGATGTCGAGGCTCTCGAGGGCCTGCGCGGCTATACCTTCGCCCTCGTTCAGTAGACCGAGCAAGATGTGCTCGGTCCCGATGTAGTTGTGATTGAGTAGCCGTGCCTCTTCTTGGGCCAAGACGACGACCCGTCGAGCACGGTCGGTAAACCGTTCAAACACCTTGGTCTCCTAACCCTGACATACCGAAGTTTACCACCGGCACGATTATTCCCATCTCTTCGGAATCATGCTGCTGCTCACGTTGTAATACCATCGGCAACAATGGAAGACCTCCAAAGCATCATTCGTATTCCCCGAATCTGGGATTCGTTGGCGCTCGTCGAAGAAAGATTGCTCGAGGCAGCCACTGCCGACGATGCGTATCTAACCAAGATCGCCCAGCATTTGCTGCTCGCCGGGGGAAAGAGATTCCGGCCGCTTCTGTCGCTACTCGCCGCCGAGTTCGGCCCCAACGACGAAGGGAGACCGGTCGAAGCGGGAGTCGCGGTTGAACTGATTCATGTTGGTTCGCTCTACCACGACGATGTCATCGACGAGTCGGACACACGCCGCGGTGCCCCTTCGGTGAACGCCAACTGGTCCAACTCGGTTGCCATCCTCGCCGGAGATTTCCTGATGGCCCGCGCATCGGAGGTGGCTGCAACAAATCTCAGTCAGGAGTCGGTTCGACTGCTCGCCGCAACGTATGCAGACCTCGTCGAGGGGCAAACCCGGGAACTCCAGCTAGAAGGAGATTTCACCCACTCCATCGAGGACTACGAGAAGGTGATCGGTGGCAAGACCGCGTCCCTGGTCAGGACGTCGGCCCGGTTGGGGGCGATGGCTGCCGATGCCGAATCCAGAGTGGTCGAGGCCCTTTCGACCTGGGCATGGGAAGTGGGGATGGTTTTCCAGATCGCCGATGACGCACTCGACCTCGTGGCGGTCGAGGAGACAATCGGAAAGCCTGCCGGGTCAGACATTCGTGAGGGGACGTTCACGATGCCCGTACTGACGGCCGCTGTCGGCCCCGACGGCGATCGGATTCGTGCGTTGTTGGGCCCGGGACCGCCCTATACCGACGAAACGGTCAATGAAGTTATCCATCTGGTCCGCTCTGGCGGACATGTCGACGGAGCCCTCGAAGCGGCACGCAACAGGCTCGAGGTCGCCCGCGACGCATTGAGCGGGCTTCCTCGTGGTGAGGCCAGTGACATCCTGGAAACGCTGGGCGAGTTCCTCCTGGCGAGAGTCGACGCCGCCCGAGATTAGAGGACGCCGCCCGGGATCACAGGGTGCGCATCGTGGGGAAGAGGATCACCTCACGGATATGCGTCTGATCGGTCAGGAGCATGACCAACCGATCCACTCCAATACCCAGGCCACCCGTCGGCGGAAGTCCGTACTCCAAGGCGTTGATGTAGTCGAGATCTATCGGATGGGCCTCCTCGTCACCGGCATGGCGCGCCTCCGCTTGCGCCTCGAAACGTGCCAACTGTTCGGCCGCGTCGGTGAGTTCACTGAACGCGTTTGCATATTCGGCGCCGGCGATAACGAGCTCAAAACGATCGACCAGCCGCGGGTCGTCCTCATTGCGGCGCGACAGGGGTGAAACCTCAACGGGATAGTGGGTTACGAAAGTGGGCTGCCAGATGGTCGGTTCGACGATCTCGTCGTAGAGCTCGAAAATCAATCGACCCGCACCCCAGTCGCCATCGACTTCGATTCCCCTTACAGTCGCAAGCTCTTTCAATCGGTCGGTCGATGTATCCAGGTCGACATCCTCACCGATCGCCTCTGCAACCAGGTCGATCATTCGAGCCCGGCGAAACGGACCGGCAAGAGATAGGGCTCTCTCCTGGTAGGTGATCTCGGTCGCCCCGGTCACCTCATTCGCCACGCCGGCGAAAACATCTTCGATCAGTGTCATGATGTCCTCGTAGTCTGCCAGCGACTGATACGCCTCGAGCATGGTGAACTCGGGGTTGTGTGTGGAATCGATACCCTCGTTCCGGAAGATACGCCCGATCTCGAACACTCGCTCCAATCCTCCAACCACCAACCGCTTCAGGTAGAGCTCAGTGGCTATTCGCATGAACATGTCTTGATCCAGGGCCCTGTGGTGGGTGGAGAAGGGCCGGGCCGTTGCACCCGTTGCCTGGGCCAGGAGAATTGGTGTTTCCACTTCGATAAACCCGCGCTCCTCGAATTGTCTCCGTAGGGACGAGACGATTCGGGATCGCCTCATGGCGATAGAACGTGCTTCCTCATTGACCATCAGGTCGAGATATCGGAGTCGACTCCGTTGCTCTACATCCTGGAGTCCGTGGAACTTGTCCGGCAGCGGCTTGAGGCTCTTTTGGAGAACAACGAATTCGTCGACTGCGATGCTCAACTCCCCCCTTCGAGTGGTCATCACTGTGCCCGTCGCACCTATCCAGTCGCCCAGGTCGACTTGGGCGAATGCCCCCGCACCCCCGGCGCCTAAATGGCCTTCGTCGACGAACAGCTGGATGGTCCCGCTCATGTCGGAAAGTGTGACGAACTGGAGCTTCCCGAATGACCGGTGGAGCAGGACCCTGCCGGCGACGCTGACGACATCTTCGGTGTGCTCACCGGGCCCGAGGTCGTATCGATCCGTGATCTCGGCCGCCCAGGCTGTCCGTGGAAAACGAGTGGGATAACCACCACGTTCCACGATCGATTGATGCCGGGCGCGGCGGGTCGCCACCAACGGGTCTGATTGTTCGGTGTTGTCGGTCATCTCGGCCTCGTCACGGAGTGGATTCGCGCAGGGTACCGAGCTGGCTAGTGGTCTGTCGGTCAAGTAGGGCGAGCGTCGCTCCGAGTCATCGAGTTCATCTGACAAGGAGAAGCGCGCAGTCGCAGCCGGGGAGCTGCGGCGAGCACTTCGACGCAGTCAGGGGACTCGAAGGCCGGAGAAACGCCGCCATTAATTGGGCGACAGGCCACTACGTTCATCCAGTATCAATCCCCGGTCGGGTTTGGGTCGATCTCCAACCCATTCGATCGAGAGATTGTCGATCAGGCGCACGTCACCGGCATGTGCCGCAACGGCGAGCACTGCGGGGCCATCGAGCGATTCGATGGGTTCCATCGTGTCGGCGGCCACCAGTTCCACATAGTCGGCATCGAGCCGGGAAATCGATCGACTGACTGTGGCCTCCAGTCGCTCGACCCTGCGTTCACCAGCATCGATTTGCTCGGCCGCCTGAAAGAGGCCACGGCTTATCGCCAGGGCCGCTTCCCGGTTTGCTCTCGTCAGCCGCACGTTCCTGCTGGATAAGGCAAGTCCGTCGGGTTCCCTGACCAACGGAGCCGCCACGATCTCCACCGGAAATCGCATATCCCTTGCCATTCCGAGAAGCACGGCAATCTGTTGGGCATCCTTCTTACCGAATACGGCGACATCCGGCCTCAGACCTGCGAAGAGTTTTGCGACGACGGTGGCCACCCCGACAAAGTGTGATGGGCGGTAACGGCCCTCCATTCCCAGGGCCACTGCGCCGACCGTTACTTCGGTGGAGGATCCCGGTGGATAGACCTCGTCGACATGGGGAACGAAATGGATGTCGACACCATGATCGGCGGCCAGCTCACCATCCCGCGCGACGTCGCGAGGATACGAATCCAGGTCGGCGGGTCGGTTGAACTGGGTCGGGTTGACGAAGTTTGACACCACCAGCGTGTCACATTGGTCTCTAAGGAGATCCATCAGGACGAGATGACCCTCGTGAAAGTACCCCATGGTCGGTAGCAAGCCAATGCGCCCCCGATAGAGAGCGCGGGCATCGGCGAACGTTTCAACTATTTCCAATTCTCGACCTCGCTGTACCGGCCGGCGAGAATCGCGGTCGCCTCTGCAAGCAGGCGAAACTGCTCGCCCACCGAGTCGGATACCTGGTGTGCGGCGACCAGATGTCCGATCACGGTTTCAGTGTCACCGCGAGCAATTGGGCCCGTGAGTGCCGCCCGGGCGCCAACCTCGAAGACATTCCTCACTACCTGGTCCACAAGTGGCCTGGTCACCCCGGCTTCGATGTCGGCGGCATCGAGGAGGTCGGCTGAAGTTGCCAGGGCCGTTACCACGAAATTCGCCGCTGCAGCAGCAGCTGCGTGATAGAGAGGGCGCACCTGGTCGGATAGTCGGAAGGGTTGCATTCCGAGGGAGAGCCCGAAATGGGTGAGGGTGTCGAATGCAAGCTCGTCACCTTCTATTCCGACAAACGCACCGGCCAGGGAAGTGGATCCCACGACCGGATCGGGCAGAGTTTGAAGAGGATGGAACCCGCCCACCGATGAATCCGACGCCAAACGAGAAAGGACTGTTGTGGGCATGAATCCCGAAATATGGGCTATGACCTGATCGAGGCGATTACCAACAAGGTCATCGACCACCGACTCGATTTTTTCATCGGGAACACAGATGAGCAGCAGGTCGGCGCCGGGCAGGTCCCGATACGACGCAGGTGGGCCGAACTCGGTCTTGCCCGTCGGCGACACCACCCCGACGACCTCGTGTCCGGCTGCCGTGGCGGCAAGAGCAATGGATCCACCGGCGCGCCCGGCGCCAATGATGTTCAACCTCATACATCGTCCGCGGTACGCACGGGCACAAGGTTAGAGGCTCGGGCCAGCGTGATGACTACCGCATCGCTACGGCTGGTAATTCCTGATCTGTTCGGAGGTGATGACCGGCCAGTTGGAGTCGATTTCAGCTTTGAAGTCCTGATATTGGTCCCGACGCTTCCAGAACTTGGTCTTCCACACTCTGAACCGGTGCCTGGATCCGGCATCGGCCTCTACGGGTAGGTCGTGCTCGCGGGTGCGTCGCACCTCGGGGAGTCCAGCGACTTCTTCAGGATCATCGACCATGTGCAACATTTGATGGGCGGCGTGGCGCACCTGGCGGTGCTGTTGCTTGCGTTCTTCCCGGCTCGGTCGACTCTCGTCGTATCCGGGGATTTGGTAGCGGTTCTTGCGGGACCGTTTGGCCATCTAGAGGTACCTCCTGGGTTCTGAGTCAATATCAGTTCGCAGAAGGCGCTCCGGTGGTCCGCGGCCGCTTCCCATAGATCAAAGGTAGCACGACATCGCGAAAGTGGAAGAGAAACTTTTGATCAAGTCAGGAACGGGATTCGAAACCTGACCCGTCTCATATACGCCCGATAAGAG
This sequence comes from Acidimicrobiia bacterium, assembly GCA_041747375.1. Lineage (GTDB taxonomy): Bacteria > Actinomycetota > Acidimicrobiia > Spongiisociales > ZC4RG35 > MA-ANB-1. The sequence goes on from JBGTFH010000035.1 coordinate 10,888, forward strand.
GGATATGCGACACGCAGCAAGCCCTCCTCGTATCTCGATTTGTCCGCGAAAAGCAGGTACAGGCCGAGAGTCCCGAGGCCGGCGAGCCACGAACTCGAGATCAGGGATATCCCCACGAATATCAGGATGATGGCGGTGTAGATCGGATGGCGGACGTATTGGTAAGGACCTTCGTCAACCAGAGATCCGCCGGCAACCGGTTCGGGCATCGGAACGAGGTTCCTCCCCAGGGCGAGCGAGGATCGCCACACCAGTAGTCCACCGATACCGAGTGCGACCAATCCGAGGATTTGGGCCCAGCCGAGCGTCGACGGCACCGATCCGTCAACGATGACCAGGATGCCGATCGCCACGAAGAAGATGAGCTGAAACATCACCAACCGTCGACCCTTGGACCCGAAGTCGTCGACCCAGGTCGTGGCGACCAGGTCGACCTCCTGGTCGACAACGCGGTGGGAGACGTCGTCGAAAGGGACACCGGGCGCCACCTCTGCATCGGGCCAGACATCCATCATGGGCCGGATGACGAAAAGTCTTTCGGCGGCGCGGGGATGCGGGACAACCAACTCGGGGGGATCGTCGACTGCCCCACCATCGCTGACGATGATGTCGAGATCGAGTGTCCTCGGGCCCCACCGTTCCGCACGCTTCCGCCCGTGGGAAGTCTCGATTGACTGGAGCCTCTGAAGCAGTTGAATGGGTTCCAGTGACGACTCGAAGACGACGGCCGCGTTGAGATATGGGCCCTGTTCTGGGCCGCCCACCGGGGCTGTCTCGTAGAGCGCTGAGGACTTGAGATTGGTGGCAAAAGTCGCAATTTCGGCGACCGCCGAGCGCAGCACTCCCAACCGATCACCGAGATTCGAGCCCAGGGCCACGCCGTAGCGGGTCACGGGCGGCGGATTGTCACTGACACGTCGGCGAACGGCACTGCGATGGGTGCTTGCGGTTTGTGGACCGTAACCTCCACGGACTCGACGGCGTGGTTCTCGAGGACCATGGCCGCAATATCTTCTGCGACGGTTTCGATCAGGTCGTGACTTGTGCGGGCGACCAGATCGTAGGCCTGTTGCGCAATCTCGCCGTAGTCGACTGTCGCCTCGAGTCGATCTGAAACACCAGCCTTCTTCAGATCGAGATAGAAGGTGAGATCGACGAGGAATGTCTGCCCCGCCGCCCTCTCCGCCGGGAACACTCCATGGTGGGCGTAAACCTCCAGACCGGCGATCCGGATGTAATCCGGCATCAGCCCGCAGCGGGTGCGGGGATGAGCGAGCGCCCTTCCGGTCCGAGGGCGCGTCCCAGAATCTGCTGGATCACCGCCAGGGCAAGAATCGGATCCTCAACCATGCCCGACGTGACGAGGTAGCCACCGAGGAGGCCACCGATGGTGTCGTCGACCACCTCCCGATGGATCAGTACCCTTGCTTTGGGCCGCACCAATGCCCGGTCGAGTGTCTGGAAGAAGATCGACTGGTCGCGAGCGCTGAGAACAGTGTCGATCGGGATCGAATAAGTGGCAATCCCGGCCTCCCGATACGCCGCCACATTCTGGTTGCCGGGAAGCATCGAAACCACTGTATTGATCCTGGCTTCCTCGACCAACCATGTGATCTCTTCCTCGCGGCGGACGCGACGATGTTGAAAACCGGACCCACCGACACGGTCTGAAACCGCCAGGCGATCCGAGATAACCCAGGTGAATCCCCGGGGCTTTAATCCTGCTGCCATTCGTCCCATCTCTGAGGATCCACGATAGCGGCGGCAATTCGCAGCGCATCCCTGGAGGCAACAACATTATGTACCCGAAAAAGCCTTGCCCCACGCTCAAATCCAAGTGCGGTGGTGGTCGCCGTCGCGACATCTCGAGACATGGGATCTGACTGACCGCTCACCTCGCCGAGCGTCGATTTCCTGGATGTGCCCAACATCACCGGATACCCGAGGGCACAAATCTCGTCGAGTCGGTTCATCAACTCCAGATTGTGTTCCAACGTCTTGCCGAACCCGAAGCCGGGATCGATCACGATCGAGTGCGGGGCAACCCCGGCCGCCTCGAGGGCCCGAGCCCGACCCAGCAGGAACGAGCCAACCTCGCTGACCACGTCCCGATAGGTCGGGTTGGCCTGCATCGTTCGGGGATCGCCCTTCATGTGCATGACAATCGCCCCCACCCCGGTGGCCGCGCAAAGATCGATCATCTCCGGATTGGTGAAACCGGTGACGTCGTTGATCGCGTCGGCGCCAGCCTCGATTGCCCTGGCCGCCACCTCCGGCTTATAGGTGTCGATGCTGACGGAAACACCCGAGTCGGCGAGGCCCTGGACGACGGGCACAACCCGTTCGCACTCGTCCGAGATCGAGACTTCGGAGGCTCCGGGACGGGTCGACTCGCCACCGACATCGACCATCCATGCTCCCTGGACGGACATCTCCAATCCCGCCATTATCGCATCGTGAGAGTCGAGATAGAAGCCGCCGTCGGAGAATGAGTCCGGGGTCGCGTTGACCACCCCGACGAGCATTCCGGCTCCGAGGTCGAACGACTCCGGAATCCAGGTTGTCGCTGGATCCACTAGCGGGATGTGCCGAGGAGGAGTGCCATTGCCTCTGACCGGGTCTTGGCGTTGTCCTCCATGACCCCTCGCACTGCGGAGGTGACGGTTACGGCACCGGGTTTGCGGACCCCTCGCATCGACATGCAGAGATGCTCCGCCTCGATTACGACGATGACACCAAGTGGGTCGAGGCGTTCGCATAGTGCATCGGCTATCTGAGCGGTGAGACGCTCCTGCATTTGAGGTCGTTTCGCAAAACCATCCACCAGTCGCGCCAATTTTGACAGCCCGGTGACTCTCCCCTTGGGCATGTACCCGACATGGGCCTGGCCGTGGAACGGGACCAGATGGTGCTCGCACATCGAATAGAACGGGATCTCCCTGACAATCACTATCTCCTGATAGTGCTCGTCCCCGAAGAAGGCGTCGATCGTGTCGCCGGGGTCGGAATCGATGCCGTCGAACACTTCTGCATAGAACCTCGCCACGCGTTGCGGAGTCTCGGCAAGACCTTCTCGATCGGGATTCTCACCGAGCGCTTCGAGAATTTCCCGGACTGCTTTCTCAATTCTTACTTGGTCGATTTGGCTCACCGGTGAAGAGTACTCCGACAAATTCGTTCTTTTCTCTTGACAGAATGTCAAAGTGATGGCATGATGACGTCACAAAGACATCACACAGGTGTCGCGAGCGTCTCAAGGAGAAGGACATGCTCTGGATAAGAAGTACCGATAGCCTGGAAGCCCAACTCAACGAACGAATCCGTAGATACACGAAGGATCCTCGATAAAATGCAGATTTCGCCTGCAATGACCGAATTGGAACAACAGGTGGCCGCCCACCTCCGCTTCGCAGACCCCGACCAGGCCGAGATGATCGGTGAGTTGATCGGAGTACTCACTCCGGCGATCCGCCAATCGATGCTCGGTCTGGTTGAAGCGGCGGCTATCGAGATCAATGCCCAACTCATGGGGCAGCGTGTTGAGATACGACTGGTCGACGGAGACCCCGAATTGGTAGTCGTTGAAACCGCCATTCCCGGTCCTCCACCGCCACCAAACCCCCCGAACCCGTTGGATGATGATGAGGCACGGATCACCGTGCGTCTTCCCGGGTATTTGAAAGACCTCATATCCGACGCTGCTTCCGACTCGGGTGACTCGGTAAACGGCTGGGTTATCGACGCACTCAAGACCCGCAGCGCCACCGCAAAGGTCGGCAACAAGGTGAACCGGACAATCCAGCTGTGATCGAGAAAGAGTTCGACATCGAAGGAGCGGGCAGCGTCGACGTCCGATTTGCCTCGGGCCGGCTTACCCTGCGCGAAGGTACGGCGGGCAAGATATTCGTCAGGGTCGATGGAAAGACCGACAGCCTCAATGTCGACAAGCGCGGTTCTACCGTGACCATCACCAACGATCGCAGCGGGTTCCTCGGTGGTGGCCGTTATCAGATAACCCTGGACGTGCCCCCCGGCTGTGATGTCTCGGCGGGCGTCGCATCCGCTGGCATCGAATCCAAAGCACATCTGGGACGTCTCGAAGTCAATTCGGCGTCAGGAGACATCAGGGTCACCAGTGTCGATGAGCTCAGCGCCAAGACCGCAAGTGGCGATGTTCAAGGCGACCTCGTCGGGCGCTGCTCATTCGTCAGCGCTTCCGGGGATATTCGGATCAACAAGGTCGAGGGCAAATTCGAAGCTTCCACCGCCTCGGGCGACGTTTATGTCGACGAGGCTGGAGACGATATGACGAGTTCGACTCTTTCCGGCGACCTCGGTGTCAAACGTTTCTCGGGTGAGAATCTGAGAGTCAAGGCGGTATCCGGATCGGTGCGGGTGGGGATTCCCGCCGGCACCGCAGTCAATCTCGACGCCACCACCCGTTCCGGAGATATCCGACTCCCCGAGCCTACGGCAGACAACCAGGCGCCGATCGGACATGCCAACGTGACTGCCCGTCTGGTATCAGGCGACCTGACGATCAAGCGGGTATAGGTCCTTACCCAAACCGAAGACCTAGGTCGCCGTCGACATGGGCTTTTGATAGTGGCAGTTGCGGCATCGCCGCTCAAGGTTTAGGCGCCGGCGTCGGCGGGGCGAGTGGTGGGGCGGAGGCCCTTCTTGGAACGGACCGTCGAGGGTGATTCTTCGGTCTCCTCGTCGACCTTCTTGGCCGCGGCCACAGGCACTTCATCGTGGCGGAGCTGAGGAAGGACCGGGTTTTTTGGATACTGGATCCTTAGCGATCCGCTCTCGGTGTGCTCCCACTTAGGAACGTCGATGAAGATCGCGGCAACCCCGTCACGATCGACAGTCTCATGGTCGAGTAGCTCCTCGACCATCCGCTCCATGGCATCCTGATGATGCGTCAGAATTGCCCGGGCCTCTTCATGGGCGGCGTTGATCATCTTGCGGACCTCCTCGTCGATGAAGGCGGCGACCTCGTCGGAATAGTCTTGCTGGCGCCCGTAATCGCGCCCGAGGAAGACTTCACCGTTGGCCTTTCCGTACTGCATCGGGCCGAGTTGGTCGCTCATCCCGTACTCCATGACCATGCGACGGGCAATCTGCGTGGCCTTTTCGATGTCGTTGGCGGCACCGCTGGTGGGGTCGGCATAAATCAGCTCTTCGGCTGTGCGGCCACCCAACAACATGGCCAACTGGTCGACCAATTCACTGCGACGAATGAGATACTTGTCGTGGGTCGGGAGGGCGAGTGTGTGGCCCAGTGACCGTCCCCTCGACACGATGGTGACCTTGTGAACCGGGTCCGAATTGGGAAGGGCGAATCCGACCAGGGCGTGACCCGTCTCGTGGAAAGCGATGAGCTTTTTCTCGTCATCGGTCATTACCCGGGTCTTCCGCTCTGGTCCGGCGATGACCCGCTCAATGGCTTCTTCGAGCTCTTCCATTCCGATCTTCTTCAGTTTGCGCCTGGCGGTGAGGAGGGCGGCTTCGTTGACGAGGTTGGCGAGGTCGGCGCCGGTAAAGCCCGGCGTGCGTCGTGCCAACACTTCGAGGTCGATCTCGGGGCCCAGCGGTTTGCCCTTCGAATGGACTTCGAGGATTGCCCGCCTCCCTTCGAGGTCGGGCGCATCAACCACGATCTGGCGGTCGAATCGCCCGGGACGGAGCAAGGCCGGGTCGAGAATGTCGGGTCGGTTGGTCGCTGCCATGACAATGACGCCGGAGTTGCCTTCGAACCCATCGAGTTCGACGAGCAATTGGTTCAGAGTCTGTTCACGCTCGTCATGGCCACCACCGAGGCCCGCCCCACGATGACGTCCGACGGCGTCGATCTCGTCGATAAAGACGATGGCTGGGGCCGTTTGTTTCGCCTGCTCGAACAAGTCACGCACACGGGCCGCGCCCACGCCGACGAACATTTCGACGAAGTCTGAACCAGAAATGGTCATGAACGGCACTCCCGCCTCACCGGCTACGGCCTTGGCCAGCAGTGTCTTACCCGTGCCGGGAGGACCAAAAAGCAGAACGCCCTTGGGAATCTTCGCGCCCATAGCCCTGTATTTGTCCGGGTTGGCCAGGAAGTCCTTGATCTCTTCCAGCTCTTCTTTCGCCTCTTCCAGTCCAGCTACATCGTCGAAGGTGACCTTCGGTTGCTCCTTGCCGACGAGCTTGGCCCGCGACTTGCCGAACTGCATCACCCGATTGCCGCCACCCTGCATCTGCATGAAGATGAAGACCATGAATCCGAGTAGGAAGAGCCAGGGGAGGAAACTGATCAAGTAGTCGAAAAAGCCGGGTGGTTGGGAGTCCGAAGACACCGGTGTTCCCGAAGCAATGGCGATTTCGGTGAGTGTGCCCTCGTAGCCGTCTGGATACGCCGCGAACTGGTCCCAGGCACCTTCGAGTGCGTCGGAATCTTCGAAACGCCCCTGGATCTGGTTGGAGCGTTCCAGAATCTGGACTTTCTCGAAGGTACCGTCCTCGAGTGACGACTGGAAAACTGAGATCTGAACTTCTTCGGGACCGGCAACTTGATCGAACCACCACTGGGCGACGATCGCCAGCATGATGATCGAGACTCCGTATATCAGGAGAGTTCGAAGAGTTCGGTTCACAGCTACCTCAGTTCAAAGGTTCAAAAAGAATTCGGTCCCGTAATGGTACGGGAGTTATCGGCGTATTCGTAGCCCGACTGTCGTCGCGACTAGAGAAGCTCGGGCCCCATGACTCCAACATAAGGAAGGTTCCGATACTTCCCGGCGTAGTCCAACCCGTATCCGACAACGAATTCGGGACCGATTGTGAACCCAACATATTTGACATCGAGAGGGACCCTTTGAATGCCTTCCTTGAGCAACAGCGTGGCTATTTCAAGTGAGGCAGGCTTACGAACTTTCAAGCTTTTCAGAAGATAGTTCAAAGTCAACCCCGAATCGATGATGTCCTCCACGATCAGAACATGTCGACCTTCGATCTCTTCATCAAGGTCCTTGAGGATTCGGACAACACCCGATGTCTGCGTCGAAGCCCCGTACGAGGACACTGCCATGAAGTCGAATTCGACCGGGAGGTCAATACGACGGGCAAGAT
>JBGTFH010000036.1:0-16294 GCA_041747375.1 Acidimicrobiia bacterium
AGCACCCTGTGAGATGCACTGGTCAATGTTCGGCTGATAATCATCCTGCGCGTCCGACTCCAACAGCAACGGGTCAGCGGCAGCACCACCAGCATCAACCGCATCAAGCACACCCTGCCAAGCCGCAGCGTTGAAACTGCGATCATCGACACCAGCCAGGTCCGTCACCAAACAGGTGGCAACTGCTTCGGCCGTTTCACCTACCGTCGTTGTCGTCTCCTCACCGGCCGTAGTCGTTGTGTCTTCGCCAACGGTCGTTGTCGTGTCGCCGACCACAGTTGTGGTCGTTGTGGTTTCGGGTTCTTCATCACCACCGTTGAACACAAAGAAGAGAATCACGGCTAGTAACACCGCGCCCCCGCCAATCCACCACCACGTTCTATTCTCCAAGTTCATCCTTCCATCGGTTATGGACGGTCCTACGACCTTCTGCCGAGCAGGCTAGTGCCTCCGTTGTCTGTGCTGCCAGACCAACGAGGCTCGAGTCTCGCCGATGACTGAATCCCGATGCCGCCTCAAACAGAGCCCTGGTCGATGACATCAACCGATTTCGATTACGAGCTTTCCCAGCGCCCGATCTTCCCCCAGGTGGCGCAGCGCCTCGGGTGCCCTTTCCATGGTGAAGGTTTCTTCGATATACGGGCGGATCGTGCCGGTCACGACCATTTCAGCGACACGGAGGAGATCGTCTTTGCCGGGCCGCGCCACGAACACCCCCAGCTTTCGGTCGCCGGTCGATAACATTCGCCCAACTGTGGCGGCCGACAGGAGCCCGCGAACCGGGCCGCCGACGACCGAGTATCGGCCCCCGGGAGCCAATACCCGACGGTTATCGAAGATAGACCGCCCGCAAACGAGGTCGAGAATAAGGTCATATGGCGTCTCAGCCTTGGTGTAGTCAGTGCGGAGGTAGTCGATGACGTGGTCGGCGCCGACATGGCTCATGAACTCCTGTTTCAGGATGTTGTCTACCCCGGTCACTTCCGCTCCTTCGGCCTTAGCAATCTGAATTGCCAGAGCACCCGATCCCCCGCCTGCACCATTGATAAGGACCCGATCTCCCGGGCCGACCCTCCCCGAAATGCCCTGAAGAGCAATGATCCCCGCCTGTGGAAGGGTGGACGCGTCGGCAAACGTGACGGAAGCCGGCTTGCGGACCAGGGGCGCGGTCTCGGGAACACATACATACTCGGCGAACCCGCTCCCACCGTGGTACATGACGTCGCCGAACACCTCATCGCCGGGCCGCAGTGACTCGACTGCGCTTCCGATGGCCTCCACCCGCCCTGCAATGTCCGAGCCGAGTATGGGCTGGCGGGGTCGGCGCAATCCACCCATCCGGGCATATAGCGGCTTCCCGATCAGGTTCTCCCAGTCCGATCGGTTCAACGAGGCCGCCATCACCCTGATGAGAACGTCATTTTCGCCCGGAACGGGAGCCTCCACGTCGCGGATCTCGAGGACCTCGGGAGGCCCGTAACGCTCATGTACGATCGCTTTCACGGTTGCGTCATAGTCGCATTCCGGGGTATCACCCGCAAATACCTGTCATCATTGCGAAGTGAAAGCCTTCGTGATCCTGGTGATTCTTGCCGTGGCGGGTTGCAGCCAGTCGGCACAGAACCCGTCACCCTCCACCCTCGGTTCTACCACGACCGGTCTCAGCACAACCACGACCGAAGGCGCCAGCACGACCACCACGGCAAGCACTACCACACCCACTGCTCCGACCACAACGACATCGTCTGCCGGAGGAACTCTGAGCATTCTGTTTGTCGGGAATAGCCACACGTCGACGCACGACATCCCGCGGACAGTTCGCGAACTGCTCGATTCGGATCCAGCACGACAAACCACGGTGGAGCTGATGTCTGCCGGGTTCCTCAGGATCGCCGCCAACGATGTTGCAATCACCGATGCAATAGGAAGTGGCGATTGGGACATCGTCGTCCTCCAGGGCCAGGAAATCAGCCAGTCCCATTCGATTGCCTACAGCCAGGAAGAGGCTGTTGCGCTCGCCGAGTTGGCGATTGAATCCGGCGCCCGCGCGTTGCTCTTCTCGGAGTGGCCCCGGAAGGGCATAGATGAGACCGAATACATCGAAAAAATCTACGACGAAATAGCTGAAGCATCCGGTGCCGAAGTCGTTCCGGTCGGGAGGACTTGGGATTTGTACCTCGCGGACCTGCCCGATAACAACCTGTGGGCCAGCGACGGTAACCATTCGAATTCGGACGGCGCATTCCTTGCCGCCGCAACCCTCGCACACGTCATCGCCGGCCCAGACGCGGGCCTGACAACAGCCACAGCCCTCGAACACTTCCTCAGGACCGCCCGGCTGACAGTCGAGAGCTATTTCGCGGACGGATAGTCAACGCCCAATCGGATTCGTCCGACGGCAGGTCAACTAGCCCGTCGTTGGACTGTTCGAGCGGCTCTCCCGCGCCGAGTTGGAAACCTTTCTCGACCTCGTCACCAAGATGCAGACACTCGCTGTCGAGCATCGTCGAGCACTTCGCGACATCTCGCCGACTACCGTTCAAGTGCCTCGAGGAGCATGACATGCCCGCTACTTACACATTTGACATCTTTTCCAGCCTCGACGGCTACGGCTCTTACGGTCCCAAGGGCGACTGGGGCGGCTACTGGGGCAAGCAGGGTCCCGAGCTACTCGACCATCGCCTCGCGTTGTACGCCAATGATCAACGAATGGTCTTCGGTGCGAACACTTTCAGGCAATTCGTGGGGATGATTGCAGCGAGCAGCGAGGAGTCGGAGGTACGCGACCCATGGGTCAACCAGATGAGGAACTTGCCGGCAACTGTGGTTTCGTCGACTCTAAACGAACAGCTCGACTGGCCCAATGCTACGGTCGTGAGTGGTGACGCCGTCGACGTCGTCGCTCGACTGAAGGCGGAGTCCGTGGTGCCACTGCGCTCGCATGGCAGCCTGTCGTTGAATCGGGCTCTGATGGCTGCTGGCCTTGTCGACTTCATACAGGTGACGCTCTTCCCTGTCATTACCGGTTTGACCGGGAACGAACCGATCCTCCGGGGCGCAGCCGACTTCGACCTGGAGTTGGTGGAGAGCCGTACGCTCGATGGTCACACCCAGGAGCTGATCTACCACCCCACACCTCACTGAAGGCGCATACCCGCCTACAGCCTGTCGGATCCAACAGGAGAGGGCCTCCCTGGCACCGCGCCCTGCAAAAGAGGCATGAAGGAGAGTTGTATCACCGGGTGATCGGCGACCTCTCCCCGTCGTGGGCGAATTTCCGGGCCGTTTCTGATGCTGCTTACCGTTCTGGCTGTGGTCGGGACCACGCTCGCGGCTGTCTTTCTCATTCCGCAGACCATCAGCCTGGTCCGCTCCGGGGACAGCGTCGGTGTCTCCCCGACCTGGGCTGCCTTCGGCGTAGTGAGCAATCTAGCCTGGGTCGTATATCTTTTCGACGCCGGTCTCCCGACGGCCGCTGCGGCACCAGCCATTGCCGCTGTCTGTTATGTAATGGTCCTCAAGTCGCTAGCCCGGCTGACCACATCGTTTTTGTGGTCCGCGACCGGACTCGCCTATTTGTTCGCCATGGTTGCAGTGGGCGGAGTGGGTGGTATCGCCGCACTCGGAGTGGTCCTACTGGTGGCTCCGGCGTTGCAAATCGCCCCCCAAGTCGTCTCTGTTATCCGCGAACCGCTGCCCTCCGGCCCGTCACCGACAACCTGGTCCCTGGCTGTCCTCGAAGCGTTGACATGGGGCGCGTACGGACTTCTTGCCGACGACGTTCCGCTCGTGGGCTACGCCATCGTCACCACCCTCGGGTCCACAGTGGTGTTAGTCCGTCGTCTGGTCCCGAACATGAAGATCCGGAGCCCCTTAGTGCAGCAACGAGGCTCGCCCTCTATCAGGCAAGCTACTTAGAGGGGGGATGCAAGGAATCAGCCACCTGCTTCCGTTTCGGCTGGCAGACCCGTCTCGCGGATCAGATAGACCCAGGGGAATGCGCGGCAGCCGACCTGCCATCCGTGGCGTTCGTAACTTTGGAAGGAACGAGACCAAAGGATGCGCTTGTGCTCCCACTGGGTGTCCGTGCGGACCACACGATGCCGGAGCATTCCGGCCTCGACGGTGTGCCAACCCAGCCTGCCTGCCATCTCCAACTCCGACATCTCATCAAAAGCGGTGACCGGGCCGAGCCATCTTTCCCGATCGTCGCCCTGGCCATCGGCATCCGTCGCACCGAACCGTTGTTGCGCCGCCTGTCGAGACATGTCCAGTTCGGCACCCACCGCTGCCCAGCTATGGCCTGCGGACCGAGCAGCAATCACGGACTGGTGGAGAAGGTCGTGGACGACGGCCTCGGCCTCAGCGACACGAGCGACCAGGGCCAACACATCACGATCCGGTGCTGTTGCCAGAATGGCCGCTCCGAGCCGCTCCGACAGGTCGTCGTCAGCGACGGTAGTCATCGTCATCCGTCCCGCCTGGGTAGCCAGTCCCCTTCGGCGACGCCCTCTGTGCCGACCTCGGTGACTTCCTCGTTTGCGCTAGGCGGTCGACCGAAGTTCTCTTTGACCAGGGGCGACAGCACAACTACGCCGATTATCACCAGCGCAAAGCCAGCACCCAGACCGAGTCCCTTGACGAAGCCGTCATATTGACCAGATAAGTTGATGAAGAAGATGCCCACCAGGATCGAACCGAGGCCGGTTGTCAGTGCGGTTCCGGGGCGGGGTCTCCACATTTGTGTCCTTCTCATACGTCAACCTTAGATTGACAGGCAGAGGTTGTCAACCTCGAGTTGACGCCAAGGCTTAGGCGCAAGGAGGACAAAGCTACGCGAGCCAATCGCAGGTCCACAACCTTCAGAAGACAATCACCGCCACGAACACTCCGTAAACCACACCGGTATCAGTGCCGAAACTGAGCAGTGATGGAACCGCTCCTCGAGCGTTGGACAGCGCGGCGAGTCAGAGGTCCGCGTCCGTCAGGATCCTCGTCTGGGGAGTCCCCGCCAGTCCCGGGGAGTTATCGGGGTTGGCCCACACTTTCGTGGTGAGAAATCCCAGAAATGACGCAGCTTCCTCCGCCGTATCGAACTCGAGATCGACCAACACGTAATTGGTGTCGTCGACGGGGTGTTGAACACGGTGCGATCGGACGCCTGCCTGGCGTCTTACCTCAGAGAAGCGGTCGAATGCGTCGCCCCAGGTCTCGAGGCTGGTGATCGGGTGCTCGATATGCAATGTAGGCATTGGTCATTTCCTTTCTAGACCGAACGCTACGAGCCAGGAGTGAGTTCGTATATCCCAGATTCCTGGGATTCTCATCTGACCGTGTCTGAATATGTTGCGTTACCATCGGGATATGGCGCTACAGGCCGGGGTGAGCCGGGTAATCCGTGTCTGTGACTCAACTGTCGGCTCCCGCTCCTTGCGGCTGGCGTTGCTGGACGAAATCAGGCGGTTCATTGGGTTCGACGCATTCGCCTGGTTGCTGACCGATCCTGAAACGGAGGTCGGGGCCGACCCTGTTGCTGACGTGCCATCCTTGTCGGAACTCCCGCGCCTAATCCGCCTCAAGTACCTCACCACAGTTAACCGATGGACGAAACTCTCCGGACCGCTCGGGCTGCTTCGCTCAGCAACCGGGGATCGGCGAGAACTGAGTTTGGTCTGGCGCGAGATGCTCAGCAGTTATGACGTAGGCGATGTGGCGTCTTTGGTGTTTCGGGACCATTTCGGATGCTGGGGGTTCCTAGATTTGTGGCGTTTCGGAGGCGAAGCGGCCTTCACGGCTCAAGAGGCCCACAATCTGACAGGTATCGCGGGGCCGGTGACTGAGGCATTGCGAATGGCACAAGCCCGCACGTTCGACCTGTTGGGGGGCGACTTGACGCGCAATGGTCCGGTTGTCCTCGCTCTATCACCTGAACTGGGTGTCAGAACGCAAACCCCGGAAACAGACGGGTATCTCCGACAACTCGTCCCAACTGGAACCGGGCAGCCTCCTATCCCTGCAGGTGCCTACAACGTCGCAGCTCAACTCCTCGCCGCCGAATCCGGGGTGGACGATCACCCACCGGCAGCCCGGGTGCATCTCGCCGAAGGCAAATGGCTGACTCTTCGCGCTGCCCGCATGGGAGGTTCGGAGGTACCTGGCGAGCAGGACATCGCCGTAACCATCGAACCGACCTCGCCAGCGGAGCGGGCAGCGCTATACATCCGGGCCTGGGCCCTTAGCACTCGGGAGGCCGAGTTGGTAGGTCATCTGGCGGCAGGTGGGGATACCCGGGAGGTGGCTGATCGTATGTACATTTCAACAAACACAGTCCAGGACCACCTCAAATCGATTTTCGCCAAGACCGGAGCCCCGAATCGCCGAACACTCCTGGCCAGAGCCTCGGGCCGTTGATCACGGTCGTCGAGGCTGGCCCATGGTCAGGTTACAACCGGACATAAGGTCAACTGCGCAGCAGGTCTTCGAGGGCTCTTTGATCTCCACGTGCGAGGGCAAGTTCGGCCCGGAGGCTTTCTCGATCCCGATAGATGGAGGCCACGGCCCTGATGGTCCCCTCTTTCCGGTACGCGACGAGGACGTCCCGCTGGTCGGGGTCGCCTTTCACCACCTCTTCATCCCAGCCGTCGAGATGGCCCGTAACGTTGATAGGCACGTCGTAGTGCTGGCTCCAGAAGAACGGGGGATCGTTGAATGGCAGATTGTGACCCAGCATGTTGCGAGCAGCTGTTTGGCCTTGTCGTTGCGCCAGGACCCAGTGCTCGACCCGCACCCGTTTGCCATCGGGTCCGGGGTAATTGGCGGCGTCCCCGGCCGCCCAAATGTGCGGGTCGCTGCTACGGAGGTACGTGTCGACGACGATCCCATTGTCGACAGTGAGTCCGGCTGATTCGGCCAACGTCACGCGTGGGTTGACACCGACGCCGATGACAACGAGGTCGGCGGGGATGGCCGTGCCGTCGTCGAGTGTCACCTCATCGCCGGTGATCGCGGTGAGGTTTCGTCCGAGTCGGAAGGCGACACCGTGCTCCCGATGCAGGTCAGCGACGAAACGTCCGAGTGTTTCACCGATTAGCGCGGCGAGCGGTATCTCCTCGGGGGCTACCACGGTGACGTCGATGTCGCGGTGGCGGAGCGAAGCGGCAACCTCCAGTCCGATGAACCCTGCTCCAACCACAACTGCCCGTTTGGCTTGGGCGAGCGCGGCGATGATGACTTTGCTGTCGTCGAGGGTTCGCAGATAATGAACATGAGACAGGTTGGCGCCCGGGACCGAAAGCCTTCGGGGTTCAGCGCCGGGCGCTAGAAGCAAGGTCCCATATGACACCGTTCTCCCCCCGTCCAATGAGACCGTGCGGTTGTCCGGGTCGACCGAAGTCACTTTCTCGCCGGTGATGAGTTCAACCCCAGCCTGCTCGTAGTACTCGGGCGACCTGAGTGGCATCCACTCTTCGGGTGCGGTGCCGGCGAGGTAATCCTTGGAAACATTGGGACGATCTATCGGCGCCTCCTCGCCGATCATGGAGATCGGCCCGGCGTAGCCATGTCGTCGCAACGATTCGGTGGCTGCTGCCCCGGCAGCACCGGCCCCAACTATTACAACCGACTCCGGCGATGCCTGCGGTGTCTGCTCGCTCGGAGCTGGTTTCTTGAGTCCGGTGACGAAGACGCGGCCCTCGCGCTCCTGTGTCTCGTAGACAGGAATCGGGTTCAAGGCTGGACCGCCGACGGCATACCCGGTGGCGAGATCGAATGAGGCGTGATGCCACGGGCACCGAATCTCCCCGTCAACACAAAGGCCATCACCGAGCGGGCCGCCGTAATGAGTGCAGGTGCCGCCCACCGCCTTCGGCCCATCCTCAGTCTTCACCACAACCACCGGCTTCCCGTCGACATGTCCTACCGTCGGCACGTCGGGGCCGAGCTCATCGAGCGGTATGCCTTCTATGTTGAGGTCGGGTCCGCTGATCTCGATATCTTCTGCCATCAACTCGTTCCTATCCTTGCGAACCAAGAAATCCAGTCGAAACCGGCTGGTACCCCACGATAAATCTAAAGAGGTTGAGGAACAACTTTAGAGATGAAGATCAGCCGCCAAATGCACGGTCGAGACGCACGCAGCAATATCCGTCCTCGGGAGCCAGTGAGGCCGTCGCATCGGAGCCGGAGCCTTCGATCATCCCTTGAACCAGGGCCAGGTTCATCCCACAAGTGGTCAAAAGGTCCTGGTCCCGGAGCACGTGGAACGGACAGTTACGAAAGCGCGTCTCCCCGTTCTCTACCGCGGCATCAAACCCGGTCCTGGCAAATGCCGAGGCAAGCCCATCGACGCCGATTTGCCTGCCGGTGCGTCGCGCTACTTCATTGATCACTTCCGAATCGAGGTCACCCTCGTCGGTGGCCTCGAGCAAAATTCGTGCCGCCAACTCGTATCGGCGTGGAGGTATCGACACGGCGTAGGTGTTTTCCGAGCGGAGATAGAGCTTCGACGGTCTACCGGCACCAGGTCCGACCCGACCGGTCAACCGGCGGAACTCCACGTCCAGAAGCCCGTCGTCGGCCAGCCTATCGAGGTGATAGGCCGCCACTTGGCGGGACACCCCCAAGGCTTCAGCGGCTTCGTCCCGACTCACCGGGCCCGTCGAGGCGGTTACGAATCCGTAGAAAGACTGCCTCAGCGGCTCCGCCAAAGCGGCCAACACGTCGAGGTCGTTCTCCTGGTTCGTGGTGCTCTTCATGATGGAAGTCTAAAACAGGTGGAAGCTGACAATACAAGATCACCAAATTCACTCCCCTCCGAGGGCTGGCTTGATTGGAAACATTGGGCGCAAATCTTCTGCTTTTTCCGGGCGAAAACGAAGATTTGCGTAAAAATGTAATTTTTTTGTTTTACAACGCGACCAAAGCGGGTAAGTTTCGGAAGAGGCGACGTTTCGCAATCGCACTAAGGAGGCGACGACATGCTCACTCAATACGACATGGTGCTTCACACCCGGGAACCAGGAGGCGAGGTCGAGCAACCTTTTGAGAAACCGGTGCTTCTCCCTGAGACTTCGGATCGCGACCCGGTGAAACATGCCTGGGCCGATGCGCGGTTCGCCACCGACATCATGGCCGAGCACGGCCTGTTCTTTGCGTTGTTGATGCCACCGGAAGTAGCGAACAATGAACGGCAGGAAGCCCTGAAGTTCGCGGAGACGTTTGCCAATCTCCACACCCGGATCGCCGACTCACCACCTCCGGGTCGCACCGACCTCAAGGGCTTCGTCCGGGATGTGGTCGAGGAAATGAAGCCGTTTATCGAGTACAAGTCGATCCTCGGCGACGCCCAGAAGGATGGGACTCTCCGCAGCCTGGTATGGCCGCTCTTTTTCGATCACACCCGAAACGAGGCAGAGCGTTGGAGTCGTCGACTCGAGCAACTTGCGTCGGGCGAATCTGACTTCGAACGCAAAGAGGTTTCGCTGTTTTGGGACAACATCATGGACGAGCACGCTCGTTTCATCGCTCATCTGCTCGATCCCGATGAGACCGAGTTGATCGAAAAGGCCACCAGCACCAGCAGGGTGTTCGCTGAGTTGGGTGCGGGCGGCATCGGGGGTGCGACCGCCGCTATGGTGGCCGAGCCGGGCACCGTGATCAGCGCTCTCGCAGACCACCCGGAAACGAGCGCAGTTCTCAGTGCTGCTGAAACCATCCTGGAATTCAAGACCGAAGCTGCCCGGGACATCGAAGCAGCGCGAATCAAGAGCATCATCGATCCCCGGCTCGCCGACCATGTGCGACGAGAAGCCCTCAAGTTCGTCGATGAGATGCGAAGAGCCGTCTAGCTCAGTCCGCGTAAATATCCAGCTAAATCAAAGGAGAAAGCAATGTGCTACACATGCGGGTGCAAGCTGCCTTATGAGGATCACGGCGACCCGGCGAATATCATCGAGGACCATCTCAAACATGCCGGACAGACCGAGACAATCAAGAAGGCGGGAGTCAAGACCGCCAAGGAAAACATCCTCGAACTCATCAGGCTGCAAGAAAAGGCCGGGGATTTGAAACGGCCGAAACAGGACTACAACTAGGGCTACGGACCGGCTGTGGGCCGGGCGATAACCCAGAATGTCGAAGGTCAGCGGAGGGGCCGGTAGACGATGTGGGTAACCAGAGAAGTGGCCCTCGCCGAGATCTGCTCGAGCGCCATCGGAGGTACATCTTCGAACAGCCTTTCGCCGCGGCCAATGATGCACGGGGTGATGTGCACACGGAGTTCGTCGATCAGTCCCGCTGTCAGATACTGGTTGATGGTGCTGGCGCCCCCGGCGATAGCCACGCTCTCGTTCCCCGCCGACGCACGGGCCCGCTCCAGGGCCGAGTGGATTCCATCGGTCACGAAGTGAAAGGTCGTTCCTCCATCCATTGGCACGTCGTCGCGCTCACGGTGGGCGAGCACGAACACCGGGGCGCGATAGGGAGGATCGTAGCCCCACCATCCCTTCCAATTCAGATCCCACTCCCCCCGATCGGGACCGAACATGTTTCGTCCCATGATGAAAGCACCAGAGGCGGTAATGGCATCGACCTCAGCCTGGTTTTCGGCCGCCGCTTGGAACATCCAGTCGTGAAGCCAGTTGTTCTCTATCTGCCCTAACGGGTTCTCGAGGGTCTGTTCCGGACCGGCAACAAAACCGTCAGCCGATACTGCAACATCACAAACAACCTGTGTCATCTTGAAGCTCCAATCACTACTCGTTCGGAGGCTATCGCATGCGATGCATTTCCTGCACTTGTCTCGCTAACTCCGACCCACAGGCCATTGAGCGCTTAAGCGACTCCGGTCGGGTTCGGGCTTCCAAGAATCAACCGATCGGTGGATGTGGAGACGCGCCCCAGCCCTGACACTGGAGGGAAATGACCGACTCATCGCAACTCGACGAAAGGAATCGACATGAACGCTCAATCGAGACACCACGCCATCCATAGAATCAGGGCCCGGCGGTACTTCGCCATATATCTGGTGTTCTACCTGGCACTTTCAACATATCTCGTAGCCGAGTGGGCCTGGTCGGACTCTCCCGACTTCTGGCCGGCGTGGCCGCTGCTCGGCGGGGGAATCGGACTCGCCGCGCAAGCGTCGCACCTGTTCGGCTGGCAGCTGCCCATCAACGAAGAGCGGATACAGCGTGAGATCGATCGCAGCCTCTGAGCGTCTCGCCGCCGGGGTCAACCGTCCCGGTCTCACGGCCGCTTTGACTTCTCTCCTCCCCACCGGAGTGTTTCTCGTGTTCGACGGCTTGTTCGGTCTCGTTGGCGCGATGATCGCCGCCAGTCTCACAACCGTCGTATTGCTCGTGCTCCGCCGGAAGCGAGGCGAGGGTGTCGGGATCCTCCTGCCCCTGTCCCTGGGTTTTGTGATGGTCAAAGCCGTAGCCGGAGTCGTCACCCAATCACAGGTGGTCTACTTCGGTGCCGGGTTGGCTCTCACTGCCCTTCTCGCGATCGCCGTTGGGGCGACAGCCTTCACCAAGACGCCAGTGGCCTCCTATCTGATACCGCTGGTTACCCCCTACCGGCATCTGTCGGCTGACCATCCCGCCTACCGGAGGGTTTCCGCTCAGATCACGGCAGTCTGGGCGCTCGCCGAGCTAGGGATCACCTCGTGGGAGGCGTGGCATCTCACCAGCTCATCGGGGTCCGCATTTGTCGTTGCCCGGTCAGTGGTGGCCTGGCCGGTAATGGGCGTAGTCATCTTCTTCCTTATTTTCTTCGTACGTTTCCGCCTCGACCGCTACGAGTTCCACCTCGCTTCGCGCGTCGACACAACGGATGACCCGGGAAACAGCCGATTGCTGGATATGGAGTCGGGCATGTAACGACCGGTGGGAAAGTGCCCGGATAAGCTCTGGATCGGATAGTGCCTTGAAACTTGCCGACCAAAACAGCGACTCCAGTCCGCCCAGCCCCGCCCCCGATTCACCGAGGGAGGGTATTTGGGCGGGTCTTATCGGTGTCACCTTCGTGGTGTCGATGGCCCTGGCCTACCGGCCATCATTCGACTCGTCCGCCGACATCGTGAGTGCTGTCCTTCCCTGGCTGGCCCTCGCCGGGATGGTGCTCGCCTGGTCCGCGCGAGCCTTCTCAATGAGGTTGCTGGGGATCCTGATCGCTATTGCTGCCTGGTACTTCCTCGTCATCTCGGACGACCGCTGGACAGTGCTCAGCTTCGCCCTGTACGGGTTGGCCTTCATCGTCGACTCGAACCGTCTCAAAGTGGGTGTGGCCCTCGCCGGCGTTGTCACTGCAATCTGGACCCTCGCCTCACTTGGTGGACCCGCGTGGACAGTGTTGATCCCTCTCCTTGTATTCACGGCAGCGTCGACGATCGCTTTCGCCATCCAGAGAATCGCACGCCTTACGACCGAACAGGCCGAGCTCATCAGACAGCTCGAGTCCACCCGGGAGGACCTAGCATTCTCCGAGAGATCTCGCGGCGTCCTCGAAGAACGTACCCGGATGGCCGGGGAGATCCACGACACACTGGCCCAGGGGTTCACCTCGATCGTGCTGCTGGCGCGAGCCGCCAAACGGTCCGCCGACCGAACCGAGGAATCGTTGGAGTCGATCGAGGTGACTGCTCAGGAAAACCTCGACACTGCCCGACGTCTCGTCGAATCGAGTCGACCCGAAGAACTCGACAAGGTCTCGCTGCCTGACGCGCTCAAGCGACACCTCGCGGCTTCGCTTCCCGAGAAAGTCGGCGGTCAGCTGGAGGTGGTCGGCAGCCCGGTTTCTCTTCCGGGCTCTGTGGAAACGATCCTGCTGCGAGCGGCGCAGGAAGGGGTGCGAAACGCCTGTATACACGCCCAGGCAAGTCGTGTCGATGTCACATTGTCCTACCTCCACGATGCGGTGGCCGTCGGTGTTTCGGACGATGGCATCGGGTTCGAGGAAGGACGAGTGAGCGATCGTGGGACTCTCACCGGGGGCCAGGGCCTGGCGACGCTGGCCCGTCGGGTGGAGTCTCTTTCCGGGAACCTGAAGCTTGAGCCGGGTGAAGTGAGCGGCTCGGTGCTCACAGTGGTGATACCGGTGGGTTCGTGAACGAGAGGATCAGAGTCGTGGTGGCCGATGACCACCCGATAGTGAGACAGGGCGTGGTCGCCCTTCTCGAAGACGAGCCAGACTTCGAGATCGTCGCCGACGTGGCGGACGGGCGGGCCGCACTGTCGGTCGTACTGGCCGAGGACACGGATGTCGTCTTGATGGATCTGCGAATGCCCGTGATGGACGGGGTCGAAGCAACTAAGGCGATAAGAGAGCGACGCCCGACGTCGCAGTCCTGGTTCTGACCACATACGACACCGACGAGGCAATCGTGAGGGCAGTGGAGGCCGGGGCCGCCGGCTACATGCTCAAGGACTCTCCAACCGCCGACCTCGTCGACGCGGTCCGTCGCGCCGCCGCCGGCGAAACAGTCCTCGCCCCTCCAATCACGAAACGCCTCGGTGACAGGATGCACAAGGCCTCACCCGATGCACTGACGTCACGAGAGATCGATGTCCTCCGGCAAGTCGCCAACGGCAACACCAACGCCGAGGTGGCCGAACACCTCCACATCAGCGAAGCAACTGTGAAAACGCACCTGATCCACATCTACGACAAACTCGCGGTTTCGGACCGGGCCGCGGCCGTGGCACGGGCATACGAGAAGGGTATCCTCTCCGCCTGACCGTTCTACCGGGACTTCGGTGCCAAATCCCCAGGCGAGCAGGAATCGAGAAGTACGAAGCCGACCCACCTGTAAGGTGTCCAGTGGGCTACGAACAAACCGTTCGTGGTGTTGTAAGGGCACCGCCCTTCCGAGAGCAACAACCAAGGAGGTCCAAGGACATGTTCACCAAGAAGGGTGACGAAGCTGTCATGGCGAAGATTGCCGACAGCCCCGAGACGTATCGGGACATCGGAGAACGCCTGCACAATATCATTCGGGAGAGCGCCCCGTCGCTCGAGCCGATCGTGCGCTGGGGACTTCCGTTCTATGTCAAGGACGGCCAGGACGTCTGCTATATCAAGATCGACAAGGACTTCATTGCTTTCGGCTTCGGCGAGGTGAAGAACCCGACTGTCGAAGAGGGCGCCCACATGCATCCCGTTGCGTGGACGCTCACTTCGCTGGACGCGGCGACCGAATCGAGGATCGGAGCGCTCGTCAAGAAGGCAGCGGGCTGAAGAACTGGTCCTTGGCCTCCTGGACCTTCGGGCCACAAGCGCAGTCATGCCGGACGGGACCAAACGCTCCTGGCGAGTCGTTCGATTCTCAGGAGCATCGCAGCCGACGGAGTGACCTTTCCGCTCAGATAGGTGCTCAGGCGGGATGCGCTGGTTCCCACTTGGCTTGCAAAGTCGCGGTTGGTGAGCCCGGAGCGATTGACAGCATTTCGGACTCTCGCCGCCACCTCGGCCCGATCTGTCTGCTCAGTATCCTCTCGGGCGCGCTCAATGGCGAGGGCGAACAGCGTGCTCACACCGTCAGGCTCACGGTAGGACAGAAAGTGCTCGACCCTACGGGCCACCTTCCCCCATGGGGATCGGCGCACCTCGGTAAAGATCGGCCTCCAATCGCCGACGAGTCCGCGGTCAATGGTTGTAACGAGCGCCTCGTAGGGCCAGGTCCGAACCTCGTCGTCGTGCGAAGCGTCGACATTGCGGAACTCGACCGGCATTAGGTCGCCCCACCCAAGCGGAGCGCCAACGATTGACAGATTTCGACGACATCGCCCCAGTGGTGATAGCGCTCCTCTAGTCCCTTGTATCGGGGCAGTTCGTCGATCACTTCGGTGTCGCGTGGGTTGGGAGCGGCGAGTGCGATCACGAGGGAGGTTAGGACCGATCCAACCTCGCCCGACCGATCCTTGTAGTAGGCGTCGATTCCGTAAAGGACTTCGACCGCATTTTCGAGTCCGACGTGTTCAGCCAGTGCGACGACATCGAGGTAATCGCGGACCACGTTTCTCTGGACTACGAGAAATGCCTTGACCCGTAGCGCCTCGGACGCCGTGGGCGCTACCACCACCACATCTCCATCCACTGGGACCTCGCAAGTCTCTAGCGGCCTGGTGCGACGCATTTGACGAAGACCAGCCTCGACACCCCAGAGACTGCCCATGATGGTGAACGGCGGTTTCGAAGCCCGAACCGACGTGGCCCACCCTTCGGTGGACTCTACGGCTTCCAGCACCGCCTCATATCGATCAACGAGATCAGCAAGGACGTGGTCGTGATCGAATGAGTCACGGTGACCAGCGTGAAGTGCGGCGGCCGAACCACCAACCAGCACAGCATCAGGAACGACCTCCTGCAATCGCGCGGCGGACACCAATACCCGTTTCAACGTCGAACTCATCTCGGTCACGATCCTTATCATATCTGATAACAGGACGGCCGACAAGTCCCCTCCACGTCTGAAGATAGGACGCCAAAACCTGTCCGTCGCTGGCGACGCCGGTGAGATCCGGTTGAACACCTATGATCCAGCCCCCCGTTCGGTCACCTTGCGGCTCAGAAGGGACCAATCTGCGCAAGCCAGGGGCACCGTCATCGTCGACTCAGCAAGATCGTCGCCCTGCAGGACTACCCGTGGGATGTGTTCCTTCGGCTCATAGCTTGTGCCGACACTAGAGACGAGCCATTGACCTCGATCCCACCACCATCAAAGTGCTCAAAGGATGGCGGAAATGGCAGAAAGCACAACAGGTAGCAGCAGGAGTCGAATCGGACGGTTGGGTGTTCACCACAGCCGAAGGCAGATCGGTCCACCCTCATTCGATCTCCCAGACATTCGAACGGATCGCCAACCGGGCCGGAGTGCCACGAATCCGACTCCACGACATCAGACACACCCACGGCACGCTGCTCATCAAAGCCGGCGTCCCCGTCAAAGTGGTGTCAAAACGACTCGGTCATGCGAATCCGGCGTTCACCGTCGACACCCACCAACACCTCCTCCCCGGCATGCAAGCAGAAGCCGCCCGCACCTTCGAGCAGCTGATCAACGAGGCACGACCGGGGAACGCCGGCAGTAGGGCCGGTAGAAGAACCGCCTAACACGGTAGAAGCCCTGGCCGGCATCACGCTGGCCAGGGCTTTTAGTAGCGGGGGCGGGATTTGAACCCGCGACCTTCGGGTTATGAGCCCGATTGTGGGGGACGCCCTGACCTGGGGAAATACGCGAAACGCCTGTCCTGACTGGGTTTTCGCCTCCCAACGTTTCGCGTTGTTTCCCCTCCCA
>JBGTFH010000037.1:0-3818 GCA_041747375.1 Acidimicrobiia bacterium
GAGCTTCAGCGTCGCTACCGGGTCATCGGGACTCAGGATGTGCGGAGCCAGGTGCTCCTGCTGGGGTATCGCCAGAGCCGAACAGGCTGGAGTCTGGTTGAGTTTCGGGTGGTCGGGCAGGGAGGAAATTCGGAGAAGTAGAGGGAGAAGGCACCGAGACGTACACCGTCCGCGAACGAGGGAAAGGTTTCGGCCCCGACTCATACTGAACTAGCCAATACCGGTCAGGGGGTAGTGGCCCAGTATGAACGTAACGTTGAGAATGGGCTGGTTTGACACCCGGGTTGATGGGGTGCAGTCTGACTCAGGCTAACTTCGACGCCAACTGTTCCTCCAGAATCTCCCGGACCGTCAGGGCGATTATCACCTTCCCCGATTTGCGGAAGAAGGCGTCGATTTCGGTCAAAGCATCCCGCGAAAAGGCGAAGGACACAAAGAATCCCTTGGTCCGATCCGTCCGCGTCATAACGGCCTCGAAGGAGTCAATATCAGGCCGCCCCGCCTTGTCCCTCTGCTTCACTTGGATGGGGTACCAAATGTCCATGAAATCGAACGCGGGTTCCTTCACAAGATTCTTCGCTGGCACCGCCGAAACCGGGTAGATCCGCCCGTCAATCCCCATGTCGCCCACCTGGGCCTTGTTGGGGATGCCGCCTAGTGCGATCACTGCCCAGTTCTCAAACTCGAAGGGCGGCAGGCTACGCAGCTTCTCCTCTGTCCAGGGCAGGTCGCGGACCACGAAGCCCCGGCCAGCCCTCCACAGTGCCTCATCTTCTCTCAGCCCGCAGGCTTTCCGCAGCTCTTGCGCCACCACTCGGCAGGCGGTCGGGGAGATGTCAATCCCGATCCATTGACGCTTGAGCGTTTGGGCTGCAATCAGCGTCGTCCCGCAACCGCAAAAGGCATCGAGCACAACTTCTCCCTCCTGACTACTCGCCTCGATAATCCGACTCAAGAGCGCACGGGGCTTTTGAGTCGGATAGCCTAGACGCTCCGCCTCGTTCCCACGCAACTGGTCGATGTCGGTCCAGACATTTCCGAGGACTGGCCCTTTTCCCTCGTCCAGATACCGCTTGTACATAATCCTGCCGGTCTTCTCCGTGGGAAAAAGCAACAGCCCCTTTCTGTCGTTCTCAGCCATACGCTCCGGTTCATGCCGCCACCCGTTCTCGGGTGGCTGGTAGCCCTTGTAGACGTACCAGCCGTTTGGCTTCCCTGTCTTCGGGTTGATTGCTGCCATGCCGCCGCCAGCCGGGGCCGCGAGGTCTCCGGTGTTGAATCGTCTCGCGCCGGGCGGGATGACCTGTGTCGCAATCTCATCCTTAGTCATGCGGCGAATGGTGCCGTCCGACAGCTCTAGCCACAGATACCATTCCTTCAAGGTCTTCGTCGGATACCCGACATGCTGTGGCTTAAAGAAGTGCTTCCCGCCGCCTGTGTAGAGGAAGATCGAATCGCTGACGACCGGAAATTGCTTGGTGGCGTCGTTGTGGGCGTCCGACCGTTGCCAGACGATCTCGTTGAGAAAGTTGTTCTCGCTGAAGATCTGGTCGAGCATCACCTTGACGTAGTGGCTCGCGTGCCAGTCGCAGTGGTAGTAGAAGCTGCCGGTCTTCTTGAGCACTCGCGCCAGCTCCACGCACCGGGGCCGCATGAACTCGATGTACGCCTGGGTGGAGGCATGCCGATCCTCAAAGCCGCGCTTCTCTTTCGTCTCGCCCCAGAAAACCTCATAGTTTCGGTTGGAGTTAAACGGGGGGTCGATGTAAATGAGGTCCACGCAGGCATCTGGCAAGGTCTTGAGCCGGTCGAGGCAATCTCCGCAGTAAATGACCTGAGTATCAACGAGCGCCGAGCGCCGAGGGGTCATACAGCTCTCTGGGTAGCTTGTCAGTCTAAGGCGAAGGGTTGTATACTAGGGTATGCCTAGCCGCGCAAGCAAGCCCCCCGAGGGCGAAGACTTCAACCAAGCCGCCTTCCGTGTCGTCCGTCAGGCCACGGAGAAGCACGATCCCGACCGCCCAAAGAATCCGGCCGCCGTGGCACTGGGGAAGCTCGGTGCTAGCAAGGGTGGGAAGGCGAGGGCGGCTAAGCTCACGGCGGCACGTCGGAAGGCCATCGCAAAGAAGGCCGCTAACGAGAGGTGGAAACGGGCTTGACCTCTGTCTATGTTGCGGTAGTATTCTGAGCAGGTAGTACGACATGCAGTTCGACCGGCCCTCGGGCCCGGCGCTCCCCTCGGAGCCCGGGTCTTTTTTTGTTTGGGAGCACCAATGGAATTGCACATCGGCGATCAGGTGTTTACGTTTGTTGCTCAGAGCGCGATTCGGTCTTTAGTGTGACCAGGGGCGCCGTGTCCAGACTTCGGTCTGGGGCGGCGTTTTTTGTGTTAGGCCCAATTCAAAGGAGCTGCTATGAATGCGACCGAGAAAAAGGTCCCGCTCCCAGATGTGGCCGCCAGCTGCGGGTTGAGCTGGCACCAGGCATATGCCTTGGCTACCAGGGGAGCGTTCGGACCACCAGAGCGTGTCGGCAACCGGTGGTTTGTGTCGGAGTCCGGGTTGAAGAAGTACATGAAGAACGATAAAACACGAGCGGCCACGGATCATGCCTGAGGGGGCACCCGTGACCGCTCGATCAGTCGGAAAGGAGAGTACGGCCGATGCCGCCACCGTAATCCCGTAGTACCTAGACGGGCGGGGCAGTCTTGCAGGACTGCCCTAAGCCCACTTCGCCCCTGTAGCTCAGTTGGATAGAGCGACCGCCTGCTAAGTGGAGGGTCGCCGGTTCGAGTCCGGCCAGGGGCACGTCCTCGATGAGCTACGGTGGTGGAGTCAATCTACGTCCCCGCCACCGCAAGCTCAAGGCCGTTTATGCCGGGGTAACCACCGGCCAGCGTGAGCCTTGCCGCTGACCTAAACCGACCCTTTAGCGGGAGCTGTACCCTTGCATTCTTGCCCGGGCAAGCATACATTTACACCATGAATCAGCTATCTACCGAACGTCGCGCTGCTATCGTCCGCTGCCTCGTTGAAGGCAATTCGGCTCGCGCTACTGCCCGCCTCACCGGCACGTCTCGCGCGACCGTGCTCAAGCTCTTGGTCGAGTTGGGTGAGATGTGCCGGGTCTACCAGCACCACGTCCTACGCAATCTGAATTGTCAGCGGATTCAGTGCGACGAAATCTGGAGTTTTTGCGGGGCGAAAGAGAAGGCCGTGAAGGCTGGCGCGGACGCCTACGGCGACATCTGGACCTGGACCGCGATGGACCCCGACTCCAAGCTCATGGTGTGCTGGCTGGTTGGGAAGCGGTCACCCCAGGCAGCACGGGAGTTTATGGGTGATCTGGCCGACCGGCTGGCGTCTCGCATCCAGCTCACAACCGATGGCCTTCTGTCGTACCCACCAGCGGTCGAGGGCGCCTTCGGGTGGGCGGGCTGTGACTTTGCCCAACTCATCAAAATCTACCGTTCCAGTGGCACGGGGGCAGCAGGCGACGGGCCGGGGCGGCGTTACAGTCCCGGCGTGTGCATCGGGGCCGAGAAGCATTGGGTTATGGGTGACCCCGATCCTGACTACGTTTCGACCTCCCACGTCGAGCGGTCGAATCTGACCATGCGAATGGGGATGCGCCGCTTTACCCGGCTCACGAATGCCTTTTCTCGGAAGGTCGAAAATCACGCGCACTCGGTCAACATTCACTTCATGCACTACAACTTCTGCCGGGCGCACGCCACCCTGACCAAGGCTCACCCGAACCGCTACCCGCAGACCCCGGCCATGGCGGCAGGGATCACCGATCACGTTTGGACCGTCGAG
>JBGTFH010000038.1:0-1600 GCA_041747375.1 Acidimicrobiia bacterium
CTGCTGAACCCGCCCCAGGAGATACCCCACATCCCGACATTGCCGTCAGACCAGGGCTGGTCCACGATCCAATCCAGGACTTCGACATTGTCGGCCTGTTCTATGGCGAGATACTCGTCTTCGATGATGCCTGTCGACGCCCCGGTGCCCCTGCCGTCGATCCGGACCCCGGCGAATCCCCGCTCGGCCAGGTAGGAAAAAGTGGTGTGGTCCCGGGCAGTGCAGTCGTCGTCCTTTCGATAGGGGAGCGACTCGACGATGGCGGGCCAGGGACCCTCGCCCTCAGCCGGCAAATAGACGGTCAGGGCAATCCGGGTCCCATCCGACATGAGGACGAAGACACGACGATCGATATTCGGGGTGTGATCAGATTTCACGATTTGAGGGTCTCTGAGCCTGCGGGTCAGGCGTCGTCGTTGCGTTGTTTGTGGACCCGTCCCTCGACGCCTTTGAGCGAAACGCCTGTGCCCGAACCGTATCGGACCTGGGTCATCTCGGCCAGAATGGAGACTGCGACTTCCTGGGGGCTCTCCGCCCCGATGTCGAGGCCGATCGGGCTGTGGATCCGGGCGATGTCCTCGCCGTCGAACCCCTTCTCCTTCAACCTGCCCACCCGGAGCTCGTGAGTTCGGCGACTCCCCATGGTCCCGATATAGCGAACCGGGCTCTTCAGGGCGGCCTCGAGGACCGGGTCTTCATGCCGCTTGTCATGGGAGAGAACCACGACCCAGGTCCTTCGGTCGAATGCGAGTTGGTCCATGAGGTCTCCGGGCCAGCCCACCAGAACACGCGCCGAGGGAAACCTTTCTTCGGTAGCGAACGCCGATCTCGAGTCGACAACGGTCACCCGGTATCCCATCTGTGCTGCAAACGTGGCCAGAGCCTGGCCGATGTGAACGGCCCCGAAGATGAGGAGATCCTGGGGAGGCGCCAGCGTCTCGATGAATACCGAATGGTCTCCATAGCCCATGGCCCGGTGTTGCTCCCGCTCCATCAGGGCGAGAGCGTCGTCGACTATCGAACCGGCAACCCCGTCGGGGAGTTCGCCGAATTTCGCCTGGCCATCTGAGTCGAGAACCACCTTGAGCCCCAACGATGGACCGTCGACGAATGTGACCACTGACCCGTAGTCCTCAGAATCGAGGATCGACTGAATTGTTTCGAGAGCGGTCACCATGGCTCGATAAAAACGTCGATGGTCCCTCCGCAGGCCATCCCCACTTCGAAGGCGTCTTCATCGGCGATTCCGTAGGTGACCGTCCTGGGTGTGCCCGACTCGATCACTTCCTGGGCGTGGAGAAACACGTCGTTTTCGACGCAACCACCGCTTACCGACCCTTCCATGTCTCCGGCGTCGCTGACGAGAAACTTTGAACCCTCTGGACGGGGGGCGCTGCCATGGACCTTGATCACAGTTGCTACGGCCACCCGCTTGCCCTGGTCGACCCACTGGTTCCTCACTCCGATTTGGTTTCTCACATTCGTGTCCTTCCATTTATCGATTCAAGGAGTTGAACGACACCTCTGAGGTCGTTGACGCTAGCTGCCGGTAGGAGATGATCAACGTAGGGGAGCACTGCTTGCATTCCCTTGGTCACCG
>JBGTFH010000039.1:0-1505 GCA_041747375.1 Acidimicrobiia bacterium
CCGACAAGATGCGGGCGGCCGACGCTGCCTTCGCCTGGCACATCCAACCCTGGTGCCCCGAGATCTTCTAGATCGATCGATCTACATGTCGTAGAGAGCCAACCCCATCCGTCTCCGTCTCGTTCCTCGGCGGAGCCACCGTCCCCGTCGTCCCTCCGGGTAAGGAATGGAAATCTACATGTCGTAATAGAGGTGGAACTCGTACGGGTGGGGACGGAGACGAACCGGGTCAACTTCGTGCTTGGTCTTGTAATCGATCCACGCCTCGATGAGGTCCTCGGTGAACACTCCACCGCGGAGTAGAAACTCGTGATCGTCGGCGAGAGCCTGCAGCGCCTCGGTGAGCGACCCGGGGACGGTGGGGAGGTCCGCCAGTTCCGCCGGTGGCAGGTCGTAGATGTCTTTGTCGACCGGATCGTGGGGCTCGATTTTGTTCTGGATCCCGTCCAGGCCCGCCAGGAGCATCGCCGAGAATGCCAAGTATGGGTTAGCGGTCGGGTCGGGACAGCGGAATTCGAGCCGCTTCGCTGCCGGAGCCTGCGAGTACTGCGGAATCCGAATCGCGGCCGACCGGTTACGGCTCGAGTACACCAGGTTGACTGGTGCCTCGTATCCGGGGACCAAACGTCGATACGAGTTGGTAGTCGGAGCGGCAAATGCCAGCACCGCCGGAGCATGCTTGAGCAAACCACCGATGTACCAGCGAGCCATATCGGACAGACCGGCGTAGCCACCCTCGTCGAAGAAGAGGGGCTTGCCGTCGGTCCAGAGCGATTGATGAACGTGCATGCCAGAACCGTTGTCTTCAAACACCGGCTTGGGCATGAACGAAACCGACTTGCCGGCCTTCCAAGCCGTGCTCTTGACGATGTACTTGTAGAGGGTCACGTTGTCGGCGGTGCGGAGCAGCTCACCGAACCGCATATCGATCTCGGCCTGCCCCGACGTGCCCACTTCGTGGTGTTGGACCTCGATCTCGATGCCGGCTGCCTCGAGGTTCGCCGTCATCTCCGACCGGAGGTCCTGGAAATGGTCGGTGGGCGGAACCGGGAAGTACCCCTCTTTGTAGCGAGGCTTGTGTCCCAGGTTGCCCCCTTCTTCGACTCTTCCTGAGTTCCAGGCGCCTTCCTCGGAGTCGAGATAATAGAACCCTGAGTGCTGGTTTTGCCCGAATCTCACGTCATCGAAGATGTAGAACTCCGCCTCCGGGCCCCAATAGGACAGGTCGGCAATTCCGGTGCTGATCAGATAATCCGCAGCCTTCTTTGCCACGTAGCGGGGGTCACGGTCATAGGGGGCACCGGTGAGGGGATCGTGTACGAAGCAATAAAGCATCAATGTCTTGTGGTCACGGAACACGTCCTCGACCGCGGTGTCTGGATCTGGAATGAGGATCATGTCCGATTCCTGGATCTGCTGAAACCCACGAATCGAAGAACCGTCAAAACCGAAGCCTTCGGCGAAAGAGTCCTCGGTGAGCTGATGGGATGGGACTGTGAAGTGCT
>JBGTFH010000040.1:0-5465 GCA_041747375.1 Acidimicrobiia bacterium
GATAGTGGACCGCCGTTTCAACCGGTCCCGTTACGACGCCGAAAAGGTGATCAACGAGTTCACCGCGTCGCTCAGAGACAGGGTCGACCGCGACAGCCTCGTCGAAGACTGGGTCGAAGTCGTCGCAGAAACGATGCAGCCCTCTTTCGTCGGAGTCTGGGTGAGAAGCCAATGAAAGGAACTGGTTCCCGTAAATCTCGTAACGGTTCCGGAACGGTCCACCCGTAAACCGGTGAGAAAAGGAGGTCGAAATGACGAAAGGTCTCAATGTCGCAAGGAAGGCGGCCTTCGCCTATACCGCGGCCTTCGTGGCCGGCAGCCTGATCTCGATCAAGCGAGGCTATGTGGCGGAGCCTTTGGGTATCCGAACCGGGAAAACTGTGAGAGCCGGTGTGATCAGCGGCACTGACGGTGCCGGTCTTGCCGCACCGTGGAACATGATCGCCCAGAGGTGGATGGCGGTCGCGCTGTCGCAGCGGCCGGGAAGGGCTGGACGCAGAGGCCGGGCCTGGCTGGCCTTTCTCTCCGCTATGTTCGTCGCCGGCGCCGTGGGCGAGCCGGTGAGTCACAAGGTAATGACCCGGGAGTTGCCACCTCCCGATGCGGTAGTGGCTGTGGCCAACATTGTCCTTCCCATCATCATGTTGGGTGGGGCGCTCCACTCCCTCGTCGACGACCAAGAGGGTGAGCGGTGAGCCTCGGGACCACACCACGGGTCAAGACCGGCGAGGCCCCGTCCGTTAGGTGGTTGACATGGCGCCGCCTCGTCTTCATTGCCGCGTTGTCGCCACGGTGGCCATGGGTGCTGTGTCGCTGGCCATCGGAGACTTGGAGGGAGCAGTGGTGACCGTCGGGTTCGCCGTGGCAGCATGGTTGACCCGGGTGCGCCGGGGAACCTGGGGGGCCGTCGGCATGATGCTGGTATCGGGGATAACCCTCTATTTCATGCTCGCTGCGGCTCTGACCAACATTCGGGCGGGGTCGGCGAGGTCATCGGTACTCATCTCTTCGTCACTGGCTGCGGTGGCGTTCCTCGGGCTGGCGTCAGCAAGTGGCTTCCTCGTCCGCCGGGCCTCGCCACCGACGGCGGCTCCGTGGGCTGTGCTGGTCACCTCGGCCCTCTTGCTGGGGGGGCTGCTCGTCTGGGGGGCAACGACCGGCCGGACCGAGACCGGGGTCGAGGGGATTCATCTGACCTCCGAGAATGTTGCGTTCTCCGAGACCGAGCTGACCGCCCCGGCCGGCGAGGTGACAGTGACGCTCGAGAACAAGGATTTGTTCTGGCATACCTTCACCATCGAGGAGTTGGGGGTTGATCTCCGAGTCCCAATCGGAGCCGAGATACCCGTCACCTTCCCGGCGCCACCAGGGCAGTACCGGTTCATCTGCGCGATCCCGGGACACCCTGAGGCAGGCATGGAAGGAACACTGACCGTCGAAGGATGAGCGCATTAACGAAATGAGCAGACGCATCTTACGCCGCTTCCTGATCGCCGTCGTGGCGTTCGGATTCGTCATGGACCTCCTAACGGCCGCGCTCACGCTCCATACCAGGTCGGCACATCCGGACATACCGCTTTACGATTTCGTTCTCGAAGCTGCCATCGGCGGGGTCTTCCTGGTGGCCGTTACCCTGATCCTCGTGATCCGGGTGCCCGGACACCCTGTCACCTGGCTCTTGGTCGCATCGGGTACCGCCGCCTCCCTCCAACAGGCTTTCGGGGCCGTGGCTGTCGAGGCCCTTCCGGCCGAACATCTGGCCGGGGGAACCCTCCCCCTGGCTCTCAGTAGCGTGTTTCAGAGTTGGTGGGTGATCCTCCTGCTCCTGATGGTCGTGATCTTCCCCACCGGACGACCGCTCCCCGGGTGGCTGGGCAGAGTGGTCTGGCTCTTTCCGTGGCTGATGCTGGTCGCGGCCTACGACGCCCTCACCCTCCCACTCGAGCACGGGGGGTTTTTCTACGAGCCCGTTCTCCGAGCGCCCTCGCCCCCCGCGTTCATAACTATCCCGCTCATCGTGGTCACCGTTGTCGGCTCGGTGGCTCATGTCATCGTGCGATACGCATGTTCCCGAGGTGTAGAGCGCCAGCAGCTGAAGTGGTTTGCCTACACATTCGTGGTAGGGATCGCGCTTCTCGTGGGTACATGGAGTGAAAACGACGTGGTGGGGGCAGTGCTGTGGACCCTGGTGCCCGTCTCCATCGTGGGGTCGATCGCAATGGCAATTCTCCGCTATCGGCTCTATGAAATCGACAGGGTCATTTCCCGAACCCTCTCTTATGCCGTGGTCGTGGGGCTGCTCGGGCTGGTGTTTTTCGGATTCACCACCCTTCTCACCACATTTCTCCCCTCCGACGAACCCTTCGTCGTCGCCGCAGCGACCCTGGCCGTGGCCGCACTGTTCAACCCCTTAAGGCACAGGGTCCAACAGGTGGTTGACCGGCGGTTCAACCGGTCCCGCTACGACGCCGAAAAGGTGATTAACGAATTCACCGCGGCACTGAGAGACCAAGTCGACCCCGACAGCCTCATCGAAGACTGGGTCGAAGTCGTCGCAGAAACGATGCAACCTTCGTCGGTAGGTGTTTGGGTGAAGAGCTAAGGGACCACTCATCTGAGCGCCGCCTACCATTGGTTCGTGCCCAATCGACTCGCTGAGGCGACCTCCCCGTATCTCCTGCAGCACAAAGACAACCCTGTCAACTGGTGGGAATGGTCGGAGGAGGCGTTTGAGGAAGCCCGAGAGCGCGGCGTCCCTGTCCTTCTCTCGGTGGGGTACTCCGCTTGCCATTGGTGTCATGTCATGGCCCATGAGTCCTTCGAGAATCCCGAGACCGCTGCGGTCATGAACGACAGGTTCGTCAACATCAAGGTTGATCGAGAAGAACGGCCCGACGTTGACTCGATATATATGGAGGCGGTGCAGGCGATGACCGGCCATGGGGGATGGCCGATGACTGTCTTCATGACCCCGGAAGGAAAGCCTTTCTTCGCCGGCACCTACTTCCCCGATCGCCCCCACCACGACATGCCCTCTTTCGGACAGGTGCTGGAAGCGATGTCGGAAGCTTGGGAGACGAGACGTGACCAGGTTCAAGCTCAGGCGGAACAACTTGTCGGTGCCATCTCCAGCCTCATTCCACCCGGTCCCCCGATCTCCGGCGAGCAGTTAGACGCTGCTGTGCAGACAATCCTCCGCACGTTTGATGCCACGTTTGGCGGATTCGGGTCGGCCCCCAAGTTTCCACAACAGCCAGTACTCGATTTCCTCCTCAGGGCTCGAGGGGCCCACCCTTCGGTCGACGAGCCTTTGCGGTTCACTTTGCATCGCATGGCCGATGGGGGAATCCACGACCACCTCAGTGGCGGATTTGCCCGGTATTCAGTTGACCGGAAGTGGCTGGTCCCCCACTTCGAGAAAATGCTCTACGACAACGCCCAGCTGGCCCGGATCTACCTTTGGGCAGGTATAGAACTGGAAGAGGATCGCTTCTTACGCGTGGCCCGGTCGACTCTCGATTATCTACTTTGCGATCTACGTCATCCGGATGGTGGTTTCTTCTCGGCCGAAGATGCCGACTCGGAGGGGGAAGAAGGCACGTTCTATGTGTGGACCATGGATGAATTCGGAGACGTTGTAGGTGAGGACGCCGAGGAAGCAGCAACCTATTTTGGACTCACCCCGGCAGGGAACTTCGAAGGCGCCAACATCCTCCATCTCGATCCAGGGAGTGACGAGCCGCCCAATCTGGAACGGATCACATCGAGGTTGCGCGAGCACCGCTCAACCAGAGTGCGACCGGGCCTGGACGACAAAGTCATCGCCTCGTGGAACGGCCTTGCTATACGGGCCCTGGCCGAGGCGGGAGCGGCGCTCGGCGACTCTTTATATCTCGAAGCGGCAGCAAAAGCCGCAAACTTCGTCCGCAGCGAGATGTTTGCCGATGGGAGACTGCAGCGGTCCTGGCGAGAAGGGGTGGCCTCCGGCAATGGCTTCCTCGATGACAACGCTGCAATGGCGCTTGCGTTCTTCGCTCTCTTTCAGGCGACCGGTGAAGAGGTCTGGTACCACCACGCAATATCGCTGGTCGATGAGTTCTCCCGGTTTGCGAATGAAGACGGAGGTTTTTTCTCAACATCTGACGACTCCGAAGAGTTGATCAAACGGCCCCAAGACCTCACCGACAACCCCCTGCCGTCAGGCAACGCAATGGCGGCCGAGGCTCTGCTCATCGCATCGCTGCTCACCGGGGATATCGACCGTCGCGACGCCGCTGGGTCTGCGCTCGCCGGGGTGGGCCGACTTGCCGAGCAATACCCGTCGATGGTTGGACATCATCTCGGGGTGGCTTGGGCCATGAACACCGGAACGAAAGAGGTTGCCATCGTCGGAGACGACCGTTCCAGCCTCACCGCGGCTTACTGGTCAGGCTATCGGCCCTATTCGGTTCTAGCTCAGTCCTCAGGCCCAACTCAAGCGATCCCGCTCTTGGCGGGCCGGACATCGGACAACGGGATAGCTCTCGCCTATGTGTGCCGGGACTTCGCCTGCAATATCCCGACGTCTTCACCAACCGACCTCGTCGCTCAACTTTCCGAGAAGGAACAACCTCTGCCCCAGCGCGGTTGAACTTCGCATGGCAACCATGAATCTCAACCACTCGGTTCTCTTCGTGACAGATGTTGGACGGGCTCGCGATTTCTACACGAAGGTCCTCGATTTCGACGTCATGACAGAAGAGCCCCGGATGGAGGCAGTCTTCTTGACCGCACCGGGTTCCGACAACCACCACGACCTTGGCCTTTTTGGCGGGGCGGCTCCCAAGTCTTCACAGCACACGGCAGGGCTCTACCACCTCGCCTGGGAAGTGGCCGACGTCGAGGACATGATCTATTTCCGCGACAAGCTGCGGACCAACAGTGCCCTCACCGGCCAATCGCATCACGGGGTAACCATCTCCCTCTACGGCGCTGACCCCGATGGAAATCAGTTTGAAATCATGTGGACCCTCCCCCGGGAAGCGTGGGGCGAGTACGCCGACAAGGGAGCAGTCATGCCTCTCGACCTCGAGACCGAAGTGGCGAAATGGTCCAGGTCGCAGAGCCATACTTAAAGTTGACTTTAGGTAATCCCCTATGATCCGGATATGGATCACCTCAGCATTGGAGAGCTAGCCCAACGTTCCGGAGTGGCGACATCGGCCCTTCGCTTCTACGAGACGAAAGATCTAATTCGGTCGCAGCGGACCGACGGGAATCAGAGGCGCTACCCCCGGGCGACTTTGCGTCGGGTGGCTCTTATTCGAGCCGGCCAGGAGGTGGGACTCACCCTCGGCGAGATTGCCGCCGCATTAGAGAACCTGCCCCACGACTCGACGCCGAGCAAGGCGGACTGGGCGCGTCTCAGCCAGGGTTGGCGGGGGCGGCTCGATCGCCAGATTCAGGATCTCCAGGCGTTGCGAGAC
>JBGTFH010000041.1:0-4426 GCA_041747375.1 Acidimicrobiia bacterium
CTATGACATCGACCGTCTCATCTCCCGCACCGTCAGTTATGCCGTGGTCGTCGCCCTTCTCCTGGGTGCTGTCGCCATCGTTGCCGCAGTCGTCGGGACCAGGTTCAGCGATCCGTTGGTAGTCGCCGGGACCACACTGGCAGTAGCGGCACTGTTCAGCCCTCTGCGACGACGGGTTCAGTCGGTTGTCGATCGCCGGTTCAACCGATCCCACTTTCAGGCCGAACTGGTCATGGCCGAGTTCTCGAAATCGCTGCGGGACCGAGTCGACGCCGGCGCCATTTTGGAAGGATGGCGAGGTGTTGTGACCAACACCATGCAACCTGCCAGCGTGAGTGTTTGGATGAGAATTTGACTCGCTGGTCGAAAATGTTGGCTGCCGGCCTTGTCGTATATACGGTCGTAGTCGTTGGACTTCTCTTGTTCAGCGTGATCGAGCAATCCGGCGGGCGACTCGTCTCCGAGGACATCTATTTCATCCCGGTAATCGCAGGGACCCTCGTGGGGGCCTTTCTCTCCTTTAAGCGTCCCGAGAACCGTATGGGTTTGCTCATGACGGTCATGGCAGCTGCTTTGGTGACCCTCGGTGCGAGCAATGCCCTGGTCCCCTGGTCCCTGGAGCAAGACAGCGACACCTTGGTCGTGCTCTCGATGCACCTCTCCGACCTCGCCTGGATCACCCAATTCGTAGCGGCCCTGGTGCTGCTACCCCTCTGGTTCCCAACCGGGCGGCCTCTCAACCGGAGGTGGGGCAGGGTCGGACACGTGGCCATCTTCGCGGCGGGGGTCTCTGAGTTGTCCTTCTTCCTGTCGGACACGGTCTGTGTGTTTCCGTCGACAGCCGTAGAGGAGTGTGTCATCTTCGACAATCCCTGGGGTATCGATGGCTTCACCGGCTGGGAACCTCTGATGCTCGTGGCTTTCGCAATGGCGATCCCTGCCGTCGTCTCCACCTTCGTCAGGTGGCGCCGATCCGACGACGTGGAACGTCATCAGATCAAGTGGTTCTTCGTCGCTGCGATCGCTTTGTTCACGGCCTTCGCTTTCTCGTTCCTCGAATTCAACATAACGCTCAACAATGTGGTCTTTGCTATGGCCTTGACCGCAGTCTGGGCTTCGATAGCCATAGCGGTGCTCAAGTACCGGCTGTACGACATCGATCGCCTGATCTCCCGCACGGTGGCGTATGCCGTGGTGATTGCGGTTTTGGCGGTAATTTACGTAGGCCTCGTGACCGCGATCGGGTCTCAGTTCGAGAACTCGCTCTCAGTTGCGGCCTCAACGCTGGCAGTCGCAGCTCTATTCAATCCTCTGAGGAAACGGGTGCAAAGTTGGGTCGATCGTCATTTCAACCGATCTGCCTATGACACCGGGCAAGTGATGGACGAATTCGCCGGTTCCCTGCGCGACGAGGTCGATGTCGATGATGTCGTGGACGGATGGGTCGAGGTGGTCGAGGAGACCATGCAACCATCGTTGGTGGGAGTCTGGGTGCGACAATGATGTCAGAGCCGTCCGCACCTCCGTCGTCTCGGTTGAGTCGCCACAACCCCACAATTGTCCTTGGAGTCTCGGCGGCGATGGCTGCCGTGATGGCTGGCTTCTGGATAGCAAACTTCGGAACTCCCGCCGAGTTCGCGTTCGGCAATCGGACGACGCCGCTCTTGCTTGCTCTAGATGGCGTGGTCTTCTCCGTTGTGGGGTGGATGATCGCAAAACGACGTCAGGGGCATTCGGTTGGTTGGATCTGTCTAGCGATAGGTCTGTCGCTGTGCCTCAACACCCTTTCCACGGAGTACGCGATCTACAGCGTTCTCACGAACCCCGGATCCCTCCCGCTGGGGGAGTTTGCTGCTTGGGTCGGCAACTGGAGTTGGGTGTGGGCGATTGGCCTGATGGCCTGTGTCCTTGTCCTCCACTTCTCGGACGGTCGTCTACCCGGCCCGGGTTGGCGACCGGTATTGTGGTCAGGTGTCGGCGGAATGGTCCTCGCGACCACCTTATTCGCAGTAGTGCCCGGCCCGCTCGAGAGTATTCAGTGGGTCGACAATCCGTTCGGACTCGATGGCGCGAGGCCGTTCATCGAATACCTGTCATTCGGATTCGCGGTTCTCGCAGTCTCCGTCCTCGCCGCTGCCTGGTCCATCCGGTCCAGGTTCGTTCGTGCAAGCGCGGAAACCCGGACACAGATCAAATGGTTCGCCGCTTCGACCAGTCTGGTGGCGGCATCGTACGTGGGTCAGTTCCTGTACTCGATTGCAACAGGGACACTCGATGGAGGATCAGGAACGCATCGGTGGTTTCAGACCTTGACCATCGCCATGTTCGGTGCTCTCGCCGCGTCCATCGCTATCGCTGTTCTCAAGTACCGGCTCTATGACATCGACCGGATCATCTCGCGAACGGTGTCCTACACCGTGGTCATAGCGTTGTTGGCTGCAATCTACGTGGGCTTGGTGACCGCGATCGGGTCTCAGTTCGAGGGTTCGCTGTCGGTCGCTGCTTCGACCTTGGCAGTGGCAGCGCTGTTCAATCCTCTGAGGAAACGGGTGCAAAGATGGGTCGATCGTCATTTCAACCGATCTGCCTATGACACCGAGCAAGTGATGGACGAATTCGCCGGTTCCCTGCGCGACGAGGTCGATGTCGATGACGTCGTTGACGGGTGGGTCGAGGTAGTCGAGGAGACGATGCAACCCTCCTCGGTCGGCGTATGGGTGCGCCAGTGAGGAAGGCGGTTCTCATCGCGGCTGTGGTCGTCTCGATCGCTGGTGTGGTTGCGGGCGCCATCTGGGGCGGGCTCGAAGGTGGCGATCGGCTTTGGCCGGTGACATGGGTGGTGTGGGCGCCGGTGGGGGCATTGATCCTCTGGAAACGCCCGGGAAATGGCGTGGGGTCAGCGATGCTGGGGATCGGAGTTGCTTGGGGGGTTAGCTTCTTCTGTCTCGTCTTCGCCTTTAGCCCGGTGGGGTCGCTGGAGGTCCGGGTTTGGGCAGAGTTGATCAACGTCGTTCTCGGAGTATTCCCATGGCTTGGGATCATCTGGATGCTTCTCATATTCCCCTCCGGACGTGTTGAAGGACGTCTCGACCGGTATATGGCGATAGCACTGGGGGTCTTGGGCGCCATCGCTGTCTTTTCCTTCCTTGTCACGCCGGAGCCCATGGATGCCACCGGTTTGCCCAGTCCGCTGGCCACCGACTGGCTGGCCAACACGACCACATGGTTTGTCAACGGGGGCTTTGGTCTGGTCCTCGTGGTCACTCTTGGCGCGGTGGCCTCCCTGGTGAGACGGTGGAAACGCAGCAGGGGGGTTGAGCGCCACCAGTACCGGTGGTTGGTGCTCGGGGGGCTCGTATTCCTCGTGATTACGGCCTTGGGCAACGTTCTGCCCGAAGACCACGCGGCGGTGTATCTCTGGGTCATGGGGGGCATGGCGATCCCGATAACGGTCGGTGTTGCAGTCTCCCGTTACCGATTGTTCGAGATCGACAGGTTGCTCTCGAGGACGGTCTCCTACGCCATCGTCGTCGGTCTGCTGGCTGCTCTCTTTGGACTGGTGGTCGTCGGGATGCCCAACTGGATTCCTGGTGTGGGAGAGTCGCCGGCACTCGTCGCCGCCGCCACTCTGAGTGTGGCCGCCATCTTCGACCCGTTGCGGCGCCGGGTGCAAACAGTGGTCGATCGTCGATTTAACCGCTCCCGCTACGACGCGGAGCGGGTGATGGACGAGTTCGCCGGGAGGTTGCGCGAGCAGCTCGACGTCGGCGGCATTGCCGACGGATGGTCCAGCGTGGTATCTGAGACGATGCAGCCGGTGTCCGTAGGGATCTGGGTCAGGTCGTGAGGGTCGCCATTGAAGGCACTGGTCTGGGTTCCGGGCGGTCGTCGAGGGGACGATGGAACCTGCTGCAATCGGGGTGGATGAGCCGGTCCACCGTCGTGATTGTCATCGCCCGGCTGGCCCTGGGGAGTCTCGCCACATTCGTCGCAGGGACCTGCCGAAATCTGGTCCGGTCTCCGTAACACTCTCGTATCGGGCGTATGGCAAAAATGGATGTGAAAGGAGGACCAATTGGTCCATTACATGTTCGACACGGAATGGGAGCTGACTGCCCCGATCGAGCACGTCTTCGAGGTTCTCTCCCATCCTGAGGATTTCCAGGCGTGGTGGCCATCGGTGACGCGATCGGACCTGGTCGTCGAGGGTGATGCCACCGGTGTCGGGGCCCGCGCCAATTACACGATCCGGAGCCCGCTCCTCTATTCGATGACTTTTGACGTCAAGACGATCGAAGTCGACAAGCCGAACAAGATCCGCGCCGTCGTGAGGGGTGACCTCGTGGGCACCGGGACCTATCACCTCGATGCGAACGGATCAGGCACCCATGTGAGGTTCAACTGGTATGTGTCAACGACCCAACCG
>JBGTFH010000042.1:0-12067 GCA_041747375.1 Acidimicrobiia bacterium
TTTTCGCAACGCCCACCCCCCCTCCATCGCTGCGCTCGGGGGCGGGAGCCAGAGCGCGGGACTCTGCTACGTCGTCTTTGGAGTGGGAGTTGACGAGAGGTACTCTCAAAGGCATGAAATCACCTGTGAAGGTTGCGGTCACTGGCGCCGCTGGCCAAATTGGTTATAGCCTGCTTTTCCGAATCGCCTCCGGGGAAATGCTGGGCCCTGACCAACCTGTACAACTCCAGATGTTGGAGATTCCTCCGGCATTACCCGCTCTCGACGGGGTGGCAATGGAACTCGAGGATTGTGCATTTCCCCTTCTGTCGGGAATGGTGAAAACAGCCGATCCTGAAGTGGCGTTCGGTGATGCCGACTTCGCACTCCTGGTTGGGGCGATGCCTCGGAAAGCCGGCATGGAAAGGGGAGACCTCCTCTCCGCCAACGGAGCCATTTTCACGGTGCAGGGTGCGGCGATTGCGACGTCTGCGTCGCCGGATGTCAAGGTGTTGGTGGTGGGAAACCCGGCCAACACCAACTGTCTGATAGCGAGTGGAAATGCCGCCGGTATGGGCTCGGCAAACTTCACGGCGATGACCCGACTCGATCACAACCGCGCCAAGAGCCAACTTGCTGCGAAAACCGGTCGTCCGGTTTCGTCGATTCGCCGGATGACGATCTGGGGCAACCACTCGGCGACTCAATATCCGGACCTGTTCCATTGCGAGGTCGACGGCGAGAGCGCTTACGAATTGGTTGGCGATCACGAATGGGTCGATTCCACGTTCATCCCGACCGTGGCCAAGAGAGGCGCGGCGATCATCGATGCCCGTGGCGCTTCCTCGGCCGCCTCCGCAGCCAACGCTGCCATCAGCCACATGCGTGACTGGGTAATGGATACCACCGAAGGCGACTGGGTATCGATGGGGGTCACTTCAGACGGCTCCTACGGAGTGCCTGAGGGCTTGATCTCCTCTTTCCCCTGTATCACCCGGGAGGGCAAATGGGAGATCGTCCAGGGGCTGGAGATCGACGATTACTCCCGTGCCAGGATCGACGCGTCAGTGGCCGAATTGGTGGAGGAGCGGGACGCCGTCGTCGAATTGGGTCTGGTCGACTAAAAGGGCCGGGCTTTCGCCCGACCCTTTTCGTCAATACATCGTGGCCCGTTTCGCAGAAAGCGGAACTAACCCTCGAAGTCGACGCAGGGCCGGACTTCGACCGTCCCGCGCCACGCCCCGGGAATTTGCTGGGCCCACTTGAGGGCTTCGTCCAAATCGGAGGCGTCGAGGAGGTAAAAGCCGCCCAGAACCTCCTTGGTCTCTGCGAACGGCCCATCGGTGAGCACGGCATCGCCACCCTTGCCCTTGATTCTGATGGTTGTGGCTGTGGTGGTGTCGTGAAGAGCTTCGCCACCCGCCATTACCCCGGCATCGGCTGCCGCCGCGCTGAACTCGTTGTACTCCGACATAACTTCCTGCATCTGCTCCGGTGGAATATCCATACCTTCGGTTTCTGCTGGCGAATA
Organism: Acidimicrobiia bacterium; assembly: GCA_041747375.1. Taxonomy (GTDB): domain Bacteria; phylum Actinomycetota; class Acidimicrobiia; order Spongiisociales; family ZC4RG35; genus MA-ANB-1. The sequence continues at coordinate 1,511 of JBGTFH010000042.1, forward strand.
GATCAGAGCTGCATATCTGGGCATCTTTTTCTCCTTGGTTTGGTGACGCCTTACAACACTATGACGAATGGGCGGTCACCGTTTCGACAAGGAATTTAGAATTCGACGTCCATATCTGAAACGGCAGCGCCCCACTGCTGAACGGCCGACTGGTGCATCATCAGCTTGGCCAGGTTGCCTGACACTTTGAGCTTGCCGGTCATGAACGCGGTCTGCGTGTTGAGTTCACCTTTGGCAATCCCCACGGCTGTGTCGTAGGACTGTTTGACGGTGACATCGGCGTTTTCGAGCTCGCCGACAGCCAGGGTGGCGTTGCCGCCCGCAGTGGACAAGAAATAGTCCACTTCACCCTCTGGGGCGTCGGTGGTTTGGAACTGGATCCCTAGATCGGCGGCGCCGATGGCGTTTTTGAATCCTTCGTGGGCGTTGAGTGCGCTGGTCGCCTCGGCGGCCCATTCCTCACTGAGAAACTTGGACATTGACATCTCCTGTCATTGATCGAACGCCCGTAGGATAACCCGATCGCCCAAGTTTGAGTAATCACTCAAATCCCTCGACTCCCGTGATATATACAAATAGAGTGTAGGAGGATATACTTGCACGGTGACCAAACGTTTGATAGATATCGATGATGACCTGCTTGCTCTTGCCAGGGAGTTCGCGGATGCCGAAACCATCAAAGGAACCGTGGAGGAAGCATTGAGAAAACTGGTCAGAATCGAATCGACACTGCGACATATCGACGAACTGGGAGATGGGCTGGAACCGAACGCCGTCGAACTGTTGGCGGAAGCTCGGAGCGTAGAACCGCCACCTGATGGCTTTCCTGATTGACACCTCGGTTTGGACCCGTAAGCGTCAGGCCCACGTCGCTGGCCGACTGCGGGAGCTTGCTCTTCTCGACATGATTTGGACGTGCCGCGCCGTAGACCTCGAGCTCGCCTATTCGGAACGGTCGAGCTTGGTCTCCCACCTATCTTCCCAACGCCTATTGCTCCTCGACGCTCCGGTAACTACCGATGTAATGGATCGATCACTTAGGCTCGCGGTTCTGATGGCTGAGCGAGGATTGCATCGTCATGCGAAACCGATCGATTTGATCATCGCCTCCGCAGCCTTGGCATCGGATCTCACGATCCTCCACTATGACCACGACTTCGATCACATCGCATCAGTCACCGGCCAACCCACCGAATGGGTGAGCCCACCAGGCACCCTCGACTGAGGATGGGCTTGCCTTCCTCACTCCGCTTGCGGAGGGAGTACCCGAGGAGTTTTGGCGGAGCCAAAATCTCCAACGTCTCGGCGGAGCCGAGACGCAGCGTCAGCGAGGGGAGGGTAGGCACCAAGACACCAACGCAGATCAAACGTGTGGTTTTCCCGTCCACCCCCGGCCGCTGCTTTTCGCGACGGCCACCCCCTCCTGAAGGAGGGGGAGCAAGAGTGCGGAGGCAGTCGTCTAGCTGATGAGTTTGGCTATCGACGTTTCGTGGCCCCGGCTGAGCCGAGTCAGCGGAAGTCGTGGATAGCCGGGTTCTAGGCCGGCCGCCTTGGCTGCGGCCTTGACACCCGGCACTCCGAGGGCCTCGACATCACTGCTGATGGAGCTGAGGCGTTTCTGAAGTCGGCGGGCAGATGCAGGGTCGGCCTTCGCCTTCGCCATGGTCTCCTGGACGAGGCGGGGGAGGTAGTTGCCCGACCCGGTGATTGCCCCGTAACAACCGACGGCCATAGCGGCCGTGAGCGCCTTGGAGGATCCGGAGAAGAGCATGAAATCCTTGGGGACAGCATCGACGATCGACTGGAGTCGAACGACGTCACCGGATGAGTCTTTCATTCCAACGATATTGGGATGGCGTGCCAGTTTGGCGACGATCGCTATCGGCAGGTTGTATGCGGTGACTGACGGGACCGAATAGAGGAAAACGGGGAGCTTGGATGTGTCGGCAATCACCTTGTAGTGCTCGGCCATGGCATCGTCGCGACCTCTGGCGGCGGTAGTGGGCGTCATGACCAACACCGAGTCGGCTTCGGCGTCAACCGCCTCCTCGACCTGGGTTAGCGCGATTCTGGTCGATTCTCCCGAAATTCCAACCATGAGGTGTGCGTTTCGACGTCGTAGCGACCTGGTCAGTTTGAGTCGTTCTCCGGGTTCGAGGTACGGGCCCTCCCCGTTGGAGCCGGCGATGACAAATCCGTGCATGCCGGTCCCGGCGAGGATGCGGACATTCTTTTGAAATGCCTTGAGATCGATCTCGCCGCGCATCGTGAATGGTGTCACCAGCGCCGGCATGTAATGCGGGGGATTGATCATCAGGGCAGGTTAGACCCCGATGATCCAGACCGAGTCGATCAGTCGATGATGTGGATCGGGTTGCCGACCATGTACGCCCGCCACGTGGTGGTGTCTTGAACCCCACCAGTCGGATAGATGTAGTTGACCCTCCACCAACAGTCGGCCCCGCAGGAATACGTCGCCGGGAGGTCGATCTCAAACTTGAGCCAACGGCGGTTGTACTCGCCTGAGGAGACCAGCTCCTGACATTCAGTGCCAGCAGCATTCGTCGCGGTCAGGTTCCAGGGGTCGGTGACGTTGTTCCTCGAATACACGCGGCATTCACCACCGTCGAATGGTCCTGTGCCGGGCGGATCCCAGATTTCGAGTTGGGCGGTGCCACCACCACTAAACTCTCCAGGGTCGTACATCTCGACTACGAATGTCTTGCCGTGATAGAAGGTCTCGACCTCGGCGAGATAGAACGTCGAGGTGCTCCCGGGTACGTTGTTGTAGAGCGAGAAGTCTCCCAACCCGAAGAGATTTCCAGTGGTGGATCTCACCGAATAGCGGTTCAAGCCCGAGCGTTGGTTCTGATTCCCCGGATCGACTTGCACCACCTGGACAATGAAGATCCCGGTCCCGGACTGTGTCCAGCACGCTTGCCCGTCAGGTGTCAGCCAGACGTAGGGTGCGGCCTCGGCAACTTGAGGAGTCGGGGGAATGTCTGCGGTGCAGAGCAGTGCGTTGTTCGATATGTCGAGTGGGGTCGGGTCGGGCGCGTAGAGGTTGACTCTCATTGTGGCCCCACAGAGGTTCGAGGTAGTAGCGCCTCCACCCCAGCCTCCGTCCTCGCAGCCCCGGTCGCCGGTGCGGACAGTGTCACCCGTGGTCACGCCTGAATTGTTGTGGAACCCGACGTCGATGAACTGGACGGTGAAAGAGGAACCCGACTCGATCCCGTAGAGATAACCCGTTGAGCGTCGGCTCGGGTTGAGTGAACAGGTAAACGTGTTATTGGGATCGCACCAAGAAGCATAGGCGTCGCCATAACTGGTCTGGGTCCACTTGCCATGGATGTTGGCCCAGAAGTTGCTCGTGGACGTACATCCTGGCTGGGTTGGCTTGCAGCTATCTCCGAACTGGTTGTCGGGGCTTCCCAGTTTCAAAGGCGGGATGTACTCAGCCACAGCGGATCGGGCGATGGTCATGGTGTCCCAACCAAGAACCTTGGCGAAGAAGGTATCGACCTCGGTGGAAATGCGGACTTGCAGCTGGTTTTCTCCGATAGCGGCTGGTGAGACCGTCGTGTTTGTCGCCACCTCGCCATCGAGATATCCGTTGCGGTTGGCGATATCGAGAGCTGTGCTGTTGGCAGTGCCCGGTGCCACGGGGAGATAAACGACACCGGCGAGTGCTGCTGCGTCGGCGGCTCGCTGCACCCGGCTGGCGTGGAGGTAATACCAGGCGACGTCGGCGCTGATCGAGGCGATTCCCATCAGCAGGAATAGGGACGAGGCGACGATCGCCAGGGCGGCGCCGCGGTCTTCCTTCCACTTGTTCTTCAGAAAGCTGATCATTGGCTACCCCTCGTATCTGGCTCGATCTGCATGATTGCCCGCTCCGTCCAGTTCACGGTGGGGAACGGGAAGAGTCCGGTTACGCCGGTATGGCTGAATATCACCTCGACACCGAGGACGTCGAATCCCGGTGGTTCCCGGTCCCGGGAGGCCGGCGCCCACGGACACCCATTGTCACAAGTAAGCCCATTGGCCGAGCTGCCACATTGAAGGCCTCCACCACCGGGGGTGTAATGGTTGACGGAACCCGACACCGGGTCTCCATTGACGTCGGCGAGGTAGATCGTCACCTCCTCGAGATCCCCAAAGCGGAGGTTACAGGCCGCCTCCTCGACGGATTCGAGGATGAGATCGTCGGCATCTAACCCGGACACTATGTCGTTGTAGTCGGCGGCGGCGGCGCCTGTTCGGGCGCCTTCCCGTGCCGAGTTGGTGACAGTCATATAGTCGATCACCAGGAATCCGATCTCCGAGATCCCGATTGCGAGCAAGATGAGTATGGGCAACACCATCGACGCTTCCACCAGAGAAGCTCCACGATCGCCGGACCTTTTGAAGATCCTTCTCATGAGCTGAATACCTGGGGTTCGATTTGGAAGTCGGTCGTGGTTGTAAAGTCAGCGGCCGGCGAGAAAAACCCGGTCAGCCAGTTGTGGGTGAACTGAATCTGTATGGCGATGCGGTCGGTAAACGGAGCTTCGATGTCGCGAGTGGACGGGAGCCATGGCGGCGGGGTGTAAGAGGCCCTCCACGGGTCGGGACATGGGGTCCAATCGCAAGTGGTCCCAGCCAGAATTCCGCCAGGGGAGAGGTCACTGCCATCGGTGCCAGGCGTATACGTGTAACCGTTGATTGGCGGCGCGGTACCGGCCTCGAAAACCCTGATCTGGATGCCGTTTGCGATCGAGGCTGCCTTGAGTGGCCCTTCGAGGTCGCGGAGAATCTGCATGTCGGCGCGGGGGTCGTTGCCGTAGGTGGCGCCGGCTCGTGCGCCTTCACGGGAGGCGTGACTGACCGTCAGCCAGTCTTTGAAGGCGAGCCCGAATTCGATAACGGCAAAGAGCGTGAGAAAAAGCAGCCCATAGACAATGGCTGCTTCAATGAGAGTCGATCCCCTCTCGTCCCGTCTTTGTTTCCAAAGTTCCATAAATCGTTTAGCCCCCCTGCGGGCTGACTACTACGCGGAATGGTGAAACACCGCGCTCCGTGTCCATACCTTCGGTTAAGACTAGGCGAAACTTGAACATGTTCAAGGGCCGATAGGACTATTTCAAGGCCTTCTCAGATGCGAGGTGGCCCGTGCGATCCAATTGGTGCCGCCCCGGGTCTCATCCGGGAAGACGGATGGGGGTCGCCACGAGGACAACCCCCATCTAGAACGCCATGCCCGCGGTCATCTTCGCCCACGGTTTGAGGCGTCGCAATAGGCCCATAGTCCCTATTGGGCGTGTTTCCGAGCTACGACTGGCTGGCGAGGCGGCGGTTTTTGAATTTTGCCTTGACGTAGTCGGCATTCATCATCGCGATGAAGTCGATAGTGATCTGTTTCGGGCATGCTTTTTCGCACTCACCATGGTTGGTGCACGACCCGAAGTAACTCTCCATAGTCTCCACCATCCCCTCCACCCGGCTCCACCGCTCGGCCTGGCCCTGCGGTAACAAGCTGAGGTGGTTCACCTTGGCGGCGGTGAATAGGTTGGCGGCACCGTTGGGGCAGGCTGCCACACATGCGCCGCAGCCGATGCAGGCCGCCGCGTCGAAAGCGACATCGGCAACCACCTTGGGAATCGGGGTCAGGTTCGCATCGGGGGCTGAGCCGGTATCGATTGAGATGTAACCCCCACTTTCGATGATCCGGTCGAATGACGACCGGTCCACGACGAGATCCTTAATGATTGGGAAACCGGCCGCGCGCCAGGGTTCGACAGCAATCGTGGCCCCATCTTTGAACTTGCGCATGTGGAGCTGGCATGTCGCGGTCCCGGGCTGGGGGCCATGAGCCTGCCCGTCGATCATCACGCCACAGCTGCCGCAGATTCCCTCCCGGCAGTCGTGGTCGAATGCCACCGGTTCTTCACCCTTATCGATCAATCCCTCGTTGAGGACATCGAGCATCTCGAGAAACGACATCTCCTCTGAGATGTTTGGCAGCTGGTAAGTCTCGAACCCACCGTCGGCGTTCGGGCCACTCTGCCGCCACACCTGGAGCACGATGTTCATTTGTAGCTCCGGGTGGTCAGGGCAACAGTCTCGAATTCGAGTTCTTCTTTGTGCAACTGCGGCGAGCGAGAGTCGCCGGTCCACTCCCAGGCGGCCACATAGGCGAAGTTGGCATCGTCACGCACCGCTTCGCCCTCCTCGGTCTGATGCTCCTCGCGGAAGTGCCCGCCACAAGACTCTTCCCGGTCGAGGGCATCGATGCACATCAGTTCGGCGAGCTCGAAGAAGTCGTCGACCCTTTGTGCCTTCTCCAGGCTCTGGTTCAGGGAGTCTGCGCTGCCGAGGACTTTCACATCCTTCTTGTACTCCTGATGGAGATCGGGGATTTCGGCAATCGCTTTGTTGAGACCAGCCGCGCTCCGCGCCATTCCGCAATATTCGATCATGATCTTGCCGAGCTCTTTGTGATAGTGGTCCACAGACCTGGTGCCGCCATTCTCCAATAACTCACGCACCGAGTCCTCGACACCGGTGGCTGTCTCATCGAACATCGCATCGTTGGGGTCTGGTGCCGGCTGGTTGAGGAACTGGCCGAGGTAGTCACCGATGGTGTAAGGAAGGACGAAGTAACCATCGGCGAGACCCTGCATCAGGGCCGAAGCCCCGAGCCGGTTTGCCCCATGGTCGCTGAAATTTGCCTCGCCGATCGCATAGAGGCCCGGAATGGTGGTCATGAGGTTGTAGTCGACCCAGAGGCCACCCATCGTGTAATGCGGAGCCGGGTAGATCCGCATCGGCACCTGGTAGGGGTCCTCATCTGTGATCCGGTCGTACATTTCGAAGAGGTTGGAATAGCGATCGGCGATCGCTGCCTGGCCGTCTCGGGCAATCGCCTGGGCAAAGTCGAGGTAGACGCCGTTCTTGAGCGGGCCGATGCCCTTGCCCGCGTCTACCTGTCGTTTGGCGGCGCGGCTGGCGACATCCCGCGGCACCAGGTTGCCGAAGGCCGGATAGATCCGTTCCAGGTAGTAATCGCGGTCCGACTCCGGAATCTGATCAGCGGCGCGTTTCTCGTCAGCCTTTTTGGGCACCCAGATGCGCCCGTCGTTGCGGAGTGACTCCGACATCAATGTCAGCTTCGATTGAAATTCGTCTGATGCCGGGATGCAGGTCGGGTGGATCTGGGTGAAACACGGATTGGCGAAGGCGGCGCCACGGCGGTGGGCTCGCCAGGCAGCGGTGACATTGGAGGCCATGGCATTGGTGGAGAGGTAGAACACGTTGGAGTAGCCACCGGTGGCGAGGACCACGGCGTGGGCCGTGTGTTTGCTGATCTCTCCTGTGATGAGGTCGCGCACGATGATCCCCACTGCCCGCCCGTCGACTGTGAGAAGATCGAGCATCTCGGCGCGGGTATGGAGGTTGACCGTGCCGGCATCGACCTGTCGCATCAGCGATTGGTATGCGCCGAGAAGGAGTTGTTGCCCGGTCTGTCCCGACGAATAGAAGGTGCGGCTTACCTGCGCCCCACCGAAGGATCGGTTGTCGAGCATCCCCCCGTACTCACGGGCGAACGGGACACCCTGGGCGACGGCCTGGTCGATGATGTTCAGCGAGACGTCGGCGAGGCGGTAGACATTGGCCTCACGACTCCTGTAGTCGCCACCTTTGACCGTGTCATAGAACAGGCGGTAGACCGAGTCTCCGTCGTTCCGGTAGTTCTTGGCTGCGTTGATTCCGCCCTGCGCTGCGATAGAGTGCGCTCGCCGGGGGGAGTCGTGGAAAGTGAACGCGTCGACCTCGTATCCGAGTTCTGCGAGCGTCGAGGCTGCCGACGCCCCTGCCAGGCCGGTGCCCACCACGATGATCTTGAACTTCCGCTTATTGGCCGGGTTGACCAATTTGACCGAGAATTTGTGGTTGTCCCACTTTTCCTCGATCGGTCCTGGTGGAACCCTGGCGTCTAGTTTTGTCATTTGCTCACTCGATGAATCCGAACAGGACCGCCAGGGGCATGATGCTGTTGCCCACCACTACCAGGACCGACAGACCGATCGCAAAGTAGCGGCGCCAGACATTGAATCTGGGGTTGTTGAGGCCGAGACTCTGAAACATCGACCAGGCCCCGTGAAAGAGGTGGAATCCGAGGGCAATCATGGCCAGGACGTAGAAGATGGTCACCGGGGCGCGACTGAATGTCGCTACGAAGTTGGCGTAAACCTCACCGTGCTCCCAGACGCTTGTGGCCGCTGGTTCGATTCCCCAGGTGAGGTCGGCCAGGTGGAAGATGAGAAAGAGGAGAAAAATGACGCCGCTCCAGCGCATGGTGAGGCTCGCATAGTTGGCGACGATGTAGTTGCGGGGGGCTTGATAATTGGTCGGGCGGGCACGCCGGTTCATCACTGTCAACGCGTAGGAGGCATGGATGTGGAGAAGGAAGGCCACGATGAGGCCGGTGCGGAGAATCCAGAGCGCAACGGTTTGGGGGAGGAACGGCACAAACAGTTGGCGCAAAGCGTCGCTGTACACGTCGATGTCAGGTATTCCCTCGACATCAGGGAGGAAGATTTTCCAGTTCCCCACCATATGGGCGAGGACAAATCCAATGATCAATATCCCGGTGACGGCCATGACCCATTTCTTGCCAACCGCCGAGCGATAGAACTCAACGGGGAGCGGGGCCCGTTTCTTCGCCGTTGTCTGCGTCACCTTCTCCACTTTGTAAACGTAGAACCCATTATGTCAATTCCTGGGGAAATTGGGTTCCGTACTCGCCCGACGCTCGCCCCCGGGAGCAGACCCGGTCGGGTCTTGCGCCCTCGAGGCCAGTGGCCCGTCGCTACGTTCCGGCCGGGTGGTCCTTCAACCAGAACGAGATGTCTGAGGGCTGCAGCGTGGATTCCACCGCACGCACCCAAGCCTCGCCGATGGCAAGTGGGTCGATTTCGTCTCGGATCTGGTCGGTGAACCTCGCCGAAACCAGCTGTGAGTCGTAGTGGGCGCGGTTGAACCGGCGGTCGACGAGACCGCGTACTCTGCGCCGCGCCGGATTGAAAAGGGACGCGACCACCAGAGTCGAAGCCGCTACTTGCCAACTGCTGTCGTCAACGGGGACCAGTGTGCCGAGCAAGGTCACGAGAGCGACGAAAGCACCTGCGAGGAGTGTCGCCACGATGGCGTAGGTGACTGTCCGCGACACGATCCGGTTGATGTCGAAAAGGCGATATCGGAGGATGGCAACCGCAAACGACACCGGGAACAGAACCATCGTGATAAAGACTGGTGCCCAGGCGTCGTCGCCGGGGTCCGTGCCAGTTATGACCTCGGCCATGAAGAGGTAGATGAAAGTGGCAGCGACGAGGGTCACGAAACTGGCAAGGGCGAACACAACCCACGTCAGTTGGGCCCTCTCCGTCCCGGATGCATGTTTTCGTTTGACAATCAGCGAAATAGTCCCTCCAGTGAAGATCGCTACCACGGCAAGTAGTGAGAGACTGTTCAGGAAGCCGGGTAGGAATCCGATCGGATTGATCTGTTCGCTCTCTGCTTCCGGTCCTCCGAGTGTCCGGGTAAGTGCCGACATTGCGACGAGGATTGGGAGGGAGTAGACGGCGATTCGACCGACTCTCGGCCACGCCTTCGTTCCTTTTGGCGGTTGTCCCGAAGGGAACGTGAGAGTCATTGCACCGAATACGGCGAATATGGCTGTCCACGCCCAACTCGCGACCCAGGCCGAAGCCTCGGATCCGACAAACTGCAAGCGGGCGAAACCGTCGGCAAGGACGATCATCAGCCCGGACAGCGTGAGCAACCAACCGGTGACATGCCCGTCGCGCCTGGCAATGATTAGACCTCCCATGCAGGCGTAGATGACGAAACCGATGCCGACGAGGATCGGCTCGGCGAAGACGGCTTCGGGCCCAAACATCTGGCCAACCAACATTGCCAGCCCTAAGGCCACCATCGAGCCGAATCCAAACCAACGGGTCATCGGTCCATTTATAGCGCAGAAGCGTTACGGAGTCGTTACGAAACGGTTCATCCCGGACCGGGCGAGCTTTGCTCTTTGAGGGTTTCGAACTGCTGGGTGAGCCTAGATCCGCACAAACCATGCAAGCGGTCGGACCTGCTGTGCTTTGAGAGGGCTTTGAACCGAGGGGGCGGACGGTAAATCCGGCGCGTAATCCGCACAAACAGCCCACCAACACGATGCAGGTCGAGGGGGTTTGATGGTTCGGAGGGCCCATGTCTCAGATTCGGGGTTGACGGCGCGCGCGGCAGTCCGTAATGTCAAACATGTAATTACACGGTTGTGAGGAGATCCGGTATGCAGAGCAAGCTTGTTGAAGCGCTTGCTGTTGGAGAGTTGGCCTGGCAGGACTACGCAAACTGCAGAGGTGCCGACGCGGACCTCTTCTTCCCTGAGCGGGGGGCATCGACCCGGAAGGCGAAGGCTATCTGCGGCGCGTGCGAAGTGAAGGGAGCTTGTCTCGACTACGCCATTGATATGGGCGAGAAGTTCGGGATTTGGGGCGGGCTCTC
>JBGTFH010000043.1:0-52606 GCA_041747375.1 Acidimicrobiia bacterium
CATCTTCCGTAAGGAAGCTAGTGGCTTCTCTAAGGCCATTTGGTGCTTGTTTGTGATTGTCCTCCCGCTCCTCGGAACGCTGATCTACTTGATCGCTGAAGGTGGAGATATGGCCCGACGCGATGTTGAGTCGATGGCTGCGATGGAGAAGGCGCAAAAGGAATACATCCAGAGTGTTGCCGGTAGCGGCGCCAGTAGCGCCGACGAACTGGCAAAACTTGGCGACCTGAAGGCGAAGGGTGTCCTCAGCGAGGAGGAGTTCGCCGCCCAAAAGGCCAAGATCCTCGCCTAGACCAACCGACAAATCGAAAGAAGGCTGTGGCCCGTGCCACAGCCTTCTTTAGTTCTCAGGTCTTCGCTCAGATCAGACCTGTCGTCGCCACGGCCAGATGCCGTGGTTCCGCATCCGATGCCCGGAAGGCTTCCCCGACATCGCTGATGCTTTCGGCGCTGGTCAATGCGATTACAGCAGGGCCTGCACCTGAACGGGCCGCGTGCCATGCGCCGGCGTTACGAACCCGTTGGATTGTCAGTGCCACCTCCGGTGTCAATCCCGCCCTTGCCGTTTCGTGGATCTCGTCGCCGTGCGCCGCCGCGAGAAGATGGGGGTCGGCCGACATCATTCCTGCGATCAAGGCAGATACCCGTGAGAGGGAACGGGTGACCACCTCTCGTGGAAACGTGGTCGATACCACCGACCTGGCCGAGGTGGTCGATAACGATCCATCGGGCACACCCACAACCACATTCAGCGATGGATGAAGCGGGAGGCGTATCGGCATCCCTTCGGCCGGAACCAGGATGAACCCGCCGTAGACGGCCGCTGCAACGTTGTCCGCATGGCCTTCCAACTCGCTCGCCACCCGAAAGACATGGTCGAGTGAGTAGGCCCCGTCGATGGCGAGGGACGCCGCCGCGACACCAGCCGCAAAGGCCGCAGCCGAAGAACCCAGACCTTTCCCGAGAGGGATGTCGCTGTCGACGACAAGTGCAAGTGTGTTGTGTTCACCGACGGATTTGCGGGCTGCAAACAGGACGCCGTCTGTGTCCGGGCCAGTCGGGCGATGCTCACCAACGTGCTCGATCGACCACTCGTCGGCGGGTGTCGCTGTGACTGTGCAGCGCATCTCCAGGGCCAATGCCAGGATGTCAAATCCCGGTCCGAGATTGGCGCTGGTCGCGGGAGCGGAGACAGTGGAATGTGAAATCACGGTTGGAGCCTATTCACGATTAGCGTTTTAGCCGTGGCTGAACTCCTGGGAATAGACGACCTCCTCCCCGAACTGATCATCGGTCTCGGCCTGGCGCTGTTGATCGGAAATGGCCTTGCCTGGTGGAAGAACCGCCAGGGAGCCGTCCCCGAAGGGGTCGAGGATGCCACCTACCGCCCCGGCCGGGTCCGCTTCTTGATCGCGATTGGAGTAATTATGACGACCTGGGGTGTAATCAGCCTTTAAACCAACGTTCCGACGGAACATGATGCCAATAGTGGCACGAGGAGGGGATAGAAGGCCTGTCTAGTCATGAATCCGGGGACTTGGTACGATCCGAGCGACAATAGGCGGGTGTAGTTCAATGGTAGAACTTCAGCTTCCCAAGCTGAGAGCGAGGGTTCGATTCCCTTCACCCGCTCCCGCCGACTTTCCCGAGGTGGCAATGGCCGCAGCCGCCTGAACCGAGACATATTTCGGCGACGGGCGTCGTTTGGCCACTCGCCAAGACGGGTACCTCCCTCAGGTGAGCATCTTGACAAAAACTGCGCGGGGCATCTACGGGATCGCCCGCCGTCTGCCACTCATCATCGGATTGAGCGCCACCGGTTGGATCGCATACTCGGCCGTCCGGACCCGAGATCAGATTCCGCTTCCGGATCCGCTTGGATCGGACCTCCGCATGATCGAGACGCCGACTTCGGGGCAGATAGCCCTGCACGAGTCGGCCAACCGCCATCAAGAAGTCGAGAAGCCTCCGGTGCTCTTGGTACATGCGGTCAATGCAGCAGCATCATCGGTCGAGATGCTCCCGCTGTTCCACCACGTAGAACCGCATCGTCACACAATCGCAATGGACCTTCCCGGCTTCGCCCACTCTGAGCGCGGCAGGCGTCAGTACACCCCGGAACTGATGGCCAACGCCATAGTGAGCACCCTCGATTCCATCGGCCGGCCTTGCCATGTCGTTGCCCTCTCCCTTGGCGCCGAGTTTGCGGCTCGTGCCGCGGGCACCCGTCCAGACCTCGTCCAATCCCTGACGCTCATATCTCCGACCGGGATGGGGAGCAAGGTACGCAATGAATCCGAGACAGACTCGGTTTTCGACCGGCTACTCGACATAGGCCTTGTTGCGCAGGCCATGTTCGACCTCCTGGTGACAGAGGCGTCAATAAACTACTTTCTCTCCAAGAGTTTCGTAGGCGAAGTAGATCCGGCGTTGAGCGGGTTCGCGGTTGTCTCAGGCAAACAGACCGGGGCGCGCCACGCCCCGGTGGCATTTCTCCAAGGAGAGCTGTTCACAGCCGACGCTCTCGATGCTCTCTACCGTCCGCTGACGGTTCCTACGCTCGTCCTTTACGACAGGGACGCCTACACCGACTTTGCCCTTCTGCCGGAGTTTGTCAGCGGCGGCGGGCCAATGCGCCGCGCCGAACGGATTCCGGGCACAAATGGGTTGCCTCAGTTTGACCGCCCTGACGCAACCGTCGCTGCGATATTCAAGTTCTGGAAAGAAGTAGAAGAAGACATAACGGCGTAATCAGGCGACGACCCACAAGACTTCCGCTTCTTCTACGATGCCCTCTCACACTGAGGAGCGTCTTGATATTTTCTGATCGGTCCATAAAGGAAGCGCTTGCGAGCGGGACCATCGTCATCGACCCTTATGAACCGAGCTACGTCCAACCTTCCTCAGTCGATCTCAGGGTCGCCAACGGCTTCCGTGTGTTCGTCAATCACAAGTACTCCGAGATCGACCCCAGGGCGCCCCAATCCGACCTGACCCAGCTCGTCGAAGTTGGCGACGAGGAGCCCTTCATGCTTCATCCCGGGGAGTTCGTGCTCGGGTCGACCCTCGAGCGTGTGCGGCTCGGCAACGATGTTGTCGCCCGGCTCGAAGGCAAGTCTTCCCTGGGGCGCCTCGGACTCCTCATCCATTCCACGGCCGGATTCATCGATCCCGGCTTTGAAGGACACATAACGCTGGAGCTCTCCAATGTGGCGACCCTGCCAATCGCCATCTATCCCGGCATGAAGATCGGACAGATCAGTTTCTATCAGATGACGACCGAGGCCGAATATCCCTATGGGTCGCCTGAGTTGGGGTCGAAGTACCAGGGCCAGACGGGGCCGACTGCCAGCAGGTCCCACCGCGACTTCAGCGGCAATGACTAGTCAAATCGGGTGAATCGGGAGTAGTCACCGAAACTGACCGTGGCGGTGACCGAGGAGGTGCATACTTGTTGCAGTACTTCTCCTGGATTGAGTCCCCGGTGAGATTTACCCCTCTGGCGACAACCTTCGGGTTGTCGCTTGCCTCTTTTCTGAAGGTCCTAGATCGAAACCCGGGTCCCCAACTCGACGACACGGGTCGAACTCAGCCCGAAATACTCGGCAGCATTCGTCGCATTCCGGTACATGAGCAAGAAGAGGGCGGAACGTAGGCGGCGGAATCCGACGGCTTCGTTCATTAACGACTCGCGTCCTATGAAATAGGAGGTCTCGGCCGGCGAGAATCCCAGGTCCGAATCGACGATGTCGTACAGGGCGGCTGGTACCAGAGGTTCCTCCGTGAAACCGAATAAGAGGACCACCTGGTAGAAGCCCTCGCCAAGTGAGTGGACCGTCACCCGTTTCGCTCGGGGCACCCGCGGCGTGCTCGCCGTGTGAACCGCAACGAGGACAACCGTTTCGTGGAGAATCCTGTTGTGCTTCAAATTAGCGAGAAGTGCGGGCGGCGTGGCCCCTGGCTCGGGGAAGAGATAAACGGCAGTTCCGCGAACACGGATCTGCGGGTGAGCCGAGATGGAGCCGATAAACCTCTCGACAGGTAGCTCTCCACGTCGGATTCGATCGGCAATGCGTCTGCGTCCCAGCTTCCAGGTGGTCATGATGAGGAAAATGACACCGCCGACCACCAGCGGGAACCAGCCACCTGCAGGGATCTTGATGATGTTCGCCGAGAAGAAGGCAAGATCGATAGAGAGAAAAACGGCAGTGAGGCTCATGGCGACGGGACGGCTCCAGTTCCATCTCTCTCGCATCACGACATAGAGCAGAATGGTGGTGATGACCATCGTGGTGGTGACGGCAACGCCGTATGCGGCTGCGAGGTTGGTCGACGATCGGAAGGCGAGGACGAGGCCGACGCAGGCGACCATCAACGCCCAATTGATAGATGAAATGTATACCTGCCCGATCTCCCGAGGTGAGGTATGGTCGATATCCATTCGGGGGAGATACCCCAACTGGACGGCCTGCATCGTCAGTGAGAACGCACCGGAAATCAAAGCCTGGGAAGCGATGACTGTTGCCATCGTGGCAACTATCACGAGCGGGACTACCGCCCATTCCGGCGGCATCCTGAAAAAGGGGTTGTCGATCGTGGAAGGATCCGATATCAGCATGGCGCCCTGCCCGAAGTAATTGAGGAGCAGGGCCGGAAACACCACAGCCGCCCAACCGATTCGGATCGGACGCTTCCCGAAGTGTCCCATATCGGCGTAGAGAGCTTCCGAACCGGTAACGACGAGGAATACCGCACCCATGGCATGAAAGGCCTGTCGGGGAGTATCGACTATGAACTGGACTGCGTAGGCAGGGTTGATGGCCTTGAAGATCGGCCAATAGTCGTTGACATGGAGGAGGCCCAACAACGCCAACAGGGCGAACCAGACCACCATCACCGGACCAAATATCGCACCCACGGTGGACGTCCCCCGTTTCTGGATACTGAAAAGAGCAATCAGGATCCCCACCGCGATCGGAATCACGTACGGCTCCAGGGACGGCGCCGCCACTTCGAGGCCCTCCACAGCAGCCAGAACAGAAATCGCCGGGGTGATCATCCCGTCGCCGTATAGGAGTGCCGTACCGAAGAGGCCAAGCAGGATCAGAGCCCATTTGACCCGGTCGGCGCGGGCCTTTCGGGCCGGTGCAAGCAACGCCGTGAGGGCCAGAATTCCGCCCTCGCCATGGTTATCGGCCCGCATCACGAAGACCAGGTACTTGATACTGACCACCAGGACCAACGCCCAGAACATCAGTGAAAGAATCCCCATGACGCTCGTCTCGTTGACGCCCAACCCCTCGGCGGCGACAAACGACTCTCGGAAGGCGTAGAGAGGGCTCGTCCCTATGTCACCGTAGACGATCCCGAGGGCACCCACCGACATCAAGAGGAGGTAGCGTTTTCCCTTTGAAGGATGAGGGACCGAGTGAGGATGTGGTGAAGTCCCGGCTTGTTTCAAGCCGTTCTGGATTTCAGAACTCTCATCTCCGTTGGGCACGAAGAATCAGGCTAACCGTCCACGGGTGGAATCAGTACTCCGATTTGTCGCTAGATGATGTCATGGCCCAGGTTGGCGAATCTGGTGAATTCCGGTTGGAAAGTAAGACGCACCGGCCCGGTCGAACCGGCGCGATGTTTGGCTACGATCACTTCGGCGATTCCCCGGTTTTCGGTGTTCTCGGGGTTGTAGTACTCGTCGCGATAAATGAACATGACGACATCGGCGTCCTGCTCGATCGAGCCTGATTCACGCAGGTCGGAGAGACGGGGACGCTTATCTTCTCTCGACTCGAGTGATCGGTTCAACTGCGACAGCGCAATCACCGGAACCTCCAGCTCCCGCGCCAGATTCTTGAGATTCCGGCTGATCTGAGCGATTTCCTGTTGCCGATTCTCCCGCCCCGATGCTTCCATCAATTGGATGTAGTCGACTACTACCAGCGAGAGACCCTTCTTCCGCTTGAGTCGCCTGCACTTGGCCCGGATGTCGGTGATGGTCACGATGGGCGAATCGTCGATATAGATCGGCGCTTGATACATCTTGCCGGCAGCGTCGACCACCTTCTGCCAGAGCGGGCCGAGCTGGCCCGATCGCAGTTTCATCGAGTCGACCTTGCCAACCGAAGACAGAATCCGCTGCACGATCTCTTCTTTGGACATTTCCAAAGAGAAAACGGCCACCGGCTCGCCGGCGATGGCGGCATTAGTGGCGATGTTCATCATCAGGGACGACTTTCCCATGGCCGGCCGTGCCGCGATAACGATCAGGTTTGCCGGCTGCATGCCGGCGAGCTTCTTATCGAGATCGACAAACCCTGTGGCCAGTCCGGCGAGCTCATCGCCTTGTTGTTCGAGCATCTCGATGCGCTCGAGAACATCATTGAACATCGGGCCGATCTCGAGAAGGGTTTGCGACGTCCTCTTCT
Source organism: Acidimicrobiia bacterium (assembly GCA_041747375.1). Lineage (GTDB taxonomy): Bacteria > Actinomycetota > Acidimicrobiia > Spongiisociales > ZC4RG35 > MA-ANB-1. The sequence continues at coordinate 6,429 of JBGTFH010000043.1, forward strand.
CGGCAACGGAGAGAACCGCTTGCTCGGACCGATCGAGAACATGTCCGACCTCCTCATCGAGGTTGAAGGCGAAATCGGTGATCGATGCCCCTGCCCTGATCAGTTCGCGACGTTTGGCATGCTCATCGACGATGCCCGCGTAATAGGTGACGTTCGAGGTGGAAGGGACGATGTCGACCATGCGGGTGAGGTATTGGAGGCCACCCACCTTCTCCAACTCCCCCTGACGACGGAGGGCTTCAGATACCGTGACCACGTCAACTGCCTGGCCGGTATCGAACAGTGTTCTGATCGATTCAAAAATCGCCTGATGGGCGGGGACGTAGAAATCTTCGGGGTGGAGTTGGTCCATGACGTCGTTGACGGCGTCCTCGGAGAGGAGAACTGCACCGATAACCGACTCCTCAGCCTCGCGTGAATGCGGTGGGTTGCGATAACCCGGCCTCATCTGTCGGTCGTCAAAAGTCGTCGTCATAAATCGTCCTCAACTACAAGATGCCATACGGCTGGGACAGATTTATCCGGCAATTTCGGGGCCCAGACGCGTAGGACCCCGCCGGGGGAAGCTGACTACTGCCTCAGCGGGGGAATTACGACCAACTTAGACTGGACCGGTCGGTCAACCAACCTGGAGTGCTCTATGTTTTTCGCGACCGCCGGATTTCTCAAAGATCGCGAAAAGAGAGATTAATTTCGCGAATCTAGCGAGGGCTCAGAATCTCAATCCTGTTCCCAAATGGGTCGTCTACGTAGAATCGGTGAAATCCGGGGAGAGTTTCGTCGATATTGACCGAGACGCCATTCTCTTCGAAGTGCTTTCGGGTCGCCTCAATATCGACGACAATCAATGCTGGATGGGCTTTGCGTGCGGGGCGAAACTCGGATTCCACCCCAAGATGAATTCTCACTCCGCCCGATTCGAACCAACAACCCCCGCGAGCAGCCAGGTTCGGAGGCTTCTCGACCCGAGGAAGGTGAAGAATCCCTTCGTAAAAGGAAGTTGCTAAGTCCTCCTCACCAGCCGGCATGGCGAGTTGAATATGGTGGATCGCTTCTATCTTCATGACGAGATATAACTAGAGCTCGTAGCGTGAGGCCCTCTCAAGTCCCAGATCGGCGCCTCGCACAGGCGGCCACACACAATATCTGACACCCCCTTACCTCCCTCGTCGTTCCTCCGGGGGAACAATCAAGGACTCCACAGTCCGGCTAGGCGGGGATTATGTCGAGAGTTACCGGGAACTGGACGTCCGGGTGGAGGTTTACATTCACCTCGTGGAGTCCGATCGACTTGATCGCCTTGGGAATCTCGACATGCTTCTTCTCGAGGTCGACCCCGGCAAAACGACGGATTCCTTCGACGACATCGGCAACCGAAACGGAACCATAGAGCTGGCCTTCGTCACCGGCTTGTGCCGCGAGGACGACGCGGGTGCCGACGAGCTGAGTGGCAACCTTCTCGGCCTCATCCTTGGCCTTACGTTCTGCCTCGACCCGGGCCTCGCGAATTGCCTCCGCTTGCGCCAGGGCGCCATCGTTGGCTTTTACCGCCTTTTTCTTGGGGAGCAAGAAGTTGCGGGCGTATCCATCGGTGACATCGACGACATCGCCACGTTTTCCGAGTTCGCCCACATCGGAGATGAGTATCAGCTTCATCGTGTCGAGATGTAGGGAAGGAGCGCCATCTCTCGTGCGTTTTTGATGGCTACAGCTATCTCACGCTGATGACGGGGACAGTTTCCGGTGACACGACGGGGGCGGATCTTGGCCCGGTCCGACGTGTACTTGCGGAGGATTGCGACATCTTTCCAGTCGATTGTTGCGGTCTTGTCAGTGCAAAAAGCGCAGGGCTTGGTGCGGATCCGGCGGGTGTCGGGACCGCGACGTCGACCCTGCTGGGGCCGTTTGTCACTATTGGTACTTTTTCTACCCATGAAATATTTCTCCTGGTTGCAAATTCTGGTTTAGAAAGGGGCTTCGTCGGGGCCGTAGTCGTCGCGGGCGACCGGAGCAGGTGGAACCTTGTCCCCACCACCGCCTCCGCCGTTGCCACCAAAATCTCCGCCTGATCGTTGGGTCTTGTTGACGGATGCGGTGGCCCAACGGAGCGACGGGCCGATTTCGTCGATCTGCACCTCGACCACAGATCGGTTTTCCCCTTCGGGGGTTTCCCAGGTCCGCTGCTCGAGACGACCGGTCACGATGACCCTGGTCCCTTTCTGCAGCGACTCGGCCACGGTCTCGGCTTGCTCCCGCCAGACAGTGCCGGTAAAGAAGCTCGTGGCCTCCTGCCACTGGTCGTTCTTGTCTTTCCAGCTGCGATTCACCGCAAACCGGAGCTTGGCGAGAGCGACCCCGGATGGTGTGAAACGGAGTTCCGGGTCATCGACCAGGTTTCCAATAAGCGTTACGTTGTTTGACATTGAGATCTCCTCTGATCACATCTACCGACGATCATGCCGGGTCGGTAGGACGGATTCCAGTCAGTCGTCTGTTTTGACGATCTTGTGTCGGATTACATCGTCAGAAAGCGAAAGCATTCGGTCGAGAGCGTCGACCGGCTCGGCTCCACTCTGAAATGTGAGAACCGTGTAGTAGCCCTCGGAAATGTGATCGATCTCATAGGCGAACCGACGCTTTCCCCATTGATCACGCTTGTTGACAGTGCAACCAGCGTCAGATAGGTAGGACTCGAGTTCGCCGATCTTGGACTCGACCTCATCTTCGGCCAGGTCAGGCCGGTGGATCGTCATTAATTCATAGTCGCGCATTTGACCTCCTGTGGACATCCGATTGGAAGGCCCCAACCTCACCCGAATCGGGTTTGATGGAGCAGGGGTTTTGCTCCCGACAGCGCGTGTGTCGGTGCAATCCGGAGTGTAACTCATCGCTCTCTAAACCCATATTCCAGAGTAAATTGTGGCGTGATCCGACACGGTTGGTCTACCCGCTGGGGCGGAATTACTCGAATTCGACAGGGTCACCGATTTCGAACTCGAACACTCCCAGTGGCGTCTCCAGCGCCGTGGCGACTACTTCGACCGAGTCGTACCCGGGACAGGGTGGCCCTGTACACGGTTCCATCTCCAGCGTATTGACGATGACGCCGGCATCGTCGATAAACCAGATGTCCAGGGGGATGAGCGTATTCCGCATGGTGAAGGTGACCGTCCGGGCTTCGCCGAACACAAAAAGCATTCCGTCGACGTCGCCGAGGTCTGAGACCTCCATCAGCCCTTGCGAGCGCTCGTCGGCTGTGTCGGCCACTGCCACCGTGAGCGATTGCCCTCCAATCACCAGGCGTGCGGTCTCGCCGTCGAATGGGATGAGTTGGTTCTCGTGGCTGGAGGTGGGTGGGGGTGGAGTGACCGTGGTCGTAGTGGTCGTCGCCACACCACAGGAGGCGAGAACCAGGCATGCCAACCCGAGTCGGGTCAATCTGACGTTGGGTTCCTCAGCAGTTCGGCCGCCACCTCATCGGTAACGTGATAGCTCTCGTCCTCACCGGGGAACGAACCGGATTCGACATCGGTGACGTAGCGTCGGATCGCCGCAACTGCGTCTTCTGCCAAATTGGCATAACTCCGGACGAATTTGGGATATTTGCCAGAGCCGAGGCCCAGCATGTCGTGGTAGACCAGCACCTGGCCGTCGGTTCCGGGACCGGCCCCGATCCCGATGGTTGGTGCGTCGACCTGTTTCGTGATCAGGTCGCCGAGAACATCGGGCACCCCTTCGATCACGATCGAGAAACAACCCGCCTCCGACAACGCTCGGGCGTCGTCGATCATGTTGCGTGCCACCTCGACCACCTTTCCCTGCACCTTGAACCCGCCCATGCGATGGACCGACTGCGGTGTCAGCCCGACATGTCCCATCACGGGGATCTCGGCGTCCATGATCGCCTCGACCATGGGAATGCGCTTCCGACCGCCCTCGAGCTTGACTGCTTCTGCCCCACCCTCTCGCACGAGTCTTCCTGCGTTCCGCACCGAATCTTCGGGCGAAATGTGGAAGCTGAGCCAGGGCATGTCAGCAACGACCAGGGCATTGGGTTTTGCCCTCTTCACGGCACTCGTGTGCAGGATCATGGTGTCGAGGTCCACCCCCAGCGTGTCGTCCATTCCGTGGACCACATTCCCGAGGGAGTCGCCAACCAGGATGATGTCTACACCGGCGCGATCGGCAATCACCGCCGATGGATAGTCGTACGCGGTGATCATTGAGATCTTGGGACCGCCCTTGCGGTCGCGGATCATGGGCACGGTGATCTTGGTCACATGCAAATGGTAATTGCTTCCGCAGGCTTCGCCTCACGGAGAATCAGTTCACATCCGCATGCTGATCATCAGTTGGGAAAAGTCATCGAGGGTGAGCGACTGGGGCCCATCGCTGAGGGCTTCATCCGGGTTGGGATGGACCTCGACCATGATCCCGTCGGCGCCAACCGCCTGCGCAGCCAGGGCCAGCGGAGCGACCAGACGTCGTTCTCCCGCGGCGTGTGACGGGTCGACGATCACGGGGAGATGCGTTCGATTCCGGAGAACCGGGACCGCCGCGATATCCAGGGTGTTGCGGGTGGAGGTTTCGAACGTCCGGATTCCCCTCTCACAGAGGAAAACCTGCTGATTCCCGGCGGCGAGGATGTATTCGGCAGCCTGCAGGAGTTCGTCGAGCGAGGCGCTCAGACCGCGTTTCAACATCACCGGTCTTGATGACAAACCTACCTCCGAGAGCAAGGTGAAGTTCTGCATGTTTCGGGCACCGATCTGGAGAACGTCGGCCAATTCGGACATCCGCTCGACCTCCTCAGGTGCGGGGACCTCGGTGACAATCGGCATGTCATGGACCCGGCCGGCCTCGGCAAGTATTTCCAGGCCCTCGTAGCCAAGACCCTGGAAGCTGTAGGGCGACGTCCGGGGTTTGAAGCATCCACCCCTCAGCAGTGTCGCCCCTGACGCTTTGACCGAGGCGGCCGCTTCCATCACCTGTTCGTATGACTCAACCGCACAGGGCCCGGCGATGACCACCATGTCGCCACCACCCAATTTGATACCACTGATGTCGATGACGGTGTTTGCCGACTTGTGGCCCCGCCCGGCCAACATGTATCCGTTTGGTGACGGAATCGGGCCCCGGTCGACGACGGTGATCGACGGTTCAGGAGTCCGCTTGGTGCCCTTCTCGTCGAGACTCCTCCGCTGCGGACGGAGATCCTGGGACGGGTAACTGCCCAGTAGCCTGATGAACTTCGCCTTCCGACGGACACCGTTCAACGCCCTTTGCACCCTGGCGTCCGCCGAGTTGCCATCAAAATCGACGTAGAACATCTCCTCCCACGGGTTGTCGACCGTTGGCCGCGACTCCAACTTGACCAGGGCAATCTGCTCATCACGGAACTCACCCAGGACATCCATCAGTGCACCCGGGTCGTTTCCAACCGACATGACCATCGATGTCTTCGACGGAATTTGGGGATCGACCGAGATCGAGTCACGGGCTACCACCAGGAAACGGGTGTAGTTCTCGCTCCGGTTACCGATCTCTCGTTTCAGTACCTGGAGGCCGAACATCCGCGCTGCCTCCTCGCTGGCAATAGCTGCCACCGTGTGGTCGCCGATTTCTTGAATCCGTCGACCCGACATTGCGGTATCCCCGAAGTAGATGACGTCTACTCCTTGTAGGGCAGTGACGAACTCGGAGCACTGGGTAACCGCCTGCGGATGCCCGTACACCGTTTTCAATCCCTCGAGCGTTGCATCGCTGGTGCCAAGCAGGCAGTGCTTGACGCGAAACTTGACCTCGCCGACCACCGACAGCCGGCTGTGCAAGAGGAGGTCGTAGACCTCGGCGATTCCACCTGAGGTGGTGTTCTCGACCGGAAGCACCGCCATGTCCGCCCTGCCCTGCTCGACGGCCTCGACAGCATCGGCGAAGCGGACACACCCCAGGTAGGTACGGGTAACAGGCTTGTCAACGAAGAACTGCTCGGCGGCCAACTGGCTGTACGAGCCTTCGATTCCTTGCAGTGCGACCGTCACATTGCGGCCCTCGACCCCATTCAACTCCCCCTGCAGCTGTTCGTGCTGCAGACGCACCGAGTCCTGGAGGATCTGCTCCCAGAGGCGGATCACGAGGGCCGGGTCGAGGTTGTGGGCTTTGGCGGCTTCCGCCCGCTCCATCAGGAGGGAATTCTCCCTGCCCTCGTCACGGAAGGGGCGGCGGTTCTTCTGCTTCTCGATGGCGATCTCAAGGGATAATCGTCGCCTTTCGGCGAGAAGGTTGAGGATGTCGCCGTCGATTCCATCTACGTTGGATCGAAGGGTCTCGATGTGGTCATCATTGGATTGAACTGGAATGTCCATGGGAATAGCTCCGGGATTTCGGTGTGGGACGGGTACAGGGGTTGTGCGGGGGGGTGGTGGTGTATCGGCTACGCGCCGAAATACCCGCGGAAAAACACTGCGGAGTCGGCGGAGGTCAGGGCCTCGGGACGCAGTGAGCTACTCATCGACGCCAATTGTCCACCTTCTCGACCGGTTCGTCAACCCCGGGGGCCAGAAATCCGGGGAGGACAACGCGGTGTAACCTCTCCAATCCACCAAGGAGCCTGCCCTGACGTCACAACTCGCCATCATCCACGGGACCGGTTTGATCAGCGGCTCCATCGGTCTCGCTCTCAAGGCCCACGGTTGGAAAGTGGCCGGATGGGACCCGGATTCCGGAATACTCGACGAGGCGGGTTCGATAGGTGCAATTGATCGCCAACTGAGCAGCCCGGACGGTGTGGACGCCCCTGCTGACATCACTTTTCTCTGTGGGCCTCTAGACGCCACTCTCGCAACACTTCAAAACCTTCAATCTGAGCGGATCATCACCGATGTGGCCAGTGTGAAAGGGCCAATCGTGGCTGCCGGAAAGCACCTCTCCGGTTTCGTTGCCGGCCACCCGATGGCGGGTAGCGCCGTGAGCGGTCCCCGTTTTGCATCCGCACATCTGTTCCATGGGGCAAGTTGGGCGATTTGCAACGACAATCCGAACGATGGGGCCATCGCTGAGGTTTCTCGAGTGGTCGCCACCATGGGGGCCAATCCCGTAATTCTGACATCGGCCGAACACGACGCATATGTTGCGACGGTTTCCCATCTTCCTCGTGTCCTCGCATCCGCCCTGATCGACCTCGTTTCGAGATCTCCCGGCGCAACCCGTCTGAGTGCGGGCAGCTTTCGAGACCTGACCCGGGTGGCCGGCTCCGGCAGCAAATGGTGGAGCGAGGTTCTGGTGACCAACCGAGATCCGGTCAGGTCAGCAATCGGTGGGTTGGTCGACATCCTCGAGGAGTGGGATGCCGACCTGGCTTCGACCGACGCCGACGCCATCTCCGAACGACTCAGTGCTGCCGAGGCGGGTCGATCGCGACTGGGCGCACCGGTGGCCGAAGTGCGTGTCGTCTTGTTCGATAGGCCGGGCGAAGTCGGACGGGTGGGGATTGCGTTATCGGACAGTGGGGTCGACCTGCGGGACATCCAACTCCGTCACGCCGAATACGGAGGGGGAGGCATTCTGACCCTTTCCATCGCTGCCGGCGAGAACGATGCACTTCGTTCGGCCCTGGCCAGGCAGGGCTTCGAACTGGAGAGCTAGGCGAAGAGGGCCCTGACCCATTCGATGTCGGCTGCCTGATCGGCGGCAGTGCCGGGGGTTTCCACCACGACGGGCGCGTCGGCGTCGCGGATGACGCGGGCCAGTTGGTCGGCCGGAATCAGGCCTTTCCCCAGATTCTCGTGGCGATCGCGCCTGGAGTCAAAACCGTCTTTCGAATCGTTGGCGTGGACCAGGTCGATCTTGCCGGTGGCGGCGATCAAACGCTCAACCAGTTGGTCAAACGGCTCACCGCCCGCCCAGGAGTGGCATGTGTCGAGGACAAACCCGACACCAAACCCACCGATTTCTTCCCACAGCCTGCCAATCCACTCCACCCTCCTGGCTACCGCCTTGTCGCCTCCCGCAGTGTTCTCAATGAGCACTTTCATGTCGGTGTCGAGGACTTCCAATGCCTTGCGCCATCGCTCGATACCGTCATCAGTCGGCCCGTCACCGGTGACATGGCCCCCATGGACGATCACGGCGGCAGCATCGATCTCAGATGCGGCATCGCAGGTGTCCTGGAGGATCTTCCGGCTGGGGATCCGGACCCGGTTGTTGTCGGCGCAAACGTTGATCAGATAAGGGGCGTGGACATAGACCGGGATCGTTGACTTGCTGAGCACGGCGGCGTCAAATCTGGGCGTAGGCTTCTTCCACGACTGCGGGCTCGAGAGAAATATCTGAACGAGGTCGGCGTTTCGGACAGCGGCTTCTTCGAGCGGCGACCCACCCGGGGTGTGGGCGCCGACTATCACTCTTCTTCCAGCGGTTGGAGATGAGCGGCGTGGTCCCGCTCCGAGCGGACCAATCTGACTGCGTATTCTCCGATGGCATCGGCAATTTCATCGGGGTCCTCGGCCCAGTCCTGGGCCAGAATCCCCAGCACTCTGGCGTCGACCCATCGGGCCCCCCAGGGGTGGTCCGGTAGCCCGGACCGATCCAATACCTCGACCGCAAGTAGCGCAAGGGTTTCCTCTTCGTCGTCGATCTCCCCGCCTCGAATGTCCTTGATCGAATCCCATGGGAGCAAGTCCGCCTTCCGGAACGGGCCACGTAGTTTCATGGCCAGGCCCTCGGGCGTCGCCCTGACCACGGGAGTCGGGGCGAAAAGCTCCTTCAATGACCAGACCACGATCAACGCTGAGAAGAGGACCAGGGCCCAGGCCCAGATGACGTCACGGGGCTCGTAGATCTGGGTGTCGTCGGGCTTGAAAAGCAGTTCGCGCAACCAGTTTGTTATCCGGCGGTTGGTCAGGACATCGAGCCCGATCACGAGAAGCGGAATAGCGCCGAGCGCCATCCACCACATCTTCCATCCCGACCGGCGAACCTCCAGAATCACAGTGCGACTCCGAGGTCGGCCGGCTCGACGAGAGCGACATGATCGATCCCACGGTCGGCGAAGCGCTGTCGGGCGACACCGTTGGATCGGTCGACCAGAGCAATGGCTTGCGACACGATGAGGCCTGCCGACTCGGCAATGTCCGTAGCCTCGGCGGCGGCCGATCCAGTGGTCGTGGTGTCTTCGAGGATGGCGACCCGGTCACCGGACACCACCGGCCCGACCAACCGCCCCCCGACACCATGGGATTTCTCTGACTTTCGGATCGAAAACGCCCGCAATGGTCGGCCCCGCTCGCTCGCCACCAATGCCGTGGCGATTGCGATCGGGTCGGCCCCCATCGTCATCCCGCCGACGGCTTCGACCCCGGGAGCAAGGACTTCGAGTACTGCAGCGCCGGCGAGACGGGCACCGTGGCCATCGAAGGTCGTCTGCCGCGCATCGAGATACCAGTCGGAAATCTCGCCGGAGCGGAGAGTAAACGGCCCGTCGAGACGGAGGCCATGGGTGCGGAGATGTTCGATCAGAGCGGTGCGGGACACAGAGGCATGGTATCCGCTCCCACCCTAAAGACAGAGTCGCACCGGGAGAATGGCCTCCGGCCCACCCGGTTAGTCTGGGGCCACATGGATCTCTTCCTCATACGCCATGGACAGCCGGATTGGACACCGGACAGGATCGCGCGGAACGACCCTCACCTGACCGATCTCGGGAAGGAACAGGCAAAGCGGGTAGCCCACCGGTTCGAAAGCCTTGACCGGCTTGACGAAGTGTGGATCTCCACCATGAAACGCGCCCAGGAAACCGCCGCACCATTTTCCATCGAGGCGCCCCACGAAAAAGAGTCGTACTCATGGCTCGAGGAGATCAAGAATCCTCCCGACTGGGACGGCGAGCCTGCCGACAAGGTCGACCAGGCGCTCAAGGATGCCAATCTCAGATCCATCGATGAGATGTGGGATGGGCTACCAGGAGGCGAGTCGTTTCGTGACTTCCACGTCCGCGTCGTCACCGGATTGGAAGAGACCCTCGCCAGCCATGGTATAAGACCGATGAGCACCGACCACCGACATCTCTGGACCGTAGAGGACCCGGCCAAGCGGGTGATCATCGTTGCCCATGCTGGTACCAACGCGGTGGTGCTGGGCCATCTCCTCGGACTGGACCCGGTGCCCTGGGAATGGGAGAGGTTCAGCCAACCTCACACCGGGGTTTCCCGGCTCACGATGGCTCGGATCTCCACGGGTTGGGCCTTTTCACTCCGCCAGCTCGGCAACGTCGCCCACCTCCACCCCAGCATGGTCACTAACTGATCTTCCCGGCTCCCTCCAAACATGAAGTCGCCCTCCGACTCCCCCTCCGGAGCGAAAGCGATGGAGGGGGTGGCCGTTGCGAAAAGCAACGGCCGGGGGTGGACGGAAAAACCTCGCGTTTCTATCTGCGTTGATGTTTTGGCGTCCACCTTCCCCCTCGCTAACGCTCGGGTACTCCCTCCTGAAGGAGGGAGAGCAAACACGCTCGGGTACTCCTCCTGAAAGACATCCTGAAGGAGGGAGAGAAACTATTTGCCGTAACGTCGTTCGCGGGTTGCGAAGTCTCGCAATGCCCTGAGAAAGTCGACCCGGCGGAAGGCAGGCCAGTTGACGTCGACGAATACGAACTCAGCATATGCCGATTGCCACAGGAGGAAACCTGACAGACGGGACTCCCCCGACGTTCTGATCAGGAGGTCCGGATCGGGGAGATCGGCTGAATACATATGCTCGGCGAGTGATTCTGCATCGATTTTGTCGGGGATCGAGGCGAGGTCGCCACCATCGGCCAGGAGTTTTGCCACCAACTCGCGCGCGGCGTCGACAATCTCCTGTCTCCCGCCATATCCCATCGCAATATTCAGACGTCTCGTCCCTGACGGCTGTGCGGCCTCTGCCGCTTTGGCAGCCGTGACGAGGCGATCGGGTAACAAATCGAGGCTGCCGATGAACTTGATTCCCATATCGAAGCGGGCACATTCGGCGGGTAGCCGTTCGAACAGTTCGACCAGGACGTCGAAGTAGGGGTCGAGTTCCTCGGCAGGGCGGGACAGGTTCTCGCGCGATAGGACCCAGGCGGTAACGGCCGGGATCTCCAGTTCGTTGGCCCATCCGAGAAACTGCTCGAAACGCCGCATCCCCGCCCGGTATGAATCGGTGTAACTGGGCAAACCCTCCTCGCGGGCGTAGCGACGATGACCGTCGAGCACAATTCCAATGTGTTTCGGCAAACGGTCGGCGTCGAGCTTTTGCAGTAGACGCCGCTCGTAGACGCTGTAGAGGAGCCTCAGTTCCATTCGCTCACATCGTAATAACGGCGATCCCCTTCTACAGTCGCCATCCATGGACCGGATGACTCTGGGGAAAATGCAAAACCCGGTTCGCGGATTCCTCCATGGTGGGGCCGCCCTCGTCAGCCTGTTCGGTTTGGCCCTTCTACTCCTCGAATCTCAGGGAGTGGCCGCAGCTGTGTGGTCGTCTCTCGCCTTCGGTGGTTCTCTCCTAGCGATGTACACGGTCTCAGCCCTGTATCACTCAATACCGTGGGGACCACCCTGGAAGAAGAGGATGCAGCGACTCGACCACACCATGATCTTCCTGGTGGTCGCGGGGACATTCACCCCCATCGCAATTTCCAGCCTTACAGGGACATCGCTCCAAATCGCACTCTGGAGCGTTTGGGCGCTCGCAGTTATCGGCATTGTTTTCAAGACATCACTGCCCAACGAATCAACCTGGCTCTCGATGACCATCCAACTCTCGATGGGGTGGTCAGCGCTGATTTGGATCCCGGCTATCTACCGCGAACTAGGGGGAGCCGCAATTGCGCTCATCGCGATCGGTGGGCTCTTTTACATGGTCGGGGTTGTCATTTTCACCAAGAAAAGGCCGGTCATGTCTCCACGAATCTTTTCTTCTCACGAGCTGTTCCATGTAATGGTGGTCCTGGCCAGTATCTGTCACTTCCTGGCCGTGTATCTCTATGCCCTGCCTGCCATAGTCGGCTCGTAGGTGAGGCCCGGCGATTCGGCACACATCGCCTCGACATCGTCAATTTCCACTGGAGTTGAAGTTGTGAGGTTGTCTGACCCCTTGTCGGTTATGAAGATGTCGTCTTCGATCCGGACCCCGATCCCGAGGAACTCCTCCGGGACCTTGTGAGTGATCGAATCGGCTGATTCTCTCGCCTCCATCTCCTTGGCCATCGCGGCTGACCGGCCCTCGAGAATCCTGCGCTGTGCCCATTCGTCAGGGTCGTACTCGAGGAGCGAAAGTTCGATCTCTCCTTTCTCCTTTGCGATGTACAACCCCGGCTCAACGGTGAAGAACATTCCGGGCTCCAGGGGTCGGGGAACTCCATTTTCCCGGTATGCCCCGCGATCGTGCACATCCATACCCAACCAGTGCCCGGTCCCGTGAAAGAAGAACTGTGTGAAGTGATTCATCGCCAGAGACTCAGCCACCGAGAGCGGAAGTAGTCCGAGGTCGACCATGCCTTCGGTAAGTACCTCGGTCGCCTTGTCGTGAATCCCGCGCATCGTCGAACCTGGTTTGGACATGGCAACTCCCGCCTTCTCGGCGGCTAGTACTACCTCGTAGATGGCGCGTTGGGGTGGCGAGAAAGTTCCATTCGCCGGAAATGTGCGGGTGATGTCCGCCGAATAGCCCTCGATCTCGGCGGCTGCATCAATGAGGAGCAGGTCGCCGTCCCCGATCTCCGAGTCATTTTCGACGTAGTGGAGGATGCAGGCGTTGGCCCCGGAGGCAACGATAGACCCGTAACCGTTGCGTCTGGCCCCGGCGAGACGCCATCCCAATTCCATAGCCGCCTGGACCTGATACTCGTAGAGACCGGGGCGGGCGAAGCGCATTGCCTCGTTATGGCCGGCGGCCGACAGGGCAGTCACCTGTGTGAGGAGCTCATATTCCTCGGCTGTTTTGACCAGACGCATCTCCCCGAGTGCCACCGAGATGTCCTTGATAGCCCCGGGCACCGCTCCCCCGTACCGCTCTCGATGTGACCGCGCCTTGCTGATGATCGCCGACATCCTCGCATCGTGGGATTCGCTGCCACTCCGATACCAGAGGGCCTCGCGTCCGATCATGAGTCGGGTCAGCACTTCGTCGAGTTCGTCTATCGAGTAGGCCTGATCGGCACCGTGACGCTGCTTCGCTCCTTCGACCCCGGCCCGGTAGCCATTCCACGCCTCCATTTCGGGGTCTCGGGGACGCACGAAGAGCATGTAGTCCCCGTCGGAGTGGCCCGGTGTGAGCACAGCGACGGCGTCGGGCTCGGCAAACCCGGTCAGGTAGAAGAAGTTGGAATCCTGTCTGAAGTCGTGAGGAACGTCATCGTTGCGAATTTGTTCGGCACTTGCTGGGATTACGGCGATGCCATCGTCACCGATGATTTCGGCGAGGCGGTGGCGGCGGGAGGCGAAGGAATCGGACATCCCAACAGGCTAATTAGGTCTCACCCGGCAGCGAACTCGAGATCCACGATGATCGGGAAGTGATCGGAGCCCATCGTCGGGCCTAACACCCGTTGCCGCACCACGAGGGCGTCGCTATGGACGAGATGATCGATTGGAACCCGAAAGAACGGGTTGGAGTTGGACGCGAAGGTCGGTTGGAGCCCGAACCCGATCTGCGAGTTCCGTAGTTTCCCCACAGAGATCAGATTGCGGAAGGGCCAGGACCAAGGGGTGGCGTTGAAGTCGCCGACCACCAGATATGGGCCGGACTGTTCGGCGGCCCATTCGGCGGCGTACCCCAATTGGGCGTCCCTGATCGCGGCGCGCTCCTTGTCTGTCGGGGCAAGCGGATGGACGGAGAGAATTGCAAGGGGGGCATTCCAGGAGTCATCCGAGATACTGACCTCGACGGCACGGGGCTCGCTCTCGGCGAACCCGAAGGAGACTATGTCGACCCCGTCGAACCCTTGTTTCACCAACACCAGGGTGCCAAATATCAGGTTCTCCGATCGTCCCTTGAACACTTCGTAGTTCAGCCCCGCCGACGCCATAGCGGTTTCCCACGGGAGGCTCGACTCGTGAAGCAACACGACGTCGGGTTGGTTCGCCTCGATGTAGTCGGCAACCTCTCCATAGTGATCGTTGGTTGAAAGGAGGTTGAAAGACATCACCCTGATCACCGGGACACCGGGCTGAGAATCCCCGGGTGAGCCCAGAAAGAGCGGCGCCACCACCGCCAGGTTGATCCCGGCGACGAAGAGAATGCCGACGGCGATCGTACGAAACCTGGAAAAGAGAAGCACGACCCCTGAAACCAGCAGCGCCGCCAGGAACTGCACCCTGAAGTTGGCGAATACGTCGAGCCACCAGACATACCGGCCGAAGAAGGCGGCGATACTGGCGACAGCGAGCGCCACCGCCGGGACCAGGAGAAGTATCACGGTGTCAGACTACGACGCGGGTCAGACGGTTCTCAAGAAGTCAGCGATCGCCCTGCCGATTTCGGCTCCAGAGTCCTCCTGGACGAAATGCGATCCCCGCACTGTCACTTCGGTCTGGTTTTTCCAGGCCCGGCACACCTCCCGGACCCGTCCCGTCAAGATCGATCCGGGATCCGCATTCACAAAGAGCTTGGGGACGTTCGTGGACTCCATCCAAGCCTCGTTGGCGGCCACGATTTCCGCGACATCAGATGGCCGGCCGTCGAACGGGATCTCACGTGGCCAGGTAAGAGTCGGGCGGCGCGACTCGCCGGGGATCATGTAAGGCCGCCGATACTCGTTGAGTGTCTCTTCTGTCATCGGGTCGAGGACGGATGCGGGGAGGATCCGCTCGACGAAAAGGTTCTTGTCCAGCACCATCTCCTCACCGGCCTCACCCCTCATAGCCGTGAATATCGACTTCGCCGACTCGGGCCAATCGTCCATCGAGGGCGTGGTGACGATCGTCTCCATGTAGACGACCGCTCTAACCGCCGCGGCATTCTGACGCCCCCAGTCAAACAACAGTGCGCCACCCCAGTCGTGGCCAATCAAAGTGACATTCTCATCGACGCCCAGGAGTGTGAGCAACACCTCCAGATATTCGCGATGCTCGACGAACCGGTAGGCATTCGGGCCGGCGTCAATCTGCGTCGAATCTCCCATCCCGATCAGGTCCGGGGCTATACACCTTCCGAGGCCCGTCAATTCGGGTATCACGTTTCTCCATAGAAATGACGACGTTGGATTGCCGTGGAGCAGGACGATCGGGTTGCCTTTCCCTGCTTCGACATACGCCATCGACGCACCAAGGACCGAGATCCGCTCCTTCTTCCTGGGATTGAACTTCATCGCTGCGACTCCTACCAGCTCGATCAGTCGGAGCGTAGCCCCTCATCCGGTGGGGATTTCAGGACCTGACACCCACTCCCTGGCGATGGCAAAAGCTTCCTCCTTGCTGTATGGCCCGTCCTCGATCCGCTTCTCCAGCAGGATCTCCATGATCTCGCCGACCCTAGGCCCTGGTTCGATACCGAGGAATTCCATGACTTCGTGGCCGTTGACCGGTGGCCTCATCATCGAAAGCTCCTCCTGCGCGGCGAGCACGGCGATCCGCTCTTCCAGTTCGTCGATACGTCGTTGGATGCCCCGTTCCCGCCGTTCGTTGGCGGTGGTCACATCACACCTGACCAGTTCGTTCAGGGGGTCGAGGAGGGGGCCTGCGTCCCGAACGTAGCGACGCACGGCAGAGTCGGTCCAACCCATCTTGAGGGTGTGCGGACGGAGGTGGAGGAACACGAGCTGGGAGACGTCGTCGACGACCTGCTTCGGGTACTTCAGCTCACGGAGGCGCTTGCGCGCCATCCGGGCACCGACCACCTCGTGATGGTGGAAAGACACGCCTCCCGGACCGAACTCCCTGGTAGCCGGTTTTCCGACATCGTGTAAAAGCGCGGCCAGGCGAAGTGTGAGGTCGGGAGATGCCTTATCGACGACCGCGAAAGTGTGAGCCAGGACGTCTTTGTGATGCTGAAACGGGTCCTGCTCCATTGCCAGGCTCGGGAGCTCGGGCAGGAAGTAATCGGCGAGACCGGCGCTGACCATCGAAAGCAGTGTCTCACCCGGGGCAGGAGCGGTGATCAGCTTCGACAACTCGTCCCTTATGCGCTCCGCCGAAACGATCTCCAAGCGCTCCCCCAGCTTCACCACGGCCTTCAATGCCGCGTCGTCCGGCTCGAAACCCAGCGTTGCCATAAAGCGAAAGAGTCGGAGCATTCGAAGCGGATCATCGGTGAAGCTCGTTTCAGGGCTCAAGGGCGTCCGCAGGAGTTTTCTGGCGAGGTCAGCCAGACCGCCAAAGGGGTCAACGAGTTTCACGTCGGGCAGTCGGACGGCGATTGAATTAACCGTGAAGTCCCGCCGGGAGAGATCGGTCTCGATGTTGTCGGAGTACGACACCACCGGCTTGCGGGAGTCGTCCCTGTAGATCTCATCACGGAAGGTCGTGATTTCGATCGGCACGTCGTCCTTGATGACCCCGATCGTCCCGAATGCCTCGCCAACGGTAAACACGGCATCCGCCCAGGGACTGACGATGGTCAGGACCTCGTCGGGATGGGCATCGGTGGTGAAGTCGAGATCTCCGGTGGAGCCTCCCAGGAAGGCGTCCCGCACCGACCCGCCCACGAGATAGAGGTGGTGCCCGGAGGCCGCAAAAAGGGCAGAGAGTTGTCCCGGGAGGCGATCGGGATCGACGAGGAAGTTCAGTCGGTCTGGAATCACTCAGCGCAGGTTAACGAACCAGTTCTCACGATCTCCAAAAGGAGCGCGGGACATCCTAGATTTCGAGGCCTGCTTCCATGGCGCGCGCCCGGAGCTCGTGCACGTTTCTCACATGGGGAAGGGCAACCGGGACTTCCACCCTCCGGTTCATGACGAGGTCGAGCACGGCTTGATCGAACGTCTGCATTCCGAAGAACCCACTCTCCTTGATGATTTCAACGAGGTTGCCGGGCTCAGAGGGGCTGAGGATCCATTCCTGCACCCGCTCGTTGTTGGTGAGCACCTCGCAGGCGAGGGCACGACCCGAATCGGTCGTTTCGAGCATTCGCTGGCTGAGGATCGCATTCACCTGGGCAGCCAACTGTGAACGGACGATGGACTGCTCGGACTCAGGGAATAGAGAGACAATCCGGTGGATGGTGTCGACCGGGTCGGTCGTTCTCATCGAGCTCACCACGAGATGACCGGTTTCTGCGGCGGAAATGGCTGCCCGGGCCGTATCGACGTCCTCTATCTCGCTCACCATGATGACATCGGTGTCGTGACGCATGGCACTGCGAATAGCCTGGGCCGGATCGGTGGTATCCACTCCTACTTCGCGCTGGACCACTACAGATTTCTTGTCCGGATGCAGAAACTCGATCGGGTCCTCGACGGTGATGATCGCGGCGGCCTTGTTGGAGTTTATCCAGTCGATCATGGCTGCGATCGTGGTCGACTTGCCCGACCCCGACGGTCCGGTAACGACGATGAGTCCGGATGACTCCTTCACAAGACGTTCGACGATGACGGGGACGCCCAAGTCGGTGAACGATTGGGTCCCGGAGACAACTCTCCGCATTATCAGAGAGACTGAGCCCCGTTGCCGGAATGCGCTGACGCGGAACCGCCCAAGATCCGTACGACCGTATGCAAAGTCGGCAGATCCTGATTCTTTGAAGTCGGCGGCCGCCCGCGGGGTGAGAATCTCCTCAGCGAACGCCTTGGTGTCTGTTGGAGACAGACTCTCTTCACCCTCAAGACGTTGTAGTTCGCCATCGATCCGCATCACCGGAGCCGACCCGACTTTGAGATGTAGATCGGATGCACCGGCATCCACAACTCTCTTCAAGAGGGCGTCAATATTCCCTGCCATCAATCCCTTCCAGGTACGCGAGGTTCTTGTTATCGGTTGAATCCGTCCCCGGGTTGAGCGAGACTGATCGGGCGCGGAGTGAGGCGCCTAAACGGGAAAGTGGCGGGCGATACTTCCACGGGCCAGATCGAGGGCAGCCCGGGATGCGGGAGAAGAAACGTATGGCTCTGCCTCCGATACGTTGCCTGACATTCCCGAGACCGTGGCCGCTACCGACTCACGAATCCCATCGAGGTCGTAGCCTCCTTCGAGCACGAAAACTGTCCTATTCACAGGAAGAATCGACCGGAGCCCGTTGGACAAAAACCCGTAGTCCGCCCCAATGAGTCGCAAGCCGGCAAGCTCATCGAGATGATGGGCGTCATAACCAGCGCTCACCAACACCCAGTCGGGTGAGAAGGAGTCGAGGACCGGCAGTACCAGGGTGGCCCAGGCCTCCCGATAGACATCACCGCCGGTCCCGGCGGGGAGAGGGATATTGACCACGGTCCCCGGAACAGGCCCGACGTCGATCGAGGACAGGTCGCCGGCAAAGGGGTAGAAGTTGTCCTGGTGAAGACTCACATAGAGGACCTCAGGGTTGGTCCCGAGACTGGCTTCCGTGCCATTGCCGTGATGGACATCCCAGTCGAGGATCGCCACCCTCTCACCCCTGTCAACCAGCCATTTCCCGGCTATGGCGACGTTGTTGAAAAGGCAGAACCCCATGGCCCGGTCTCGCATCGCGTGATGGCCGGGAGGCCGGGCGAGAACGAACGCCGATGCATTCTCCCGGGATTGGACTTCTTCGATGGCGGCCAGGACTCCCCCGGCCGAGGCCAACGCCGCCTCGAAAGACGCAGGTGAGACGATGGTGTCCATATCGAGGGCGCCCCCACCCATCGAGCAAAAAGCCTCGACCATCTCGATATAGGAAGAGTCGTGGATCAGTTCGAGTTCTGATCTCTGTGCCAGGGGGGAAATCAGCTCGGTGAGCGCTATGCCGGAGTCGGCGAGACCGGCGCGTGCTGCGGCGATGCGTTCCGGCCGTTCGGGATGATTCTTGCTGGTGTCGTGCTCGACGGAGGAGGGGTGGCTGGCAACTACTAGCTCCATACACGTACTCTCCCACATGTGTCCGGACCTTTCCATATCGATGGCGACTGGCCTGGGACGACCACCCTTCGTCGTGGTTGGGGCAAGGCGACGGCGCGGCCATGGAACCATCTCACCGGAGAGGGATCGATCAGATTGATCCGGGGAAACACCGGTTTCCTCGAGGACGCCACTTTGTGGACTGCGAACAATGCCAATGGCGTCGTCATGTCTCCGGCCCTTTATCGCAGCGCAACCAGAATCTGGCGGAGAGTGGGATATGAGAAGGACATCGAGCTTCAGGTCATGGAGAAGCAGTTGAGCACGGACCTCCAGGAGTTACAGCGGGTGGAGGCACTTGGCGACCGGAGCAACGCAAGCCTCGAGGAGATCGATCGACTGGCGTTCGACGACTACTGGCATATGGACGGCCCGGGTCTCCAGGAGGCCGTCGATGCGACACCCAGACACCAGGTCTTCGTTGCCGTCGATGACGGCACCCCTGTCGGCTACGCCATCGTCGGAGTCCAGATGGGGATCTCTTTCCTCCAGCGAATCGCTGTCGTCCCAACCCACCAGGGCAAGGGTTTGGGGACCGAGTTGGTCCATGCCGGTTTCCGCTGGGCCGCCTCGAACGGGGCAACCACCATGCTTCTCAACGTCCGTGAAGAGAATGCCGGCGCTCGTTCCCTATACCGATCGCTCGGGTTTGTGGATACAAAGAACATCCTCGAGGTCTTGCGCTACCAGGCGTAGACACCGATAGCCTGCGACAAACCATGGCCATACGCATCCCCGACCGTTACCGACTCGAGATGAGGCTCGGGCGCGACGGCGACATCGAGGAATGGCTGGCCGCAGACACTTCGCTCGATCGTCCCGTCCTGATCCGCGCGCTTGGTCCTGACTCATCGCCGGACCGTCGCCGTCAGTTCGTCGAGAGTGTCTCCTCGGCCGCCAAAGCGCATCATCCGCATCTGACCAAAGTCTTCGTCGTGGAGGAAGTCGACGGTGGGGCATATTCGGTGGTCGAATGGACCGGCGGCTCCACAATTGCTGATCGTGTCGGGGCCTCGTTCGGGATCGAACTCGAGGAGTTTCTCCCCAACGCAAAGGGGCTGGCAGCTGCATTGGCTGAACTCCACGCGGCCGGTTCGGTCCATGGGAGTATCGACCTCTCCGCCATTGCCTACACCGAAGACCACCCCGCCAAGCTCGGTGGGTTCGGAAGGCCTTTCCAGGGTGACGCCGACAACGATGTCAGGGCGTTGGCGGCGGCCCTGGAGACCGCCCTCACCGGCGAGCCGCCAGGTGGCCCGCCACCATCGGAATCGATTGACGGGATCGCCCCGGCGATCGATCGGGTGTTGCGGGGCGGCCAATCAGGGCAGTACACCGCAGAACAGTTGGAGAAAGCCCTCAGTGCCGCACCTACTCCAAAACGGCCAGCACCGTCGCCTAAATCGTTTTCGCGGAGACTGCTTCTGACTGCGGGGGGGCTGGTGATTCTCGCTGTCGGCCTCGTCGGTTTTGGCGCGCTCTTCGGGTCTCCGTCTAGCCCGATTCTTCCCACCCCGACGACCCAGCCATTGCCCACTACCACCGTCGTGACCGTTCCCCCGGTCGACATTGCGGATCCGCTGATAGCCGGGGTCAATACTTTCGACCCCTTCGGAGAAGGAGGCGAGAACGACGCACTGGTAAACAACCTGATTGACGGCAACCTATCGACAAATTGGCGGACGGAGGCGTATCGCGACCCGATTTCGACACTCAAGCAAGGGGTGGGTGTAGTCCTTTCGGTCACCGGCTCGCCGGGGCAAATGCAGCTCCTCGGTTTCTCCCAAGGGACAGTGTTCGAAATACGATGGGCGGTGTCCCCGCAGAACGACCCCTCAGCCTATGAGAGGGTGGCCGCCGGTACCGCCCCCGCCGGAACCACGTCGGTCGATCTCCCCAAGAGGGAAGACGGACTCTGGTTGCTCTGGCTCACTGAGGTGCCGCAGCAGTCGGACGGGACTTACTACGCCGAGCTATCGGAATTACTGTTGCGTCCGTGACTTCGCCGCCGACCGAAACTGAGTTGATCGGCCTCGTCGTATCCGGGGATCGCGGCGCCTTCGACGAGATCATGCGCCAACATGAAGACCGGGTCTTCTCCGTCTGCCTTCGAATCATGGCGGACAGGGAAATGGCATTGGACGCAACCCAGGACACGTTTCTCACGGTGTTCAGGAAAGCATCGCAATTCCAGGGGAACTCGGCCCTCGGCACCTGGATATACCGGATCGCAGTCAACACCTGTTACGACCACCTCCGCAAAGCGAAACGTCGCCGCGCCGAGACCATCCCCGAGGGCTTTGACCCCCGCGATCCATCCGCCGAGGAGGCACTCGACTCGGCCGGGATGAAGCATGAAATCCAAGAAGCCCTGGACCAATTGCCCCAGGACTTTCGTGCCGCCATAGTCCTCTCCGACATCGAGGGTATGGGGCTTCCTGAGGTGGCATCCATTCTGGGGGTGCCGGTGGGGACAGTGAAATCCCGGCTATTTCGGGGGCGCCGGCTTTTGGCGCAACGACTCGGGAACCAACCAGCTAGTTAGAAACATCCAAGAACACAGATGCACCGACACAATTTCGACCTAATCGCAGAATTTGCGCAGGGGAGTCTCGATGACGACGCCCGGGCACGCGCTCTCGTCGAGAGCTGCGATCGGTGCCGTGCCACGTACGACCAGCAGATGTCCGCGCTCGACGTCCTCAGTTCTGCAACCACTGCATCTCTGTCCGAGCACGAGAAAGCGGCGCTCCACCGCGATATCTGGACCGAGCTCCGCTCCCCCACGCCTGCGGCGGAGAAGGAAGCGCACGGTTGGTGGCGCACGTCCTGGGCACTCGGCGCAACAGCCGTGGTCGTTATCGGCGTCGGTTTGTTTGGAGTGCTCAACAACCAGGACTCCACGATTCAGACGTTCTCTGAGGTTGGCTCGGCCCTTGGCGGTAGTCCAACCAATGACCTCAGTGGTGAAGACGGACTTGCCCCTGATGAAGCTTCCCCGCCGGTGCCAGGGACCAAGTTCCTCGATCTGGCCGGCTACAGGTCGATAGCCAATGAAGTCCACTCGGCTGACGGAACCACCACAGCCTATTCCAGGGCCGCCGCTCCCATCGAGGGAACAAGCGAGGACGAGTGCCTCGAAGAGGCCGGACTGGACGACTATCTCGTTCTCGACGACTTCGAGGCCTTGACGTCGTTGATCATCGCGGTGCCAGAGGATGAGGCCCTTTCCGCGACGCCGATAGTCTTTGTAGACCCCGACAGTTGCACAATTGTCCATCGCGAAGAGTGATTCGTCGTCATAGAAACTAACCTCCAGGCACATGGAGGAATTTGCAGCACGTTTCGCAGATCTGATCGAAGGGATCGCGGTCAAAGTCCGATCGATGACTGTCGATCGAGTCGCCCGGGGAATCCGAATCACCGGCCTGGGAATCCTGACAGCGACTTTGGGGTTGACTGCAGTGATATTCCTCATATGGGCACTATTCGGCGCACTTGAGATCCCCCTCACCACTGCGGGAGCTTTCGCCGTTTTTGCCGCCGTGCTGATAATCGTCGGTATCTATCTATGGAAGAAGAAAGCCTGAAATCGAAATGAGTCACGAGAAACTGGTCATCGTCGGATCAGGTCCCGCCGGCCATACCGCCGCCCTTTACGCCGCCCGGGCCAACCTCGACCCCCTGATGTTCGAAGGGGCAGTCTCAGGAGGTCAACTGATGATCACCACCGACGTCGAGAATTATCCAGGATTCCCCGACGGCATCATGGGGCCGGAGTTGATGGAGCAGTTCCGGAAGCAGTCCGAGCGCTTCGGCACCCGGATGCGGGCTTCGGATGTGACCGCCGTCGACTTCTCGAACCGTCCCTTCAAAGTTTCCGTCTCCGGAGACGAGTTCACTGCCGATGCCGTGATTGTCTCAACGGGAGCCACGGCTCGTTGGCTGGGTGTCCCCGGAGAGGAAAAACTCACCGGCAAGGGAGTCTCCGCCTGCGCAACCTGTGACGGGTTCTTCTTCAAAGAACAGGAATTAGTCGTGGTCGGTGGTGGGGACACGGCTATGGAAGAAGCCCTCTTTCTCACCAAGTTCGCATCCAAAGTGACGATCGTCCATCGCCGTGATGAATTCCGGGCATCCAAGATCATGGCGGAACGCGCCCTCGCCCATGAAAAGATCGAGGTCATCTGGAATGCCGTTGTGACCGAAATCCATGGCGACTCAAACGTGACCGGAGTGTCCCTGGAGGACACTGTCACCCGTGAAATGTCTGAGTTGAGCGTCGATGGCGTTTTCGTCGCAATCGGCCACAAGCCCAATACCGAAGTCTTCGCCGACCAACTCGACCTCGACGAAAATGGTTACGTGATAACCGAACCGGGTAGCACCAGGACGTCGGTAGAAGGCGTATTTGCCGCTGGCGACGTTGCCGATCACATCTATCGCCAGGCGGTGACCGCGGCCGGGACCGGATGCATGGCGGCGATCGACGCCGAGCGCTGGCTGTCGGATCAAGAGTAAAGAGTTTCAGAAAGCCAAGGAGACAGACCAATGTCAGAAATCATCAAGCTAAACGACGGCACATTCAACGACGCCATCAGCGGCGACAAGCCGGTTCTTGTCGACTTCTGGGCCGAGTGGTGCGGGCCCTGCCGTATGATCGCCCCGGTTCTGGAAGAAATTGCCAAGGAGACCGATGCGATAACCATCGCCAAATTGAATATCGACGAGAACCCCAATCCCCCATCACAACACGATGTGATGAGCATTCCAACACTGATTCTGTTCCAAGACGGGGTCGAGAAGAAGCGGATCGTCGGCGCCGCCCCCAAGCACCGTCTCCTCCAGGAATTGGCTGAGTTCATCTAGTCAATCGGGTGTCAATCCCCATCGCAACATCAAATGCGTCTCTATAAGTCGGGCGACGAAGGATCGGCGGTTCGTGATATTCAGGACCGACTCGCCGGTCTCGGATACAAGTGTGAGCCTGACGAACGGGGTACTTTCGAGACCGGTACCCGCGATGCCGTGGTCCTTTTCCAGAAAGACAAGGGACTCGATGCGGATGGTGTTGTCGGCCCCGACACCTGGCGCTCCCTCTACGAGGCCGGCTATCGATTTGGCGACCGATTGCTCTTTCTGCGTAGGCCGATGATCCGCGGCGAGGATGTTTCAGAGTTGCAATCTCGAATCAGTTCCCTCGGCTTCGACCCGGGGAAGATCGATGGCATCTTCGGGGCGGCGACCGAGCGGGCGATACTTGAATTCCAGCACAATCGGGCCCTGGCAGAAGACGGAAAAGTGGGCCCTGCCGTTGTTACCGAGATCAACCTCGTTACCCGGGGCGAGATGAAACGGGGAAGAGAGGCGATTCGGGAACGCGAGTGGCTTCGTCGGCTCCCCCCTTCGGTCGCAGGAGCTCGAATCTACCTCGATGCCGGCTGTCGAAACGACGAAGAGTCAGTTGCCGCATGGCAGGCTGCGTCGGGCACTGCCATCCAACTCCAGGAACGCGGCGCTTTGCCGGTCATGTCACGGTCCCATGACGCCCGTTTGCCGGAACGGGTGCGGGCCGGCCGGGCGAACCGACTCGGTGCCGATCTCATCATCGCCTTCCAAATCGAGGGCCAGGGTGAAAACGGCGTTTTCTATTTCGCCTCCGAGCACAGTCGGTCCGAAGTGGGAGAGAATCTGGCTCGAAGCATCGCCGTCCATACCGGAGGCACCGTGGAGGGTCGGGCCAGTGCCCTGTTGAAAGAAACCAGGGCTCCTGCGGTCATCATCAGTCACAATCCTCTGGGAGCCCGCCTGGGGGCTGAGGTTGCAGCAGGCCTCGACTCGTTCTTCGCCGAATACTCCCGGGATCAGACGATCAATCGGTGATGGTCCGATAGAGTCGCTCCAGTTCAGCGACCGAGTTGAATCTGATCTCTACCTTCCCTTTTTGATTCCGGTAATTGATCTTGACCGCTGCCGACAGCTGGTCGCCCAACCGCTTCTCCAACTCGATGATTTCGACCGGCCGGACCGACCTCACCGGTGAGACTCCGCCCGAACCGCCTTCAGTTTCCCGACGGGCTCGCACGGCGTCTTCCGTCTGACGCACACTCCATCCTTCGGCTACAGCCTTACCTGCGAGGTAGATCGCATACTTCTCGTCCTCCAACCCGAGGAGCGCCCGTACGTGGCCATTGCTCAAGGACCCATCTTCGCAAAGGTTCTGGATCTCCACCGGGAGTTGAAGTAGTCGGAGGGTGTTGGAAATGGTGGGACGTGACTTTCCCACCCGGGTCGCGATTTCCTCCTGCGACATTCCATATTCTTCCAGAAGGCGGGAATAAGCCCTGGCTTCCTCGAGGGGGCTGAGATCCGATCGTTGCACGTTCTCCACAATCGCCTCGACGAGCGTCTGGTTTCCCGTGGCCACACGGACGACGGCCGGGATGGTCCCCAGCCCGATCCGTTTTGCAGCCCGTAATCGCCGCTCCCCGGCGACGAGGGTGTACCCATTCTCCGACTCCTCGACAATCACTGGTTGGAGCACTCCATGCTCACTGATAGATGCGGCGAGTTGCTCCAGGCTCTCATCGTCAAAACCGGACCGCGGTTGGTCGGGGTTTGCCGCAATTTTGTCAACGGGAATAAGGGAAAAACCTGACGTCGAAGCCGGGGGCTCGGTCGGAATCAAAGCCTCCAAACCCTTACCCAATCCACTTCTTCTGGTCGCCATCGCCCTTATCCCTTCCCTAGCCCGTGTCGGGTTAGAAACTCCTTGCCGAGGGCGCGATAAGCGATCGCCCCCCGACTCATCGGATCGAACGCTTCGATAGGCTCGCCATACGAGGGCGCCTCGGAGAGTCGGACTGACCGCGGTATCACCGTTCGATAACATGCATCGCCAAAGTGGGCCCGAACCTGCTCCGCGACTTCCTTGGAGAGCTTCGTCCTCCCGTCATACATGGTGAGCACAACACCACCAACCTTCAAGTCGGAGTTTAGGTTTGTGGTCACCAATTGAACGTTCTTGAGTAATTGGCTGACGCCTTCTAGCGCATAGTATTCACACTGGATCGGAATCATCACTTCGGCCGCAGCCACCAGGGCATTCACCGTCAACAAACCCAACGAGGGCGGGCAATCGATCAGGACCACATCGAATTCCTCCCCTTCCAGCCCACCTATGGCGGCCTTTAGACGTGTTTCACGTGAAAACTGCGAAACCAGTTCGATCTCGGCGCCGGCGAGGTCGATCGTCGCCGGGACCACAAACAGGTCGCGGACCGATGTCGGCTCGATGGCGTCCTCGAGGTCGGCTTCCTTGAGCAAAACGTCGTAGATGGAGACTTCGATCATAGCGCGGTCGATTCCGAGTCCGGATGTAGCGTTACCCTGCGGATCGAGATCGACCAACAGGACCCGGGAACCCTGAAAGGCCAGGGCAGCGGCGAGATTGATCGCCGTCGTCGATTTTCCGACACCGCCCTTTTGGTTGGCGAGTGAGACAATGAGGGGGTGCTTTGCAGAGGTCTTGGTCACGTTGCGGACATCTTAAGGATCCACACCGGTTGGCGGAGGATTTCGTTACCGATTTCTATGGTTTCAAACCCAGAGTGGATCGGAGGCTTCTTCCATGACCCTCCCAGAACGGCTCTACCCCCCGGTGCCAGGATCTCACGGAGAATGGGGCGAAATCGCTCGGGTGGAATTGCCGCTCTCGATACAATCGTGGGATAACGGCTGGTCAGACTCTCGACCTCCCCTTGAACTGCCTCGACATTGTCCAGCTCGAGGACACGGATTGCCCTATTGGCCAGGTCAACCCGTCGCCCCGATCGGTCCAGGCAAACTACGGTCGCCGCCGGATACACAATTGCCAGAGGTATCCCGGGAAGACCTATCCCAGACCCTACATCCAGAATCGAGTTCGG
This sequence comes from Acidimicrobiia bacterium, assembly GCA_041747375.1. Classification (GTDB taxonomy): domain Bacteria; phylum Actinomycetota; class Acidimicrobiia; order Spongiisociales; family ZC4RG35; genus MA-ANB-1. Next base: position 33,385 of record JBGTFH010000043.1, read on the forward strand.
AGCATCGATTACGAGTGCGTAGAGCAGGGAGTCACCGATATGACGATCGGCAAGACGATCTACTTCACCGGGAGAGATTCCCCCACCGGCGACTCCCTCCGTGGCCAGCCAATCTTGATATGTCGACAAACTGGACAGAACACCCGGATCCGAACCGACCCCAGCACGATCGAGGATGGTCGTCCAAAGCTCTTGCTGTTTCACGTGAAACAGGTTATCAAAAAGGGGACCTCACCACGGTGGGGTCCCCCTATTACAGCTTGATCCGGGATTTCACCCGATAAAGCCTACTCCTCTTCGCTGTCCGTGCTGGCAGCAAGCACCACATATCGACGTGGCGGCTCGCCTTCGGAGTACGAAGAGACCTTGTCGCTGGCCCCCGCGGCGTCGTGAATCACCTTGCGGTCTGCTGAGCTCATTGGCTCCAGCATCAATTCGCCGCCTTCGGCCTCCAGTTGCTCGATCAGCTGGTTGGCATAGATCGTGAGGGCTTCGCGGCGACGTTCGGCATAGCCGGCAATATCCAGCCGGAGACGTGCTGTATCCTGTGCATATCGTTGTAGGACCGTTCTGGTCAGCTCATGAATCGCCGAACGAACCGATCCCCGGACTCCAATCAAAGCCTCGGTTTGCTCTCCATTGATATCGGCGACAATCACGTCGTCGTCGACCCGGGAAATCACTTCACCCTCCAGACCGTATGCATCCACTAAACCGGCGAGGAAATCCTTGACGATCCCGGCTTGTTCATCGATGGTCAGAACATCGCGGTCGTCTTCACGCTCTTTTTCTTGACGGCTCATTTCGCGTCCTTTGTCATGCTGGTTCGGGTTCTTTTTACCACGATTACGGTCTGAATTCCCACTGCGACCGCCACCATTGTCCTGTTGTTGGTTGCCACCATTTCCTGAAGTGGAACGGCTCTTTCCCCGGTCCCGACGTCGCTTTCTGGGAGGAATTTGCTTGATGGTGACGATGGCATCGGTACCACCCATCCCGAGGAATCCCTTTTCCGGTTCCTGGATGACCGTAACCGACAACTGCTCGCGATCCTCGACACCTAGTTCCTGCATTGCGGCCTCGACCGCCAGATCGACCGTCTTTGCCTTGACTTCGATTTCGACGTAACCCACGTCAACTCCTCCTGCGTCTGCGACGCTTGTTTGCCGCACCCTGCTGCGGTTTGCTCGCCGGTGTCTCTTGGTCAGTGACCGGCTTCTTTTCAGCTGGCTCGTCCCCAGAACCTGGAACGGGGGGACGCCCGTCCAATCGGAATATCAACACCTGTTGACCGAATCGGAAGAGGTTGGAGGTTGCCCAGTAAAGGACGAGTCCGGCTGGAAAATTATAGGAGATGAAGCCAATGAAGAGGGGCATGATCTTTGTAATCGCCTGGGTCGCTCCAGCACCGGGCTGATCGGTGTTACGGACCTGACCGTACGTCGAGTGCCATTGCTGAACGTACTGGGTGGCGACCATGATCGCCATCATGATCAGATAAGGTATGGCGGTAACGAAGCCTTCCTGAAGTGCTTCGGCAGGCGAGGTACCGAGCAGCATTCCTAGGAACTTCTCCTGAGTGTCGTCTTGAAGGGCCATCCCGAGTGTAGAACTGGGATCGATGAAGTCGAGGGGCTCCTGAAGGAGGCGGAAGAGGCCGAACCAGATCGGCATCTGCACCAACATCGGTAGTAGACAGCCACCCGGCGATGCCCCTGCCTCTTTCTGCGCCTCCATGAGACGGCGTTGCATCTCCTCTTTGTCGTCTTTGTACTCTGCCTGGATCTTCTTGATCTTGGGTTGGATCGCGGCAAAAGCCCTGGTCGCTCTGGTCTGTTTCAGCGTGAGGGGGAAAACCAGGATGTTGATGGTGATGGTGAGCAGGATGATCGAGAGTCCATAGCCCCAACCTTCGGTGAAGGGGGGCACCAACAAGTCGTAGAAGAAGGCGAGGATGGCGCCGAGGACTTCGCCGATAAAGCTGATCGGGTTCATCTAGTTGGATCTCCAGTTCTCTGGCACCGGGTCGTGACCACCTTCGTGGAATGGATGACAACGTCCGATTCGCTTCATCCCGAGCCAGGATCCCTTGAGGACACCAAAACGCTCTATCGACTCAGCGGTATAGGACGAACAGGTGGGGGAGTAGCGGCAGTTCGCCCCCAAATTAGGACTTACCAATTTCTGGTAAATCCTGATCACACCGACTGCCCAGGTACGGGGAAGGAGGTGCTCAGACATCGCGCCCACCATTGAGGGCGCGGTCGAGCCACCCCCGGAGGGTGTCGAACGAAACATCCAATACCGACTTTCTGGCGATGATGACGTAGTCCATTCCTGGCTGCAATGCTGCCTCGTAAACAGTATGGCGCAATCGGCGCTTTGCCCGATTGCGTTTGACTGCATTGCCGACCGACTTGGAAACAATGAGACCGAACCGGATGTGATTCTGGATGCCGGGAGCCTCGATCAAAACGAGACCTCCGACAGGTTTCCTGTTGCCTTGCTTCAAAACTCTACTGAAATCTCGAGAGGTTCGAAGCGATTCGACGGTCAGACGGTGAGACGTTTGCGGCCTTTCGTGCGGCGCGACTTGATCACATTGCGGCCGGCCCGGTTTTGCATCTTATTGCGAAAGCCGTGACGACGTTTGCGGCGTCGAACTTTTGGTTGATAGGTCCTTTTCATGACGAATACACCGATGGTTAAAGGGGGTGAACCCGCACAGATTACGAGGACGGGGTGGACTATGCAATACGCGGGCTTTTCTCTTGCTCCAACGCTCTCCTCTCCCTCCATTTGGAGGGAGTACCGCCGACATAGTCGGCGGGGAGGGTGGCCATCCGACACCAACCGATGGCCAGATGATGGAGTTTGCGGGACAAACTCCCAAGGAATCCGAAGGATTCCCGTCCACCCCCGGCCGTTGCTCTCCGCAACGGCCTCCCCCTCCATTCGACTTCGTCTCTGGAGGGGGAGCGAGAATCGTCACCAGTTCGCGAAGAATGGAAACAGTTCGCGAAAAGAACCGAAACCCGAATTCGGTCGAAATAAGACCGGTGAGTAACCATCCCAGAAGTTGGAAAAACTATTCGCCGTCTGGGATTTCACCTGTGGACAGGTGCGCGTGGATTCATCCACAGCGCCGATTCTCGCGGTCTTGACGATCTTCGCCGGGTAGCCAATACTCGCCGGTCTGAGATTAGAAGAGTTGCCTGTCGCGATCCCATCACCTTCCCCGATGGGCCGATGAGCACTCGATGAAAAACAAAACGATCGTGCGCCCCAACAGATATCCACACCTGTGGACTGGTCTGTGGACAACGAATTCGTAGGAGGAGCGACTTTGGTGCAGACATTACGGGCTGACGACCTGTGGAAACAATTTCAAAGTGTCATCAAGTCCAATGTCTCAAAGGCAAATTGGCAGACCTGGCTCAGTCGGATCGACGTCGAATTCGAGGACGAAAACCCAGTACTGATCACGCCATCGGAGTTCCATCTCCGTTGGATTCAGGACAAACATGGTGCCCTGATAACCACTACCTACAAGGAGATATTCGCTGTCTCGACCGGGCCGGAGTTTCGGGTCGTGGAGGGCGCCCCGGCCGAACTTCCTCTCGAGCCTCCTGACGACGAGGTTGTGGAAAACCTCCCGGTAGCTCTGCAGACAAAGTCGACAAAACCCATCACCAACCTGGTGACCCGCTATCGGTTTGAGAGCTTTGTCGTGGGCCAATCCAACCGATTTGCATGGGCCGCGGCGATGGCTGTCGCCGAACAACCAGGCACGCATTACAACCCGCTCTTCATATATGGCGGTGCTGGCCTGGGTAAGACTCACCTGCTCAACGCGGTCGGCCACGAGGCTCTAGCGATGTACCCCAATCTGGTGGTTCGCTACGTGTCGTCGGAGAACTTCCTGAACGACTTCATAGACTGTATCCGTCGAAAGCGCCCGGACGACTTCAAACAGCGTTATCGGGGTGTCGACCTTCTTTTGCTCGACGACGTTCAATTCTTCGAAGGCAAGGAGCAGATACTCGAGGAGTTCTTCCATACCTTTAACTCTCTGTACGAGTCGGGCAAACAAATGGTGATCAGCTCCGACCGCCATCCCCGCAACCTCTCCTCGCTGGAGGATCGGCTGAGGAGCCGCTTCGAGTGGGGTCTCTTGACCGATATCCAACCGCCCGACATCGAAACCCGTCTTGCGATCCTCAAAACCAACGCCGAGTTCTCGGCACGTCCCATCCCTCTCGACGTCCTCGAGTACATCGCCGGCCTCGTCTCGGACAACATCAGAGAGTTGGAAGGGGCATTGACCAGGGTCACGGCCTGGTCGGCGCTCAATCGGAGGGACATCGATCTGGAGACCGCGCAGCGCGTCCTCCAGGACATGCTTTCACCCGACGATCCGGTGCCAATGAGCACCGACGTCATCATCAGGACGACTGCCGCCTCTTTTGGGTTCACTCCCGACGATGTGCTCAGTCTCAGTCGACGTCAGCCCCTGGTGATGTGCCGGCAGATCTCGATGTACCTGTGTCGCGAACTCACCGACCTCTCGCTGCCCAAGATCGGAGCGGCGTTCAATCGGGACCACACGACGGTCTTACACTCGGTGGGGAAAGTGAAGAAGATTCTTCGGTCCGACAGGGCGGTGTTTGACCGGGTCACACAACTTACACAGGACCTGAGGAAAGGTGCGGGGATATCCACAGCCTCCTGAGTACTCCACAGAAACCGCAGACTTGTCCATATCTCGTCCCCAACCTTCTCCACAAGCAAAACACCAATAACCAGCTATCTAAACAACCACAATCCACATTTCCACAACCCCCTACTACAACTAATACTCTTTAAATGAATAAATCAATAAGTAACAGAAGGGACTTCCACCTGTGAGAATCCGAGCCCAGCGAGACGACCTTGCTGACGTCTTTGCCCGAGCCAACCGCGCCGTGGGCACCAGGACGGCCCTCCCCGTATTGCAAGGACTTCTCTGTGAGGTTTCGGGAAATACTCTGCGCGTCACCGGTACCGATCTGGACGTGACCGTTAGAACTTTCTCAGAGGTCGAAGTGATGGAAGAGGGGCGAGCAGTGATCCCCGGCAGGCTCCTCTCGGAGGCAGTGAGGAAAATGCCGGCCGGGGAGGTCACGATCGGAGTTTCCGACAGCGAGATCGAGATCCAGGGCAACGGCCCCCGCTTCAATCTGCGGCCACTGAACGCGGATGACTTCCCCAATCAGGAAGAGCTGGTGACCGACGGGGTGGAACTAGACGGGGAAAAACTGGCGGAAGCAATCGGCCAGGTGGCCATCGCGGCATCAGGTGACGGCGCCCGTCCCATCCTGACCGGGGTTCTCTTCGAGGGCACCGACAGCGGTCTCCGCATGGTGGCGACCGATTCTTATCGTCTTGCCAAGCGTGAGTTGCCCGGTGTTGCCCTGGAAGGGTCGGGACTCGTACCCGCTCGAGGGTTGCGAGAACTACCCCGAACCATCGGGTCGGCGAAGGTCACGGCCCAACTCCGCGAGCGTGAAGCGGTGTTCTCCTCCGACAAAGGGAGCCTTCGGCTCCGTCTCATCGACGGCAGTTTCCCCAAGTATCAGTCGCTGCTTCCCGACACCTATCCCAACCAGATCATCCTGGACAAGTACGAGTTGCTCGACGCCCTCGGCCGCGTCACCCTTGTTGCCGAAGACCACATTCCGGTCAGGCTCAAGTTGGTTGAAGGCGGTGTCGAGGTCACCGTCACCAGACAGGATGTCGGTGGGGAAGCCGAGCACATTTCCGGCGAGTTCTCGGGAACCGAGGAGGACGTGACCATTGCGTTCAACCCCCGCTATCTCCAGGACGGGGTCAATGCAATCCCGGGGGACAAGGTGAGGATCAGGGTCATCGATGCTTTCAAGCCGAGCGTCGTCGATTCGGGCGCCGATGATTCGTATCTGTATCTCTTGATGCCCGTACGGGTCTAGAGCCGGTTCGACCCGGCGATGAGAGTCGACTGGATATCCCTCACCGATTTCAGGTGTTATCACAGTCTCGAGTGGCGGCCCGAGGCCGGGGTCAACATACTGGTTGGTCCGAACGGCGCCGGGAAGACAAACCTCTTGGAGGCGATTGCATATCTCGCCACCCTCCGCAGTTTTCGCCACGTAGCGGATAACGCCCTGGTTGCTGACGATTCGGAGTCGGCTGTGGTTCGCTCAGGAATGTCGTCGATGGAGCGGCAGCGTCTGATCGAAATCGAAATTCCGAGACGCGGAGCGCGGAGGACCCAGGTCGACAAACAGCGTCTGCGACGTACGGCCGACCTCCTTGGCGTCCTGCGGGTGATCGCCTTTCTCCCGGACGACCTCGACTTGATCAAACGGGGGCCGGCCTTCCGACGCGACGTGCTCGACGATGTTTCAGTGCAGTTGTGGCCGGCCGCTTACGTCGAGCAGGCCGAGTTCGACCGTGCGTTGCGGCAACGCAACGCCTTTCTCAGGTCGGGCTCTCGAGACGACGCCACCCTCGACGTGTGGGATGCCAAGCTCGCCCAGTCCGGTGGAAAGATCGCGATGAGAAGGTCACGGGTGGTGGAAGGACTGGTCCCGTTGCTATCCATCGCCTATCGGGAAATATCGGAGTCAACTGTGTCCACCGGAATCGACTACGAAGCCTCCTGGGAAGTAGATCGATTCATCGGAGGCAGCGTCTCGAGTTTCACCGACGGCATCGCCAGGTCGCTGCGCGATTCTCGGAGCTCCGACTTCGATCGTCGGGTGACCACCAGAGGACCACAACGGGACGAGCCGGTCTTCCTGCTCGATGAGGGAGACTCGCGCACCCATGGGTCCCAGGGAGAGCAGCGGACGATGGCGCTGGCCTTGAAACTCGCCGCCCACCGCCTGATCGCCGATGCTACCGAAACGCCACCGATTCTGATACTCGATGATGTCTTCAGCGAGCTCGATCCGCAGAGATCCGAGGCGCTCGCCCGCTCACTACCCGGGGACACCCAGACCCTCATCAGCTCGGCGCGCCCCGACGAGGTGCCGATCGGTGGAGCGATCTGGAAGGTAGATGGGGGAGTTGGAAACATTGGGTGATCGAAACGACATGAGCTCCTTTGAGACCACGATGATGGAGATGTTTCGCCGGCTCGGGCTACCCGATCCGCTCCTGGTTGGACGGATCAAAAACGAGTGGGAACAGATTGTCGGCAGCCCCTGGTTGGGACGTTCCGAGCCCGTGACCGTTCAGGGTAAGACCCTCGTCGTCGCGGCGGATTCTCCGTCACTGGTCGCCTTCCTCCGCTATGGCGTCGACGACCTTCTCAAGACGTTGCAGGAGCGGTTCGGGCCTGGTGTCATCGAATCGATCGAGGTCAGAGGACCACGATGAAACCTCTTGTATTGATTCGTTTTTGTCAGTAAATAACGGTAGAATGACAACGTTGAAACTTTCCCGCCCGACCGGCGGAATCAGCCAGGTCTCCAGCTCGCCACACGGCTATCACTGAAGCAGCGGGGCCAGCGGCTGGAGCAAATACAAGGAGGGTCGTGACGGCTACACGCGACAGTTACAAAGCGGAAGATATCACCGTTCTCGAGGGTCTTGAAGCGGTAAAACGCCGACCCGGGATGTATATCGGGTCCACAGGCCCCCGGGGTCTCCACCACCTCATCTGGGAGGTCGTTGACAACTCCGTCGACGAGGCCATGGCCGGCCACTGTGACAAGATCACGGTCACTCTCCGCCATGATGGTGGAGTCGAGGTCATCGATAACGGTCGCGGAATACCGGTCGACAAGCACGTCAAGACCAAGCTCTCCGCGCTGACCACCGTTCTCACCACACTCCACGCCGGAGGGAAATTCGAACAGGGCGCCTACACGGTCTCCGGTGGGCTTCATGGGGTCGGACTTTCGGTAGTCAATGCCCTCTCCAGTCGTCTCGAGGCCGAGGTACGGAACAGCGGATTCCTCTACACCCAGGACTTCGACAACGGAGTTCCCCGGTCGAAAGAGCCCAAGAAGGGCAAGGCCGTCACGAAGACCGGTACCACCATCCGATTCTGGCCAGCACCCGACACCTTTACCGAGACCAGGGACTTCGAACACGAAATTGTTGCCTCCCGGCTTCGTGAGACAGCCTTTCTCAATCGTGGCCTCGAGATCACTCTCGTCGACGAGCGAGAAGAGGTCGTAACCACCGAGGTCTTCCACTACAAGGGTGGGCTCGTCGACTTCGTGAAGCACCTCAATTCGAAGCGCGATCCGATACACGCCCACATCATCGATATTTCCGATGTCACCGAAGACGCCGAACTCGATGTCGCCATGCAGTGGACCACCGCCTACACGGAGACGGTTCTCTCATTCGCCAACAACATCAACACCCACGAGGGTGGCACCCACGAAGAGGGTTTCAGGAAAGCCCTAACGAAGTCGATCAACGAATTCGCCAGGGCCAAGGGCTTGCTCAAGGAAAAAGACCTCAATCTGACGGGTGAGGATGTTCGTGAAGGGCTGACCGCAGTGATCTCCGTCCGGGTCAAGGAGCCGCAATTCGAAGGGCAGACCAAGACCAAACTCGGTAACACCGAGATTCGCTCCTATGTCGAGAAGGCCCTCAATCGCAAGCTTCCCGAGTGGCTGGAGCGGTATTCACCCGAGGCGCGCCGCATCGTCGAGAAGAGTGTCAATGCTGCGAAGGCGCGAGAGGCGGCACGTAAAGCTCGTGAGTTGACCAGACGTAAATCCGGTCTGGAATCGGGCGGTCTTCCTGACAAACTGGCCGACTGCTCGAGTCGCGATCCTGGCGAGTCGGAGCTTTTCATTGTCGAGGGAAAATCAGCGGCCGGACCGGCAAAATCGGCCCGCGACTCGTCGATTCAGGCGATTCTCCCGATCCGGGGCAAGATCCTCAACGTGGAAAAAGCACGGTTGGCCAAGGCCCTCCAGAACACCGAAGTCCAGGACATCATCACGGCCATGGGCACCGGAATCGGAGACGAATTCGATGTCTCCAAGGCCCGGTATCACAAGGTCGTGGTGCTCACCGACGCCGACGTCGACGGTTCCCACATCCGGACCCTGTTGCTCACCCTGCTGTTTCGCCATATGAGGGGTCTGATCGAGGCTGGCTTCGTTTATGTTGCCCAGCCCCCGCTGTATCGGGTCAAGGTCGGGTCCAAGGTCCACTATCTCAAGGACGATTCCCAACTCGATGCTTTCAAGGTCGACCACCCGAAGGTGAAACCCACCCGTTTCAAGGGCTTGGGCGAGATGAACCCGGGAGAGTTGTGGGATACGACGATGAATCCTGAGACCAGGACGCTGCTCCAGGTGGGCATGGAGGACGCCGCCCGGGCCGAAGAAGTCTTTATCACCCTGATGGGTGAGGACGTGGCTTCGCGCAAGGCTTTCATCCAACGGAACGCCGACGACGTGCGTTTCCTCGACATCTGATAGCGAGATCGAATTGTGAGTGACGAAACAACCAGCAGATCAATAACGCCTTCTCCTGAAATCGAGATAACCGATGAGATGGAGCAGAGCTTCATCGACTATGCAATGTCGGTCATTGTCTCCCGGGCACTTCCCGACGTCAGAGATGGGCTGAAGCCCGTTCAGCGACGCATCGTTTACTCGATGTTCGAGAACAACATCGGGCCCGGATCGGCCCATCGCAAGTGTTCCAAAGTGGTCGGCGATGTGATGGGTAACTACCACCCCCATGGTGACCAGGCCATCTACGACGCTCTGGTTCGGATGGGCCAGGACTTCTCGATGCGACACCTCCTGATCGACCCGCAAGGAAACTTTGGCACAATCGACGATCCCCCCGGGGCTGCCCGATATACCGAATGTCGTCTAACCAAGCTCTCCCTGCATCTCCTCGATGGAATCAAGGAGAACACGGTCAATTTCGTCGACAACTACTCGGGCGAGATGCAACAGCCCTCGGTATTGCCCTCCCGCTTTCCCAATCTTCTCATCAATGGGTCCCAGGGCATCGCCGTCGGAATGGCGACCAATATCCCGCCTCACAACCTCAACGAGGTGATCGACGCATCCCTGCACACTATTTCAAACCCCGACGCCACGACTGAAGAGTTGATGCAGTTTGTAAAGGGGCCAGACTTTCCCACCGGTGGGTTCCTGGTCGGCTATGCGGGGATCAAAGACGCACTCACGACCGGGCGTGGCTCAGTAAAAATTCGCGCTGTTTGCGACATCCAGGAAGTTCGTCAGGGGCGTACGGCGATCGTGGTCACCGAATTGCCGTATCAGGTATCGATCGAGAGGGTTGTCGCCAAAATCAAGGATCTGGTCGACGCCAAGCGGATCAACGGAATCGCCGAGGTTCGTAACGAGTCGTCCGATCGGGTCGGGACCCGTCTGGTTATCGAGTTGAAACAAAACGCCATTCCCCAGGTTGTCCTCAACCAGTTGTACAAGGGAACCCCGCTTCAGGACTCGTTTGGCTACAACATGGTTTCATTGGTCGACGGTGTGCCCCGAACTCTGAATCTGGCCGAAATGATCGGGTACTACCTCGATCACCAGATGGAGGTCATCGAGCGGCGAACTCAGTTCCGTCTCGACGAGGCCGAGGGCAGGGCGCACATACTCGAGGGTTTGATCATCGCCGTCGACAACATCGACGAAGTGATCAAGGTGATCCGTGGGTCGCAAGACACTGCCGAGGCGCGTGACAATCTGATTTCCAGATTTGAGTTGTCCGAGATTCAAGCCAACTCGATTCTCGACATGCCTCTCCGTCGTTTGACGGCACTCGAGGTAGACAAGCTCAGGACCGAACTTGCCGAGCTCCATGGCACAATCGCCGAGTTGAAATCGATTCTCGCCGATCCGGGGCGCCGCTGGGACATCATTCGCGAAGAGCTAACCGAAGTCAAAGACAAATACGGTGAACCACGGCGAAGCCGCCTGATCCCCGACGAAGGCGATCTCAGCCTCGAAGATCTCATCGCCGACGACGAGCTCATCGTCACGGTTTCAGAGGCCGGGTATCTCAAGTCGGTGCCGGCATCGACCTATCGCACCCAAGGGCGTGGTGGCAGGGGAGTGAAAGCTGCCGAAGTGGCAGGGGAGGATGTGATTCAACATCTCGTCCACACCACCGCCCACGCCTACCTGCTCTTCTTTACCAACAAGGGGCTGGTCCACCGGGTGAAGGCGCACTCGATACCGAGGCAGTCGCGTACGGCCAAGGGGATTCTCGCCCAAGCGGTCCTTCCCCTCGAGCCCGAGGAAAAGATCCAGGCGATCATCGATACCCGCGACTATGAGACCGGTCGTTACCTGGTGATGGTCACCAAGGACGGTCAGGCCAAGAAGACCGAGTTCAAGGAATACGACTCGCGGAATTCGACTCTCGTGGCGATCAAACTGACCGAGGGTGACGAACTGGTGACCGTCAAGACCACCAACGGTGAGAATGACTTTCTGATATTCACCAGGAATGGCCAGGGTATCCGTTTTGCCGAGTCCGACCTGAGAGCGATGGGCCGGGGCACCCAGGGGGTCAGGGGAATAAGGCTCCGTCAGGGCGACGCGGTGGTAGCCGCCGTGTCGAACGTCGATGGCGACGAGGTCTTGCTTCTCACCAGCGGTGGCTACGGGAAGCGAACCGTGATGGAAGAGTTCCGCCGCCAGACACGTGGTGGCATAGGAGTCAAGGCTTACAAACTCACCAGAGTCCGCGGCGAACTCGTTGGCGCTCGTGCCGTTTCCAAGGACGACGACGTCTTTCTGATCTCGTCTCGTGGCACCGGTATCCGACAAAGCGTAGGCAAGATCTCCCGCCAGAAGCGTGACTCCACCGGCGTGAAAGTGATTGGAATGGCCGAAGGCTCATATCTCACCGCTTTCGCAATAGTCCACGATGAGGAAGAAGAGGAGTAGGTCGGGTCGTCGACGAAACCCGGGCCGCCTCGACGGGAACGTCCTGCGTCTCTTTTTCGTTGGACTGGATAGGCAGTAGCAGTCCAATGTCGTTGGACTGGGCCGAATCCTCGTAGACTTGTCTTAATTACCAGGAGGGCCAGATGGCCACTGTGCGCCGGGTGAGGCGAATCATCCGCAAAATCGATCCGTGGACAGCGCTGAAAGTCTCAGCACTGGTTTGGGCCGTCCTCGCTATTGCAATCGTCCTCGGAACCGTGATTTTTTGGTCGGTTCTCGACCGGGCAGGCATCCCTGACCGGATCACTGAATTCATGGTCGAAATCACATTGATCGACCCCGGTTCGCAACCATTTGCGAATGTGGAGCAGTTCTTCAGAGCCCTTGTGTTCGGCTCCGTCGTCTGGTGGGTAACCATGACCGGACTTACCGTGGGCGGAGCGGTTGTGTACAACCTGGTGTCAGATGTCGTGGGAGGCCTCGAGATCGTCGTCCTCGAAGAGACCTATAACCCGACAATCGCGCCGGCCACTTCGACTCCGGTTCTTCACCCGCCGGCCGATTACCGCAACGGGTTGGCACCCGACCAGGCCGATATTCCAACTGAGGAACACCAGGCCATCACGTAGCCGCCGCCTCGGCCATCACGAGACCCATTCCTGTCGCTGTCTTGAGATACTCGAGCGGTTGGTCCCAAACCGCCTTCGCCTCGTTACCCAACAGGCCGAGACCGGCTGCGAGGGCGATACCAGAAAGGAATAGTGACCGGTCAACGACAGTTATCTGGCGCTTCTTGGTGGTGACCAGGCATCCAGCGTATTCGTTGTACGACTTTCCCAACCCGACGCTGATTCCGTTGAGCTCCAGCTCATCGACCTGGGTGGCTCCCAGCGGCTTGGCAAAGCGAACCGACGGGCCGGAGCCCTGTGGAGCGTCCGGGTGGGCGGCTGCCACGACAATTGGGTTCCGCTGACGTTTTGCAATGGCCGCCGCCAGGCCGACCACCGATGCCCCCCAAACGACGACGCCTTCAGCGGCCTCATCTCCGTCCCAGATAAGCGGGATCGAGTGTTTTCTGGCCTCATATGGTGCCCGTGCACCCGAGCCAACGAGGACGTCGAGCCCATCAGCAGACCTTACGACCTCGAAGTTGTTGCTCTTGGCCGGGCCGAGAACCACCAGCACGTCGACGAGTGGATCTGCGGATAGTGAATGAGCTGCCCGCACCGAGGCTTCTCCACCGATCAGGACTCCGACTTTCACGATGGTTTGACTGGTTTCCAGTCGGGTTCCGGAGATTCGGGCGTCGGTGTACGTTTGAGCAACAACATCACGAGCGCTGCCGCGGCTCCGAAAATGATTAGTGGCCTGACTCTTATCACCAACGCAGTCTATGGGCACTGGCGGCTATTACAGCTTCGTCTGCGCGAACGGGCCGCGAATTCGGGGTTTCGGCACTCAGACCGGGCAGACCCGAGGTCGGCTGCGCTTCGATTTTCGATCGGTATCACCACCACGAATCTCGTCTAGTGTTTGGAGCGGGTGCATCAAGGGAAATGAGAGGCGATGGTCAGATTCAGGAGGGATCCGTCAGGTCCCGGTTCAGTGATCGATCGGCGCGGTGCCGGTGGCCTGTCCGGTGGCGGCGGTTTGATGAAGATGGGTGCCGGTGGCGGCGGAATCGTCGCTCTCGTGCTGATTCTCATTACGTTGTTCACCGGAAACTCTGATATCGGTGGTCTGGTCAATTCGCTCGCTCCGGCCGACCAACCGGCCGCCGCGTCGCCACTGGACCCCAGTACGGACCCCGACGCTGATCTCGTCGCCTTCCTCGAAGATGTCCTACAAGATTCCCAGGGCATGTGGCAAACCATGTTCGACGACTCGGGTATCCCCTATGCACCGACCAACCTCGTGGTCTTCAGCGGGTCCACCCAATCGGCGTGTGGTGGAGCCGTGGCGCAATCCGGACCGCATTACTGCCCTGTCGACCAATTGGTCTACATCGATCTCGATTTCCTGGAAACGCTACAAAGAGAATTTGGAGCTGCGGGGGACACGGCACAGGCCTACATCCTCGCCCACGAGATAGGGCATCACGTTCAAAACCAGCTGGGAATCATCAACGAAGTCAACCAAATCCAGCAGTCCGATCCGGGTCGGGCCAACGAGGCGAGCGTGTCGCTGGAGCTTCAGGCCGATTGCTTCGCAGGGGTGTGGTTATCCACGATTCGGACCGGCACCTCCGCTGCAGTCTTCGATGACAACGATCTGCAGGAGGCTCTCGACGCTGCTCAGGCGGTCGGAGACGATGCCATCCAGCAACAGACGACCGGTCAGGTCAACCCGGAGTCCTTCACTCATGGCACCGCCGAGCAACGTTACAACTGGTTGAAAACAGGGTTCGAAACGGGTCAACCTGAGGCTTGCGACACCTTTTAGCCCGCCTCGCCGGGCACCCCTCCCCTCCTCCGGCGTAGAGTCCCTGGTAGTGCCAGCGGAATCGTTCTGCGAATGGTTGAAGGAGGAGACATGACTGAAGAAATGGGTGGGACTGGAAAAGCCCCCGAGCCAGAGATGCCGGTAGGACCCGTTCAGGGTGCTCCGATGGCGATGCCAGCGTCGTCGAAAACGACGCCCGAATCGATGATGATGATCGGGGCGGCGGTGATTCTCGGCGGCTGGTTGCTGTTCAGCATAATTCTCGACAGTTACGGCTCGAACTGGACGGTGCTGGTCCTGGCGGCATTGATTTTGGCGCTGGTGATGGGCAAGGGAGATCTATTCGAGAACCTGGCCACCAAGGAGACGCTGCTCAAGGTGGCCGGATATGCGATTGGTGCTTTTGCGGTAATCGAATTGATCTGGGATATTCGCTTTGCGGGTGGAGTTTTAGACGAATTCACCGAGATTCTCGGCGCCCTGACACTGTTAGGTGGGTCAGCTCTGGTCTTCATGGGAGCCCGTTCCATCGACGGGTAGTGATGAGGGGTCTCCCACCCGCCCAAACCGTTCTGTGAACCGTTTTTGCGGCCTCGCCACCAAAACCCTTCACAGAACGGAAAATAGGACATGAAATTGGCCGGGTTCACCCGGATGACCCGCTCGGCTAGTCCGAAGTATCCGTCGGTTCGCCACGCTTTAATTGGGGCCCTGGCGACCGGAGTCATCGGGTTCGGCTATGACTTCATGGTCAATGAACGCATCGACCTCATCGACTCTGCATCGGTTGCAGTGGCGGCGTTCTTGGGTTGGGCGATCGCCCGAGAACTCGATCCCGACCATCAGTCAACGGCGCTGGTCGCCGTGGCATTCGCCGGGCTCTTGGCAATTTGGGCGCTCCCATATTTGCTGCTGTCCGCGGTGGCCCTCGGAGCGGTGCGTCTCCTTGTGGGCTCTGTGGGCGGTGGAGGCCCCACCACCGTTGACCTCTTCGTACTCGTCGGGATGGCCGGCTATGCAGGTTGGCAAGTTGACGGATGGGCTATCGCCGTGATCATCGTCGTGGGAATCATTGTGGCCGGCGGGCCGAAAAGTTGGCCGTGGGCCCTGGCCGCGACAAGTTTGGCAACTGCCGTAGCCCTGTAATCGAGCAACGGAGTCGACCCCGGTGACGAGTCGGCGACACTCCTCGCCTATCCCGTGCTTTTCGTCGTGGCAGTTCTCCTCGCTCTCCCGGTCACCACGAATTCCGTCAGCGATATCGGTAAACAGCCTCTCGATTCCCGGCGACTTCGGGTAGCCCGGATCCTCGCGGCGATTGCAGTGGCCGCCTCGGCGGTCGTGACCGACGTCTACGGCCTCACCAACCTCGGCCCTCTGACCGCCGCTGTCCTTGCCGCAGCCATCGCCGTGCCGTTCACAAGGAGGCAAAGCTCCTTTTTGTGAACCGTTTTTGCGCCCTCGCCACCAAAACCCTTCACAGAACGGAAAATAGGGTTATTGGGGGCACCGGGACGACAACGGCGCGATAATTCCGCCGCCAACAGACATTGGAGGAAGTGTGGAAGTCGTACCGCCTGGCGTTCGAAACTTGTTCCGGGCCGCCTTGATCATCTTCGTTATCACGGTTGTCATCGGGATCCTCAACGGGACCGATGTTTGGGACCCGCCTCACAGCACCTTGCTCACCCATGTCCACGCCGGCACCCTCGGCTGGATAACCCTTTCCGTTTTCGCCGCAACGATATGGATGTTTGGCGACAGTTCGGACCCGAGTTCGGGACGACTCGCCACATTCTCCATCGTGGCAATGAGCCTCTATGTTTTCGCTTTTTGGTCGGGGGACATCTTCAACACCACCGAGAGTATCCAACGACCGATTGGAGGGACGCTGGCCTTCATCGCCATCGTCTGGATGATGGTGTGGGTATTTCGCCAGAAAAAGGGGGAGACCTACAACGTCGCCGAATTCGGCATGGCTCTCGCCATCCTCTTCCTTCTCCTGGGCGCGATTCTCGGTGTGCTTCTCGGTCTGCAGTTAGCTGACGTTCAGGTTGTGTCCGGGGAGGCCGGGACGCGGCTAGGCGACGCCCACCCTGCTGCCATGACCATCGGATATGTAGTGCTCGCCATGCTGGCAATCCTGGAGTGGAGGTTCCGGGGCGCTGATGGACCGACTCTGGGAGAGGCGAAGTCTGGGGTAGTCCAGATGGTCCTTATGTTCCTTGCCGGCCTCTTCGGAATGCTCGGTCTTCTCCTCGATATCCAGGGACTTCTCATGATCAGCACGCCCTTCCAGGTCTTCGGGCTCGTGATCTTTCTATGGAGGATGCGGAGGGACCTGGCACCTTCGCAATGGGCCGGAGACATGTCGGGAGTTTTTCTTCGAACGGCGGCAATCGGCCTGGTAGTCGCTGTGGTCTTCACAGCCATCGTGGTCAACAAGTTCATCGCTCTGGGTGACGACACCAGTGACGAGGCATTCGAGACGATCCTGCCCTACCTCCTTGCCCTCGATCACACCACATTCATCCTGGTGGTGACAAACGTGATTTTCGGGTTGCTCGCAGTTTCGTCCGTGGTTTCTGAGGCTTCGAACAAGATCATCTACTACGGGGTCAACATCGGGGCTGTCGGATTCATTGTCGGGCTGGTTGGCGAGAACAGCACTCTGAAGCGGATCTTCACCCCGATCCTGGGTCTCACAATCCTTTACGGGATCTACGTGCACCTCGCCGCCAAACCGGCGATGAGCACAAAGGATTCCGCGGCGGTTACCTAGCAAGCGCGAAAGAACCCGCCCCGATGTCGGGGCGGGTTCTCGGTTGGTTTGGTCAGGAAGCGACGCCAGCCTCGATGGCCTCGCGGCTAGATGACGCGGTGATGTTCACCTTGCGCGGCTTCGACTCCTCGCGCATTGGAAGCGTCACGGTCAGGACCCCGTTCTCGTAGTTGGCGTCGACCTTGCCGGTGTCGAGCGCCTCGGATAGACGCACCTGGCGGCTGTGGTTCCCGGTGGGCCTTTCCCGCAACAGCCAGTTGACATCGTCGGTGTCCTCGTTACGCCGATTGGCGGTGACTGTCAGGGTGTTGTTTTCAACCATGAGGTCCACATCATCGGGGTCGACGTCGGGAAGATCGAACCGCAACGTGTAGGTGCCTTCCTTTTCGTAGGCGTCCATCGGCATGATTCCCCCACGCCACCTGCCCCCAAATTGGGTCATGGCCCGTTCGATTTCCTCAAACGGATCTGCGAATCTGAGCATTTGTGTCTCCTTCTTAGAACGGGCACCGTCAATCTGAGCTAGCGGTGGCTTCCCGTTTTTCTCAATGTTGGGTTGCTCTGTGCCCGCCCGATTCATCACGGTGCTTGACTAGGTTGTCAGATAAGTTGATAATATAAGACTCAGGTAATATTGTCAAGGCTCAGGAATATTGTCCAACAAGGAGGGGTGCTGTGAGGAGGAAATCTCAGGAGTCCGATGCCAGGCTCCGGGCAAGTAAAGCGGATCGCGCCCGAATCCTGGATGCGTTGCACGACGCGGAACGCTATTCATCGGCACCGGGTCCGCTACGTCCCGAGGTTTGGCGGGACGACCTGCTTGGCGCACTCGATGAATTGGGTGCGGCTCTTCATGAGCAGCATCGCGCTTCCTCTGAGCCAAAGGGCCTTATCTCTTCCGTGGTTGAGGTGGCCCCGCACCTGGCTCCGAGCGCAGAAGAACTTCATCTCCGTGAGGCAAAGCTCGTCTCTGAGGTCACCCAACTAATACGACACCTGGCTGATCTCTCCCGTCCAGTCGATGTCGATGTGATCCGTCGCGAGGTCGCTGACATAACACGTGAGGCCAGGGAACTCAGGGCTTGGGAGACGGATATTGCCTACGAGGCGTATTTAGTCGACCTCGGTGTCGGCGACTAGGTCACTATCGCGCATGGCAGCCACCCCGGAACGGCTGGCAACCCCCAGCTTGGACAGGACCCGCCGAGACGTGGTGTTCGGCCGTCTTCTGCGAGATAAAGAGACATGTGGCGATCTTGGCATTGCTCAACCCTCGTCGCAGCCGGCCCATGACTTCGACCAGGCGGGGAGGGAGGCCCGAAGGATGTTTCTTTGTGGAGCGCCTAGGCCCGGTTGGCCGCGAGGTGACTCCTTCTTCCCCGGAGAATTCTCCTGATCCGGTCCTGGCTGGGCGTCTTTTGAGACCATCAAAGATCCTCAGGGCGGCCAGCTTGGCAGCTGTATCTCCCTGGGAGAGGGCCAGCGCCTCCTCAACGTTCCAGAACCAGATTCATGCTTCGTTGAGGCCATTTGTCTCGAAGCGTGTCGTTATACGCCCTCGGGCAATAGGAAGGAACCATCCGCTTGTGGCGGGAAAGGGAGCACGCGAACCACTGCGGCTGCCGGGATCGGGCCATAGACGTGGGGGAACTCCTCCCCGCCGCCGTAGCTGTCTTCGACAACGACCTCGAGGCCGGTGTCATCGACGCACAGCAAGACCATGTTGGGCCTCCCGCGATCGAGCGTGGTCGCCGTACGCTCAACCTGGTCCCGGAACGAAAAATGGATGAATCCCTCCTCGGCGAGGCTGTCGGCCATGTAAGAGTCTCCCACGGCTTCCCAGTCGCCCTCGGAACACCAGTGGTAGATCACATCTTGAGGATAGAAGCCAGAACGTTGTCGTATTGTTGGCAGCATGATCAATGACAAAGTACGAAGAAAGCTCGAACAGGAGGAGGTCATCTGGCTCACCACGATCAGACCCGACGGCCAGCCCCAATCATCTGTTGTCTGGTTCTTGCTCGAGGGTGAAGAACTTCTCGTTTACTCGAAGAGAGGCACTATC
>JBGTFH010000044.1:0-46809 GCA_041747375.1 Acidimicrobiia bacterium
ATCGGAAATCAGGTCGTAGTTCTCGTCCCGGGCATACGTGGTCGAAGGATGAATCGGGGGGACTACGGCGCCGGTGCCCGGGTCGATCCGATGTCCACCCTGGACCAGGTCCACCTCGGTGCTTCTGTTCATGCGGCGACGATACACGCCCCCAGTTCGGTGTCGATTATGTGCGTCGTCGGCTCTCGTAATCGACACAGACCGATCTGTGGTGCGGCTACTCGAGGGAGCAGTCCTCTTCGCCGGGGTGGAGCGCCCGCACCAGGAGCTGAATGTTCTGGGCATCCCCGGACTCGCTGGGATCCATCCAGAGCGTGGCTTGAGTGGCGTCATCAAAAGGACCGATCGCCTCGGGCCCAAACGCCTGGCAGGTCCAGGTCTGCTCGCCAACGGTCGTCAGCTCAACCCAATCGTGCGGATTCTCACCGTCAAGCGGCCAGGGTCGTATGTCGATGAAAGTGGGATCCTGTTCGGCGTAGCTGGGGCTGGCTACTACCCGGTAGAGAGCCGCATCGTAGGGCGTGCCATCAACCGTTCCAGTCAGCCCATGGAGATAGGTGAAAAGCTCCGCGAAGGCTTCAGTGGCGGCGGAAGCCGGCCGGTCGTCAACTCCGAGCGCATAAACCGAATAACGGTGGACGCCGTTCTGATCCCAGTACTCGATGACTTCGGTAGAGGCATCGGCGACGTTTGTCACCGAGTCGTCTGCTTCGTCCTCCATGTCCTCGATCCCCATCTCCTCGACGAGTTCGACGATTCGGCTGTATTGCTCGTCGGTGACGTCGCCTGAGAAAACGGCGGGAATCAACGGACCGGGGTATTCGAGGGTGGTGAAACCGGGGAAGATGAACTGTTTCTCGCGGGTCACGGTAAAGGTGGGACCGCGAGCGATATGGAACTCAACTGGAACGAATCCGCCTTCGGAAGACACCTGGATCAGTGGCCCATCGACAGAGTCATCGGGTGGGTCGACGACTTCGTCAGATCCACAAGCGGCCAATATCAGGGTTGCTGCCAGCACCAACGCGATTGTTCGAATCTTTCTCCTCATATTCTTTGGACGGAACGACCTATTCGCACGGTTCCCGGGTGCGGTGGTGATCCGAAAGCGGGCTTCATTTGCCGGTGGCGGAGAAGTGCTGGTAGTCCTTGAGCGAAGTCCAGGTTCCTCCCCAGACCCAACCGATACCGTTGAACGCCACGACCACCTCATCGCCGGCGTGGATCATCCCGGGGGCATCCTGGCTGCGATCTGCGTATGGAGCGCCAGCGGGCGGGAGGATTGTGGAACCTTTGACGTAAGGGTTGACCAGGGGGTTGATGTCGATCGCATGTCCGTAGGAATGCTCGGAGTAAGACGAACCTCCTGTGACCGGGCGGCAATTGAAGGCGCTGGTGTTGTTGGCAGCCATGCTCGCATTGTCATCGCCACCGTATTCCTCGACCATTTCCATGCGCTCGATGGGAAAGCGGGCGTCGTATAGGATCTGAAACACTTTGGTGACCCCTCCCACCTGCGATGCGGCGACCACCAGCTTGCCGTTCCTGACTTTCCCGTCGTAGCCCCAATGGCTCATGGTCAGAATTCGAAGGTCGCCGACATCGACCGGGCACCCCGGTTCCCAAGATGCAAACAACTGAGCTGCCGTGGGGGTCGAGACGCTTATCGAGAACGGCGGGGTAGGGGTTGTGGTCACAGGGATCGTCGTTGAAGGCGCGGATGGCTTCGTGGTGCTGGCGAGGGTCGTTGTCGTGGTTGCCTGCGTCGTCGAAGTCGGGGTCAACGTCGTGGTTGTGGTTGGCGCCGAACCGGTCGTCGAAGGCTCGTTCGGGCTCGTCGACGTCGAGTCGGGGATCGTGGTGTCTGCAACCTCGTCGGCCGGGTCGTCACCGGTCAAACTAAAGAGGAAGACCAGGCCGATACCGAGGGTCACTGTCAGGCCTATTGCGGCTACTGCAAACCTGTTCATCGGCCCGGGTTACTTCTTATCGTGACACCCTTATTGCCTCTCCCAACTGGTGAGCCCCTCGCCGACGAGGTCGATCGCCCAATCGAGCTCCTCCCTGGTCGTGACCAGGGGGGGAATGAATCGGAGAACGTTGGCGTCCGGTCCACAGTCGATGATGATCAGCTCTCGTTCAAAAGCATGCTTCTGCACGTGCTGGAAGGCATCGGCATCAGGGGCCCGGGTGTCACGATCGGAAACGAACTCGACACCGATCATCAGGCCGAGGCCGCGGACGTCCCCAATCGTCGGGTGTCTTTCGGCTAACTCGTTGTACCTCTCGAAAGCATGCTTGGAGAGGTCGCGCGCCTGGGGCAACAAGCCCTCCATTGTGTCGATCACAGCAATGGCGGCGGCTGTCGCAACGGGGTTGCCACCGAAGGTGGTCCCGTGTGAGCCGACCGGCCAACCATCAATTCGTTCTCGGGAGGCTCCGTAGGCGGAGAGGGGCAGCCCGTTGGCGATCCCCTTTCCCATGGCCATGATGTCCGGCTTGGCGTCGAAGTGATCCGAGGCGAACCACTCGGCCGTGCGACCAAAACCGGTCTGCACCTCGTCGTAGACCAGTGCTATCCCGTGTTCGTCGGCGAGGTCTCGCAAGGCGCTCAGGAACGAATTTGGCGCCGGGTAATAGCCGCCCTCACCCTGGACCGGCTCGACCAGGAAACAAGCGATGTTCTTCGGCGAAACCACGTGCTTGAACATGAGCCTGAGTTCCTCGAGGCAGTGGCTCACTGCGGCTTCCTCGCCCATTCCCCAGCGATAAGGGTGGGGGAATGGCGACACGAACACCGATCCCAACACCGGGTGGTACCCGTCCCGGTACTTGGCGTTGGATGTCGTGTACGACACCGAGCCCATGGTTCGACCGTGGAAAGCGCCGCGGAACGCGATGACACCCTGGCGGCCCGTGGAATGCTTGGCCAGTTTTACCGACGCTTCCACGGCTTCTGCGCCTGAATTGGCAAATGCGAACTTCTCAATCGCCGGAGGGGTGATGGCGCGGAGTTTCTCGGCTGCAATCACCAACCGGTCGTAGCGGACGATGCACCCCGAGTGCATCAGTTTGTCTATCTGGGTGTGGGCTGCCTCGACCACGGCGGGGTGGTTGTGCCCCAGGTTGGTTACCGCGGTCCCGCAAGCAAAGTCTGCCCACCTCCGCCCGTCGACGTCGGTGATCCAGATGCCCGACGCCGAATCGGCCTGTATGTCCGTGTCGAAAGCGATCACCGGTGCGATCACATCGTTGTGACGCTCTACAAAGCTATTCATCTACTGCTCCTTCCAAATCCGAATTGGCTAATACGAAAATGAGCAGGTTCTACGGCGCGGCGTAGAGTCCGCGCCGGTCATTGATAGGGATTACGACGGGCACAACGCGATCCTAACGAATCGGATGTGCCTATCGCTCAGTACTTGACACTGATGACGATTGCTGCGATTCCCTCGAGAATCAACAGGATGGCAAAAAGCGTGACCAGAAGGGTGGTCGTGAATGCCGCATTGGCCAGGATCAGAATACCTATGAGGAGGCTGAAGACGCCGACGACGACCGCACCCCAGTCCTTCGAGCTGAAACCGCCGAACAATGCCGTGAGACCGATGAGAACACCGATCACACCGAGGAAGATTCCGACCGCGCCCTCGAGAAGTTCAGCAGCTTCACCCGGATTGAGAAGGGCGAAGATACCCGCAGTCACGCCCAGGACGCCGAGGACGAGCTTCCAACCCCAATCCTCGCGGTCGATCATGAGAGAGAAGAGAGTGAAAGCCCCTTGGATCAGCCACCAAAGACCCAGTACCAGCATCAGGATCGATAGGGCACCCTCCTGACGGAACAGGAGGATCAGCCCGAAAACAATGGCCGTTACCCCACCCAGCATGTAGGCGTATTTGATCGACTTCATTTCTGACATCGTTGCGCTCATGGGGCAACTTTAGGTACACGACCCCCGGAATTGGGCGATTACCTGGTCAGCCCGTCTGTTTCAATTGCGAAATCCCCAATCTTTGGCTCGAGAGATGCACCGGGAGGAGATCTTTCAGATCGGGCGACACCCATTGGAATCCAACCAGCCGAACCCGCTTCCGGTCAGAGTCGTGTCGGTGTCACCGGGTCGACAGCGAGATCAAGCGTGCATGTCCTTCGTTTCATGCTCCGACCACAGAACCTGCTCCCAAACCTGCAGACTATTGGGCCGTCTATTGATGCATGAATAATCGCGGCTACCGGCTTAGTGTGTCGAGACCCCGGCGTCTTGTTCGTCCTTTGAGTCCGGATCAACTGAAGAGCGAGAAACCCCAAGCCAAAGCAGAAGCGACATCAGGATTCCGAGGGCGATAGCCGCCTTCCAATAAACTGAGATCGACTCAGCAATTGCGCTGAACACCACCATCAGACCCTCTTGAGGCGTGAGTCGGCCGGTTTGTTCGAAAAGGCCGATCGAGGAGCCCGAACCATCCAGGCGAACGACAACTGCCTGGCCGGCTAAGGCCAAAGGCGGCGTCTCGTTCCCGACGACCGGCCCGCTCTGACTCGGGGGCAGCGTTTCGGGACGCGTCGGTTCACCGGTGGCATCAGCGATGCTGGCCTCTGGACCGGATATGTCAGCAGGGACCGTCGTTGGACTGGTCTCGGGAGTCGACCTTGAAATTGTTGTTGTGCTGACTGGAACAGTCGTTGTAGCGGAGGGTGCCGTTGTCGTCGTTGTGCTGACTGGAGCAGTCGTTGTAGTGGATGAGCCCGCGCCGACGTTGTTGACTTTCAGATGCGCATTGAAGCCGGAGGTGCCATACGCGAACCACATGTCGTCGTCCGAGGAAGCGTCTACCACGACTTTTACTACCAAATTTCGCCCCGTTCCGAACTCATAGCCGGTGACGTCAAACTTGACGCTCTTCTTCTTCCAATCTTCTTCATCGTCGATCGATGATGAAACCGATTTGATGACGGAGCAAGTTCCTCCACAATCCATGAGGTAAACAGTGAACCGTCCTGTCTTGTCGTCATCGAAATCCTTGAGGGCTGCCCATATCTCGACCTTGTCGATGTCCATTGTCAACCCGGAGGCGTTGTAAGACCACTGTTGAAACTTGGTTGGGTCACTCTGTCCGGAGCCTCCCGAATCTTTCTTGACTAGTCGACCCGGGTCTCCGCTGTTGTCATAGTCGGGCAGGGGACCGCCTGGAGGGCTCGACGCTGACATCGCGGCCGCCGGCCATCCGTTGCCCTGGAGATAGAGGTTCTGGCTGGAAGCAAACGCGGCAACAGCCGAACCAAAAGCGAGGAAAGCTGACATTGCAAACACTATCGCGACGCGGGAGGCCAGCCTCATCCGCCGACCTCGACAGGTGCCAACTCAGCTGATACTTCCGAAACTGTGCCTTGATCCCATGACCTGAGGTGGAGGCTGAAAAGCGTCCATCCGTCTTCCCGTGTGTAGTCGAGCTCTCCTCCGAGCTTAGAAGCGAGTTCTCGGGAAATGGCAAGGCCGAGCCCCACGCTACCCGCCACCAGGGCACGACGCCCAGGGTTGGCAAAGCGCTTGAAGAGAAGGTCTTCCATCCCCGGCTTCACGCCCGCGCCGTTGTCGGCCACGACCAGGACCACACTGCCTTCCTTTTCGCCGGTACTCACTCTGATCCGATCTCCGCCATGACGGAGGGCATTGGATACGAGGTTGTGAATGATTTGGCGGACTCTCAACGAGTCGGTGAATAGTTTCGAAGGGCTCAAATCGGTCTCGATCACATGGCCCCCTCTCCGATAAGGCGCAACCACTGCATTAACTTCTCGGGCCAGATCGACCTCCTCGAAACTCGTGACCAACCCGTTGGCATCGAGCTTGGCCGCAGTGAGCAGATCATTGACCATCCGGGTGAGGTCTGCGGAGCTCGCGTTGATGAATCCGATCAACTCTTGGGCGCCGCTGTCAATGCCGGGGTATTCGAGGAGGATCTCCGAGAAGCCATGGATACTTGTTAGGGGAGTCCTCAGCTCATGAGAGATCCCGGCGATCAATTCGTCCTTGGCAAGGTTCAGACTCCGCGCCGCCTCGATCCGCGCCCCCAGGTCCTCCTCCCTCGCCCGCATCCGCTGGCGAAAGCTAAACCAGAACAACAGAATTGCCACGCCTGGCACCAGGAAGGCGATGGCCACGGTTGCGATCCTCGAGATCCGGCCGGCCACCTGATCAGAGTTCAGGATGACTTCAGCGAGGTCGTCCTGACGCCCTTCGAGTTTCCCAGCCAGTTCGGCGTAGTGGAATTCCAGATCCGAGGACCGCATGATCTCTGCCTGAGCAGGGTCACCCTGCTCGGCAACATCGACTACAGCTGTACTCATATCTACGAATTGCTCGAGCGCGGCAATTAGTGCGGGATCGGATGGAACATCGTCCACCAGAAGCACCGAGCTGACGTTGGCAATATTGCGGCGTGCCTCCGCTACGGCGTCTCTTCTTGCCTCTTCGTCTGAAACGTCAGGGAACGAGAAAAAGACGGCTTGGGCGACAGCTGCCCTGGCGATCCCCGATGCGCCAAGCGTGGCGTTGGTCCAGTGGAGCTCCCGAGCATTCTGGGCCACGACAGACGCTCCGGACGTAGTCGCGAGCAGCATCCCGACGCCCACGAGGATGAGAAGCACCACAAGTGAAAGTCCGACGGAGAAGAAGCGCCCCCGGACACTTTGCAGGAAACCCGCCTTTCGCATGGTGCTCAATCGACAGAATTGGCGCAATACATAAAGAAATCGGGCCGAATGGGTCCAGCGGCCCAGGGCCCAACGTGGCCGTCCACTCACGTCGCTCGAAACGAACGGGGGCCCGTTGATTGATCGTTCGGAATCGGTCCAAGTATTCATCGTGACCGGCGGCGATGCGCTCCGCCACCCAATCCACGGTGTTCTTCGTGGGGATCGGTGGGTCTGAGGATGACAACCGGTCAACCGCCCGAGGTCGAAACCAGCGCCAGTTGCCGTGATTGCGCGACGAGCCGATCGTCCTGATCCCAGAAGAGACCGTCCTCTTCGATGAATCCGCCGGTGATGAAATGGCTCTTGAATTGGCATCGGATCCAGCCGGTTGCCCGGGGCAACCTGATGTGGACTGTCAGCTCGAGGGTCGGGGTCCAACCTATCGGAAAGCTGGCAGCGAAGGCCGTGGGTGGAAAGGCATCGGAGCTGAGGATCAAGGCAAATGGATCGAGTTCTTCGTCGTCCTTGAGACGAAACCAGCCTGCGACGAGTGGTGCGGCCTGGGCGATTCCACCGAAGAAACCTGCTCCCGATACCGGGTCCACTCTGACGTCGATCTCGCCGAAAATCGGAGGAGGGAAAGAGGCTTCGTCAGCGGGAACAATCGGGATACAGCTTTCAGGATCAGGCATGACCGGTGGCGGGACATCGCTGAGAAGAATTTTTTGCTCGTGCTTGGCGGGCTTGGCATAGGTCCCGAGCGTTTCCAGAATTATCGAATCGGACTGTGTGACCCGGGCCCTAACAACGGAGAATCGGAAACCCTGGCGAACGATTTCGGTCTCGATGGTGATTGGACCGGTGTGTCCAGGGCGGGTGAAGTGTCCTGTGACCGATACCGGGTCGTGTCCACCTACGGCAAGACTCGAAGCACGGGCGGCGACTGCCTGCATGTATCCGCCGTTGGTGTTGCCGACGATGTCCCAGTTCTCGGCCAATTCGGCTCGCCATAGATTCTCGCCGGTGGATTCCACCGCCGTTGCATCACGAAACTTCATACGAGACGAAACTCTGGTGTTTCGGTCACTATTCCGATGGGCCTCGCCTGGTGACGGCTTAGGGCCGCCACCGCCTCCCCGACGTCGGAGGAGGAGACGATGACGCAAAACCCGATACCCATATTGAATGTGTCGAACATCTCGGCCGAAGCCACGCCACGCGATGCCACCTCCGCAAAGATGTCCGGTGGTCTCCAGCTGTCGCGTTCCAGTTGAACGCCCAATTCCGGGGGGATTGCGCGGGGCAGGTTGCCAGGGAGGCCTCCACCAGTGATGTGCGCGGCGGATTTGACCAGATGTGCCATGGCCAGGACCGATTTGCTGTAGATCACGGACCCTTCGAGGAGGGACTCGTCACGGTCGGGTTCGGGGAACAGCCGCCTGATCAGGGAGTATCCGTTCGACCGCAGATTCGGTGAACGGAGACCGACGATCACATCACGAGCCTCGACCCGATTCGGTCCGAATTCCTCGCCTTTTTCCACCACCCCCATGACGGCGCCAGCGAGATCGACAGCATCCGGATCCATGACACCCGGATGTTCTGCCGTCTCACCTCCGAGGAGGGCACACCCGGCCTCCGTGCAGGCATCGGCAATCGAGGCGACGATCGACGAGTCACGGTCCGGGTCGAGTTGTCCCACCGCCATGTAGTCGACAAAACCCAGTGGCCTGGCCCCGACAGCCGTCAGATCATCGACACACATTGCCACCAGGTCGTACCCCACCCCGCCCCAGAGGTTGGAGCGCCGCGCCAATTCCAACTTGGTTCCGACCCCGTCGGTCGACATCATCAACACCGGATTCCGGTACCCGGACGGCATCTCTATCCCGGCGGCAAAACCGCCGAAACCGCCGATGACGGCATCGCCCCAGGTCGCCTTGACCACGGGAGCAATGGTGGAAACATGACGCTCTGCGCCTATGAGGTCGACACCCGCGTCTCGATAGGAGATCGGGCTCATTTTCGTTCGAGATGGAACTTGTCGGTCACGGATGAAATATCAGTCGGGTAACTTCCGGAGAGACAAGCGGTGCAAAAACCGGCGTCGGCGACATGAGTCGCCTCCAGAAGACCGTCCAGGGACAGGTACCCGAGGGAATCGGCGTCGAGGTGGTCTCTGATTTCACCGACCTCCATCCGGGCGGCAATCAGGGTTGACCGGTCGGAGGTGTCCATCCCGTAGAAGCAGGGCCATCGATAAGGGGGAGAAGAGACTCTCAAGTGGACCTCGGAGGCACCCGCTTCGCGAACCATCTGCACCAATTTTCGAGTCGTTGATCCGCGGACGATCGAATCGTCCACGAGGACGACCTTTCGGCCACGAAGATTCTCCGGAATCGGGTTCAGCTTCAGCCTGATTCCCTGGTCGCGCAATATCTGCGACGGTTCTATAAAGGTCCTTCCGACGTATCGGTTCTTGACCAACCCGTCGGCATAGGGAATCCCGCTTTCCGCTGCAAAGCCCTGGGCCGCGGGGATGCCAGATTCGGGGACGGGGACGATGACATCTCCGTTGATCGGATGCTCCCGCGCCAGGTGTCGTCCCATCTCGTGGCGGGCCGAGTGGATATTCCGCCCGTAGATCTGAGAGTCGGGACGGGCAAAGTAGACGAATTCGAACAAGCAGAGTCCGGGATTGACTTCGGCGAATGGAAAACAGCTGTGCACGCCGGTGGCATCGATAGTGACCATCTCGCCTGCCTTGACTTCGCGGACGAAAGAAGCGCCAACAAGGTCGAGCGCCGCCGTCTCGGAAGCCAGTACCCATCCACCTTCTGACAGTCGTCCGATACAAAGCGGGCGGAAACCGTTGGGGTCGCGCAAGCCAATCACTCTTCCCTGGTCCATCAGAACCAGAGAAAACGCGCCCTTCCATGTGGGCGCCACCTCGATTAGTGCATGCTCAAGGCCGCGGGCATCGGACCGCTCATCGTCGATGGAGCGGGCGAGACTCTCTGCCATCAGGTCGGAGTCGGTGGTCGCTGTTGCGAAGCCCAATGACAGGGCTAACTCGGCGGTGTTGGTCAGATTCCCGTTGTGCCCGAGTGCGATGCTGGTGTTGCCGATCTGGCGGTGGACCGGTTGGGCGTTGGCCCAACTATTGGAACCCGTGGTGGAGTATCGGGTGTGGCCGATGCCGAGATGTCCATCGAGTCCAGCCAGCGATTGCCGGTCAAAAACCTGGGCAACCAGCCCGAGGTCCTTGAAAACAGTGACGGTCTGCCCGTCGGAGGTGGCAATTCCGGCGCTTTCCTGGCCCCGGTGTTGCAGAGCGAACAAACCAAAGTAGATCAGTGACGAGACCGACTGTCCCGGCGCGTAGACACCGAAAACGCCACAAGCCTCACCGGGGCTGGAATCTGTTTCTAGGGCAGCCTCGTTGGGCACATTCGCATCCTACCCAGCGCTCGATGATTCCCGTAGTTGCGTCTGCCAGCTTTCGGTCTGTGAAGGGAAATTGTGGCTACGGCGCATTTTCGGTTCACAGAATGGTGAGAATGGGCTGATGGATCCGTCCCGAGAAGCGATCGAACGGGTATTCCGCGAGTCGTACTCGATGGTGCTGGCTTCGATCTCCCGGATGTCGCGCGACATCGATCTCGCCGAGGAGGCGATCCAGGATGCCCTGGTTCAGGCATTGAAGGAGTGGCCAGACAAGGGAGTTCCCGACAACCCTCCCGCATGGATCTCGACCGTCGCGAGAAGACGGGCGATCGATCGGATACGGCGACGCGACAATCTGGCGAGAAAGCATCTCGTGCTTGCCGGATACCGTCAGATCGAGATCGATCAGGCCGACCCCGAGTTGGAGCCTCCTCCAACCTTCAGCGACGATCGTCTCGAGTTGATCTTCGCCTGCTGTCATCCCGCATTGTCGACCGACAAACAGGTAGCGCTCACTCTTCGAACTGTGGGCGGACTCACCACCAGCGAGATCGCCAGCGCATTCCTCGTGTCCGAGGCCACCATGGCGCAACGGCTGGTGCGGGCCAAGACGAAGATCCGCGATGCCGGGATTCCCTTCAAGGTTCCCGAGCCACACGAGCTGACAGATAGACTCCCGGCGGTTCTCTCCACCGTGTACCTGATCTTCAACGAGGGCTATTTCTCATCCGGAGGGACCGACCTGGTCCGCGACGATCTTGCCGGCGCGGCCATCGAACTCGCTGGGGTCATGGCCGAACTGATGCCGGACGAGTCGGAGGTGTTTGGCCTCCTGGCGCTGATGCTCCTTCAGCACAGCCGGAGCAGGGCACGGGTGGGTTCGAACAATGAAATCATCCTCCTCGAGGATCAAGATCGGGCGCTGTGGGACCGAGCAATGATCGAGAGAGGTCGTCAGGCTCTGGAGACGGGGCGAGCGACTGCAACGGTGGGGCCATATCTTCTTCAGGCCGAAATCGCTGCGGAGCATTCCTCGGGGACTCCAGATTGGAGTCGGATAGTTGGCTGGTATGACGGTCTGGCCGCCATCTACGAAACGCCGGTGGTCTTGCTCAACCGTGCCGTGGCGATTGGTGAGGCCTCTGGATGGCGCGAGGGTTTGGCTGCCCTCGAGCCGCTGGCGGGTGTGCTCAGTGGATATCACGCCTTCCATGCTGCTCGCGGCCACTTCCTCGCCGGGTGCGGGGAGCCCGAGGGGGCGCTCGAGGCCTATCGTCGAGCTCTGCCTTTGGCCGGCAACGAGGTGGAGCAAAAGTTCATCGAAGCGAGGATCACCGAACTCGGAGCGAGAGAACTCTGACGGTGCCCTCCAAGAGCGATGTTCTAATGTCCCCCCAGCTCTCCCCCCAGAGCGCAGCGATGTCTTACTGTCCCCCCGAAGGGCGTAGGCCGCATGGGGGGAAGGCTCCGCCGAGCTTGCTCGGCGGTAGGGCGGAGCTAAGGCATCAACTGAGCGATGCGCGCGTCATTCTCCTTCCCCCTCCGGCCATTCCTATCCGGAATGGCCACCTCCCCCCTATCGGCTTCGCCTCATGGGGAGGAGGGACAGATCAGCACGCGTGTTTCTCCTTCCCCCTCCGGCCATTCCTGTCCGGAATGGCCACCTCCCCCCTATCGGCTTCGCCTCATGGGGAGGAGTAGCTCATCGGGATGCGTTGGAGTGCGGGCCTGTTTTATCGTGCGCGGAAGATATCTGGTGCGATCGGGTCTTGTTCCCGTCTTCGGGCCGCCAGTCCTGAGAGGTATTGGTCGGGGAAGGAGTGGCCGGTGAACCCGAGGTCGATGGCGGCATTCATCGTCCAGTAGGGGTCGACGAGGTGCGGTCTGGCCAGGACACAGAGATCAGCCCGACCCGCCACCAGGATGTTGTGGACGTCGTCGATGCTCGACACCGCACCGACTGTCATGGTCGGGATTCCCACCTCGTTGCGGATCCGGTCAGAGAACGGGGTCTGATAGAGGCGTCCATACTCCGGGCGGGCGTCGATGCTCGTCTGGCCGGTAGAAACGTCGATGACGTCGCAACCGTGCTCCCGGAGGGCACGCGCCAACTCGACCGCGTCGTCTCCGTCGAATCCGCCTTCGACCCATTCCGTTGCGGAGATTCGTACCGAGATCGGCTTCACTTCGGGCCACGTGGCCCGAACACGGTCGAAGAGCTCGAGAGGAAAACGCATCCGGTTCTCGAGTGAACCGCCATATTCGTCAGGTCGGTGGTTCGCCAACGGGCTGAGGAAGCTCGAGGCGAGATATCCATGGGCAAAATGCAATTCGAGAAGGTCGAATCCGACTTCAGCCCCGCGACGAGCGGCCGCAATGTGATCGGCCACCACTTTGTCCATGTCGTCGCGCGTCATCTCCCGTGGAGTCTGGCTGTCGGGCCGATATTTGACGGCTGACGGAGCGATGATCTCCCAGTTGCCGTGGTCGAGGGGCACGCTGTCTCCCTCCCACATAAGCTTGGTTGAGCCCTTGCGGCCAGAATGTCCGATCTGAAGGCCGATCTTCGCTTCGCTGTTCTCATGGGTGAATTCAACGATCTGCCGCCATGCCTCTGCTTGCTGGTCGGTCCATATCCCGGTGCAACCGGGGCTGATCCTCCCTTCCGGCGATACGCAGGTCATCTCGGTCATCACGAGGCCGGCACCACCCACGGCGCGGCTTCCCAGATGGACCAGGTGCCACGTGTTGGGCAGACCGTCCTCGGCTGAATATTGGTCCATCGGCGACACAACGATCCGGTTGGGCAGTACCAGGTCGCGCAGATTGAAGGGATGGAACATCGGCGGCGTATCTGGTGAGGTCGGCGCCGTGGAGCCGTGATCTGACGCGGCGTACCAACGATCGACCGACTCCATGTATCCGGGATCGCGCAATCGGAGATTGTCGTAGGTGACCCGCTGACTCCGCGTCAGCATTGAGAATGCGAACTGCTCCGGCTCCTGCCCGATGTACCGGTCGGCGCCTTCGAACCACTCCAGACTGGCCTTTGCCGCCCGCTGAGTGGAGTCGACAACCGGGCGCCGCTCCGCCTCATAGTCTGACAACGCGTCGGGGAGGGCGTCGTCGGAAAGAAGGTGGCTTGCGAGGGAAATGGCGTCCTCGAGAGCGAGTTTTGTCCCCGAACCCACGGAAAAGTGCGCCGTGTGGACTGCATCGCCCATCAAAACCACGTTCTCATGGCTCCAGCGTCGACACGAGATGGTGGGGAACTGCAGCCATCGCGACTTGTTCCCGATCAATGGATGGCCATCGAGATGGCGGGCGAAGAGCTCCTCGGAAACCTTGATCGCCAGTTCGTCGTTTTCCTGTGGATCCCAATTCCGGTGCTCGTTGGCATCGAGCCCGAGGGCCGACCAGGTCTCCGGTGCCATCTCCACGATGAAGGTGCTGGCGGTGGCGGAATAGGGGTAGATGTGCGCCCAAACCAGCCCGTGTTCAGTCCTCTCAAAAATGAAGGTGAAGTCGTCAAACACCTTGTCAGACCCGAACCAGATGTATTTGTTGCGTCGGGGTTCCAGTGACGGTTCGAAGACATCGGAAAAGCTATTCCGGATCAGACTGTGCGCTCCGTCGGCACCAACGATCAGATCGGCACCAGCAAGTTGTTCGACATCCTTGATCTCGGACGAGAAGTGGAGGTTGGCACCTACCTCCCTGGCCCGAGCTGTCAATAGTTCCAGCATGGTGCGTCGACCTACTGCGGCGAAACCGTGGCCCTCTGACCGGATGACCTCTCCGGAGAAATGGCGGACTTCGATTACACCCCATTGCCGGAATTCGGCGGTCAGCGAGTCGTAGAACTCCCGATCGGCGGCCTCGATGTTTTCCAGCGTTTCGTCAGAGAAGACCACACCAAACCCGTAGGCGTCGGCGGGAGTGTTTCTCTCGTAGAGGTCTACCTCGATCGTCGGGTCGTTCTTCTTGAGCAGGATTGCGAGGTAGAGCCCGGCCGGGCCACCCCCTGAGATCGCGACTGTCCGGGGTATCTTCAATCGCCCACCTAATCGCCCAGCGAAATTCCCAGGTCGCGGGCCGACTGAAGCCAGTTGTGGTCCAACGGGACTGCCTTTGGGCCACCTGCCGGGATCTCCAACGGGACGGGCTCGGTCCCGTCACCACGGGCCGCGACCATGACACCGTGAAGCCCGTGCGCAATGTAATCAGCGCAGGCTGTTCCCAGGCGGGTAGCGAGTAGTCGATCAGCAGGCGATGGAGTTCCGCCCCTTTGGACATGGCCGAGGATGGTGAGGCGAGATTCCAGACCGGTTAGTTCGCTGAGTTGGGAGGCAAGGTGCCTCGTCCCTCCCATGCGGGTGGTGTCGAGCTGGCGGATCTCTTGCTTCAGTTCTTTGCGTCGGCCGCCCTTCGCTGTGGATCGTTTTTCGACCAGCTCGTTTCGCTTCGCGGCAGTCTCCCGACTGATAGCGCCTTCAGCCACCGCAACGATGGAGAAGCTGCTCCCGGCTGCTTTACGTTCGCTTATGGACTGCGCCACAGCATGGACGTCGTGGGGCACTTCGGGGATCAGGATCACATCAGCGCCTCCAGCGAGGCCGGCGCCCAGTGCGAGCCAGCCAACGGTATGGCCCATGAGTTCAACAACGATGATTCGGTGGTGAGAGTGGGCCGTGGAATGAAGACGGTCGATGGCCTCGGTCGCAATGTTCATCGCAGTGTCAAATCCGAATGTGACGTCGGTGCCGGCCACATCGTTGTCGATGGTCTTTGGGAGGGTCAAAACCGGGATCCCAACCTTCTCCAGCTTGATGGCATTCCTGGCAGTCCCGTCACCGCCGAGACACACCAGCGCGTCGAGTTGGTGGCTATCGCAGACTCGCTTCATCTCCTCGCGACCGTCGATCACGGAGCCGCTGCTCAGCTGCATCTTGGTGCAGTCAGCCCGACTGGTGCCGAGGACAGTCCCGCCACGGGTCAAGATCCCGCTGAGCTCTTTCGTGCCCAGTTCCGAGTAACGATTTTCCAGTAGACCCCGAAAGCCGTCGTAGAACCCAATCACAGTCATCTCATGGGCCCTCTGGGCTGCTTTCCCGACTGCTCGAATTGCCGCGTTCAAACCGGGGCTATCTCCACCTGCAGTAAGAATTCCTATGGCCTTTGGCACGAGGCGATCATATCCCGAATCGGCGTTCCGTCGGAATATCACGCCAAATGTGGCGTGAATTGGAGCAAGAAGGGATCCGCCTGAGCCCTTTGAGTAGATGACAGGACTCTGCTCTTGACTTCAAGTTAACTTCAACTTGTACGATCTGGTCATGAAGATCAAACAGGATCCCACAGCCAACCGGAAACGACCGTGAGCACAGCCATCATCACCGGCGGTTCCATGGGATTTGGCAATGCCCTTGCAACGGACCTTGCGACTCAACACTGGAATCTGGTCATCGACGGACGAAATCGCGGCGTCCTGGACGAAGCCGTGCACTTTCTCGAATCTGTGGGATCGGGTGAGACCCATGCCATCGCCGGTGATGTCGCCGATGAGGGCCACCGCGCCGAAATGGTGACGGCAGCGGTGGAACTTGGTGACTTCCGGCTCCTGGTAAACAATGCCAGCACTTTGGGGCCGAGTCCCCAACCGTCACTGGGCGACTATCCGATCGATCAGCTGAGAGCGGTATTCGAGGTGAACATCCTGGCGCCACTTGCCCTGATCCAGCTAGCTGTTCCCCATCTGCGGGCATCCCGAGGGACGGTGGTCAATATGACGTCCGACGCCGCGATTGAGGCATATCAAGGCTGGGGGGGATACGGGTCCTCCAAGGCGGCCCTTGAACAGATGTCGAAAGTCCTCGTTGCTGAGGAACCTGACATCACTGTGTACTGGTTCGATCCTGGAGACATGCTCACCCGGATGCATCAGGACGCCTTCCCTGGTGAGGACATCTCGGATCGACCACCCCCCGAGTCGCGAGTACCCGCCTTGATCAATCTCCTGACAGGCGCATTTCCCAGTGGCCGGTATACGGCTGAAGAACTTCTAGCCCCAACGGCATCGAAATGAGCCTCGGCCTCGCCCGCACAGCCAGTGAATTTCTCGATAGTTTCGCGGTGCCGGATCATCTCGTAGCCACGTCGCCTCCGGAATCGAGAGGTCTGGATCGAGACGAAGTCCGGTTGATGGTTTCTGGTTCCGACGGCGTGTCGCATCGGACCTTTACGGATCTGGCGGTGGCATTGAATCCGGGCGATCTCGTTGTGGTCAACAACTCCCGCACATTGCCAGCGTCGTTGGTGGTAGGAAACCGGGTGTTCAACCTGTCAACGATCCTCGATGGCGGGTTCGCGGTAGTTGAGTCCAGAACCAGGGGCGATGTCGGCTCGATTCGCGATCTAGGAGCGGCGCCCGGACGGTTTGCGCTACCAGGAGGCGGAGCGATCGAGTTGCTG
Organism: Acidimicrobiia bacterium; assembly: GCA_041747375.1. Taxonomy (GTDB): domain Bacteria; phylum Actinomycetota; class Acidimicrobiia; order Spongiisociales; family ZC4RG35; genus MA-ANB-1. The sequence goes on from JBGTFH010000044.1 coordinate 16,618, forward strand.
AGTCCATATCCACACCGCTCACCGACTCGTCGCCTGTGGCTCGCCATCGTCGACGTAGATCGTCCGCTGCTTGACTATCTGGCCATGTACGGGGAGCCAATTCGGTATCCACACATCGCCCGGCCTTACCCACTCGAGAGCTACCAGACCATCTTCGCTAGCGAATCAGGATCGGCCGAGATGCCAAGCGCGGGCCGTCCATTCAGCGGTCGCGTGCTGGCGTCGTTGGCCGCCGCTGGAGTCGCCGTAGCGCCGATCACACTCCACACCGGGGTGTCCTCTCTGGAGTCAGGCGAACCACCATATGCGGAGCGCTTCCGTGTCCCGGACACCACCGCCGCTCGGATCAATCACACACGGTCCGAACGGGGTCGTGTCATCGCAGTCGGGACGACTGTCGTTCGCGCCCTGGAATCGGTCGTTGACCGGCGGGGACGGGTACATCCGGCTGATTCCGTAACTGACCTCGTGATTCGCCAACATCGCTCAATGCAGTCAGTAGACGGCCTGATAACGGGGTGGCATCAGGCCGAATCAACCCACCTCGACATGCTTGCTGCCCTTTTCGGAACGTCGAGGTTGGAGGTCGCTTACCGAGCAGCCCTTGACTTTGGGTACCTGTGGCACGAGTTCGGTGACAGTCTCCTGCTGCTGCCCTAGGACCTTGTCGAACCGCGGGCAGTCCACTTCCAGGGTCTGCGCCTTCACCTCATCCGGCGGGAGAGGGCAGCGGCGTACAGATCTGCGGCCCGGCCCAGCGGGATCGTCGACCCATTGATGCTGATCTCATCGCCACCGAAAACTCCGATCTCGACGGCGAAGTCGTCAGGAAAGTCGACAGTCCCGGAATGGGCAGCAACCAGGAACCGATGGGGGTCCTCGCAGTAGACGTAATCGGCTTCAATCGTTAGCCCGATGTCGGAGCCAATCGCGATCTCTGAGGCGGCGACGGCGAGCCCACCGTCGGAAATGTCGTGAAGCACAGGGACCTTGTGCGCGAGTTGGGCGGCCATCTCCACAACCCGGACTCCGGCTCCCGGCTGGGGCGGCGTCGGCGCGCCGCCGTTCCGCTCGCCGAGGACCCGTTGGACTGCTGAGCCGGCAAGGGATCCAGTCGGAGGGGGTCCGACCACCCAGAGTCTCATTCCCGACTCGGCCCGGCTGATGCGCGGCGGATTCTGAGGCATCGGATCGGCGAGACCCAACACTCCGACAACGGGGGTTGGATTGATATCGACGCCGTCAGTCTCGTTGTAGAAGGAGACGTTGCCGCCAACGACCGGGATTCCCAACGCCTCACAGGCCTCCGAAATCCCCTCGATCGACTCGATGAGCTGCCACATGACCTCGGGTTTTTCCGGGTTCCCGAAGTTGAGGTTGTCGACCACGGCCAGGGGCCGCGCCCCGGTCACGGCTACGTTCAATGCCGCTTCGAACACCAGACGCGCTCCACCTACCCTCGGGTCGAGATAACACAGCCGGCCGTTGCCGTCCGTGGAAACTGCCAGGGCTTTCTCGGTCCCCTTGATACGAAGCAGGGATCCATCCGAGCCAGGCCCGACGACGGTTTTGAGGAAAAGCATGTGGTCGTACTGCTCATGGATCCACGCTGAAGAGCCGATGGCCGGGTCGTCGAGCAGCATCTCGAGGATCGTGTTGGGTTGGTACGCCGTCAGATCAGGATCGGGTTGGGCTCGAACGTCGTCGAGCCAATCAGGCCGCACTGCGGTGCGGTCGTATAGCGGGGCGTTGTCGGCCAGCGATGCGGCCGGGATTTCGGCTACCAATTCCCCCTCGTGACGGATGGTCAAGGTGCCACCTTCACGGACGGTTCCCACAACGGCCGATTCGATTTCCCAATGGCCGGCGATTTCTAAAACCTCGGTGACGTTCTCCGGTGAGACGAAGGCCATCATCCGCTCCTGCGACTCCGACATCAAGAGTTCCGGTGCGGTCATTCCGGACTCCCGGGTGTGCACCGAATCGAGGTCGACTTCCATTCCAACGCCAGCGCGGCCGGCCGGCTCGGAAGTCGCACACGACAGCCCGGCGGCACCGAGATCCTGTATCCCGACGACCAGGTTCTTGTCGTAGAGCTCGAGGCACGCCTCGATCAGCTTCTTCTCTTCAAACGGATCGCCGACCTGGACTGATGGCCTCTTTGCCCCCGATTCCTCGTCGAATGACGCTGAGGCAAGCACCGACGCCCCACCGATGCCGTCCCGTCCGGTTGCGTTGCCGAGAAGAACTGCGATGGTCCCTGGAGTGCCGGCCGTTCCCAGGACTAGTTGCTCCCGCTTCATCAGACCGAGACACATCACATTGACGAGCGGGTTACCGTCATAACCCGGGTCGAACTCGACCTCGCCGCCAACGGTGGGAACTCCCACGGCGTTTCCGTAGCCAGCGATACCCGAAACCACACCGTTGAATAGATACCGGTTCTTGGGATTGTCGAGATTGCCGAATCGGATCTGGTCCCAGAGGGCGATCGGGCGCGCCCCCATCGTGAATACATCCCGCAGGATCCCGCCGACCCCGGTTGCCGCTCCCTGGTAGGGCTCGACGAAAGAGGGGTGATTGTGCGACTCGATGCGGAGTGCCGCGAGCCATCCGTCCCCTAGGTCGACAACTCCGGCGTTCTCACCAGGACCGACGACAACCCATGGTGCTTCGGTGGGAAAGCGCCGGAGATGCTTTCGCGAGCTCTTGTATGAGCAGTGCTCGGACCACATGACCGAGTACATCGCCAGTTCGGCAGGCCGGGGATCACGGCCAAGGATCTCGATCACAGACTCGTACTCGGCGTCGGTCATTCCCAGCTGTTGGTGAACCGGAGTGGCCACCGTCATACCGGTAGCAGGGAACTCAGAAAGCCGTCGAGGAGGACATTTCCCCCGTCGGAGCCGAGCAATTTGTCTGTAGCCCTCTCCGGGTGAGGCATGATCCCGACCACGTTGCCTGCCTCGTTGGCCACCGCCGCAGCGGCTCCCGACGAGCCGTTGGGGTTGTCCACATATCGCATAACCACCCGGCCCGTTCCTGACGGGTCGACCCAGTTGCCCTCGTAGCTGTTCAGCGGGATCGTCACCTTCTGGCCGGGTTCGGTTTGGTTGGTCAGAATCGATGAGGTGTCCACTACCTCGACATCGACGAACCTACAAATGAAGGCAAGATCCCGATTGGCGATGAGCGCACCGGGAAGAAGCCCGGCTTCGCAGAGAATCTGAAAACCGTTGCAAATGCCCAGCACCGGCTTTCCTTCGGCTGCGATTGCGGCGACTGCATCCATGACGGGAGAGAACCTGGCAATTGCCCCGGTCCTCAGGGCATCGCCATGGGCAAACCCACCCGGGAGGATCACTCCATCGAAATCGGTGAGATCGGTGTCGCGATGCCAGACAAGGTCGGCTTTTCCACCGAGGTTCTCGATGGCAGCGACCACGTCATGCTCACAATTCGACCCGGGAAATACGACAACTGCCGTCTTCACTTTTCGATCTCGATCTCAAAGTCTTCGAGGACAGGATTGGCCAGCAGTTGCTGGCACATTTGGGTTACTTGCTGGCGGACTAGTTCGGGATCGTCGCCGTCGACGTCGAGATGGAAGACTTTGTCGACTCGAACCGACGCGACCTCTTCAAAGCCGAGGTCCTTCAGCGCCCGATTGATGGTTGTTCCCTGTGGGTCGGCGATCTCCGGGCGGCGGGTGAGGTCGACTCGGACCTTCATTTCCCTGCCAGGTAGTCGTCGAAGCTCTTCCCGGTTATCACTTCGTACGCCTCCACGTATCGCTGCCGGGTCCCATCGACGATGTGGGCGGGCAAGTCTGGTGCGGGTGCGGTCTTGTCCCATGGCTGGGTCTCCAGCCACTCCCGCACATACTGTTTGTCGAAGCTGGGGACATCTTCTCCAGGAGTCCACTGGTCGACCGGCCAGTAACGACTCGAGTCAGGAGTGAGGACCTCGTCGATCAGGAGTAGGTCATCACCGGCGAAGCCGAACTCGAATTTGGTGTCGGCGAGGATGACGCCTTTCCCCGCGGCGTATTCAGTTGCCCGTGTGTAGATATCGATCGACCGATTCTTCAATTCGTCGTAGAGGTCGTTCCCGAGCAGATCGCGCGTCTGCGCTTCGGTGATGTTCTCGTCATGCCCGGTTGTTGCTTTGGTTGCGGGAGTGAATATCGGCTCCGGTAACTCGTCAGCGAGTTGGAGGCCGGCCGGCAGGTGCTCTGTGGTCGGTCCGCCTCCGTCGCGATACTCACGCCACGAGGAGCCGTAGAGATAGCCCCGGACGACGCATTCGACCGGGACGACTTCGGCCCGTCTCACGATCATCGCCCGTCCTACGAGGTCTTCGCGCTCCTCATCGGAAACCTGATCCAGACCGGAGAGGTCGGTGGATACGAAGTGGTTCGGGGTGTCGAGGTAGTCGAAGAAGTGGAGGCTCAATCCGGCGAGGACACGTCCCTTGTCGGGAATCAATTGGGGCAGGATCACGTCGTACGCCGAGATTCTGTCGGTCGCAACGAACAGAAGGTGTTCCGGGTCGATTTCGTAGATCTCGCGGACCTTGCCTGAAGCGACGTGTGGTAGTGACAGCACGCTTCGGGAGGCTAACACCCGACGTCCCATCTCCTCAATCAACGTTCCGACGGAACAATCGGCCACATGTGGCACATTCCAGGGGAAGAAGGAGATCCCTCCGCTACTGTCGTCGCTCGATGAGCGGTTTCAACAAGGAACGCGTAGAGGGACTGTTTGCCGTCGACGCCTACGCAGAGGCGCTCGGTGTCGAGTTGGTTTCCGTCACCGATGACGAACTGACTGTTGCCCTAGGGGTTGAGGACCGCCACCTGAATTTTCTCGGAGGTGGTCATGGAGGGATGGTCTTTTCGGTAGCCGATTGCGCTTTTTCGCTGGCATCCAACTCTGCTGGGCCGCGGGCAGTGGCCATCGATACGCATATGGTTTTTACGGCCGCCGCCCGTGCCGGTGACAGGCTCACTGGCGTGGCGACCGAACTCTCCAGGGGTCGGACGCTTGCCACATACCACGTCACAGTGATCCGGCAGGATGGCCGGGTTGCCGGCATCTTCACCGGGACAGTCCACATCTCCGCAGAAAACTAGACATCTATCCGTTCTGTGAAGGGTTTTGGTGGGCAGGACGCAATTTCGGTTCACAGAAGTGAAGAAACGACGCTGGAGTGCCGATGAATGCCCCGATGAACACGATGAGAGGAACTCAACCGATGCGACACCGAATCCTGCCGCTGCTGTTCTGCATTGCAGCGGCGTGCGCGCCCGGGAATGCACTGACATTGGAAGTGGGTGACTGCTTCGACGATGCCGGACCCGCTACTGACGAGATTACAAACGTGACTGATGTACCGATCGTCGACTGTTCAGACTTGCACGACAATGAGGTGTATGCCACCTATGAACTATCCGATGACGACTTCCCGGGGACTGATGCGGTCTATTCCGATGCCGACCTTCAGTGTGTAGAGCAGTTCGACGCCTTTGTCGGGATGTCTTATGAGCAATCAGATCTGGATTATGGGTGGCTCGTACCGACGGCGGATTCGTGGGAAATCGGAGACAGGGCTGTCGTTTGCTTTCTCTACCGGGTCGACCTCGCCAAGATGACCGGCACAATGCGCGGTTCGGGGATCTAACCCACGCCGACTCATCTTCCAGCAAATCGGGGCGGGCGACCTGAGACCGTTTTGTGAACGGAACTTGTGTCTGAGCCACCAAAACCCTTCACAGAACGGTTTAGATGATGCGGCCGGGGTTTTCCGGATAGGCCTCGCCACTAATGACCCGCTGCGGGCCGAAGCGGGTCAGGTCGATAGACGGCGCGTGCCCGGTGATCAATTCGGCGAGGTGGCGCCCCATGGCGTGGCAATGCTGATAGCCGTGGCCGCTGAAGCCGGTGGCGAGGTAGAGGCCTTCGATCCCGGGCCATTCACCGATGATGGCGTTGGCGTCCAACCGATTCTGGGCGTATAAACCGGCCCACGACCTCACTACCTCGAGGCTGTCAAAAGCTGGGAGATGGGATGCGATCTCCCGCCAGATCACGTCGTAGAAATGTGAGCGGGGAGCCGGGGTGAAGTCGAAGCCGACAGGGTCGTCGTCGGTCGACCAGGCCATCAACACTGCTGGACCTAACTCAGGAAAGACGTACGCACCCGACGGCAGGAAGATCGAAGGGAAGGGTCCAAAGCGAGTGAAGCTGCCTTCCACCACATACACAGTTCGCATCACCGGTTCGACCGGTACTTCGACCGCGATCGTGCGAAGCAACCCCGGCGACCAGGCACCGGCGGCGACCACAACAACGTCAGCAGCACGGACCTCACCATCGATCGTCACACCACTTATCCGGGAACCGTCGGTCACCAACGACTCGACCCGTGCCGTCAAGCGCTCGACACCCCCGTTGATCGCCCGGCGCCTGTACCCGTTGACTATCCCGTTGGCGTCGACCGGACCGTCATCAGGCCCGAACGTGGCTCCGACGAAGTCGTCCGATACGGCCACCGGAAATCTCTTCGCGATCTCGTCCATCTCCAACCACTCGACATTGCCGTCAAAGCGTCGCTGATTTTCGAGGCCGGCCATGGCGCTGTCCCGTCCGGCTTCATCGACCAGGAACAGATTTCCCTGTTTGCGCCGGTCGACATGGGGGCGTTCGCCGCCGACCTCGAGCATGTCACCGAAAGTGTCAATGCATTCCATCCCGTACTTGGACATGGCGATGTTCTCGTCGAGGTTGAACTGAATCCGAACGTTCGATTCGGAGAGCATCGTCGACGATCTCGCCAGCGACGGGTCTTGCTCGATGACCGTTATCGAGAGGGACGGATCGAGCAGGTTCAGATAGTGGGCGGTCGCCCACCCGGTTGCTGCCCCGCCAACGATCAGGACGTCTGGCATCAATCCAGCTCGAGATCTCGCAGACGGTCGAATACCACCCGAGACGATTCGAGGACCCGGGCCAGGTCAAAGCAACTATTGAGCGTCTCGGCATCGAGGTCCACGTCGGGGTCGGCGGCGAGGAGGTCGCGGAGATGTCCCGAACCTGCCCAGGCACTCATCGCGTGCGTCTGGACAATTCGGTAGGCATCGTCGCGGGTCATTCCGGTCTCGACCAACGCCAGGAGAACCGGCTGGCTGAAAACGAGTCCGTTGGTTCCCTGCAGGTTGGCGTCCATGCGACCTTCATCGACAACCAAGCTCTCCACCAGAGCGCTGAATTTGACCAGCATGTAGTGAAGGACGATGGATGCATCGGGGAGGATGACTCGCTCCGCCGAAGAGTGGCTGATGTCCCGTTCATGCCACAGGGCGACATTTTCCAGACCCACTTGCGCATACCCCCTGAGCAGGCGGGCCATCCCGGTCATTCGCTCACTCAAGATGGGATTTCGTTTGTGGGGCATTGCCGACGAGCCCTTCTGGCCCTTGCCGAAAGCCTCCCGCACTTCGGACACTTCAGACCGCTGCAGGTGTCGAATTTCCGTCGCCATCCGTTCAATCGATGCGCCGATCAGCGCCAGGGTTTGGAGCCACTGGGCATGACGGTCGCGGGATGTGACCTGCGTTGAGGCCGGTTCAATCTCAAGACCGAGTTTCACGCAGACGTGGGCCTCGACCTCAGGGGGCACTTGGGCGTAGGTGCCCACTGCTCCCGAGATCTTCCCTACGGACACGGCTCTGGCGGCGTCCTCGAGCCTGCGGAAGTCGCGCTCCAGTTCGAACGCCCATCCGGCCAGCTTCAGCCCGAAGGTCGTCGGCTCGGCCCAGATTCCGTGGGTCCTTCCGATCATAAAAGTGCGCTGGTGCTCCCCGGCCTTGTGCTTCACCGCCCGGAAGAGGTCAGCAGTGCGAGCAATGAGTATCTCCGACGCTTCGCGCAAAAGGACGCCTCCGGCGGTGTCGAGTACATCGGATGATGTCAATCCATAGTGGACCCAAGTCGCAGCCTCCACGCCAGCATTGGCGCCGAGAAGGTCGACGAATGCCGCCAGGTCGTGATCGGTGACGGCCTCACGCTCGGCAACCTCCTCTGGAGTCGGGCAATCCGCCATCCGGGTAGACCCGGCCACCCCCTCAGGGACTTTGCCGAGCTCAGTCCATGCTTCCAGCGCGAGGACCTCGACTTCCTTCCAGGCCTGGAGTTTTCTCGGCTCAGCCCAGACGTCTCCCATCTCGGGCAGGGTGTATCGCTCGATCACAGGTACAGATGATGGCACAGCCGTTACCCTCACCCGCCGATGCGGCGAATCACTAGTGACCAGGCGAAGCGTTATGCCCTTGCTGCCCAGGGGTTTGGCGATCCGCGACCGAAGGGCCGGATCGACGCCCGCCACTACCGCAAGGTCGTGAACCGTCTCGGGATCATCCAGCTCGACTCGGTCAATGTGTTTTCCCGCACCCACTACATGCCGTTCTTCTCCAGGCTCGGAAACTACGACAGGGCAGCTCTGGACAGCTGGCTATGGGGTTCCGGAGAGATGTTCGAGTATTGGGGCCACGAGGCGTCACTTCTTCGGGTCGAAGACCATCGCCATTGGCGGTGGCTGATGAATCGGCCGTGGAAATGGAGGGCGTTGACCGACCTGATTGCGAATGAGCCCAATTACCTCGATGACGTTCTCGAACAGGTGAAGGTCTTTGGCCCGATCAAGACCTCGGACCTCAATGATCCGGGTGCTAAACCTGGCGAGGGGATGTGGAACTGGTCAAAGGGAAAAGTCGGCCTGGAGGCCCTGTTCCTTCAGGGCAAGGTCACTGCGGCGGGTCGCCCCAACTTCACCCGGATGTACGACCTCACCGAGCGGGTGATTCGCCCGGAACATCTCGGGCCCCCTGAAGTCGATGAGGAAGATGCAAAGAAGCAGCTGATTCTGCAAGGGGCCCGTGCCATGGGAGTGGCGACCGCTGAGGACCTAGGTGACTATCCGCGGCTGCGAATGCCCCAGGTCCGCCCCTTGCTTCCGTCCCTGGTGGCTGAGGGTCAACTCATCGAAGTCGAAGTCGATGGGTGGGACCGGGTGGGATATCTCGACCCTGAGTCCACGATGCTTCGTCGGCCAGCTGGCACGGCACTCCTTTCGCCCTTCGACAATCTCATCTGGTCACGCCCACGCACCGAGCGGCTCTGGGACTTCCACTACCGGATTGAAATCTACGTCCCCGGGCCGAAGCGAATCTACGGGTACTACGTTTTGCCGTTCTTGCTCGACGGCGAACTGGTGGCCCGGGTCGACCTCAAAACCGACCGCCAATCAAACCGCCTCCTGGTGAAAGGGTCGTACGGGGAATCGGGCGTTGATGGAGTTCGGGTCGGTCGGGAGCTTCGGACGGAGTTGGATCTGGTGGCAGGTTGGTTGGGAATGGCCGATGTTGAAATATTTGACAATGGAGACCTGGCCGGTCACTTGAAGTGATCCTTCCCGACGACACCGACCGGATTCGCTTTCGCGCATACGAGCCTGAAGACTTCGATGATGTCGTTCGGATGTTCTCGGACCTACAGGCCCGGAGGTTCTACCCCGAGATGGATAAGCCGGAGAACAATCGACGATGGATCGAGTGGAATCTGAACAACTATCACGAGCGCGGATTCGGTCTATGGGTGATCGAGGATCCCCACTCCGGCCAATTCCTCGGCGACTGCGGGCTCTCATTTCAACCGGTCGAGGGGGCGCAAGTGCTCGAACTCGGCTATCACCTCGTTGAGAGGCATCGTGGACACGGGTTGGTGACGGAAGCAGGGCAACAGTGTCTCAGTTATGGATTCAATGTCCTGGCGACAGAAACGATTTGCTCCCTGGTCCATCCGGAGAATCTTGCTTCCAAGGCCGTGGCGGAGAGGTTGCATCCGCACCGCCGCACCTATCTCAAACCCGATGGAACCGAGCGGCTGATCTTTTGGACTGAAGCTGCGACTAGCTGAAGGCGTTCAGACCGGTGATCGACTGGCCCATGATCAGGGTGTGGATCTCGTTGGTGCCTTCGTAGGTAAAGACGGTTTCCAGATTGGCCATGTGACGGAATGCCGGATATTCGAGGGTGATCCCGTTGGCCCCAAGGATCGATCGTGCGGTTCGGGCCACGTCGAGGGCGTTGCGGACATTGTCGAATTTGCCGAACGAAACTTGCTCTGGAGATAGGGTGCCGGCGTCCTTGCGGCGACCGAGGTGGAGTGCCACGAGAGTGCCCCTTTGCACCGCAACCATCATCTCGACCAGTTTCCGCTGGGTCAGCTGGAACGATCCGATTGGCCGGTCGAATTGCTCGCGTTCCATGGAGTACTCCAGGGCTGACTCATAACACGCCCGCGCCGCCCCGATGGCGCCGAAGGCAATACCGAACCTGGCCTCGTTGAGACATGAAAGGGGACCTCGCATCGAGGCGACGCCAGGCAAAACGAATTCGTCAGGAAGACGAACATTGTCGAACAGCAGTTCCGAAGTCACCGAGGCTCGAAGCGAGGCCTTGTGTTTGATCTCCGGGGCGGAGAACCCAGGGGTGTCGGTCGGAACCACAAATCCACGGATGCCGTCGTCGGTTATGGCCCACACCACTGCAACGTCGGCTATCGAGCCGTTGGTTATCCACATCTTGGAGCCGTTGAGAATCCAGTCGGACCCGTCCTTCTTGGCGTTGGTTCGCATCGAAGAGGGGTCGGAGCCCGAGTCAGCTTCGGTTAGCCCGAAGCAACCAATCGCTTCCCCCGTCGCCATCCTGGGGAGCCATTCGTTCTTCTGCTCTTCAGAACCGAATTTCCAGATCGGGAACATGGCAAGCGATCCCTGTACCGACACGAACGATCGGATTCCTGAGTCGCCTGCTTCTAACTCAAGACAGGCGAGGCCATAGGCTGTAGCCGAGGTTCCGGCACACCCGTACCCCTCGAGATGCATCCCGAGCAGGCCGATCTCACCGATAGTCTTGGCCAGTTCCTGGTGGGGGAGCTCACCCTTTTCCCACCACTCGCCGACGTCGGGGATGATCTCTTTGTTGACGAACTGGCGAACGGTGTCGCGGAGGAGAATCTCCTCATCGTCGAGGAGAGAATCGATATCCAGGAAATCGTATGGATCGGGCTTGGTGAAGGAAATCTCGCTCATGAGATGGTGATGGTATCCGCGATCGAGGTCTCGGACACATTTGAGGGGTCACCTTCCGACAAAGTTGCCGGCTGTCCGGCTATTTCGTGTCGTTGTACACGGCCTTGGCCGCGTCACGGGCAGCTTTCGCAGCGGAGACACTGGAGTTGTAGGTGTCGTTGTTGGTCGCCTTCGCCTCGTTGTAATTGGACTTGGCTTCCTGGTTCGCCGCATTACGCTCGGCCTTGGGAAGGCCTTTGTTGGCGTCCAAAGCTGCGTCGTAGTCAGCCTTCGCCTTGTCGTTGGCCGCCGCCTTCGCTGATTTTGCATCCTCAATCGCTGCTTCGTAGTCGGCTTTTGCCTTGTCCCACTTCTCTTCGGGGCTCATGTCATCTTCCACCTCTTCGGTGGCGTTGACCCCGTCGCCAATCGACATGAATGTGTCGGATGTCTCCTCACCGAGAGCCCGCACGGCGACCACGGAGACGATTCCGATCAAAAGTACCACCAGAGCGTATTCAACGAGGCCGGCACCTCGGTCGTCTACGGACAATTTTCGAAAGTTCATGGACTAGTTATCGGTATGACTAGTCAACATCGCATAGGTCGTATGGCCCCATCGGCATCAGTCCAGGTCTTTTTCGCCAAGGACACGCGATCTCGGCCTGTAGAACGTGAAGATGGGGCAGCGTGGTGCTGCCCCATCTTCGACTATTTGGCTACTTCTCAGTGGATCAATTCAATCTCAATTTTGAGAACGGCTCCGGTCCAGCCATGGACTACGGGGTCGAGGTCGGCCCCCCCAAGGATCCCCTGGTGGCGATGCACGGTGGCACCCTCGGCCAAAGCAGGATTGGTCATCCCGCTCAAGCCCGACCCGTCACAAGGGGGAACCAGGTCAGCGTACGACTCCGTGTTGATCTCGGTCCCGGCGTCCCAGGCGTAGGCGTAGACCGTCTTACTCACCTCGGGAAGCTTCACGCTGGATACTCCGCCGAAACCATCATTGGTACAGATCAACATTCCCGCAACGCTGAGGTATCGGCTGGTGGTGGAAGCCTCGACCACTGCCGATACGGATTGTCCCGGGAATACCGGTGGCCCGGCAGCTGGCGCCGCGACCTGAACATCATTCACGGCAGGATTTGCCGCAAGTTCGGCGACGAGCACTGGCACATCACCATTCTCAGCGACCTGCTGTAGTCCAGCGCTGGCATACAAACCGCGGCCGAAGAGACGATAGGAGTCATCGTGTGTTGCAACCACATATGGCGTCATTATCTGTCCGGTCGTCAGATTGGTAACCGTTACTTCGTAGGTTCGCTCCGACTCAGCCGACGCGGTGAGCGCCAACGTGGAAAGGGCAATGGCGGTAGCCACCGCCAATACGAGCAGTTTCTTGATTCTGGGCATCGTGTTTCCTCCTGGTTTATGTCCCAACACCCAGAATCGGGGATAGATCTTGCACAGGAAGAAACCAATTCTGAATGAATGCGAAACCTTTGGCTGAGGTGGTGAGAATGCCCGTATCGTCGAGGTTCATGACAGCACCTGCAATATCCGGGCAACGAATCCTCGTGGTCGACGACGAACCAATGGTGCGCGAGGTGGTGTGCGCGTATCTGAGCAGAGAAGGGTTCAAAGTCCTCGAGGCGGGGACAGGCAGTCAGGCGATCGATCTGATCAATACAGCTGACCCCAGCTTGATAATTCTCGATGTGATGCTCCCTGAGGTCGATGGCTTCACCGTGCTCAGCGAGCTGCGGCGCAGCCGGGAGATTCCGGTGATTCTCCTTACGGCACGATCCGACGAGTCCGACCGGGTCCTCGGGTTGGAACTCGGTGCTGACGACTATGTTGTGAAACCATTCTCACCTCGGGAACTGTCGGCGAGGGTGCGGGCGGTTCTGAAACGCCTCAATAGGAACGACACGGCCGCCGAACGGTTCGACTTTGGCGAGTTGATCGTTGATGGCGGGACCCGCGAGACGTTTGTTGGTGGGAACCCTGTCGACCTGTCGCCCAAGGAGTTTGACCTCCTCGAATTCCTTTGCAAGGCCCCCCGGCAGGTCTTCACCCGGGTTCAATTGCTGGAGCAAGTCTGGGATTCCTCACGCGACTGGCAGGATCCAGCGACTGTGACAGTCCACGTGCGCAGGCTCCGACTCAAGCTTGAGCCAGATCCTCAGGACCCGAGATGGATTCGGACTGTCTGGGGAGTCGGCTACAGGTTCGAACCGTGAGGGGGCTTTTTGCGGGTCTAGCCAGCATCCTCGTCGGTCTCGCCGTGTTCGAGGTCACCATGCAACCACGGGAAACCGAGCGTCTCGAACTAGGGCTGATCTTCGTATTGATGGCTATAGCCATGGGGGTCATGGCCGTGTGGCTGCCACGATTCTCGCGGTCGCTGCATTCCATCCGATGGACTTTCGGAATTCTTTCCATCGTTTCCTTCGTGATTGTCTTTATCGGGGTAGGGGCCGTGGCCGAGCGAATGTTCCTGGATGAGCACGATGTGACCCTGCTATTGGTCGTTCTGGGTTTCGGGATCGTCTCAGCAGTGGGTTTTGCATTGTTGGTCAGTCAGCCGTTGACGGACGACCTGGCGCAATTGGCCGATGCCGCCGATGGAGTTGCCAGGGGGAACTTTGAGAACAGGGTCGATCTGGGAAGGCAGGACGAGGTGGGGCGATTGGCCGACTCGATCGATGAGATGGTATCGAGGCTGGGCGCTGCTGAACATGAGAGGGCGCTCGACAATGACTCTCGTCAACGGTTCTTTGCCGCCGTTGGGCACGATCTGCGCACTCCGCTGGCATCGTTGCAAGCTGCGATAGAAGCGTTGCGGGACGGGGTTGCTCCCGACCCCGACCGATACCTGGCGTCGATGGAGAGCGAGATCGGCGTTCTCTCCTCGCTGATCGAAGACATCTACCTCCTGGCGCGCCTCGAGTCGGGAGGGTTCGATCTGGAACTGACTGTGATCGATCTCACCGAATTGGCTGATGAGGCGATCGAGGTGGTGCGTCCACTGGCTGACCGTAGAGGAGTAGCCCTCCGCCTCGACTCACCAAGGTCGGTTCTCGTCACTGGCGGCAGTGTTGCCATGGGGCGTGTCCTTCGGAATCTCCTCGACAATGCAGTTCGTCATTCACCGGATGGAGCCGAGGTGGTGGTCGCTGTCGGCGAAAATGGCTCGCCATCTGTATTCGTCACCGATCAGGGTCCGGGGTTCCCGTCAGATTTTGTCGACAGGGCGTTCGATCGGTTCGTCACCAATGACCCCGCTCGGGTCCGAGGCGGGGGAGGATCAGGTCTTGGTTTGGCGATCGCCGCCGGTTTCGTCGCCGCCCTCGATGGCGAAATATGGGCCGAGCCCGGACCTGGCGGCAAGGTCGGGATCCGCCTTCCCGCCTAAGACCGTTCTGTGAGTGTTTTTTTACCTCCATGCTGCAAAAAATCTTCACAGGGCGGTGAAAATCAGCCGGCCAGGGTCTTTTCGGCTAGTTCGACCCGGTAAGCAGCCAATTTGGCCCGAAGGTCGTCGTCGCTGATCGCCAGCATCGCAACTGCAAGTAGTGCTGCGTTGTTTGCGGCGTCGATGGCGACCGTGGCCACAGGAATGCCGGTCGGCATCTGAACCGTGGCAAGGAGGGCGTCCATACCGTCCAGAGATGCGTTGATTGGCACGCCAATCACGGGCAACAGTGACTTTGCCGCCATGACACCTGCGAGATGGGCTGCTTTACCGGCTCCTGCGATGATCACCTCGAAGCCATTCTCCGCGGCAGTGGACGCAAATTCGAGTGCCTGGTCTGGAGTCTTGTGCGCCGAGAGCACTCTCGTTTCCGATTCGATCCCAAACTTGTCGAGCATCTGGCTGGCCTTCTCCATGACCGGGCGGTCCGATCCGGAACCCATGACGATTGCAACTTTGTGACTCATGGACGGGGACAGTAGCCCAAAGACTGGTCGGATCCCCCGGCGCATCTGCGTGCAAAAGCCCTCGCTAGGGTTCGGGGGTATGGGCATCCTCTCTGACTACGTCGGCGCTGGATTCTGCGAGATGTCGGTCGATGGCCACCCCAGGCCTCACTATCAACCCCTTGCCGATCGATTCGACGAGATGGATTTCGACGATGTCGCCTCCCGGGTGCGCATGGTGGAGAGCCTCTTTCAGCGTCAAGGGACCACGTTCGCGATATACGACGACGACGAAGGGACCGAAAGGACCTGGCCACTCGACCTCTTCCCCAGGATCATTCCGGCTGATGAGTGGGCGGTACTCGAAGCCGGGTTGACCCAGCGGGTGCGGGCCTTGAATATGTTTCTCGAAGATATCTACACCGGCGGGCAGGAAATCATCAACGACGGTGTCATTCCACGTTGGCTGGTCGAGTCTTCGTCAGGATTCCTTCCGGAGGCGCAGGGCGTTCCCGTCGCCTCCGGGGCCCGGTGCGTCATCTCGGGTATCGACCTGGTCAGAGATGGCGATGGGGAGTTTCGCGTCCTCGAAGACAACCTTCGGGTGCCGAGCGGAATCTCCTACGTACTCGAGAACCGGGTGGCCATGACCCGGGCACTCCCCAAAGCCTTCTCCCGCTACAGCGTGCGAGGGGTGAGTCACTTCGGGGCATCGTTGCTTCGGACGCTCCATGCCGTCGCTCCACCTGGAGTCATCGATCCCACCGTCGTGGTTCTCACCCCCGGCGTCTACAACTCGGCGTATTTCGAACATGCGTTTCTTGCCCGACAGATGGGTGTTGAGTTGGTCGAAGGCCGCGACCTGGTAGTGGACGACCACTCAGTATTCACTCGAACCACCAAGGGCCTCCAGCGCGTCGATGTGATCTATACAAGGGTCGGGGACGAATTCATCGACCCGGTTGCGTTTCGACCCGACTCCGTTTTGGGTGTCCCCGGATTGATGGCGTCGGTCCGCAGCGGTCGGGTCGGCCTGGCCAACGCCGCCGGAAACGGGGTCGCCGACGACAAGGGCGTGTATCCATATGTGCCCGAAATGATCAGCTACTACCTGGGCGAACAAGCGATTCTCCCCAACGCGGTGACCTACCTGCCCTGGGAGCCCGACCAACTCGCCGTCATCCTCGCCCGCCTCGATGAGTTGGTCGTAAAGCCCGTGGCTGAAGCCGGAGGTAAGGGCATCGTTTTCGGGCCGGATGCTGATGGGTTGATGATCGAGCGTCTCAGCAGCATTCTCAGAGACGACCCGCGGGGATACATCGCCCAGGAAGTCATCCAGTTGTCGACCCATCCCACCTTTGGCGAGGCGGGGGTCGCCCCGCGCCACATCGACCTCCGGCCGTTTGTGCTCTCATCGAGTGACCACATCGAGGTGGTCCCCGGTGGTCTCACCAGGGTCGCCTTGAGAGAAGGCTCGCTTGTTGTGAACTCGTCGGCCGGCGGCGGATCCAAAGACACCTGGGTCCTCTCCTGATGCTCTCTCGTCACGCCGAGAACCTGTTCTGGATTGGGAGATATGTGGAACGGGCGGAGAACACAGCCCGGCTCCTCGATGTCACTTATCACGCAGTGCTCGAAGCGGCGATAGAACGCACCCCTGCCGACATGTGGGCCGAACTATTGGAGACACTGCTCCTCGAAGACGAGATCGACACCTCCTCACTCGGTGGTGGCGATGCCGTTGGCGAACTGTTGCTCGCCGACAAGCGCCATCCGGGGTCGATTCCGTCACTGGTTGCCAGGGCCCGGGAGAATGCCAGGACTACCAGGGAGTGGACCTCGGCGGAAGTGTGGGAAGTCCTCAACGACCTGCATATCTCGTTGGGGCGGATGAATCTCCTGGATGCTGCCCGGAATCAGCCGTACGAAGTGCTTCGGACAGTGAAGTGGGCATGCCACACCGTCAACGGAGCGGTCGAGGCAACGATGCCCCGGGGTGAGGGGTACCTGTTCTACGTTATTGGGATACGGATGGAGAGGGCCCTGATCACTGCGCGAGTGTTGAACGTATGGCGTCGCCGACTCGGCGACATCGGCTCGCAAGCGGCCTTCGTCGAATGGGTCACGATCTTGAAATCGGTGTCGGCATACGAGTCCTACCTCCGTGCCTATCAGGCGTCAATGGACGGAGATCGGGTCCTCGCCTTCCTCCTCCAGGCGCCCGACCTTCCCCGAAGCATCCTCAACTGCCTGATCGAGGTGTCGGACCGGCTGCAACAGCTCGATACCGGAAGCGTTGGCCTCTCGTCGCTGCGTTGGGCCGGGAGAATCCGAAGCAGGGTTGAGTTTGTCGATCTCGGTTTGCTGGACATAGGGGCTTTCCTCGAGGAGATCGAAAACGAAGTCGCCGGACTCACTCACGAAATCGAGACGTCCTACTTCCGTCCAACCAGTTCCGTCTACATGCACAGCTACGAGGCGTTTTAGTGAGAATCTCGCTTCGCTACGTGACCCGATTCGTCTATCCGGGCCAGGTGTGGGAATCCCACAACGTATTGAAGGCGTGTCCTGCTGACAATGAGACGCAACGGTTGCTCGATTACGGCGTGGCTGTCGAACCGGCAGCGGTTGTACTAAGCCACAACGATCGGTGGGGCACCAGAGTGGACACATTCGGCATTACTGAGCCCCATGGTGAGCTCATCGTGACTGCAGCCGCCTCTGTGGAGACCTCGGTTCCAAATCCGCCGGAAAGCCATCCGACCGAGAAGGTGTCCGACCCTTTCTATCAGGATCGGATATGGGAATTCCTCCAACCCACCCGTCACACCCGCTGGAACTCCGAGCTGGCGTTGGTGGCTGTCGAAGCTGTGGGAGGGGCTTCAGATTTTGTCGAAGCCATCTCAAGGGTGGAATCGGTCGTGCACACGGCAATGGACTACCGGCCAGGGTCAACTGAAATCGGCGTGGATGTCGAAGACGTTTGGGCCAACAAGGAGGGGGTCTGCCAGGACTTCGCCCACCTCACCGTCGCCATGCTGCGTTCTCTCGGTATCGGTGCCCGTTACGTTTCGGGCTACTTCTTTGCAATTGACCCCACTGCCGCGGGCGCAGACGAAAGCGACGAGATCGTGGTGGCCACCCACGCCTGGGTCGAGGCGGCGATTCCCGGTGGCCAGTGGTGGGCGATCGATCCCACCAACGCGGCATCGGCGGGCGAACGCCATGTGAAGATCGGTCATGGCCGCGACTACGACGACGTGACACCACTACGTGGTGTCTACTACGGCGAGACGGGCCATGTGGCCTCCGCAGAAGTCACCATGTCGCGGGGCAGGATCACCCGCCACGAATTGCCGGTGCCCGACCAGGCGGCACTTCAGCAGTTGCAACAGCAATAGCTTGCGTTTGGCGGGAACGACAACCGGCGACGGGTACGTTTAGGGAGCAAATGCGAAGCAGGTCCAATGCCGTTCGTCGTGCATAGGGTCCCGTTTTCCGGGACCGTAAGCACGCGCAACGTGGTGGTCGTGGCCGTTTTGGCGTTCGTTCTCGCGGCATGCGAGCCGGTGACGGCACCGACTACGACTACCACGACCCTCGATGTGCTCCCGCCGCCCGATCCGATATCTTCGTCCACCTCTACGAGCGCACCCTCTCCGGCGACGACGCTCGAACCACCCCGCTTCAGATATCAAGGGCTCCTCCCTAGCGGTACCAACTTCTCGGCGACGATTCCCGGCCAGACCGAAGACCTGCTGATGGTGGTCAACGGAGTGTTCAACGTCGATACTGAAAGCGGCCTGATACCGGTCGGTGAGGTGAGATACACCAGAGTGCTCGGCCCGCCCGAAGTTGGGTATCACGACGGAATCCTCACCCTCTGGGCCGAGCCGTGGCTGGTGGAGGTCGTTTTTGAGGAAGCCACCACCCCCGACCTGACGACTGCCCCTTTCGGCGCAGGTATCGAGCTGGCAACGATCAACGGGCTGCCAGTTCTGGACCTTTCCGCGCCTTACACATGGGAAGGCGCTAATCCACAGCTGCGGTATGTGTCCTTCGTGGTGGCGACAGGCTGTCGGCCGGAGGCGGCCAGATGCACCGACAACCACGCCGTCCAGGTCATCTCGGCCGACGACATCTTCATCGGCGGTGCTGGTTTGAGCGACTTTCAGGTCGACGCGATGACCTTGAGCACCACGTCGTCGCGACCGGAGCACGACCCGTACTACCTCGATCCTGGCCTTCTCACTGAACGCAATTCGGCTGCCGTTATCTGGACCGGAGAAGAGATGATCGTTTGGGGTGGCAAGGAAGATCGTGACGGAGTTCCGGGCCTGATTGATGGTGCTGCCTTCAACCCGGAGACCAACCAGTGGAGAGTGTTGGCACGGTTCCCATACCTGGGTTCGTTTGGGGCAAGGGCGATCTGGGGAGACAGGGAGATGCTGGTGGTCTCCTCGGAAGGCACGCTGTCATACGACCCCGACGGCGACTCATGGCGTGAGATCGGTGAGGGCCTCATCCCACCGGAATACAACGACCGGATGCTGTATCTGGACGGTGTGATTTACGTCTGGGACCGGGCATTCTCGATGCATCGAATGGACATCGATGTGGGTATGTGGGAGCCCATCGACGCCCCTGACGCGATCGCCGGCACCGCGGAAGCATGGGCCGGTGTCCTCCGAATGGTCAACGACCAGGTCGTCGCTATAACCGTCAACAGTACCTGCCAGGCAAAGCAATTCTGGGTGCTGACTGAGGACGGGTGGGCACCACTCCCTAATGCATCCCTTGCCACCGCCGAGGTCTCGGACTGCTCTTCGGCGAACCAAACAGCCTCGCTTGGGGAAGACCTTGTCATTTGGGATGCCTACTACACACTGGCGAAACGCTATCTGGCTGGGAACACGGAATGGACTGATGTTCCCCCAATCCCGTTGGACGGGACCGAAGGCGCTTCCGGGCCGGTTGCGATGGATATCGACCGCTTCATGGTCCCTCGCTGGGGTGAAGGTGCCGTCTTCGATGCCCGGACCGGAGACTGGACGCAAATCGATCTGCCCGGAAGCGGTACTGACGCCGAGATCATCTGGACCGGTGAAGAATTCCTGGCGTGGGGGATATACGACTCTTTCGACGCTTGGCGTTTCGCACCTCCGCCGGGTTTTGCCGGAGGCGACGACACCTCATGAGCTCCCGCGTCCCGTTCGTCGTGCGTAGGGTCCCGTTCTCCGGGACCGTAAGCACGCGCAACGTGGTGCTCGTCGCCGTTTTGGCCTTCGTCCTGGCCGCCTGTGAACCGGAGACCGCGCCAACCAGCACGACGCTCGATGTTCTGCCGCCTCCTGAACCGATCGACTCAACGACGTCAACAATGCCGACCACTTCTACGACCCCACCGGCACCCGAACGATCGTCGGAGTATCACGGATTCCTCCCCGACGGGACCGAATACACCATATTCGTCGAGGGAGTTGTTGGCGGGGCGATTGAAGGCATCAGCGCCGGAATCGTCATCGATGTCGACGGTGCGCCCAACGCGGTGGGCATCGCCACGTTTCCTATGGGCGACACTGAACTCGGCTACTCATTTGAGGACGGGGTCTATCGCATACCGGCGGGCGGGGCGGTTCACATCGACTTCTACGACCACATCCTCGAAGAGTTGGGCGACAGGCCCGGAGAGGTGATCCAGACCTCGATCACCGGGACAACACGGTTCGACCAGTTCCCCGTATTGACCCTGGAGCACCCATTTCGTTGGGCGGCTGACGATGAGCTCCCTCTCTCGATGGAAGTCCAATACCGTCACTTCGTGGTGAGGCGAGGTTGTGGGGAATTGGCGATCGCCTGCAGTGAAACGAGGGGGCTTCAAGTAATCCCGATCGACACCCAGGACCTGCCGGTGGAGGCCTGGAGCAACATCGAGGTTTTCGTCGAGTCTCCCGCTCAACGGCCCGTTGATGACGCCTACTACCTCGACCCAGGTCCTCTGGACCATAGGCAGTCTGCCGATTTGATATGGACCGGTGAAGAGATGATCGTTTGGGGAGGCAAGCAAACTCTGGAGGGTTTTCCCACACTGGTCGATGGTGCAGCTTTCAACCCCGAAACCAACACATGGCGGAGGCTGGCAGGATTCCCGCTCCAAGGCCCGAAGGCCACGAGGGCTATCTGGGCCGACGATGAGATGCTGGTCGTTACTGGCGAAGCGGTGTTTGGCTACAAACCGGACACCGACTCATGGAAAGTGATTGGTGAGGGCATCACACCACCGGAGTTTCATGATCGAATGCTGTTTTCGGATGGGACGCTCTACGTCTGGATCGGCAAGGAGATCCGCGCTCTCGACGTCGCATCCGGAGAATGGCGGGCGGTCCCTGGACCCGAACCCGACGGAGCCCAGGGCCCCCCCTACTTCAGTACGTTGCGCCATGTGGGAAGCGACGTATTCGCAATAATCGTGCCTGACGGGCGATGTTCCGGGAAGGACTATTGGCGGCTGGTCGAGCCCGAGTGGGTTGCGGTACCCGACGTCTCGCTGGCGAGCGGAGACTATGCCGATTGCTCGCTTGCCAATCAGGCAGCGGCGGCAGGTAATGAGTTGGTGATCTGGGAAGAGGAAGGCCACCCCGCCATGGCGTACTCCACGGACACACAACAATGGAGCGAGGTGCCAACGATCCCACTCGGTGGGGCGGAAGGCCCTTCAGGTCCTGTACCGATGGACGCACGCCGGTTCCTGGTTCCCAATGGTGATGCGGGAGCAATATTTGACGCCACCACCGAGACCTGGACAGCAGTTCACTTTCCCGGCAGGGGAGGTGACTTTCAGATCATTTGGACCGGAACCGAGTTCCTCTCCTGGGGTCTTCGAGACCTCCAGACCTTCGACGCCTGGCGATGGACTCCTCCCGACCTGCCATGAGAGGGCGTTTCTGGTTCGTCGTGCATAGGGTCCCGTTTTCCGGGACTGTAAGCACGAGCAACCTGGTGCTGGTCGTCGTTTTGGCGTTCCTGCTCGCTGCCTGCGAGCCGGTAGCCGTTCCGACCACCACGACCCTCGACGTCCTCCCACCGCCCGATCCGATCGAGTCGACCACGACCGTTCCGGTGAGTACCACCGAGTTTGTGCCGGCTACCCAAGAAACCTTCCGTGGGGCCTTGCCTGACGGACTCGATTACCAGGTAGTGGTCTCCGACGGAATCGGACCGTGGCCTATCCATGTCGAGGGTATTTTCCTCGTTGAATTAGATGGAGAAAAGGTTCCCGTTGGAGAAGTGAGCTACCGGAAAGACGGTGGACTGGGAACGGAACTCAACGGAACGCGCTTGCTACTGACTGCGGGTGGATGGACCATCACCATCGACTTCTCTCAAAATGCCTTCGAGGCTTTGGGTGAAGACGCTGGAGCTATCGTCACGGAGTCAATCGCCGCCGTCACAAAGAGCGGATTCCCCGTTCTGCTCCTCGAGGAACCTTTCTCGTGGGACTATGAGATGGTGCCACCTGAAGTCCGATACGGCTCCTTGGTGGTACGTAGATTCTGTTCTGAATATGCGGTTGCCTGTAACGACATCCACTCCGTGCAGGTCGTTTCCGCTGATCGCATCTATCCAGGTTTCGAGTCGCTGGCTCACGACGGAGTCTCGATAACTTCACTTGACTCCCGGTCGGTATACGACCCCTTCTACCTCGATCCCGGTCCGATACTTCCACGGTTTCTAGCCGACGTGATCTGGACCGGTGAGGAGATGATCGTCTGGGGTGGCTCCGACACATTTGATGGGCCGCATCTGATCGACGGAGCGCGGTTCGAACCGAGGTCTGATCTACTGTCAGACCCCTGGGCTTTGATCCCACCGGTCCCGGTCTCGGGGGACATGCGAACACGGGCAATACCCCTCGAGGACAATGTGCTCGTAGTTTCGGAAGAAGGGACATTTCAGCTCACCGACGCCATGCAATGGATCCAAGTTGCCGGTGGTATCAGTCCGCCGAGTCAATCCGGATTGATTGTGCATTCTCAGGGGATGGTCTTCATGAAGAATGAATCTGGTCTCTACTCTCTCAACACGGCTCGGAGCAGTGAGTGGACGCGTATGCCGGACCCTCCGTTCGAGAATTTCGAATTGTCGACGGATGACCTATTGACCGGGATGGCCGCCTCAGGGAACCTGCTCTACGTGAGCCTCCGCGCGCCATGCCAGAGTCGAGAGATAGCTGAGTGGAATGGTGTCCGCTGGCGGATCCTCCCAGACGTATCGTTAGGGACCTCCGAGCTAGCCGACTGCGCTTCGGCAAATCAGATGTGGGCAACGCCGACCGGCCTGGTGCTGTGGGACTCGGGCCATCCAACGATGATATATTCGGTGGAGTTCGATACCTGGCATGAAGCGGCCCCAATACCGGTGGGTGGTCAGGACGGTCCGCCCGGTCCTGTGCCCATGGACGACCGCTACTTCATGGTTCCCCAAGATGGAAAGGGCGCCATCTTCGACATTGAAACCGAGACCTGGTCTGTCGCCGACCTCCCCGGCCCAGGCGACGATACATCCATCGTCTGGACCGGCACCGAGTTTCTCGCATGGACCGGGACCGATGCCTGGCGATGGATCCCGGAAGGTATAGAAATGGATTGAGTCCCAGCGGCGTTCGTCGTGCATAGGGTCCCGTTCTCCGGGACCGTAAGCACGCGCAACGTGGTGCGGACATTCCAGAAGCGTTCGTCGTGCATAGGGTCCCGTTTTCCGGGACCGTAAGCACGCGCAACGTCGTGTCGACACCGCATTTCGACACCCTCGATTGACCGGGCCGCCGTTTTGGGTATTGCTCGGCTGGGTAGGATCGGGTTGATGACGGAGGGATGGAGTTCAGAATTCAAAGGAGCGCTCCTTGGCGGCGTCGTTGCCACCATCGGGTTGTTTGGCGGTGTGGTCTTGGTCGGAAATGTCGCCAGTTTTCAGGCTCTCCGGCTTATCGAGGCAACCATCCCGACCGGGCAATTCCTCGCTTCGGCATCGATAGCCGCCGGCGTCACGGTTCTGGCCTTGATGTTGACCTTGATCGGTATCACCGTTTCCAGCGACCTCACTTTCACCGACATCCACTACAGGCGGATTCGCAACATCAATGTCCTCGCCCTCTTGGTGATCGTTGTGGCCGTTGTGGTTCTGGTGGCGATGGCGATTCCGATCGGCGAAGTGGACGAGGTGCGTAACCACTACGCCGTCCTCTATTACATCCTCGCTGCGATGCTCTCACTGTTGGGCGGACTGGTCGTGGCGATGGCCCTCATGATCGGGGGAACCGTGCGGGGAATGGTGGATGCTGCCCACCCCGAAGGGAAAAGCCATCTCGTCGTTGATGACTCCGACGACGCCGGGGATCGATTTCAGGGCTGAGCGATGTCAGTGCGGAATTGCATCCCCGGCCAACTGACGGCGTCGGCAGCGCGGTAGACCCGTTCCCGGGCGGTCGCCAGGTCAGGCCCGGTGCCAACAAGGTTGAGAACACGCCCCCCGTCGACCAGGAGCTTCGTGCCGTCGCGGCGGGTGCTGGCGTGGAAGACCAGGACATCGTCGGGAACGTCCTGGAGACCTTTGATGGTCCCTCCCACCTGCGGGTCGGTCGGGTAGCCCCGGGCTGCCAGCACCACGTTTACCGTGGCCGAGTCAGTCCATTCCGGCGTCGCCCCTTCGAGCACATCGATCAGGTCGTTGCTCAGCCGAGGAAGCACTGCCTGGGTCTCGGGATCACCGAGGCGGACATTGAACTCGAGGACGCAAGGCCCATTCGCCGTTACGACTAATCCCGCATAGAGGAAGCCGGTAAACGGTGTACCGTCATCTTTCATCTGAGCGAGCACGGGATTGATGACCCGGTCCATGGTGATGTCGACCAAATCCGGGGGAAGGTCTTCCACCGGCGAAAACGAGCCCATTCCACCGGTGTTAGGTCCGTTGTCTCCATCGAGAAGGCGTTTGTAGTCCCGCGCTGGCGCCAGCGGTTTCGCACCCGACTCGGTGCAGACAGCAAACACACTGACCTCAGGGCCTTCGAGATAATCCTCGATCAGCACCGATGATCCGGCTGCACCGAAACCGCCATCGAAACACTGGTCAACCCATGACCCTGCGTCTTGGAGCGACTCGGTCACCAGGACGCCCTTTCCCGCGGCCAGGCCATCGGCCTTGACCACATAGGGGCCAGACGACGTGGCGAGATAATCATGTGCATCAGCCGGATTGTCGAACCACGCTGACTTTGCGGTTGCTACCTCTGCCCGTCGCATCACCTCTTTGGCGAAGGATTTCGAGGCCTCGAGTTTGGCCGCGGCACGGGTCGGTCCGAACACTGGAATGCCCAATCCGGTGAGGGCATCGGATATTCCGGCGGCCAACGGTCCTTCCGGACCGACGACGACCAGGTCGACACCGTGGACCCGGGCCATGGCAGCGACGGCTCCAACGTCGGCCGGCGAGATGCCTTCTACCGTGGCTCCGAGTTCCGCCAGACCCGGGTTGCCGGGAAGTGAGATCAGCTCCTCGACCTTCGGCGACTGGGCCAGTTTCCAACCCACCGCATGTTCGCGACCACCTCCTCCGATGAGAAGGACCTTCATGACAGGGTTATCAGCTGACTTCGTTCCGGGCCTACCGACACCCAGCCCACCGGCACTCCGACCTTGTTCTCGATGTAGCGGACGTAGTCGCGGGCTTCGGTGGGAAGCTCCTCGAAATCGCGAATACCCGTGATATCGGTCTTCCATCCGGGTAGCTCGTCGTACTCGGGCTCGCAGTGATAGAGGACGCTCTGCTGCACCGGGAATTCATAGTATCGCTCGCCACCTGACGTGTAGGCGTTGGCGACTTTGATGGTGTCGAACGCTGACAGGATGTCCATTTTTGTCAGAAAGAGATTGGTGAAAGTGTTGACCCGGTTCGAGTACCGGAGAGCTACCAAATCGAGCCACCCACATCTGCGACGACGTCCGGTGACTGTTCCGTATTCGCCACCCAACTCGATCATTCGGTCTCCGATCTCATCGTTGAGCTCGGTCGGAAAAGGCCCGGTGCCCACCCGGCTGATGTATGCCTTGGCGACCCCGATGACCTCGTCGATTGCTTTCGGCCCGATGCCTGATCCAACCGCCGCACCACCCGCCGTTGGGTTCGACGAAGTCACGAACGGGTAGGTCCCGTGGTCGATGTCGAGCAGAGTGCCCTGCGCCCCTTCGAAAAGGACCTGTTCGCCCTTCTGCAAACCGTTCCAGATCAGCAGCGAGGTGTCGGTCACGTGTGGTCGCAACTGCTCGGCATACCCCAGGTACTCCTCGATGATCTCGTCGGGATCCATGGGGAGTGTGTTGTACACGCGGGGAAGAACCTTGTTTTTCTCCTCCAGGGCTGCTTCGACCTTCTGACGGAGGATCTTGGCGTCGAAGAGATCCTGGATCCTGATCCCGACACGAGCGTATTTGTCGGTATAGGTGGGACCGATGCCCTTCTTGGTCGTCCCGATCTGGTTCTCGCCCAGATATCGCTCGATGGCGACGTCGAGTTTGCGGTGATAGGGCATGATCACGTGGGCGTTGGCCGATAGACGGACCCGGGATGGGTCGAGACCCTTGGCGGCGACCTTCTCCATCTCTTCGAGGAGGACCTTCGGGTCGATGACTGTGCCCGAAGCGATCACCGGTGTGCAGTCGGGATACAGGATTCCGGAGGGGATCAGGGAGAGGGCGA
The DNA here is from genome assembly GCA_041747375.1 of Acidimicrobiia bacterium. Classification (GTDB taxonomy): domain Bacteria; phylum Actinomycetota; class Acidimicrobiia; order Spongiisociales; family ZC4RG35; genus MA-ANB-1. The sequence goes on from JBGTFH010000044.1 coordinate 43,426, forward strand.
GTTTCTCTTCGCCGACGACGATCGTGTGACCGGCGTTGTTGCCCCCCTGGTACCTGACGACGTAGTCGGCCGACTCGGCGAAGTAGTCAACGACACGTCCCTTACCTTCGTCGCCCCATTGGGCACCCAAAACAACTGTGGCTGGCATGACGGGTGACGACGGTAGTCGCCTTCCGGCTTCGCTAGAAGGTTTGAGTTTCGCCTCCCCCCAACCTTTCTGTGAAGGGAATTTGCGGGCACGGCACCAAAACGGTTCACAGAAGTGAATTTGGGCGCCAGTTACTCGTCCTCGGGCTTGTTTCTCGGGTCGAGGAACTTCACTGTCGAGCCGACGCCGGACGCGATCGCCTTTACCGGGGCGGTCCCGACGGCGACGATTCCCAAACCCACCGATTTGGGAAGGTCGCGGAGTCGGGGAACACCGACGAATCCCCGACGCGAGAAATAGGCCCACAGTGCAATAGCAACCAGAACCATCACACCGATCCATGCCCAGAAACCCCATGACGCGGTTGACGTCGGGATGAAGTCGAAGTTCATTCCAAAAATCCCCGCAATGACGGTGAGCGGCAATAGAACCGCAGAGAAAACAGTCAGAATACGAACGATCTCGTTGGTCTGGTCCGCGACAGCCCCTCGATACGTTTCTTGTACCGACGAGAGGAGATTCCTGGCCGATTCCAGCGAGTCCACCACCCGGCTGGCGTGATCGGCAGCCTTCCCGAAGGAGTCCTGCCCGGTAGAGCCAATGGCGTGGTGGACCGAGACGGAGAGGTCTTCGAGGACATCTCGCTGCCGACCCGCAATTCGCCGGAGGGTGATCAGGTCGCGCCGAAGAGCGTGAACCTCGGTGAGGGTCCGGGGGTCCGCTGCAAAGGCCAGATCCTCGAGGCCGTCAATCCGAACCTCCAGTTCCTCGATCAGCGGAATCATCTGTCGGCTCCCCGATTGCCCTATTCCCGCAGCGAGGGCAGACGGCGTGGAAATCTCACTGGTGTTTAGTGTCTCAACATCCCAAAGGCGATCGATGGCAGCCACCGGGTCGTCGTGTTGGGTGACCAGTACCCGTCGCGCCATCGAAACAGCGACCTGGTCGGCGGCAAGGCGGTTGGCCACACCGGTCTCCGGCACCGAGAGCACGAACTGGACTGAGTGGAGGCCCTCACTAATACCCCGGAACAACCCATCGATGCTTTCGACAAAAACGGGCTGGGCGATGTCCAGATCGGCAAGAATCTGCTCAAAGCCCGAGTGGTCTTCGGATGCGATGTCGATCCACACCAGGTCGTGTTGCCCCAAGTCACCGGCATCATGAGGTTCGACTGCTTCGAAGCTATCAGTTGGATGCTGGCGAGCCAGTATTCGAATCACGACCCGGATTATCGCAACCAACGTCGTCCCGTACGGTCTTTCCCGTGGACCGCGTTCCGACGGAACGATCTGCCAATAGTGGCCGATTCCGGGGAAAGAACGGAGAGCCGATGGCCTAGTCCGCCAACCGCGGCGTGTTTGGTGCCACTATTGGCGCTCTATTCCGTCGGAACGCGGGTTTGGAAACACACCGTTCACAATTCTGCAACTACGGTGAAATGGCGTACCGATACAAAGTTGCAGTTCACCGGCAAGCAACAAGGAGGCCAACAAGTGAGCAAGACGCCTGCTGACGTCTTATCCCTGATCAAGGATGAGGGATACGAGTTTGTCGACCTGAGATTCTGCGATTTGCCCGGACAGGTGCAGCACTTCACGGTGCCAAAGCACCAACTGACCGAGGACTCTTTCACCGAGGGCTTTGGCTTCGACGGTTCCTCGATTCGTGGCTTTCAGCAGATCCAGGAATCGGACATGATTCTCATACCCGATCCCTCTACCGCAGTCGAAGACGTCTTCCGCGACCGCAAGACTCTGATGCTCTACTGCTTCGTCCACGATCCTCTCACCGGCGCCTCCTATGACCGCGATCCCAGGTACGTGGCGAAGAAGGCCGCCGACTATCTGATCAGCACAGGCATCGCTGACATGTCGTACTGGGGCCCCGAAGCGGAGTTTTACATCTTCGATGACGTGAGATTCGGGCAGAACCAACACTCTGGCTACTACTACCTCGACTCCGAGGAAGGGGCGTGGAACTCGGGGCGCGTCGAGGAAGGGGGCAACCTTGGGCACAAGCCCCGTTACAAGGAGGGATATTTCCCGGTCCCACCGACAGACCATTTCCAGGATCTCCGGTCGGAGATGACGGCAAATCTCGAGGCCGCCGGTATCGAGATCGAGGTGCAACATCACGAAGTTGGTACCTCGGGCCAGGCCGAGATTGACATGCGTTTCGGGGAATTGCTCCGCACGGCGGACAACGTGACCCTCTATAAGTACATCGTGAAAAGCACGGCGTGGCAGGCCGGCAAGTCGGTCTCATTCATGCCCAAGCCTGTGTTCGAGGACAACGGGTCTGGAATGCACGTTCATCAGTCGCTCTGGACCGACGGCAAGCCCCTCTTCTTCGACGAAGGCGGGTATGCCGGCCTCTCTGACATGGCCCGCTGGTACATCGGTGGGTTGCTCAAGCACGCCCCGGCGGTACTGGCATTTGCCGCACCGACCACCAACTCCTACCGGCGGTTGGTCCCCGGATATGAGGCACCGGTGAACCTGGTCTACTCGAGTCGCAACCGGTCGGCGGCAATCAGGATCCCGCAATACTCACAGGCCCCGGCAGCAAAACGTCTTGAGTTCCGCTGTCCCGACCCGACCGCTAACCCGTACCTTGCCTTCTCGGCGATGTTGTTGGCAGGTCTGGATGGCGTGCAGAACAAGATCGAGCCCCACGACCCCGTCGACAAGGACATCTACGACCTTCCACCGGCGGAGCTCGCCGACCTGCCGACCGTTCCGGGCTCACTTAGCGAGGCGCTGCAGGCCCTTGCGGACGACCACGAGTTCCTGCTTCGTGGCGGCGTGTTCACCGAGGATCTCATCGAGGCGTGGATTGAATACAAGACCAAGCACGAAGTCGATCCGATCCGACTCCGCCCCCATCCCTATGAGTTCCACCTCTATTACGACATGTAGGAGGAACCACGGATACGGGTTTTGGAGGGCGGTAGGATCGGAGGCGCGATCACCCGGTCCCCCCTCCCGACCGACTTACGTCGGTCGTACTCCCCCCATTCGGCTTCGCCTCTGGAGGGAGAGTTGGAAGCATCGTTTCGCTCTGGGGACAGAGGAGTAGAGGCGGCCTCGGCTAGAAGATTTCGGGGCACCAGGGTTGGGTTTCCCAGGCGAAGGCTGCGTCGACGGAGCGCAGCCTGTCCAGGTCACCCGCAACCCTTCCCACCCGGTTCATCCGGGCAAGTCCGGGGCGCCCGAGATAAATGGCCCCGAGAT
>JBGTFH010000045.1:0-52028 GCA_041747375.1 Acidimicrobiia bacterium
CTCCAATTCGGGATTTTTCTTAGATGCCCGCTGGCAACGATTTGGCACTCCACTGACAGGGTCATCGTGCACGGTTGACCTGTGAGCACCCTCGATCCACTGTTCTCGGTCCAAGACCTTGCCGCCTATCTGGAAGTACCAGTTGCCACCCTCTACGCCTGGAGGTACCGCCGACAAGGCCCAGCCGGGTTCAGAGTCGGTCGCCACGTGCGTTATCGGCAGAGCGACGTCGACAGATGGATCGAGGAACGCGTGGCCAGCGAGGTTTCTTTCAATCAGCACGCACACCGGTAGAAGCTCGGCGGCATACTTGGTCTTAGACCGAACGAGGAGATGAGTATGTCGAGAGGTGCCATAGACCGACGAGACAATGGGCGCTATCGAGCGCGCTACGAGGGCCCGGATCGTCTTTGGCACAGTCGGACCTTCGATCGCAAAGCTGATGCGGAGCATTGGCTGACAGATCAGCTCTCCAGGGCCAACCGTGGTCAGTGGATCGATCCCACAGCTGGCCAGATCTCTTTTGACGATTATTCCAGCGCTTGGCTGGGGGCCAAGACTCGGATCAAAGACAAGACTCGAGATGGATACCGATCCCTTCTCGAATCGCGGATTCTTCCCATTTTCGGAGGGACCCGGTTGAGCTCCATTGACCGCACGATGGTGGGGTCATGGGTGCGTTCGATGGTCGAAGACGGCCTGTCAGCTTCTCGGATCCGCCAAGCGCATCAATGCATGGCCGCCATCATGGAACAGGCTCTCGATGATGGTTTGATCGGCCGCAACCCGTCTCGCCGGGTCGAACTCCCCCGACTTCCCCAGCTCGATCACCGCTACCTCACCACCGAGCAGGTCGCTCGGCTCGCTGAATCGATGCCCGGAGACGAGTACTCGACCGTCGTGTACGTCCTCGCCTACGGCGGACTCCGATGGGGAGAGCTCGCCGCATTGCGTCGAACTCGAGTCGATGTGCTGCGCCGTCGCCTCGACATCAAGGAATCGCTTTCGGACATCTCAGGACGTGTCGCCTTTGGAACTACAAAGACAGATGAAACCCGCACGGTCCACTTACCCGCTTCCATCTCGGAGATGGTTGGACGCCACATGGAGAACGTGCCTGACGATCCGGAGGCGTTGATCTTCACCGCTTCCCAGGGAGGCGTGTTGCGCTACTCGAACTTTCGACGAACAACGTGGGATCCAGCCCGAGTTCGGGCTGGCGACGACCTCGAAGACATCACTCCCCACCACCTGCGTCACACGTGCGAATCGTTGATGCGCGCGGCCGGCGCCGACGTCAAAGCGATCCAGCAGCAGCTTGGTCACCGCAATGCTTCGGTGACTTTGAACACATACACGCATCTATTTGAGGGCGATCTCGACGACGTGATGGAGCGTCTCGAGGTCGCTTCCGCGACCAAATCGCGTCCTGAGCGCGTCCTGGGAGAGATCGTCGACCTCCCGGCACGGTGACATCGCCTCCCTGACCTGGGAATTCACTTGTGGGCCCGGCAGGACTTGAACCTGCAACCAACGGATTATGAGTCCGCTGCTCTGACCGGATTGAGCTACGGGCCCGTGTCGAGCGGATTGGGATTGTATCGCAGACATACCTGTTCGGACGAGGTCGCAACTTCGCCTGATTTCTAGCGTGTCTGCTAGATTTCTGGCAATGGAAGTGGGCAGACGAATACGGAACCAACGCGAGCACCTAGGGCTCAGCCAATCTGAACTCGCCGCCAGTACCGGGATGAGTCGTCAGTCGATCGGTGCCATCGAATCGGGCACCAACCTGCCCCGGGTCGATGTCGCCATCGCCATCGCAGGGGCATTGGGGCTAAGCGTCAACGATCTTTTTGGAGGACCCAATCAGGCCGTGGATGCGCTGACCGGTATGACACCAACGGATGGGAATGTCCGGGTTGGTCGGGTCGGCGAGCAATTGGTGGCCAGCCCGGTCCGCCGGAGTTCCTCGGGCTATGAGAGCATCGATGCCGTTGTCGCCAACGGCCACCTCGAATTGATCTCCAAGGTCATGCCGGGCCTGGTTGTCGCCGGTTGTGAACCGGGTCTGGCGATCATCGAACAATCACTCCGGGAGTCCGGTGTCGGCGCCATGTGGGTCGCCACTTCAACTGACGCAGCCCTCGAAGCCGTCGACTCGGGCCGCGCCCATGCGGCTGCTGTCCACGGAAACAAGCGGGACCTCGACCGACTTGCCCGGGCGAAGAGGCTCCAACGAATCCACTTTGCGACGTGGCGGGTCGGCCTGAGTGCCGGCGACGGCATTGCGACCGGATGGCAGAGGCGGGCATTGCGGGGCGAGATGCCGGTGGTACAACGGGAGGACGGGGCGACGATTCAGCGGGTGTTCAAAGAATTTCTAGAAACGGATTCGAAGTCGGCCCCTGGACCGGTGGCCGCGACCCATCTGGAAGCCGCAAACCGCGGGCTGTGGGCAGGTATCCCTGCACTGACATTCGAACCCGCAGCGACGTCTATCGGCCTGGACTTCCATCCTCTGGCCACCCATGTCGTAGAGCTCTGGATCTCGCCAGACTTTGACGACGACCCGGCGTTGGTCGCCGCATTGAATCTCGTCTCCGGGCGACGGTTCGCCAGAAGTCTCGAAGCGATTGGTGGGTACGACCTGGAACACATCGGAACCCGGGTCGCATAGTGAAGAACCGGAGAACACCAATTCTGATGGTGCTAGGGATGGCCCTCGTCGGCTGTTCGACGGCAAGTGATCAGGAACCAATTGTGCTCCTGGTGTCTGCGGCATCCTCACTCACCGCCGTGTTCACCGAAATCGAGGCTGCGTTTGAGCAGGAGAATCCTGGCATCGATGTCCAGCTCAATCTCGGCGGTAGCTCGGCGCTGCGCGAACAAATACTGGCCGGTGCACCCGTCGATGTTTTCGCCTCTGCCGACCTCGTCCCGATGGACCAGCTGGTGGCAGATGGTCTGATCGACGGAGACCCGGCGGTTTTCGCCACGAACTCCATGACGATTGCAGTTCCACCCGATAACCCCGGGGCGGTGGTCGGATTGAACGATCTCGCCGCTCCAGAATTGTTTGTCGGGCTGTGCTCCGAAGAGGTTCCATGCGGGCGATATGCCCGCCAGGTTCTCCACAAGGCCGGCGTCGTCGCGTCAATCGACAGCAACGAACCCGACGTACGTTCGCTTGTATCCAAGATCGAGCTTGGCGAACTCGATGCAGGGATCGTCTACCAAACCGATGTCGCAAGTGCAGACGGGGAATTAGTCGGGATCGATATCGCCGTCGAAGACAACGTGACGGCCCTCTATCCGATCGGGGTACTCGAAGTCAGTCCTCGATCTGTGGAGGCGCGCCAGTTTGTCGACTTCGTGCTCTCGATCGAAGGCAGCTCTTTCTTGAAAGCGGCCGGATTCGGGGTGCCGTGAGCGACCGCAAAGTCTCAGCACGTCCGCTACCCGCCTTCCTCTTGGTCCCGGCAGTGGTCGGCATAATCTTCTTTCTGATACCGCTCATCGGACTCGTTGCCAAAACACCGTGGGGGAACTTGATGAGCCTTCTCGGTAGCGAAATCGTCATGGAGTCGCTACGTCTCTCCATGATCTCGTCAGTTACTGCCAGCTTCTTTGCACTGGTGATCGGTGTTCCGACCGCCTTCCTCCTTGCCCGCGCCAGTTTTCCGGGAAGATCGATTGTGAGAGGGGTCGTCCTGCTGCCCCTGGTACTCCCTCCGGTGGTCGGTGGTGCGGCTCTGCTCTTCGGTCTGGGACGAAACGGGCTTCTCGGAGGCCCGATCGAAAGCCTGACCGGGCTCACTCTCCCATTCTCGATCTGGGGAGTGATTGTCGCCGCCACCTTCGTCGCCACACCATTTCTCATCATTACGGTGGAAGGTGCCCTGCGCTCCGCCGATCGGCGATACGAGGACGCTGCTGCGACGCTCGGCGCCAGCAGATGGACAACATTCAGCCGGATCACCCTCCCGGCAATCGGGCCATCACTGGTCGCCGGCCTCGTTCTCACCTGGGCACGGGCGTTCGGGGAATTCGGGGCGACCATCACATTTGCCGGGAATCTGCAGGGTCGCACCCAGACCATGCCTCTGGCTGTCTTTGTGGCCCTGGAGCAAAACCGCGATGCGGCCATCGCCATAAGCCTGATAATGGTGGTCGTCTCTCTCGCGGTCCTGATCTCAATCCGTGACCGCTGGTGGCGATCCGTGTGACGACACTCCACGCGGACATCGAATTGACCCGGTCTGAAAGCTTCAACATCGATGTCGAATTCTCCATGCCCGCCGGCACCACGATCGCTCTGCTCGGGCCTAACGGGGCCGGAAAGTCAACTGTTGTCGCGGCGTTGGCAGGACTCGTGCCCCTTCATCGGGGAATCATCCGAATGGACCAGGAAATATTGGACGAACCGGCTAACTCCCGGTTCGTCGCGGCCGAGGATCGCGATTTCGGGGTTGTATTCCAGGACTATTTGCTCTTTCCCAACATGACGGTCCGAGACAATGTCGCTTTTCCTCTGCGCAATCGATCGATCCGACGCAAGGCGGCAAACCGGGAAGCCGAACAGTGGCTGACTGAACTGGGACTGATTGGATTGGCAAACCAGAAGCCAGGAACCCTCTCAGGGGGCGAAGCCCAACGGGTCGCACTGGCGCGGGCGCTTATTGCCAAACCTGCCGTCTTGCTTTTGGACGAACCCATGGCCGCCCTCGACGTCAACGCCCGGGCAGGCCTGCAGACGGTTCTGAAGGATCATCTCGATGACTTTGCGGGGCCACGCCTCCTGATAACACATGACCCTAGGGAGGCATTTCTGTTCGCTGATCAGATCCACATCATCGAACATGGGAAAATCACCCAGAGCGGCGATGCCAACGACATACGACTCAATCCGATGACGCAGTATGCAGCAGGTATCGCCGGTGGCTGGTCACTCGACTGATAGTCCGTTTTCACCGACGCGACCCGGCGAGTTCTGATACTTTCCTGAGTATCCGAACGAAAGGCCTCACGTGAAAGTTTCGATGACCGTAAATGGACAGGAGGTCTCGGCTGATGTAGAGGCACGGACGCTCCTGGTTCATTACATCCGGGAAAACCTCCATCTCACCGGCACCCACGTCGGCTGCGAGACGGGCTATTGCGGCGCTTGTACGGTCCATGTCGACGGAGCACCGGTCAAGTCGTGCACCATGCTGGCGGTCCAGGCTGAAGGTTTGGAATTGACGACAATCGAAGGCCTCGCCCAAAACGGTGAGCTCCACCCGGTCCAGGAAGGATTCTGGGAGAGGCATGGCCTCCAATGCGGATTCTGCACACCAGGGATGATCATGTCGGCAGCAGCCTTGCTCGCCGACAATGACAATCCATCAGAGGCTGAGATCCGCCACGGGATCGAAGGCAACCTCTGCCGCTGTACCGGATATCACAACATCGTCCGCGCCGTCGAGTACGCCGGCGCCAAGGTCCGCGGCGAGGAGCCACCGGCACCAGATTGGGAAGGAGCGTCATAGTGGCCACCACGAGCGTCATGGGTGGAGACGTCCGCCGCCGGGAAGACCCGGCATTGATTCGGGGAAAAGGCACATATGTCGACGACATCCAACCCACTGCCGTCCTTCATATTGCCTTCACCCGGTCACCGGTCGCCCGCGCCAAGATCACATCCCTCGACACTTCGGCAGCGAAGGCGATGCCAGGAGTGGTTGCAGTATTCACCCACGACGACGTCGCGCATCTCGGCCCACTTCTTGCCCAGGTGCCGATTGGAAAACTCCGCCCACTGTTGGCCGCAGGAGAGGTAAATCACGTCGGCGAGGCCATCGCGATGGTGGTGGCTGAAAACAGGTACCAGGCCCAGGATGCGGCCGATGCCATCGACGTGGATTACGACACCATGCCGGCAGTCATCGACCTCAAAGAGGCGAAATCGGACGCAGTGAAAGTCCACAATGAGCTCGACTCCAACGTTTTGCACACCTGGACCTATCACGGGTACTGGGCTGCTCTCGGACTCGAAGATCAGACCCCACAGGTCGACGCCGCCATGGAGCGAGACGATGCCGTAGTCGTTTCCCTTGAGATGATCAATCAGCGACTTATCCCGGTTGCCATCGAGCCCCGATCGGTGGTCGCCGATTACAACGAGGGGTACGGGCGATTCACCGTTCACAGCTCGACGCAGGTGCCCCATGCTTTGAGCGGGGTTATCTCGAAGACCTTCGGGATGCAGGCCAGTGACGTGAGAGTCATCGCCCCTGAGGTTGGCGGTGGGTTCGGCGCCAAGCTCAACGTGTACAACGACGAGGTGCTCGCAGCCTTTGCGGCGAAGAAGTTGGGGAGGGCGGTCAAATGGACTGAGACCCGGCGCGAAGCCGCGGGATCCACGATCCACGGGCGAGGTTGGATCGGCACGGCAACAATCGTCGGCACCAAGGAGGGCGAGTTCCTCGGCTACAAGCTCGAGGCCATCGCCGACATGGGTGCCTACACACAGAACTTCACCGTTGCCATCCCCCTCCTCGGGTTGTGGATTGCATCCGGCCAATACAAGATGCCGGTGAGTTGGACGGTCGATTGCGTCGTTACCAACACCATGACCACCGATGCCTATCGGGGCGCCGGGCGTCCCGAGGCGATCTACTACCTGGAACGAATTATCGACGCATTCGCCCACGAGATCGGGATGGACCCGTTGGAAGTCCGGAAGAAGAACTTCTGGCAACCCGATGAGTTTCCAGCAGTGATGGGTTGCGGGTTTGCCCTCGACTCCGGTAACTACGCCGGTGCCGTCGACAGGCTCATCGAGGTCTCCGGGTATCAGGACCTGCTCAAAATGCGCGACGATGCCCGGGCGGAGGGACGCCACGTCGGAATTGGAGTCGGATCCTACGTCGAGGTCTGCGGGTTTGGCCCCGCCGTCCTCGCCGAAATCGGATTCTCCTGGGCCAGCTACGGGCTTCCTGCGTCATTCAACGGATCTGGACTGGTCCGGGTGAATCCGGACGCAACCGTGAACGTGATCATTGGTACCGGGCCGACCGGCCAGGGCCACGAAACCACATGGGCACAGATCGTCGGAGACGGACTCGGGATCCCGATCGAAAGGATCAGGGTTCGCCACGGCGATACCCAGGAGCACCCGATGGGCATTGGCACTTTCGGTAGCCGCTCCCTCGCCGTCGACGGTACGGCGACCTATCAGGCTACGGCCCGGGTAAGAGAGAAGGCAGCGCTGATCGCAGCCCACATCCTGGAGGCTTCGGCCGACGACATCGTCTTCGAGGACAACGGTGCCTATGTGGCCGGTTCACCGGAGAAATCTGTGGACTGGGCAGCGATCGCCAAAGCGGCTTATCAGGCACATACCCTGCCCGAAGGAATGGAGAGCGGACTCGAGGCGTACAGCGCGTTCAGTCCGGGCAACGCCACATGGCCGTTCGGGACCCATCTGGCGGTGGTCGAAGTCGACGAGGAGACCGGGGATGTGAAGATCCTCAAATACGTGGCCGTGGACGACTGCGGCAACGTGGTCAACCCGATGATCGTCGACGGCCAGGTTCACGGGGGTATCACCCAGGGAATCGGTCAGGCGCTATTCGAGGACGCTGTTTACGACAGCGACGGCAACCTGCTGACCGGTTCGCTGCTCGACTATCTAATTCCCACGGCTGAGGACCTCCCGTCCTTCGAACTGTCGCACACTGTCACCCCGACCGATGTCAATCCGATGGGAGTCAAGGGGATCGGTGAGGCGGGCACGATCGGTTCGGCCCACACCATCGTCAACGCGGTGGTGGACGCTCTGAGCCCACTCGGGGTCAAACATATCGACATGCCCTTGAGGCCGAAACGGGTCTGGGCCGCAATTCAGGAAGCGAGAAGCTGATGTACCCGAGAGAGTTCGACTACGTGGCACCGACCAGCCTCGAGGATGCTTTTGCTGCTCTGGGCGACGACTCAAAGGTTATGTCGGGTGGGATGAGCCTCATCCCTTTGATGAAGATGCGATTGTTCTCTCCGGGGACGGTCGTCGACATTGGCCGGATCGCCGGGCTCGACACCATCTCCGAAGACAATGGCAACCTGGTGATCGGGGCGCTGGTCCGGCATGGTGAGACTGCTACCAACCCTTTGGTTGCGGCGAACGCACAAGCCCTGGCAACGGCGGCTGCGCTCACCGGTGACGTGCAAGTGAGGAATCGCGGCACCACCTGCGGCGCCCTGGCCCATGCCGACGTCGCTGCCGACCAACCCGGCGGTGCACTTGCTGTGGGCGCCACCATGGTGGCGCAGTCTGCTTCAGGAACACGTGAGATAGCGGCGGGAGACTTCTTCGTCGACGCCCTCACCTCCGCCCTGGAACCGAACGAGATTCTCACTTCGATCCGGATTCCCAAAGCCGGACCGGGCGAGGGTTCGGCATACGACAAACTGGGAAGACGTGGCGGTCTCTCCGACTATGCCGTTGCCGGTGCCGCGGCTTGGGTGAGAATGGACGGAGGGTCGGTAGCCGACGCCCGGGTCGCTCTCACCGGAGTAGGGACCAAGGCATCGCTGGCCGACGCGACAGCTCAAGCCGTTATCGGCACCGACGGCTCCGAATCGGCGGTCAGGGCCGCTGCTGCGAAAGCCGCCGAGGATGTAACGGTCATCGAGGACCTCTACGGCTCGGTCGAATACAAAACCCACCTGGCCTCGGTTTACGCGACTCGGGCATTACTGAAAGCGATCGCCAACGCAGGCTAACTGTCGCCGTCCTCGATCCAGGCGAAAATGATGTAGGCGTAGTAATCGGGCCAACGTTCACTGGATGCTTGGGCACGGTGCTCTTCATGCGCCGCATTCAGCCAACCGACCACCCGGTCCAAATCGGGTTTGAAGCCGATCCGGGATTCAAGATCGTGGTCGATCAAAAACGACGCGTACCACTTCGGCCAACCGGGGTTTGGGCCACCAAACACTTCGTGGTGTGCCCGTCCGGCGGCACCGAGAAGCCGGGCCAGATCTTTGATTTCCTCGGGGGTCGCCACCGGGAAAGATAGTACTCTCGCGCCGATGGCCTCCAAGCCCATAATCCTCGTTGTCGACGACGAAAACGTCGTACTTTCCGCCGTGCAACGGGACCTACGCCCGAAATACGGTGATGAATATCGAATCGTCGGGGCGGCGGGCGGCCAGGAGGCCCTCGACGTCGTGCGGACACTGGCACAGAGGGACCAACCGCTAGCCCTCGCCCTGGTCGATCAGCGGATGCCCGACATCACAGGAATCGATGTACTCAAGGAAACACTCGAACTCCACCCGGACGCCAAACGGGTCCTGTTGACGGCCTATGCCGACACAGATGTCGCGATCAGCGGGATCAACGAGGTCGGACTCGACTTCTACATCACCAAACCGTGGGATCCGCCCGAGGAGCGTTTGTACCCGATTCTCGACGATCTCCTCGACGATTGGCAGGCCGGGTATCGCCCGATCTTCGAAGGCATCCGAATCGTGGGTTCTCCGTGGTCAAAGGAGACCCACGAACTGAAGAACTTCCTGACGAGAAACCAGATCCCCTATCGTGCTGTCGACCTGTTCAGCGACACCGACCTTGCCCGAGAACTCGATCTGGCAGGGGCAACTGTGGCCGACCTTCCCCTGGTCACCATGCCCGACGGAGAAACCCTTTTCCATCCCTCCAATGTCGAAGTGGCCAGTAGGGCCGGCCTGAAGACAACGGCAACCGGCAAGGCCTACGACGTGGTGGTGGTCGGAGCCGGTCCGTCGGGTCTCGCCGCGGCCGTCTATGGGGCTTCGGAGGGTCTCAGCACTCTCCTGATCGAAGAACGGGCCCCAGGCGGACAGGCCGGACAGAGTTCGCGGATCGAGAATTACCTCGGTTTTCCCAAGGGAATCAGCGGCGCCGACCTGGCGAGACGGGCAGCGACCCAGGCCGAGCGTTTCGGGGTCGAGCTTCTTGTTCCGGCCTCTGTGGAACGGGTCGAGCGAAAAGATCCATTTCGGATCGTCCATCTGACGGACGGATCCGAAATCACGGCCCGATCCATGGTGATAACCAGCGGGGTGTCCTACCGTCAGCTCGAGGCCGAAGGAGTAGATGAATTCACCGGCCGCGGTGTCTACTACGGGACTTCTCGGGTCGAAGCAATGCTCCACCAGAACGAACCGGTATTTGTGGTCGGGGGTGGTAACTCCGCGGGCCAGGCCGCCCTGTTCCTGACCGGCTTCACCGACAATGTCACCATCATCATCCGATCCGCATCTCTGGCCGCCTCCATGTCTCAGTATCTGATTTCGGCAATCGAAGTGTCAGATGCTGTTTCGTTGATGACGGCGACCCAGGTGGCATCGGTGTTCGGATCGGACCGATTGGAGCGGGTCCGGCTCCGATCAACCGATAACGGCGACGAAACCGACCATCCCGCCGGAGCCGTATTCATTTTTATCGGTCAGAAGGCGCGGTCGGAATGGGTGGCCGACCTGGTGGAGCTCAACCAACGGGGATTTATCGTCACCGGAGGAGACCTGTCGGCGCCGAAGGGATGGAATGTCGAGCGTGAGCCGCTCCCCTTCGAGACCAGTGTGCCCGGCGTCTTTGCCGCCGGTGACGTGCGTCAGGGTTCGATCCAGCGGGTGGCCGGCGCGGTCGGGGAAGGTTCGGCCACCATCCGCAACGTCCACCGCCACCTGGAACACCTGTGAACGACCGGGCAGAAGCGCTGCGTGAAGTCCCGTACTTCGCCGGCCTCGACGACGCCACACTCGACGGATTGACGGGCGAGTCCGAGATCGTCGACCTCGACGCCGGTGTCGAGGTGATCACGGAAGGGTCCCACTCCGATGACATGTTCATCGTCCTCGAGGGCACGCTTGATGTCACCAAGACCTACCCGCATAAGACCCTGACCGTCGCGCAACGGGGCAAGGGCGACGTGATTGGCGAGATCGCCATACTCGAGAAGGGAACGCGCACAGCGACGGTGACAACCACCAGCCCGAGCCGACTGCTCCGCATACCTGCAGCTGCCGTGGAAAAGCTGCTCGACCAACCCGCAGTCTTGAGGAAGATGTTCCACACGGTCACGGTCCGCTTACGGGAGATCGAGGCGGCGGTTCGCCGCGACGAGCAGATCGCTTCCCTGGGACGAATGGCCGCTCAGTTGATGCACGAGTTGAACAATCCGGCAGCGGCTGTCGGCCGAACGTCGGAACTCCTCTCCGATCTCTACGGGAGGCTCGAAGCGACAACTCTTTCCCTCGTGGGCGTCGAAGACCACTCGCTGTTCGGAGCCACGAACACCGCACCGATGAATGCTCTGGCAAAGGCCGACGCTGTGGACTCGTTCTCCACATTCCTGGGAGACGTCGGCGTCGATGACCGTTACGGCGACATGGCGACGAGCCTTGCCAACTCGGGGCTGACAGTTGCCGTCCTCGAAGAGTTCGTAGCCAGACTCGAAACCGACTCGGTCCCGACGATGATCGAATGGATCGGGATGAGATGCCAGGCGCGTGAGATGCTCGATGAGATATCAGCAGGAGCAGGGCGCATTTCTGAACTGGTTGCCGTTGTGAAGAGCTACACCTTTCTCGACCAGGCGCCACTGCAGACGATCCGCCCAATGGAAGGCATCCAGGACACGCTGCTGATCTTCAAACATCAACTGAAGAACATCACGGTCGAGATCGAGGCACCCGGGGATCTGAGGTCGATAGAGGCGCCGGGAAGGACGCTCAACCAGGTTTGGGCCAACCTGATCGAAAACGCTGTCGACGCGATGGAAGGCAAAGGCACCATCAGGATCATTGGCGCCAACGAGGACGCCACCGTGACCATCACCGTGAGCGACACGGGTTCGGGTATCGATCCTGCGGTCCGCGACCGGATCTTCGACCCCTTTTTCACCACCAAAGAGCCCGGGAAGGGGACAGGTCTGGGCCTGCACACTGTCCACAACACGGTGACGAGGGCCGGTGGCTCGATCGACGTCGAATCAGACGGGAACGGCACCACTTTCATACTCACGTTCCCCGCAGTCGGTCGCTCCGATGGATAGACGGACAGACCTCCCAACCGGGACGGTCAGCTTCATGTTCACCGACATCGAGGGCTCGACCCAGCTGGTGCAGATCCTTGGCGACAGGTTCACCGGGACTCTCGAGGCCCACGACCGGATCGCCCGTGAGTCCGTTACGTTGCACTCCGGAGTAGTGATTCGCACTGCCGGCGACTCGGTATTCGCCGTTTTTGCCTCCCCCGTCGATGCCGTCGGCGCCGCAATCGACCTCCAGCGGGGAATCGGCGCGTACAACTGGCCCGAAGGATCAGAGGTAAGAGTCCGGATTGGCCTCCACACCGGAGCTGGAAATCTCGGAGGTAACGACTACGTGGGTCTCGATGTCCACCGGGCAGCGCGAATCTCAGACGCAGGCCACGGTGGGCAGATCGTGGTGTCGGAACCGACCGCCCTTCTCGTCGAGCGTCTTCTCGGCCCCGACATATCCTTGCGCGACTTGGGAAAACATCACCTGAAGGACCTCTCCGAGCCCGAGGCCCTGTTCCAGGTGGCCGCCACGGGGATTGGCACCGACTTCCCACCGCTGAGGACACTCGATCTGGTCCCCAACAACCTGCCGGTCCAGGTGACCAGCTTTATCGGCCGACAAGGCCTTTTAGACGACGCGGCCAGGCTCCTCGAGAGGGCGCGGGTACTCACCCTCACCGGCCCGGGCGGGACTGGCAAGACGAGGCTTTCGCTGCAGCTGGCCGCCAATGCCGCAACCGGGTTCACGGATGGGGTCTACTTCATCGACCTCTCCTCGATCCTCGACTCCGGAGTGGTGCCCTCGGCGATTCTCTCGGCTGTGGGCCTACGGGCATCCGGTTCGGACCAAACGCCTTACCAGCAGCTGGTGGAGCGAATCGGAGGAAAGCGATTACTGCTCGTTCTGGACAACTTCGAGCAGGTCCTCCCCGCGGCGCAATTGGTGGCAGATATGGCCCGCTCCGCCCCGGAGTCGAAGTTCTTGGTTACGTCGCGGGCACCTTTACGGATCAGCGGTGAGCAGGAAATGCCCATTCCTCCGCTGCACATCGAGACTGACGCGACCGGAACCTCTGAGGCGGTGCAGCTCTTCGTCGAACGTGCCATGGCCGTGAACCCCGGTTTTTCGTTGGACGAGAAGAACGTTGACGACGTTGTCGCACTGGTTGACCGGCTCGACGGATTGCCTCTCGCAATTGAGTTGGTGGCCTCACGGGTGAAGCTGCTCCCCGTGGCAGCGATTCTCGAGCGACTCGACGCCACCATGTTGGGGGCAGGGTCGATTGACCTCCCCGAGCGGCAGAGGACAATCACCGGTGCCATCGAATGGAGCTATCAACTTCTCGACGATGACCAACGGACCCTCTTCGAAAAGCTCTCGGTCTTTGCAGGCGGGGCCCGATTGGAAGAGATCGAGAGGGTATGTGGCGGCGCTCCCGCGGGAAGCCAACTCCTCGACCGGCTCTCCGAATTGGTGGACCACAGTCTGGTCCGGGTCGATACCGGGGACGGGGCGCCTCGATTTCGAATGCTGTTCGTGATCCAGGAGTACGCCCTGGACCGCCTCAACGAGCATCAGGATGCCGATGTGACCCGGAAGGCCCACCTCGAAACCTACACCGACTTCGTCGAAGGCCTC
Organism: Acidimicrobiia bacterium; assembly: GCA_041747375.1. Taxonomy (GTDB): domain Bacteria; phylum Actinomycetota; class Acidimicrobiia; order Spongiisociales; family ZC4RG35; genus MA-ANB-1. The sequence goes on from JBGTFH010000045.1 coordinate 13,711, forward strand.
AGACCGCAGTTTCTCAAGATGGATCGGCGGACAGCGTTTGACGCCATCGAACATGAACACGACAACATCCGATCTGCGCTCGACTGGGGGAATAACCGGGAAATGGACCTGGTCTTGCGGCTGGCCGCCGCAACCTGGAGGTACTGGCAGACCCGTGGACATCTATACGAAGCCCAGCAGCGCATCGAAAACGCACTCGAACAGGCTGGCGGACAAGCCGACAATCGGGCACTTGCCACCGAAGCACTCGGGGGGGTTCTCTGGTGGCGTGGCGACCTCGACGGGGCCGCCATCGCCTATACGAATTCGTTGGAAGCGGCTCGTTCCACTGGCGAACCCAGAGAACTTGCCAACGCCCTTTACAACCTGGCCCTGGTAAGGGGTTGGAAAGGGGATTCTGAAGCCGCCCCAATGCTCGACGAGGCCCAGGCGATATACGAGCAATTGGACGACACGAACGGCATGGGTGATATCGCCTGGGGACGGGGAAACCTGCTCGCCTTCTCCAAGAGGTTCGCCGAAGCTTCGGAGTACTTCGCCTCGAGCACCGACTACTATCGCCGGTCCGGAAACGAATTCGGAATGGGTTGGTCGATGTTCGAGGCCGGAGGAGTCGCCCTCAAACTAGGCGAGTCCGCTGCTGGATGGCCGTACGCCCGCGACGGGCTGGAATTGTTCAGCCGTCACAACGACGTCTCCGCAGTCGTACTTCTTCTCTCCCTCACTGCAGGGATGGCAATCGATTTGGGAGACCCCATCCGGGCCCATCGACTCGCCGGCGCTTTTCATGGCCTCCGAATCACGTCGGGCACCGATCTGGCGACCGTTGATTACAACCTGATTCTGGGCCTGGAATTCGAGACACTCGAATCGTTGCCCGACGGGGAACTCAAAGATGCATATCGGGAAGGAAAGGCGATGACGTACCAGGACGCCATCGACTACGCGCTGAGAGGGCCAACCGATTCGGCGATTTAGGGCCTGCGAAATATAGACGGTGTCCGCGCCACCATCACATCACACGGGGCGCCTTCGACAAGGCCCTCGGCCACGGTGCCCAGCAAGACCATCCGGGTCGCCGTCGCCCCCCGACACCCGACGACGATGAGATCGGCACCGCGCCGCCTCAACGTCTCCTCGATAGTCGAAACCGGAGGCCCATCGACCACCAGGGTTTTGATGGACCCGTTCCATCTTTCCACAAACGACTCCATCCGCCCTGAAGCCACCTTCAATCGATGGGACCTCGACGCCGTCACCTCTTCCTGGAAGAGCCCTGCGTCGGCGAGCAAAGGGTCGAAACGTGTCGGCAGGGAATAGAGAACGGTGACTTCCGCCTGGGGAAAATGGGTGAGCGCATGGTCGACCGCAGCCCTCGATTGCTCCGAGAAGTCCACCGCCGCTATCACCCTCCGATAGGGCACCCGGGGTTGGCGTCGAACGATCAAGGTATCGACCAATGCGTTACGGGCAAGTCGTCGGGCAATCGGGCCAGCTGAAAAGCTGTCAATCGAGGAAGAGCCAACCACCAGGAGGGCTGCAGACTTTGCTCTCTGCGCGAGGGTCCAGGAGGGCGAACCATTCACTACCTCGAGCTCAACTGGAACGGCCGACCTCGCCGAGGTCCACTCCTTCAACTTGCCAGCCTCCCGTCTCTGATGATCTCGCATCAGACGGGCATGCGACGGGTCGATCATTGCTTCCTCGACCGACTCCAAAACATGGACCAGATGCAGCGGAAGCGACTCGTGCTCGGCGACGAGACGGGCACGGTCGGCCACCCGCCGACCCATCGAACTGAGGTCAATCCCCGCTACAACAGCCCGCAACATTTCTCCATGGACAGGACGCGGACTCTAGCCAACACCTAGCGACCACCACCCTCGAAAGGTGAAGTTACTTGCAGGGCGTCGGGTAAAAGGTCCAAATAGCGATCCCGACCGACCACGGTCGCTCCCATCCGCTCCAGGTGCGGGGTCAGCCATTGGACATCGAGGAGACAGCCTGGCATAGATGAGAGGACAACGACCAGATGCGCCAGAGCGACCTTGGACGCATCGCTCACCTGGTAGAACATCGACTCCCCCGCAAACAGACCGCCTATCGAAACCCCATACAATCCGCCTGCCAGATGGCCATCGCTGTCCCAGACCTCGACCGAATGGGCCCAGCCGAGCCGATGAAGCTCAACGTAGGCATCCCTGATTCCTTCGGTGATCCACCCTTGAGGCCGGGAAGGGTCGGCGCACGCATCGATGACCCACGAAAACTCAGCGTCCATGGAGATCGTGAACTTTCTCACCGACTGTCGGAGCGATCGCGAGATCTTGAGGTCGCTCAAGGGCAAAATGGCGCGTTCCCGGGGTGACCACCACGCCAGGTGCCCGTCAGGCAGTGGCATCGGGAACATACCGTGCCGGTAGGCCTGGAGAATGGTCCCAGGCGCCAGATCACCTCCCACCGCAATGACGTCGTCGTCCACGGTCCGCGGGTCGGGAAGAGTGAACTTCGACGGCATTGGTTCGACTGGCACATCCCGATTGTGTCAGGAAAGCCCGTGGCGTGTCTCTTAGAGTGGCTGCCATGCGAGCTCTCATCTGCAACGAGTACACCGGAATCGATTCGCTCACGGTCGGCGAGCTTCCGGAACCCGAGCCCACCCGGGGGAGTGTTTTGGTCGAGGTCCGGGCGGCAGCGGTCAACTTTGCCGACAGCCTCCTCGTGGCCGGTCTCTATCAGATGAAACCTGACCTCCCCTTCGCCCCGGGATCGGAGGTCGCGGGAGTGGTTCTCGATACCGGAGCGGTTGATGGATTAGCGGTTGGCGATCGGGTCTGCGGGTTCCCCGGTGTGGGAGGCATGGCTGAGAAAGCCCTCATCCCCGGCCCGGCCACTGTGAAAGTGCCTGACACCGTTTCGTTCGAGGAAGCGGCATCGATCCCTGTTGCATATGGAACCTCGTACCACGCCCTCGTCGATCGCGGTCATCTGCAGGCTGGGGAAACTCTGCTCGTACTCGGCGCCGCCGGTGGAGTCGGACTGGCTGCAGTCCAAATCGGAATGGCGCTGGGGGCACGGGTCATCGCTGCGGTTTCGAGCCAGGAGAAAGCGGATGTCGTCATCGATTCCGGTGCCGAATCGGTTATCCGCTACGACCGGGTGTCCCTTCGAGACGGGATAAACGAAGCAACCAACGGTGAAGGCGTGGATGTCGTTTATGACCCGGTGGGCGGGGATGCGACCGAAGCTGCTCTTCGTTCTACGAAGTGGAATGGCCGGCTGCTCGTTGTCGGTTTCGCGGCCGGCGACATCCCATCGATCCCACTCAATCTCACGCTGGTCAAGGGAAACTCGATCGTGGGCGTGTTCTGGGGGCGACACTTCATAGAGGCACCCGAAGAAGAGGCGGCCAACTTCAAGCAAATAATGGCCTGGGTCGCCGACGTGACGGTCAAACCATCGGTGCAGAAGACATATCCACTCGAGGAGGGGGCGGCGGCGATCAGGTGGGTTGCCGGGCGGAATGCGATTGGCCGGGTGGTGGTGCAGCCGTGACCGACTTCATAGTCATTGGAGGCGGTATCGCCGGAGTCTCTGCTGCGGCCTATCTGGCTCCTCATGGCTCGGTTCTGCTTCTGGAGCAGGAAAGCTCCCTGGCATATCACACGACCGGCCGCTCGGCGGCAACCTTTATCACCAACTACGGGTCGCCCGGCGCCCGTTCCCTTGCCCGGGCCTCGAAATCCTTCCTGGAGAAACCGCCGGAGGGTTCGGTCGATGCCGCCCTTCTCTCCCCACGCGGGGTGATCTGGGCTGCGCGACACGACCAAACCGGAGACATCGAAGCAGTGGCCGAGGCGGGTCGAACCTCGGGATCAGATCCGGAAGTACTCGATGCCGACCAGGTAATGGAGATCATGCCGCTGATGAACCGTGCCAACCTCGGCGGCGGCATCTATGAGCCAACCGCCCGGGACGTGGATGTGGCCGGATTACACCAGGCCTTCGTCCGGATCCTCCGCAGACATGACGGCAAGATCGAGTTGAACACCCCGGTCACCGCCCTTTCCAGGCTCGCTAATGGCTGGACGGTGACCACACCGACCGGGCAATTCCATGCACCAAGGGTCATCAATGCCGCTGGCGCCTGGGGCGATGTTGTCGCGGCCATGGCCGGGGTCGAACCCATCGGTCTCCGGCCATTGCGACGGACCGCATTCATGGTTCCGGGATCCGACGATTACGCGAAGTACCCCATGGTGGTCGGTATCGGCAACGACTACTACTTCCGACCCGACGGCTCCCAATTCCTCTGTTCACTTTCCGAAGAAGAGCCGTCCCAGCCCACCGATCCCCGGCCCCGTATGGAAGATGTCGCCCTCGCCATCGATCGGATCAACGAGATTTCGACTCTGGGAATCCGCAGCGTCAACTCTCAATGGACCGGTCTCAGGACTTTTGCTGCCGACCGCGAGTTCGTGATCGGCGAAGAACCAACTGCGACCGGCTTCTTCTGGGTGGTGGGACAGGGCGGCAGCGGGATCATGACCTCACCGGGAGCAGGGGCTCTGGTCGCAAGCGAGATCATCGGCGATGGTTTGTCCGAGGATCTCATAACAGCAGACGTAGACCCGGCGATCACATCCCCTGCCCGATTCCGTCGCTGACTCATCCGGAAACGACACCAAACCCGTTCTGTGTCGATTTTTGGCTACATAGACTCGCGAAATCGACACAAAAGGGAGGGTTTGGGGCCTTCTAGCCGGTAACTGCACCCTGGCTTGACGATCCAACGAGTTTCGCGTACTTGGCCAGGGCACCGGTCTCATATCGTGCCGGGGCGGGTGACCAGGATGCTCGTCGCTGTTCCAGGACTTCCGGTTCGACCAGGACATCGAGGCGCCGGCCGGGAATGTCGAGCCGGATTCGATCGCCCTCCTCGATCAAACCGATCGGCCCTCCCGTCTCCGATTCAGGGGCGACATGGCCGATGCAGAGACCGGTGGTACCGCCGGAGAACCGTCCATCTGTGACCAGGAGAACGTCCGCTCCCAACCCGGCTCCTTTGATCGCCGCCGTGATCTGAAGCATCTCTTTCATCCCGGGCCCACCCCGTGGCCCTTCGGTGCGGATCACCACAACATCTCCATGTTTGATCTGATGGGCGAACATCGCGTCCAGGGCAGCGCTCTCACCGTCGAAAACCCGGGCAGGCCCCTCGAATTCCCGTGTCTGTATACCGGCGACCTTTACGACCGCCCCGTCAGGTGCCAACGAGCCCCGAAGGATGGCGATGCCGCCCTCAGGTGCCAGCGGCCTGTCGACCGGTGCGATCACCGACTGGTCGGACGGGACGACGACTTCAGCGACATTTTCTGCAAGCGTCTTGCCGGTGACGGTGAGAGCGTCCCCATCGAGCAAACCCTCATCCAATAGGGCCCTGAGAACCACAGGCACACCGCCGATGCGGTCGACATCAACCATATGGAATCGTCCGAAGGGCTTTAGGTCACCGATGTGCGGCGTCCTCCGCGAGATTCGATCAAAATCGTCGATTTCCAGGGGGACCCCGACCTCGTGGGCGATGGCCAGCAGGTGAAGCACGGCATTGGTCGAGCCTCCCAGGGCCATCACCGTTGTGATGGCGTTGTCGAAGGCGGGCCGGGTCATAATCTGACGGGCTGATATGCCGATGTCGAGCAGGTTCATCACGGCAACACCGGAGTCCCGGGCGTAATCGCGGAGCCGTGGATCAATCGCCGGCACCGAGGCCGACCCGGGAAGAGACATCCCGATGGCCTCGCCGACTGATGCCATGGTGTTGGCCGTGAACATTCCGGCGCAGGATCCCGCCCCGGGGCACGCCGCCCGTTCGATTTCCAGGAGCTCCGCCGCGCTGATCCGACCCTCGGATTCGGCGCCGATTCCCTCAAAGACATCGACGATCGAAATGTCCTTGCCCTTGTAGATCCCTGGCAGGCTCGAGCCTCCATAGAGAAACACTGCCGGGAGGTCGAGCCTCCCCGCCGCCATCAACATTCCCGGTAGCGATTTGTCACAACCGGCAATGGCCACCAGCCCGTCAAAACGCTCCGCATGCATGACCAGCTCCACGGAATCGGCGATTACCTCGCGGGACACCAACGAAGCCCTCATTCCCTCGTGGCCCATCGAAATCCCGTCGGACACTGCAATCGTGGAGAACACCAGGCCCACACCACCGGATGCAGCAACACCCGCTTTGGCGTACACCGAGAGTTCGGGGCCGGTGAGATTGCATGGTGTGACCTCGTTACCCGCGGACACCACGCCTATTTGCGGTTTGGAGAAGTCGTCGTCGGTGAGACCGACGGCCCGGAGCATGGCGCGGGCGCCAGCCTTGGCGGGTCCCTCGGTGACATCTTGAGATCTGAGCTTTCCCGGCATCGGGCGATGCTAGCCACCCGTCCCAGGGTGGACGTTTTGACTACCGGTTGGCGAGCGGGCAACAATCCCCCATGGCCACCATCTACTACGAGGACGACTGCAATCCGGATTTGATCAAGGAAAAGACAGTGGCGGTCATCGGCTACGGGAGTCAGGGCCACGCCCACGCTCTCAATCTCTCGGAGTCGGGGGTCGATGTCGTGGTAGGGCTGCGTCCCGACTCTCCCAGCTCATCTGCGGCCCGGGATGCCGGGCTGACAGTGATGTCAGTGGCTGAGGCGACGGCCCGGGCCGATGTTGTGATGATGCTTCTTCCCGATCAGGTAATGGCCGATGTATATCTATCGGAGGTCGCTCCCGGCCTCGAGGTCGGGAACACGCTGATGTTTGCCCACGGGTTCAACATCCACTTCGGGGCCATCGTTCCGCCCGACGATGTCGACGTATCCATGATTGCTCCCAAGGGCCCCGGACATCTGGTCCGGCGCACATACACCGAGGGCTCGGGGGTTCCTTGTCTGATCGCTGTTCACCAGGACAACTCGGGGACGGCACACGACCTCGCCCTCTCCTATGCCCGGGCCATTGGGGGGAGCAGGGCAGGCGTGCTCGAGACCACCTTCAAAGAAGAAACCGAGACCGATCTCTTCGGCGAGCAGGTGATCCTGTGCGGTGGTGTCGCCGAGTTGATCAAGGCTTCTTTCGAGACACTCGTCGAAGCGGGCTACCAGCCGGAGTCGGCATATTTCGAGACACTCCACGAGCTCAAACTGATTGTCGACCTGCTCTTCGAGGGCGGCCTCTCCTGGATGCGCTATTCGGTGTCCGACACGGCCGAGTATGGCGACTACACCCGGGGCAATCGCATTGTCACCGACGAGACGCGGGCGACGATGAGAAAGGTCCTGGCCGAGATTCAGAGTGGTGCCTTCGCCAGCGAATGGCTGGCGCAGGCCCGGGAGGGCGCACCATTCCTCCTCGAGCAACGGGCGGCAAACCGGGAACACCAGATCGAACAGGTCGGTTCGGAACTCCGCAACATGATGCCGTTCCTGGAGCCAAAAACGGCGCCGTAGCGCCGTTTTCATAGTTACTGACGGAGCCGTAGCGCCGTTTTCAAAGCTACTGACGGAGCCGTAGCGCCGTTTTATGGTTACTGACGGCGCCCATAACAATCTCTTCCCCAAACCTTGACTTAGAACGGCATTTGGTGTTGAATGATCGTTCAAAGATATGAAAGTGACCTCCCGCGCCCTCGTAGTAATTCTCCTCATTGAATAGGCGCGCACGGACAAACACCTGTGTGCGCCAACCCTCCGGAACCGGAGGGTTTTTTCTTACCCGAAAAGAACCAAACCACCCATGACCACAACCAAATTCACCGGATCGACATCATTATTCCGCAGCCTCGAATACGAGGGTGTGGAAGTGATTTTCGGTGTGCCCGGAGGTGCCATCCTCCCTGCGTACGACCCCTTGCTCGATTCGCCGATCCGACATGTGTTGGCACGGCACGAGCAAGGGGCCGGGCACATGGCCGAAGGTTATGCAATGGCCACCGGACGGGTCGGCGTCACAATGGCAACGTCTGGCCCCGGCGCGACCAATCTCATCACACCCCTCCAGAACGCGATGATGGACTCGACACCGCTGGTGGCGATTACGGGCCAGGTCGCCTCCTCGGCGATCGGCAGCGACGCCTTTCAAGAGGCCTATACCACCGGGTTGGCGATGCACTGCACCAAACACGCCTACCTGGTGACGAACGCCGACGACATCCCGAACATCGTCCATGAGGCGTTCCACCTGGCGTCGACGGGCCGGCCCGGGCCGGTTTTGGTCGACATCCCGAAAGACATCCTCAACCAGGAAACCCGTTGGACGGAGCCAACACTCGCCGGTCTTCCCGGCTACAAACCGACGGCCCACGGCCATCCCAAGCAGATCAAGGCTGCCCTGGAACTCATCGAGTCGGCCCGCCGTCCTGTCCTTTACGTCGGAGGTGGCGTCATCGCAGCCGGAGCCACGGCGGAGCTGATCGAGTTCGCAGAGATGGCCAATGTGCCCGTTGTCACCACGCTGATGGCTCGTGGTGCATTTCCCGACAACCACCGGCTCGCGTTGGGGATGCCCGGGATGCATGGCGTCTACGCGGCAACCACGGCCATTCAGAAGAGCGATGTCCTGGTCGCAGTCGGGGCCCGTTTCGACGATCGGGTCACCGGGAAGGTCGATGCTTTTGCTCCAAACGCCAGAGTTGTTCACGTCGATGTCGACCCCGCCGAGATCGGGAAGATCAGAAAACCCGAGGTGCCCATCGTCGGCGATGCTCGATCGGTCCTTTCCGAGATGAGCAGGAGGCTGGCCAGGGTGCGGGTCGAGAAACCGGCGCCTGACCGCTTTGATTGGTTCGAGACCATCGCGGGCTGGCAAACCTCCAAGCCCCTCAAGTATCACCAGGACCCTGAAGGCCCGATCAAAGTCCAGCATTTCATCGAGAAGTTGCACGAGGTGACAAACGGCGAGGCGATTGTCACTGCCGGGGTGGGACAGCACCAGATGTGGGCTTCGCAGTTCTGGAAGTTCGAACGCCCCCGATCGTGGATCAACTCCGGCGGTTCGGGGACGATGGGCTTCGCCGTGCCGGCCGCGGTCGGTGCCAAAACTGCCAGGCCCGATGAGATGGTCATCGCCCTCGACGGTGATGGATGCTTCCAGATGACCCCTCAGGAGATGATCACAGCGGCAGCCGAGAACATCCCGATCAAGGTCGTCGTTTTCAACAACGGTGGCTATGGAATGGTGAAGCAGTGGCAGAACCTCTTCTACTCCGGACGGCTCTCCCAGGTGGAGATGCCGGCGGGGATCCCCGACTATCCGGCCATGGCCGAGGCGATGGGATGTGTCGGGTTCAGAGTGACCCATCCGTCCGAGATCGACATCGTCCTCGAAAAAGCGATCGCCATCGATGATCGGCCGGTGCTCATCGAAGTCGTGGTCGACACCGAAGAAATGTGCTTCCCCATGGTCCCGGCCGGAGGCTCCAACGACGACGTCATCTCGGGCCCTGAGGAATTGTGAGCCAGCACACTCTTTCGGTGATCGTCGAGGACAGGCCAGGTGTCCTCGCCCGGGTGTCGGCAATGTTCTCCAACCGGGGTTTCAATATCCACTCGCTAGCGGTCGGACCAACCCATGTCGAGGGTCGATCGCGAATCACACTGGTGGCGGATGCGCCGGATCTCGAACAACTCCAGAAGCAACTTCACAAATTGGTCAACGTGATCACGGTCTATGAATACGACGCCGGATCATCGCTGGAGACGGAGGTGCTTCTCGCCCGCGTCGCCTGCGACGCGACAAACCGTGGCGCCGTCGGTGACACCGCCTCTTTGTTCGGGGCGCGGATGGTTGACATGGCGCCCGATTCGCTCACATTTGAGCTCTCCGGCACACCCGAGCACCTCCGGTCGTTTGTGGAGCAGATAAGCCCGTTCGGTCTGGTGGAACTGGTCAAGTCGGGGCGGATCGCCCTCAAGAAGATTTCCAATGTCACACCGTCAGCTGTCAGCGGGTCGCAGCGATGAGAGGTTTCTCGAATTGGCCCGATCCGAACTTTCGAATCACCAAGCCGGTACCCGCAACGAGCGGCTCCGGCGCAGCCACCAACCATCACCACCAACCAAATTTGAACCACAGGAACTGAAATGGCCAAAGTAGTAAAAGTATTCGACACCACGCTGAGAGATGGGGAACAAGCACCCGGGATCGCTCTAAACCCCGACCAGAAAGTGCGCATCGCCAACCAGCTAGCGAGGCTCAACGTCGACGTGATCGAGGCGGGTTTTCCGGTCTCTTCACCAGGCGATTTTGAGGCCGTGCAGCGAATCGCCCGGGAGGTTCCAGGTCCGGTGGTCGCAGCCATGTCGCGCACGAGTTCGGAGGACATCGCCACCACCTGGGAAGCCGTCAAGGACGCCGATGCCGCCCGGCTTCATATCTTCCTGGCGACCTCGCAAATTCACATGGACCACAAGCTCAGGATGACCGAAGAGGAAGTTCTCACATCCGTCAAATCCGGCGTGAGCCGGGCCAGGGATTTCACCGAGGACGTGGAATACACCGCTGAGGATGCCACCCGATCAGACCCAGACTTCCTGATGAGGGTTCTGAGAACGGCCGTTGACGCCGGCGCCACCACGCTCAATGTGCCCGACACCGTCGGATACGCCACGCCCGGACACTACGGCGGGTTGATCAACCGCGTCGTCACCGAAGTCAAGGGCGATGATTCCTCGATCACTGTCTCGGCCCATTGCCACAACGATCTCGGGTTGGCGGTAGCCAACTCGCTCGCCGCGGTTGAGGCCGGGGCAAGGCAAGTCGAAGTTGCAGTCAATGGCATAGGTGAGCGAGCAGGAAACGCATCGCTGGAAGAATTCGTCATGGCGCTCTCGGTCAGGTCCGACCTGTTCGACGCAACCACTCGTGTCGACTCGAGAGAGTTGTATCGGACATCGACCCTCGTCTCGCAGGAAACGGGCTACCCCGTCCAATACAACAAGGCCATTGTGGGACGAAACGCCTTCGCCCACGAATCCGGTATCCACCAGCACGGCGTTCTCCGCAATCGGGCTACCTACGAGATCATGGACCCGGTATCGGTCGGACAGAGCTCTGACAACATCGTGATGGGCAAACATTCGGGCAGGGCCGCTTTCAAGCACTCTCTAGCGGTGATGGGAGTCGACCTCAACCCAACGATATTCGAACAAGCGTTCCAGCAGATGAAAGCAGCGGCAGACAAGCAGGGCGTGGTCAACGAGCCCCAAATGAAGTGGATCGTGGAAGACGTGGTCTCCCGTATGGAGCTGTTTGAATCGGTGGCCGAGTCGTACAGATGAACCAATATCGTGTGGCCGTTGTCCCCGGAGACGGCACCGGCCCCGAAGTCGTGGCAGAAGCCACCAAGGTCCTCGACCGGGCCGGCCCCGGATTCGGATTCGAAATCGCCTATGAACAAGTCGATCTGGGAGGCTCGCGCTATCTCCGGACCGGGGAGACCCTGACCGGAGCTGACCTGGAACGTCTCAAGGCTGCTGACGCAATCCTCTTCGGGGCGATCGGGCACCCCGATGTGAAACCGGGCATCCTCGAGCAGGAAATCCTCCTCGCTCTGCGTCGTGAGTTGGACCAGTACATCAATCTCCGACCGGTGAAACTACACCCCGGCGTCCGCTCCCCTCTCGCCGATGTCGACCCGTCGAGCGTCGACTTCGTCGTCGTGCGTGAAAACAGCGAAGGCCTCTACTCCGGAAAGGGAAGTTTCACCGCGCACGGGTCTGCCTTCGAAGTAGCGGTCCAGGAATCCGTCAACACCAGGTTCGGAGTGGACCGATGCATCCGGTTTGCTTTCGAGCTGGCTGCGGCCCGCCCCCGACAGCACCTCACGATGTGCGGCAAGACCAACGTCCTGACCTTCGCATCAGACCTCTGGCAGCGGGTCTTCGACGATGTGTCCGCCAGCTACCCGACGGTGACTACCGCCTATGCCCACGTGGATGCCGCATGTTTGTGGATGGTTGAAGACCCGGGGAGATTCGACGTCATCGTTACCGACAACATGTTCGGCGACATACTCACCGACCTCGGGGCGGCAATCCAGGGAGGGCTCGGGATTGCCTCAGGGGCAAACCTCAACCCGGTCGGGGTGTCCATGTTCGAACCGATTGGTGGAACCGCACCCGGATTCGAAGGGACCGGCCAGATAAACCCCCTGGCCGCTATCGGAGCAGCAGCGATGATGCTGGAGACTCTTGGCGAAACCGAAGCAGCGCTAACGATCGAGGCAGCTATCGGTTCGGTCGCTGGTTCCCTTCCCTCCCTCCGTGCCGGGGAGATGGGGTCGACCACCGCTGAAGTCGGGGACGCGGTGTGCGAGCTCGTCGGGCAGGTTGTCAATGAGGAAGTGCGTTGATGGGATCGGGAACGGCGTTCGACAAGATCTGGAAGAACCACCAGATCGCCGAGCATCTTCTCTATGTCGATCTCCATCTCGTCCACGAAGTCACCTCCGCCCAGGCGTTCTCCGGTCTCGACCATGCCGGGCGGAAAGTCCGGCGGCCCGACCTCACACTGGCCACCGTAGATCACGCAATTCCCACCACCGGGCGGTCACTGGGAATCCTCGATCCGATGGCGAAAAAGCAGGTCGATGCACTGAAGAAAAACTGCGCCACCCACGGCATCGCGATGTTCGACATGGATGATCCGAGACAAGGGATCGTCCACGTGATCGGTCCCGAACTGGGTTTGACCCAGCCCGGGATGGTCATCGTCTGCGGTGACAGTCACACCGCAACTCATGGAGCGTTTGGTGCCCTCGCCTTTGGGATTGGGACTTCAGAGGTCGAGCACGTTCTGGCCACCCAGACCATTCCCCAGCAGAAGCCGCGGAGCATGGCGGTCAACATCGACGGGAACCTGCCAAACGGCGTCACTGCCAAAGATCTGATACTCAACGTCATCGGCACCATCGGCGTCGATGGCGGCCGGGGACATGTCATCGAATATCGGGGGCCGGCAATTCGGAACCTCACCATGGAAGAGCGGATGACAGTCTGCAACATGTCCATCGAAGGCGGAGCCCGCGCCGGGATGATCGCCCCCGACGACACTACCTTTGCGTACATAGAGGGCCGCCCGGCAGCCCCCAAGGGTATGGATTGGGATGATGCCCTGTCGCATTGGAGAACCATCGCCACCGACGACGATGCCAGATTCGACCGCGAGGTGGCAATCGAGGCCGGCGATCTCGAGCCGCATGTGACATGGGGTGTGAATCCGGCCCAGACCACCACCATTTCCGGGGAGGTCCCCCACCAGGACAGCTATCAGGATCCGGCGCAGCGGGAGTCGGTGGAACGTGCCCTGGCATATATGGGCCTGATTCCCGGAACGGCGATGATCGATATTCCCATAGAGCACGTCTTCCTCGGTTCGTGCACCAACGGCCGCATCGAGGATCTCCGGGCCGCCGCCGATGTGGTCGCCGGCAAACAGGTGAGCGCCGGGGTCTCCGCGGTGGTCGTCCCGGGTTCGATGAAGGTGAAACGTCATGCCGAGGATGAGGGACTCGATCGAATATTCATGGATGCCGGCTTCGAATGGCGGGACGCCGGATGCTCCAGTTGTCTGGCGATGAACCCCGACGTGATTCCCCCTGAGGCTCGATGCGCATCGACGTCCAACCGGAACTACGAAGGCCGACAGGGTAGGGGCGCCCGAACCCACCTGGTCAGCCCGGCCATGGCTGCCGCAGCAGCAATCGCCGGACACTTTGTAGACGTAAGGGAATGGTCATGAATCCGGTCAACAGGATCGTCGGTACAATGGTGCCGCTCCCCCGCGCCGATGTCGACACCGACCAGATCATTCCCAAGCAGTTCCTCAAGCGGATCGAGCGCACCGGATATGGAGAATTTCTCTTCTACGACTGGGCGCGTGACCGAAGGGGAGCACTCGACCCGGGCTTCGTGCTCAATGACCCGCTCCGACGCCAGGCCAAGATCTTGCTCGCCGGTGCCAATTTCGGATGTGGCTCATCAAGAGAACATGCCGTCTGGGCAATTCAGGACTGGGGTTTTGATGCCGTGATCGCGCCATCGTTCGCCGACATCTTCCGCAACAACTCGATCAACGTCGGTCTGCTACCGGTTCAAGTCAGCGAGGACGTCCTCCAGGAACTACTCATGCTTGCACTGTCGGAGCACGCAGAATTGACCATCGATCTCAACAACCAAACGCTGACGGCTGAAGGAGTCTCTGCCTTCTTCGACATCGAGGCTGACGCAAAACGACGCCTCCTCGCCGGACTCGATTCGATTGGAGAAACGCTCGAACTGGCCGACGCGATAAATGCGTTCGAGTCGACCCGACCGGAGTGGATGCCGGTCGCCACGATCTAGCGGATCACGAGGACATCCAACCCTGAGAGACCGGACCAAGAACGGTCGGCGGTAACCGCCACCTCCCCGCGAGCGAGGCCGAGGCCAAGACATGCCCTGTCACCGAGTGAAAGCCCGAGGTGTTTGGTGACCGTGCGCAGGCGCCCAACCGTCCAAGCCTGTTCTTGATCGAAATCAACGACCTCGATGCCCAGCGCTGTGATCGCAGCACGGGTGAGACTCACGGGTAACCCGACAACCAGCAATTTGCTGGCTACCTCGGCGGCATTGACGGCTGAGATGCTCCCCCCGGCGACTTGCTCAGCTACCTGAGCACTTCCTGACTCCTTGTTCAACAACGTCAGAATCGCCGATGCGTCGAAAACGCTCACGTCTCTAGACGTCGTTCCTCGATCAATTCGTCAACCAACGACCGACCGGTTGCTTCTTTTGCGAGATAATCCTGGATGAACTCGACTACGCCAGCAAGAGGAGTGAGGCGAATCTCGCCCTCCTCGACTCGCACTTCGAACTCGTCTCCAGTCGTCAGATTCAATGAGTCCCGAATCACGGATGGGATCACAACCCGGCCATTGGAAGCCAGTCTGGTAGTTGCCATCCTGTCATCTTAGTTGTCCATCTGACATATAAGAGCGCAATGTGTCCGATTGAAGGATCTCTGTCATTCCGGCGGATGAGAAAAGAATCCAGCGATAACAACGAGCCTTCAATCACCCGGCTCGGCGGTGGTTGCGAGATGGTCGCCGATCCATGCATCGATCTCGGCCCATCGGTCGTACAGCCAGGCTTCCTGGTCGTCAGGCCCCGGAATATCATGCGCCTGAAAGTGCCAGATCTTGACATCGACTTCGGTGCCGATCGGGATGGCACGCCAGATGTCTCCGGCGGTCACAAACCCCTCGAGTCCGGCATGGCCCACGAAAAACACGTCTGAGCCCAACGGTGCGTTGGCCAAGGCCGTCATAACCCCCAAGGGTTTGGGTGGCAATGTCGACTTGAGCATCTCCGCCCTCTCCGCCAGGTCAGGGCGGCCGATGTCACGCAGCTTTTGAATCGCTTTTTCTGCTCGGCCCACGGTGTAGTTGGCGCCTTCAGGAAAAATCACAAACGCATCGTCGGTGTCCATCGTCTTGGAGAGGGCTGCGATTGCGTCGACGACAGCATCTCCCGCCTTTCGGCCGGACGGCACAAACGCCGCCGGGAGCCGGTTGAGGATGATGTCTACCGCCGGGTCCCACTGGAGAAACTCCTTGAGGACAATCCGGGGTTCCCGGTCATAGGTGTTGCAAATCGCGTCCATCAGCAGAAAGGAGTCGCCCGGGCCGGCGTGACGGCTCAGGATGAGCGCCGGACGGGTTCTCACCGCCCCGGTGGTCGGTGGTGGGCCCTCGCGGTTAATCGTCAGTTTGAAGGTCCGCTTCGCAGTTTTGATAACACTCCCCAGCACCAGCCCGAGCAGTGCGTAGTGCCTCCTCTGGAAGGCGGGACTGGACAACTTCCAACCGAAGCCCGATATCAGCCAGTAGAACAACATGACGATGATGGCCGCGGCATCCACCAGAAGGTAGAAGAAGAGGAACCAGATAATCCTCAGGATCCTCCAGTTTCCCGGGACGTATCGACTCACAAAAGCGGCCCCGATCAACCAGATGGGAAGCGTGAGGACCGTTAGAACGGCGAGACCGACCATCGCCGGCGCGAGCAAGACGCGACGAATCCACTTCGGGGGCACCCTCATCTCAGTGACTCGAGGTAATCGGCCGATGCCCGATACCCGGTGTCGCGCAGAGACACGGTTTCATCGAGCTTTCTCCAGCGAATCTGACGTCGGTCGTCGAAGTCAATCGGGTTCCCGGACGGGAGTAGGTGGACCTCGACACCCTCCGGAAGGTTGGCCATGGTGGTCGTGAACCGATGCCTGCGTGCGATCTCGAAAGAGATGAGCGCAGCCTCGTAGAGACGCTCTGGCGTGCGCAGTTCTGACTCGACCCTTCCCACCTGGAGGACAAAAATCCGGGTCGCCCCCAATTCGACCGCTCGGGTCAATGGCACCGAGTTCACCAATCCACCGTCGTAGTAGTGCTTCCCGCCGATTTCAACCGGTGGGAAAATCGCCGGGATCGCCGAGGAAGCCAACAATGCATCGACAAGAGGCCCGCTATCGAACCAATGCTCCGAAGCAGTTTCGATTTGGGCGGCGACGCACTGAAAAGGGAGTTCGAGATCATCGATCTGGGCACCGGCCCCGTGGACCGATTCGAGGGCATGGCGAATCGCCTGTGACCCCTGGATCGCTGGTTGCATGGTGGCCACGCTTTTCATCTGTTGCAGGAACTCTCCGCGGAGCAATCCCGATTCCCCTATCTCCTCCCAGAGGGCAGTGAGACGCTCCACTCCGATTTTGCCCGGCGAACTTGCTACAACCGAACCGTTGAAGGCGCCGATCGAGGTGCCCAGGACAAGGTCCGGTTGAATCCCGCCCTCATCGAGCGCCTGAAGCATTCCCACCTCGACAGCACCCCACTTCCCTCCGCCGCCGAGGACGAAAGCCGTGACACCTGGATGCTTCAAAGGTTGTCCTCTTCGATGTACCACTCGGTGAAGTCGGTGCAGCGATAGTCGCTGTCGAATCGGATCACGAACAGGTTGCGATAGGTCATCGCCGGGTTGTGATAGTGAGTCTTCCCCACGATGACGGCGAGATCGTCGGTCTCCACAATCGGCAACCATTGGAAGTCCCAGTTGTCTGGGTCATCTCCGATGTCGAGCCAATTCTCGATGATCGAGTCGATTCCGTCCCACTCCCCCGAAGCGGTTTGTGGGTCGTAAACGGCGTCATCAGTGAAAAGGGCGGCTATCGCATCGGGATCGTTGCTCGCCCATGCATCGACATACCCGTCCATCCACGAATTGAGACGTTCGGAAGGTTCAACCAATTCTCATCCTTTCGGCACAACGAAGATAGCCGCTGACGCAGCATTGCTTCCGTCCCACAACTGGTGGAGCTGGTGAGATCTAAGGGCGACGGTTGGTACTCATCGATCCAACATGCCAGGATCAGCGGTGTGACGGGCTTCTTTACCGGACTCGATTGCGGACATTGCTCCTCGGCTT
This sequence comes from Acidimicrobiia bacterium, assembly GCA_041747375.1. GTDB lineage: Bacteria > Actinomycetota > Acidimicrobiia > Spongiisociales > ZC4RG35 > MA-ANB-1. Next base: position 31,218 of record JBGTFH010000045.1, read on the forward strand.
TTACAACGAAAGTCCCCTATTCGTTGTGCGAAACATGCAACGGGCCGTTGCTCGCCCGATACGATCTGGCCAGCCCGATCATGCCCGCTCTCGGGAGCATCCTGCGCCGCCCGCCGGGGCAATTTCGATTTCACGAAGTATTACCCACCGATGCCGGCCCGGCCACGCCGACGTTGGGGGAAGGGGCCACCCCACTGATTCCAGTACCCGCCCTGGGCGAAGCGCTCTGGATCAAGGACGAATCGCAAAACCCCACTGGATCCTTCAAGGCGCGGGGAATGGCCGTCGCCATGGCGAGGGCGGTCGAACTGGGTTTAAAGCGGTTCGCGCTCCCGTCCAACGGGAACGCCGGCGTCGCAGCTGCGGCCTACGGTGCCCTACATGGTGTCGAGGTCGAGATACACATGCCTCGGGCCACACCCGCGACCCTGATCGACGAACCCCGTGCCTACGGCGCCCGGGTCGAGTTGGTTGGCGGGACCATTGTCGACGCCGCGGCACGTGTCGCTGACCTGTGTGCCTCGGGAGAAGTCTTCAATCTGGCCACCCTCAAAGAACCCTTCCGTATAGAAGGCAAGAAGATGATGGGATATGAGTTGTTCTGGGACCTGAACGGTTTGCCCGATGTCGTCATCTATCCCACCGGCGGTGGCACCGGGCTCGTCGGCATGGTCAAGGCCTTCGATGAAATGGAGACTCTGGGATGGATCGGGCCGGAACGACCACGAATGGTGTCTGTCCAGGTCGACTCATGCGCACCAATCGTCCGGGCGTTCCACAGCGGGGCGGATTCGGCCGAACCCTGGATCGATGCCGGCGAAACCCTTGCATACGGACTTCGAGTCCCGTCGGCAATCGGCGACCGGCTAATGCTCATGGGGCTCCGCTCGACCGGCGGCACTGCCGTCGCCGTCTCCGAGGAAGATCTGCTGGAGGCTTCAGACCGCTTGGCCCGTCTTGCCGGAGTCCGGGGAACACCTGAAGGCGGAGCCTGTCTCGCCGCCGCGGAGTCGCTGGTCGAGTCGGGGTGGATCACCCCCGGAGAGCAGGTAGTGATGTTCAACACGGCGGCGGCGGCGAATTACCGATGAACCGTTCACCTCTCAGCCTGGCGGGGGGAATACTCCTGGTCCTGGGCGGATCGGTATGGATACTGCAGGGACTCGACGTCGCCTTCGCTCCAGAAAGCTTCATGACCGATGATCGGCTGTGGGTCTTGTGGGGCACCTTCGCCCTTCTCGCAGGTGTGTTTCTAATAGTCAGATATGCGCGGAATCGTTGACTTGCGGAACCACCATTCCGGCAAACAGTTCGTAAATGAGTACCGTCATTACCGGAGCAACTGAGGCCGGAGGCGGTACTCGGCCTAATAGCACCGAAGGAGAGCCGATAAATGCGTGCCAGAGCAGTCCATTACACCCTGAAGCCCGATCGATGGGATGATGCCCAGTCGGCGCTCCGTTCGCTCCTCGACGAGATAAAACGCCAGGACGGCCTGGAGTCGTACATCAACATGGCCAACCCCGAAACCGGGACCGGTACCGTCATCTCCATTTTTTCCACCAGCGAAGCCCTCAATGCCGCAGAACCGACGATGAAGAAGTTGCTCACCGACCTGGACGCCTACATGAAGCTGACCCCGATTGTCGAGGTCGGAGATGTGGTAGCTCACATCATCAACGACTAATCACCGATTTTTGTTGGCGCGTCGGGCTTGGTCGGATAAGCTGACCGCCGGGTCGTGCTGGGATTGAACGACGGGAGAACCGATGATGACTTCATTCGACGCACGCCTCCGACTTCGCGGCCAGGGTGGTCTCCCTCTCGGTGTCGAGATCGATCTGACCGGCGACCGCATGCGTGTCACTGCTGACGGTACTTTCGTGGCCAATTGGGCCCTCCACGAAATCGCAATCTCAACTGATGGGGACGGATTTCACATCGAAGCAGAGGGTGAAGAAGTGATCCTCCACCTCATCGAGCGCGAGAGGTTTGCCACAGAAATCGGACTTCACGCCCGGAACCTCCACCGCAACATATAGCCTCTCCCCGTCGCACCTCGACCGGGTTAGATGTTGGCCAGCGCCTCGAGCACCCGGTCTACCTCGTCGACGGTGTTGTAGTGGACGAAACCGATCCGAACCAACCCACCCTGCTCGTCGACCCCAAAACGATCCATCACATTCACGGCGTAGTAATTGCCCGACCAGACGTAAAGCCCGGCGGCGGTCAACAACCCGGCTACCGCTTCCGCCCTCATTCCCTCAACGCCAATGGCAAAAGTGGCCACTCGATCTGACCCGGCGGTCGGCACCCCGTACAACCTGACCCGTTCCATCGATGCCAGTCCGTTCAGGAATCGCCGGGACAACTCCATTTCATGGTCGTGGATGCGAGCGAAGGCCGACTGCAGAAGCTGCCGGCGACTAGCTCCCGATTCACCGAGGCTCGCCAGATAATCGACTGCAGCCGCCACCCCGGCAATCGATTCGAAGCTTTGCGTCCCGGTCTCCCATTTTCCGGGCGGGTCGGACGGGGCGGGTCGGACTTTATACGCATCAACTGACGCGAGATGGTCGAGGTGGCCAAAGAGGATTCCGGTGTGTGGTCCGAAGAACTTGTACGCCGAAGCGACGAGGAAGTCGCAGGCCAGTTCTCTGACATCGATCAGGTGGTGGGGCCCGGCATGGACCGCATCGACATAGACCAGGGCGCCGAACTCGTGGGCCGCCGCACACACTGATGCAACATCAACCAGCGTCCCGATGGAATTTGCCGCCAGACAAACCGCCACTAGTCGCACCCGGTCGTCGAGCAATTGGGCAATGGCACCGGGGTCGAGCGTTCCGGTAACAGGGTCAAATTCAGCCACCCGGACCTCTACCCCGGCATCCTGGGCGGCTCGCACCCACGGGGTGAAATTTGCATCGTGGTCCAGACTGGTTAGGACGACGGCATCGCCCGGTTCCCATGTGGTTGCCAGGGCGCGGCTGATTGCGAAGGTCAGGCTGGTCATGTTCTGTCCGAACGCAATCTCTGATGGGTCGGCATTGAAGAAGTCGGCCATCGCTGAGCGTCCGTTGGCCACCACTTCCTCGGCGAGGTTGGAAGCCCCGAACCCGCCGCCGAGATTGCTAACGCCGTCCGTGAGGACCCCAGCCATGGCATCGATCACAGTTTGGGGAACCTGGGTCCCACCCGGTCCGTCGAGGTAGGCTGCAGGGTGTTGGCCATCGCGTCGACTCAGGGCAGGAAACCGGGAACGGACTTCGTCGATGGGAAAAGCTGTTGGCATAGGTCGAGATTAGGTCGATTCGGAGCGCGAGCGCCACGACCCGACCGAGACACTGCCATTGAGTGACACCATGAAAGAGACAATGACCTGCTGAAACACCGCATTTTTTCACTTGGTGCCATATTGGTTTGACAATGTGCCAACTTGGTGCCAATCTGGTGCCATGAATTTGAGCACCTATGTGGATGTACTCCACCAACGGCTAACGGCATCGGCCAATCTCGCCGGGGAGGAGACCCGGACGGTCGTTGACCTACTCGCCACTGGACTGGAATCGGCAGCGCGGCTCATGCTCCTCGAGGCGCTATCTGCGGCCGCCGACGAGATCACCCGTGAACTCGCTCCCGGTTCGGTGGAAATGCGGCTGCGCGGCAGCGATCCGGATTTCGTGGTCAGCTTGCCCTTCGACGCCGCCGACGACATCGCCCATGGCCGGACGGCGACACCGATCGATGCGTACCCCGGAGGCGAGGATGGAGGCACCTCCAGGCTCAATCTCCGGCTGCCGGACGGGCTGAAGACAAGGATCGAGGAATCAGCACGGCGGGAAGGGATTTCTCTCAACGCCTGGCTGATTCGCACCGCAACGGCCGCCGTCGACGGTCCGATCGGACATCCCAGCAGCAGCCAGCGATACACCGGGTGGGTCAGATGACACGCAGCCCGTCGAACACCCAAAACCAAGCAGGAGAAGAAATGCCGTCGTTCCAAACACCTCATCCCATCGCGATGTCGATCGAGTTGAGCTACGGCACTGTCCAGATTGTGGCCAGTACCCGCACCGACACGGTTGTGGCGGTGAATCCCAGTGACCGGGACCGGCGCGAAGACACCGAGGCGGCCCGCAAGATCGTTGTCGACCACATTGACGGGACCCTGTCCATAGTCGGGCCCAAACCACGAGGCTTCGCCGTCGTCGGATGGGGCCGGAGCGGGTCCGTCGACATAACGGTGGAAGTCCCTGAGGGCTCATCCCTGAGGACCGACACCGGCGTTGCCGAGTTTCGTTGCCACGGCCGCCTCGATGACGTTTGGATGAAGACGGGGGTCGGCAACGTCCGCCTCGATCAGACGGGATCGCTGAGGGTCACCGGCGGGGCCGGCCACGTCACCGTCGAGTCCGCATCCGGTCCCGCCACGATCGTGACTGCCGGCGACATAGCCATCGGCACGGTTGCAGGCGATGCCGACATCAAGAACCGCAACGGAAAGACGTGGATCAGGCAGGTTGACGGCGACGTGACAGTCGGTTCGGCCAATGGCGACGTCACGATTGACGATGCACGCCGCGATGTCTCCGTGAAAACCGCCAACGGGGAAATACGAGCAGGTCGGGTCGCCAGCGGGTCGGTCACTCTCGAGACCGGCAATGGGGGCATCTGGATCGGGATCGAGGAAGGCACCTCGGCATGGATCGATGCGGTCACCAAATTCGGCCAGATCCGCAACACCCTCTCCCCCACCGAAAACCCCGACGCTACGAGCGAAACCGTCGAAGTCAGGGCGAGAACCGCTTTCGGCGACGTCGTGATCACACGCGCACCGAGTGAAGAAGGACAGATCTGAATCATGAACAATGCGAATTACGCCGTCGAGGTGCAAAACCTCCAGAAGTCATACAAGGAAGTACCGGTTCTCCAGGACGTCTCGTTCGGGGTCGCCACGGGTACTGTTTTCGCCCTGCTCGGGGCCAACGGCTCAGGGAAGACGACGACGATCAACATCCTGACCACGCTGATTCGGGCCGACGATGGCACCGCAACCGTTGGCGGTTACGACGTCGCCGAGCAACCGTCCCGGGTCCGCGAGCAGATCAGTCTGAGCGGACAGTTCGCCGCGGTCGACTATGTCCTCACGGCCAGGGAGAACCTGATCCTCATCGGTGAGCTGTACCACGTCGCAGATCCCGAGCAGACCGCGGCCGACTTGTTGGACAAGTTCGATCTGAACGACTCAGCCGACCGTCGTCTGCTGACGTTCTCGGGAGGAATGCGGCGCCGGCTCGACATCGCCATGAGCCTGGTTGGCGACTCGCCCATCATTTTCTTCGACGAACCGACGACCGGGCTCGACCCGATCAGCCGTAACGAGATGTGGCTAACGATTCGCGGGTTGGCCGAAAAAGGAACGACGGTCTTCCTGACCACGCAATACCTGGAGGAGGCCGACCGGCTGGCTGACCAAATCGCAATCCTCCATGACGGCCGGATCGCAGCAAGCGGAACACCAGCGCAGCTCAAACAGATGGTCCCGGCGGGATTCGTCCAACTGGAATTCGCTGACGAAACACAGCTGGCAGAGGCCCAGAGAGTGCTCGACGAACAACACGAAGTGAGACGGGCCGACTCCGAACTCCTGGTCAGCACGTCGGGCTCCGTCGCCGAGATAGCCGACATGTTCATACGTTTGAAAGCGACAGGAATTGAGCCGACCGGATTCTCGCGACAGGACCCGACTCTGGACGACGTGTTTTTCAAGATCCTCGACGAAAGTAAAGAGGAGTCTCATGCGAGCTCTAACTGATACATGGACAATGACCAAGCGAAGCCTCCGTCACACCACCCGCAGTCTCGACACGATCATCACCGTCGTCTTGACGCCAATCGCAATGATGCTGCTCTTCGTCTACGTATTCGGTGGGGCGCTCGGGACACAAGTGGGGGCGGTCGGCTACGTCGATTACATCACCGCCGGGGTAATCATCATGACCGTCGCGAGTGGCGTCGCCTATGCGGCGCTGCGGCTCAGCATGGACCTTCAGAAGGGCATCATCGGCCGCTTCCGGACGATGCCACTGGCCCCTTCTTCGGTGTTGACCGGGCAGGCATTGTCGTCGACGCTGTCCAACCTCTTCTCCTGCCTCCTGGTCATCCTGGTGGCAGCCCTGATAGGGTTTCGACCCGCAGCAGGAGCCGCTGGTTGGCTGGTGTTTGGCAGTCTTCTCGTGCTGTTCACTCTGGCCACTACATGGATGGCCATCCTCTTCGGCCTGATGTCAAAAACACCTGAAGGAGCCGGTGCTTTCGCCTACATCCTGCTTCTGCTGATCTTCATCAGCCCCTCGTTCGTACCGACCGAATCGATGACGCCACTGCTGCGAGGCTTCGCCGAAAACCAACCGATGACACCCATCATCGAGACGATGCGTTCGTTGCTGACGGAAGGCACGCCGGGTGCTGACATATGGACTGCCGTCGCCTGGAGTCTCGCGATCCTGGTCGTGTCGTATACGGTTTCCCTCGCCCTCTACCGACGGCGTCCACCGGTGACTGCACCGCAGTAGATTCACGTTCCGCTCCTTCCAATTTGATCCAAACTTATTGACTCAGTATATTCTGAGTGAAATGGAACCAGCTACTCGTGCCACCCGACATGCCGCTTTGGGTGACGAGCGACGTCTCCGCATCGTCGATCGCCTCGCTTTGACGGACGCGACCTTCGCCGACTTGCAAGGAGCGATGAAGATCCCCGGAAACCTCCTGGCACATCACCTACAAGTACTCGAGACCGCCGGGCTGATCCAACGCCATGTATCAGAGGGCGACCGACGCCGAAGATACATCTCTTTGGACCTGGACAACCTGCCAGGCACCGTTGATGTGGGCGTGTCGTCATTTTCGAACGTCGCTTTCGTCTGCACCCACAACTCGGCACGTTCGCAGTTCGCCGCGGCTCTGTGGCGAAGAGAAACCGGTTCCGAGGCATGGAGCGCGGGGAGCGACCCATTCCCCGCCGTTCATCCAACTGCGGTGAGGGTTGCCAGGGAGTTCGATCTGGATATCTCGGATCGGATCCCTGGTGGGTACGACACCATGCCCGACGTCGATCTAATAGTGAGCGTTTGTGATCGAGCGAATGAGGCCGGCCCGCCCGAGGCGCCAGAGCGGCTTCATTGGTCGATCCCGGACCCGGTCGAAGTGGGAGGAGTCAAGGCATTCCGTGCCGCCTTTGGGGACATCGCCCGTCGCATCGACCGCCTAGCCAACCAGCCAATCGTATGACCCGCGCCACCATCGCCGAGGCACTGGGCACAGGCTTCCTCCTCTATGTGATCGTGGGAAGCGGCATCGCAGCCGAAAACCTCGCCAGCGATCCAGGAGCGCAACTCTTCACTCATGCCATCGCAGTTGGTCTGGGCCTGGCCGCTCTCATAGCGATGTTCCAACCAGTCTCGGGGTCGCACTTCAATCCTGCTGTGACACTGGCGTTCTGGCGCACCAGATCCATCGACGGCACTACCGCAGCGAGCTATGCGGTCGCTCAGATCGTCGGAGCGTTCCTCGGCGTGGTGGCAGCACATCTCAGCTTCGGGGAGAACCTTGTGGCCATCTCATCGACGGATCGAGGCGGGTACGGCCCAACCTTCTCCGAAGCCACTGCAACATTCGTGCTCGTGCTATTGATACTCGGGCTGGTGCAGACCCATCGAACCGGCGCAGTGCCGGCTGCCGTAGGTGCATGGGTGGCTTGTGTCGTGTTCGCAACCGTATCCACCGGATTCGCCAACCCTGCGGTCACTATCGCACGAATCTTCACCGACACGTATACCGGCATCGGACCTGCATCCGCCCCAGCATTCCTCGCCGCCCAAATCGCTGCCGGGCTCGCAGCAGCAGTAGTGGCGCCCGTTCTCTTCGTCCCATCGCAACCACAACCCACCAACGCTTGAGGAACAACCATGGCCGTAACCCTTACCACCGCAGAAAAGCTACAAGTCAGAGAAGGTGCTGAACGCCTCAGGCGCCGGTTCGACGGGCAACTCAATACCGAAACGATCGAGCGTTTCATGAATGAGTCACTCGACATGCTCGTTGGCAGGGCGAACACCAGCGCATGGATTCCCCTTCTGGCCGAGCGATTCGCTCGTGATCGTCTTAGGGCGCTGGTGAGACTCGAATCCGACGACACGAACCTCAACCCAGGCGTCCTTTTCCTGTGCGTCCACAACGCTGGTCGCTCACAAATGGCGGCGGGCTGGGCCCGCTATTTGGGGAAGGACACCGTTGATGTTTTCAGTGGTGGCTCCGAACCCGCAGATGAAGTCAACCAGGCGGCGGTGGCTGCGATGGCCGAGAAGGGTATCGATATCAGTGGAGAGATCCCTCAACCTTGGGCCGATGAAATAGTCCGTGCCGCAGATGTTGTTGTCACGATGGGATGTGGCGACGCATGCCCGGTGTTCCCCGGCAAGCGATACATCGACTGGGAAATTGAAGACCCATCCGGCAAGTCGCTGGATGAAGTGCGACCGATAAGGGACGACCTCGAACGTCGGGTCAAATCGCTTCTCAGCGAACTGGGTGTCGAACCGGTTTCGCACTGACGAACCTCACACCGCGGGATACTCTCCTCTCGTGAGTCAATCTGTTTCGTTCCAGTCAGGCGAGTCTCGAATTGCAGGAGTCTTTGACGCACCTGCCCCGGGGACACCTGTGGCGCTCATACTTGCCGGATCGGGACCGCTGGACCGTGACGGAAACATGAAGGGCCAATCTCTCAACATCAGCCGTGATCTTGCGGCGTTGGTTACGGCTCAAGGGTGGGGATCGCTCCGGTTTGACAAGCGTGGCGTTGGAGCATCGGGTGGCGATTATCTGAGCACGGGCTTCTTTGATGAACTCTCCGATATTGAAGCGGCCTACGACTGGCTGGCGACTGAGGCCGGCGCATCGGATATCTTCGCAATTGGCCACAGCATCGGCGCCACATTTGCGGTTGGTTTGGCCGGCACACGAGATCTGAGCGGGGTCGTCGCACTTGCATTGAATGCCAAGCTCGGTGAGGAGACTTCCACCTGGCAGGCAATGCAAATGAAGGACACCCTCCTGCCTAAGCCTCTGAACCTTCTGCTCGCACTGGTCGGGACTGATTTGGTCAAACAACAGCGAAAGACCCTGAATAGGTTGAAGGCCACCACCGGAGATGTAGCCCGAATCCGATTGGCATGGGTCAACGCCAGATGGATGCGTGAATTCATGGCCTACGACCCGGTTCCGGCGCTGAAGAAGGTCGTGGTCCCGATGCTGGCGATAACAGGATCCAAGGATGTCCAGGTCGACCCATCCGACCTCCAGGTGGTCGCCGAATATGTCCCAACGGCAGAGACTCAACTGATCCCGGATGCGGATCACATTCTGAGACACGAACCGGCCGAGGTCTCGAACCCGAGGCTCTATCGCAAGCAGGCAACGAAGCCGTTCCATCCCCGGATCCCAGAAGTGCTCGATGGCTGGCTCAACGCCCGCACATAGCGGCAAAAAAGGTACTTCCAGGACTCTCCGCTATCAGTCGAGCGAAGCTCACCGTAACCACGGCTAACGACGTCGGTTCAAGCCAAGAAGCGCAGTGGGGACCGGACGCAACCATCCAAATCTGACATCATCCTCATCTTGCCTGTGGAAGCCCGAAGGACTCAAGGTCGGCGAAAGGTGATAGATTCGGACATCTCGAGAAAGGAGCCTGGTGACCACTCAAATCCGATGGGCAGAGGAGGACCTCCGGGCGGCGGTGGGCACCCTTGCCCCCCACCTCCAGGGGAGAGTGCTTCAACCTACCGACGAAGGTTTCGCCGAAGCAGTACTCATTTGGAACGCAGACGTAGCCAGGGCTCCGGCGGTCGTGATCCAGCCGGACTCGGTCGGGGATGTCGTGAAGGTCGTCAATTTTGCCCGCGACAACCACATCGAGATCTCGATCAAGGGTGGGGGTCACAATATTGCCGGTCTGGCTCTCGTGGATGGTGGGCTAACGATCGACATGTCGCGTTTACGGGGTGTCGAGGTCGATTCTGAGGCCCGGGTCGCTGTCGTGCAGCCCGGCTGCACGCTCGGGGATGTCGATCGTGCCACCCAGGAGCACGGTCTTGCCACGACCCTGGGATTTGTCTCTGAAACCGGCGTCGCAGGCCTCACCCTCGGGGGTGGCTTCGGCTACCTGACCCGTCAATATGGATGGACGGTCGACAGCTTGATCGAGGTCGAGGTCGTGACCGCTTCGGGCGAGGTGCTCAGGGCATCACGCGAGTTGAACGACGACCTTTTCTGGGCCTTGCGGGGAGGAGGGGGAAATTTCGGAATTGTCACCGAGTTCACCTTCCAGCTACATCCCGTCGGACCTGAGATCCTGGCAGGTCTGATCGCTTGGTCCGCCGACGAGGCAGCGGGTGTTGTCGACCTGTTCCGCAAAGTTACCGATAACGCCCCGCGTGAACTCACGATGGCAATGTTGATGCGTAACGCTCCTCCGGCACCCTGGCTGTCCGAAGACAATCACGGCAAGCCAATGGTCGCCCTGGTGGTATGCCACACCGGTTCGATAGCCCAGGCCGAAGTCGATCTTGCGAAGGTGCGATCGTACGGGAACCCTTGGGCCGACCTGATTCAGGTCAAGGGGTATACGGAGCAACAGGCGATGCTGGACGCGACCCAGCCGAAAGGAATGCACTACTACTGGAAGTCTGAGTTCGTCCCCGGTCTCAGCGATGAACTCCTCGCCGATTACAGGGCTCAGTTCGAAGGTCTTTCAGCTCCCGCCAACCAAATTGTCCTCTTCCACCTGGAGGGCGCCCTGGCCGACTTCGATGAGTCCGATGGCTCGGTGGGAAATCGTGACGCAGCCTTCGCATGTGTCGTTCAATCAATGTATCCCGACGAAAGTGCGGCCACGGCCAACCGGGAGTGGGTGAGGACTGCTTGGTCGGTACTAAAGGAGTATTCGACCGGCGGGAACTACGTCAACTTCCAATCCGCCGACGAGTCAGACGAGCGGATCGCCAATTCCTATCGCGGGAACCTCGAACGCCTCGCCGAGATCAAGATGAAGTACGACCCGGACAACCTCTTCCGAATAAACCGAAACATCAAACCGGCAACAAAGGTGGGCGGGTAGCCCCCGTTACACATGCCGGCCTCGGGTTGGCCCGGATCAAATTCCGGTGTCAGGCAGGAGGAATGTCCGAGTTTGGAATGCCCGACATCGTGGTACTTTGCACGAATGCAACCTTCAGCGTTGACAGATTGGGTTCTCGACTCCGATCCCGCCCTCCGCTGGCAGGTCGAGCGTGACCTCCTCGGAGAACCACCAGAGATCTGGGAAGCGACCCGAGCGCTGATCCCCACGCAGGGGATCGGTGCTGAGCTTCTTTCTCATCAAGACCCTGATGGACAGTGGGCCGGCGGGGCGTTTTTCCCAGCCGACTTCGACTTCGACGGCCCCGAAGCGATACCGGGCAGCCAGCCCTGGACCGCCACCACCTGGTCCCTGAAGAGTCTCCGGGATTGGGGCATGGACCCCGCTGTTCTCCAGGATCGGGACACCGTCCAGAAGCTGGAGGCTAACTCGCGATGGGAGTATGACGACTTGCCGTACTGGGGTGGTGAGGTCGACTGTTGCATCAACGCCTGGACGCTGGCCAGCGGCTTGTGGTTGGGAGCCGACGTTTCCGCCATCGGAGACTGGTTGGTCGACCACGAGCTCGAAGACGGCGGTTGGAACTGCGAGTGGATAGAAGGCGACACACGGTCGTCGTTTCATTCGACGTTGAATTCTCTAAAGGGGCTGCTCGCCCTGGAGGAGGCCGGTCGGGGGACGGACGCAACCAAGTCCGCCCGCCATCGAGGCGAGGAGTACCTGCTGGAGAGGGGGCTCATCCGGAAACTCTCCACCGGCGAACCCGTTGGCGACTGGGTCTTCGAATTCATCTACCCGTTTCGTTGGCGTTACAGCATCCTCAACGCCGCTGACTACTTCCGGCGGGCATCGCTCCTGGGCGACACGACCCCAGACGAGCGACTGGCCGAGGCGATCAAGGGAATCGAAGACGCCAGACAGCCTGATGGCACGTGGATCTCCGGCGGGCGGCAACCTGGCCGGGTCTGGTTCGAAGAGGACGTACCAGCCGGCGAACCCTCGAAGTGGCTGACGTTGATCGGTTCCAGGGTGCTCGAATGGTGGGACGTGGGAGCGAACAAACGATGAGGTTGTGGCATGGCCGACGCTACTGATGAGCGGTACTACCACGGCACAACTGCTGATTTGAAGCCTGGCGATCTGATCGAGCCGGGCTACAACTCCAACTACGGCAGCCGAAGGAAAGCGAATCACGTTTACTTCACCGCCACGATCGACGCTGCCGTGTGGGGGGCCGAACTAGCCGAAGGTGAGGGTTCGGGCAAGATCTACATCGTCGAGCCCACCGGTCCCCACGAGGACGACCCGAATCTGACCGATAAGAGGTTCCCCGGAAATCCAACCAAGTCGTACCGTTCTCGCGATGCCCTACGGGTCATCGAACAACTCACCGAATGGGAAGGTCACCCTCCAGAACAGCTCCAGGCAATGAAAGACCACCTCGAAATCCTGAAAGAACAGGGCATCGAAGCAATCGACGACTAAGGCGAGGCGTCGCTAGCCGCGGGGGATGGCCCGGTCAGCGCGGCAGCGGGTTCGGGCCAGTTGCGGTAACGACCCGCTGTGGAACCCAGTCGTCGACGTGATGGAACCCGTCGAACGGGCCATCTTCGAGCTCGACCGACGCCCTCAGTGAAAGCCGATAGAACTTCACGTGGGTGAAGTCCTCGAACAAGATGTAGACGGGGTCGGGTGTGCTGTTCGGACCCTGGAATTGTTGTCCCGTTAGGACGGGCTTGTGGGATTCCACAAACGCGTCGAACGTGTTGCCGACAACGACGCCAAGGTGCTCCAACCCCATCTTGTAGACGCGCTGGTGCACGGGCGGGATGAGCTCGATCAGCGGTACGACCTTGCCGTCGAGGACTTCGAGCGGATCGGCAAGAACGATCAAGGAGATCGGGCGACCGTTCCACACGTTCTCGTGATTGGCGACCGCGTGGCGTTCGATGAGCGTCCGCACATGCAAGTACTGGTCCCACTCGGGGACCCGGTATGCGAGATGGCTGAGTTCGTATGGGGTGATGTCGATGCCGCGAGTGGCCAGCCGGTCTCGCTGCTGTGCAACGAATGCCCGGTAGTCCCCGATGATTTCGCCAATCGGATCAGTCATTCGCGCGTAGGCATCCCTTCCGCATCGCTCTCAATTTGGATTTTCATGCCGACTTCAAGGCAGACCTCGCCTGAAGAGGCGGCTGGTAAGTCACGGCACCGGTGTATCTCATGCTCGGAAATATAGCCAGGTGATCCCGCGCGAACGGCTCGTCGGAACGCCGCTGCAACACACCTAGAGAAACCGTTTCGTTCCGCCGCCGGCGAGCCTCCGCGACCCCACAGACGTCAGCCGCTAGGCCTCGGCGAGTTCCTTCTCGACCTGCTGCACCCGCTGGAATGAGACCCCGGTTATCTCGGCGGCGTCTCGTAGTGAGAGATCGACATCTCGACGTGCTGACTTGATCGCCTTGACCAGAGCCTCCGTGGCAGCGGCTTGAGCTTCCTCGAGATCCTGGCGTGCGGCGCGATTTTGCTCAATAATCGCAGTAAGCGTCTCATGATTAGGAAATACGAACTTCACTTCGCCGAGCCCTACGACCTCGTCTTCGACGTCGAGGAGTGATGCGATCGCCTCTATCAGATGCTTACGAGCCCCAGCCATTGATCGCCCCCAGGTGATGGCTCCTGGAACATCCGGAGAGGTGGCGGTCCAGCTGCCGTCCTCGTATTCAAAGACCCCACGGTATCTCACTGCGTCAGCCATTTCTTGCCGAGACATGGTTCCATCTGCCTTTCAATCGCCCTCAGCGTTCCCTTCGGCATGTCTCCCGAGTGCATCGGGACAACCGTCGTACATTCTCCAAAGGAGTAGACCCGGTGAGACCCTTTGCCCTGCCGCCATTCGGCGCCAGCATCCTTGAGAATCTTGACTACTTCTTCGGCCCTCATGTGAGTATATGTCTATCCGTTAGACAGTCAAGTGTCCAGCCACTAGACAAAAGGAGCGGTCTCCGCGGAGAATGACCACCCCCCGAGCGATATTACCGGATTCCTTGCGGACCTTATAAGCTGAGAAACGTGATGAGAAGGGTCGTCTTGGGGGTCGCTGCGTTGCTGATCTTCGCCTGCTCGATGACCGAATAGATGACGGGAGGATCGTCAGGAGGCGAAGGCGTCTGGGAGGCTGTTAGTTTCCGCCTTGACGGCACGATACAGGACGTAGAACCCGGCACCAACGTAGTTCACACGCCTCGGGTGTCCATCGAAGAAGACACGATCAGCGGTGAGGCAGGGTGCAACAACCTTCGTGGTTCATTTTCCGTCACCGACCGGGGAACGTGGCTCCTGGAGAACGTGTTCATGGAAGCCGCCTTCTGCCTTCCGCCGAAGGACTCGGGACTGGATGAGAGCGCCCTGATGCAAGTGGATTTCGCCTTTCAGGCCGTGATGTCGGAGGGCGCGGTCGACGTGTCAGTGAGCGGCGACCAGATGGTCTGGTCGAACGGAGACGACTCAATCACCTTCAAGTCTGTATCCGGACTGGGGAAGGCTTAAGACACCAGCCGGACTTCTATCCACACAACCCAGCCACCTCAATCCGTGCTCGCCCACCCGTGATCATCAATACGGATTGTCGGGGTTGAGGAGCTTCCAGGTGCCTTCGGAAATCACTTCGATTTCGCCATCGAGCACCTTGATGGCGGTGTCGTCGTCGATCGCATAGGCCGGCACTGGAAGGTTGGCTGCCCACTCTTCCATCTCGGCCACAGGAGTGGGTGGCATGTCGGTGCGGTTGAGGTGTGGGTACAACGTAACTTCGACCAGCCCTAACCCTTTGTCGGTATTCACCGCGATCTCGCTGCCGTCGGGCACGTGCTTGAGGTTGAACTCCGCGTCGCAGTTGTATGGAGTCACAACGATGCTTCCGGCACTTACCCCCAGGTAGACCAGGTTATTCAGGGACGGGAATAGGTCGGCCAGACCTGACTTACGCATCCAGTAGTGCAGGAACGACACATGGCCACCCCACACGACCAAGGCGTCAGCCTCGCGAACCGTCGGGATCCAGCTCTCTTCCCGGATGCTCGGCAAAACGCTGAGTTCTAACACTCCCAGCGAATTCCACCCCAGGGCAGCTGCCGGCGGGTTCGAAGCTTCTCCCATGATCGCATCGTGCGCCAAATACGGACTTCCGGGAAAGGGATATATCGCAGTGGGAATGAACAGCGCGTTCGACTCAGAGATCGGCTTGCCCAGGAGATCAACAAGGGCTTGGGAGATGCTCGGGTTTCGTACGCCACCGGAGGTGAGAAGGTATTTCATGACCACCATTCTTTCAAGATCACTAGTCCCGGCACTTGATGTCGCGATCATGCCATGAGCCCTCCGCTCAGCCAACGATCACGCACCGCCGCAATTATTCATCCGGTGCAACTCGCAGCCCGTTTCAATCTGACCGCCGATGCACTACCAGGGCTACACAATGGCTACAGCCAGCACATGCGTAGGAACACAAAAACCAGAAACCCCAAACAATGCCTGGGGTTTCTCCCGCTCCGCGGGTAGGACTCGAACCTACAACCTTCGGATTAACAGTCACGCCACGGGCGTCCGTCCAGTCCGAGTACGTGCCGTTTGGTGCCGTTCTGTCTACGAATCCCGATCGTTCGTGATGTCTGGTGTCGTCCTGTGCGGTCTGGTACGGCTACACATTTGGCTACAGGTTGACGCGCGTGCCGACTCCAGGCTCCGCCGCTAATCGCCAAAGACAACGAAGTGAGACAAGTGGTCGATCGAGAGTCGTCGCCGATGCTCCGAAGATTCGATTACTCCCCGGCCTACGCCCAGTCACCCTCCAACGCCAGACCAGCTTCCTCCCAGTCGCGGAGGCCGCCGGAGTAACGCCGCACGTTGGCGAACCCAGCATCGACGAGCGCTGAGTACAGCGCGACGCTGGAGTGACAGTCGAAGCTCGTGCAATAGACCACTATCTCCTCTTGGGGTCGCAGCGAAGAGAACAACTCGTCAGGGGTGTTGAAATGCTCTGAGCCCGGAATGTGCTTGGCACGAAACGCCCATTCGTTGAGAGCCATCACCAAGCGAAACTTATCACCCCGTTCCATTTTGTGTTGGAGTTCTCCGCGGTCAATCGTCCGGATTTCCCCCGTGGGCGGATCTGGACTCATCGAATCACCCTTGTGGTTCGTCGCCCGGTCGTGATCGGGGGGTCGAGATGCAAATCAGTCAACCTTTTCTCGCAGATCACGATCATGTTTGGAGCCAACGGATGGCCTCGAAGCTTATCCGCATCCCATCTGGATGCCTGACTATGACAATGAGGACACTGGCACAGGTGGGGCATCGCAGCACAGTTCCCGGAGCGTCGGTGTAGACGTGCACCGCTCCGAGCGGATTCTCCGCGCCACAGTGGCCACAGGCCCCACGATGATCGGTCATCTCTCGCCCGAACAACTCGTACAGGACCCCAGCGATGGCGTTGCCATCCAGGTGAGAGTCGCCGGTCATGGTCGACCTCCTCCCGTGGGCCCGAAGCGTTCGGTCCTCACCCGCTCTGGTGGGTGGCCCAACTCGACCAGGGTGGTGGCGACTGACTCCACGAACCCGGTGGGCCCACAAACGTAAATGAGCGGTGACTGCTGCGGAGGCACGACGTACTCAACGAGCATCTCCCGATCAACCCGCCGTGTTGGTCCGGTCCAATCCGGCGGATGGCTACGGGTGAGGGTATGCACAATCTCGACTCCCGACTCGTTGGATGCGATCTCTTCGAGCTCAACCCGGTAGATCACATCTTCGTGGGTGCGCGCCGAGCTCAGAAAGCGCACGGGAACATCACTGCCCGACTCGACCCTGGCTCGCAGCATCGCCATGAGCGGTACCACTCCACTTCCACCACTGATGAGCTGCAGGGGTCCTCCCATGGATGGTTCCCAGACGAAGTAACCACCGATCGGTCCCCGGATCTCGATTCGATCTCCGAGGAACAGGTCTTCGATGAGAAAGGCCGAGACCTCGCCGTCTTCGACCAGCTCGACGGTGATGACGACGCGGTCTCCATTCGGCGGAGCCGCGATCGAGTAGCTGCGCTGGGCCTGGTATCCGTCCTCGGCGGTGAGCCGTATGTCGATATGCTGCCCGGGAAGATGACCGGGCCAGTCGGGACTCTCGAGGACGATGCTGCGGACACTATGAGTCTCAGAGATGAACTCATCGACCTTCGCCGGCGACCAGGTCAGTCTCCCGTGTATCGCTGTTCCAGCCACGGATCCCCATAGTTGTGATAGCCGTAGGACTCCCAGAAGCCGGGCCGATCCGCGTCAGAGAACGTCATTCCTTGGACCCACTTGGCGCTTTTCCAGAAGTAGAGGTGAGGAACCAGGAGGCGGGCTGGTCCCCCGTGCTCCGGTCCCAGCGGCTCGCCTTCGTAGCGGAATGCGATCCAGGCTTTCCCTCCGGAGATGTCCGCCACCGGCAGGTTCGTGGTGTACCCGCCGTAGGAGTGGACCATCGCGTGAGTACCGACAGCACCGACACCGGCGAGCAGCGTGTCGAGCGAGATCCCTTCCCAGGTCGTGTCGAGCTTGGACCACTTAGTGACGCAGTGGATGTCGACGGTGACCGTCTCTATCTGGAGTGCGGTGAATTCAGGCCAGGTCCACATGATAGTGTCTCCCGCGGCGTCGGTGAGGGTGAACTGCCACTCGTCCAACGGCACCCGAGGGGTCGGTCCGGCAGAGAGCACTGGAAAGTCGATGGTGACGTACTGGCCCGGCGGCACACGCTCGGGAGGAGCATCATCAACCGTGTCTCGACGCCGAAATCCTCGCGTTACAAAGCTCATTATTTCTCCAGCAAGTGTGCCACACGGTCCCGGTGCATGCGGCCTCTCGCACCACCCATCGCCAGAGGTCGGTATTTGAACTGGAAATCCTCCGGAGCCCGGCTCAGATCAGCGTTCTAGGTGCGATCGTGCGCTCCCCTCCGCTCCGCGGGTAGGACTCGAACCTACAACCTTCGGATTAACAGTCCCACCCACCCCGTCCGTCCAGTCCGGGTTGGTGTTGTTTGGTGCGGTCCTGTCTAGAAATTTCGACCAGTCGTGTTGTCTGGTGTCGTCCTGTGCGGTCTGGTACGGCTACACATTTGGCTACACCTCACAACGAGGAGGAGATCGCTGACCCGAGCGATATGTCGATATCGAGCGGTCACCGCATCTAACCGTTATCGACTGTGACCAGTTCATCTTCGCTAGTCGTGATGTACTCGACGGCACCACCACTCCACAAGGTGAACGTCGCCAGTCGGCACGGCGATCTCTGACTCGGTTAGAGAACCATCACCCAACGTGATCACTGAGAAGAGGTGCCGTTTCAAATTCAGCTGGTGCTCAGACACGGGCCTCGAACCCCCATAAACAAGTTCACCCAGGGGCACTCCTCGTCGGCCAAGTTGGGGCCACGGTCGCCACCACGCCTCGGACTCTCCGAGAACTAGGACACCCTGCCTCCACCATCTCCACCTGCCCATCCTCGGACCCGGTAGGAAACAAGAGACGGCAACTTCCTCACCGCGTTCAATGGCCTCCCGATCGGCAACCGGCGCTGCCTTATGTCCGAACCAACCCTGCAGAATGTCAACGAAAGACTTGCTTCCTGAAGCTCTCCTTTGCTGGCGGCTCACGAAGGCAATCTAACGCCTTCCTTGGACGCAACAACAAGACGTACCGACAGGACTTGGCGGTTCAGGGAAGCATTTCAAAGAGTGCCCTGAACGCCGACCTGACAGATCTCCAGACCGCTACCGGCCACGGGACTCCCAATCTCTTAGCTGCCCGGAAACCGTCCATCGCAACGATGATCACAGCGACAGCGACCATTCCAAGACCGACAACACCCAACCAGGGCGGAAGACTGGTCAACTCGGTTGCTAGAAGAAGAACCCCACCGAGTACCCCCGCCCCCACAACTACTGCGTCCCTGCCTGAACCAACATCCAGCATCGAAGTCAGCGACTTGGTACTCGAAAACTGATCGACAGGTAATCGGTGTTCCAGAGCGATCTGCTGTGCTTCCACTTCACTCACCGGGGTCCAAGGCTTTCTACCGTCGAACCCAATCACCTTCTGGAGCGGGACCCTTACCCAGCCAACGGGTTCAAGGCGATCGATGCGATGCGTGTCTTCGGCCGAAGGGCACCGAAACAGCGAAACAGGGTTCCCCTGGCGGTCAGTGGTGACCATATAGACCGGCATTATCGGTCCAATTCTAATTGGCCGCACTCTTGAGTAGTCATGTTCTGCTCAAAGCCTGATGCTCCGGGCAGATCAGTACCGACTCGTCCACAGCTCCGAGGTATTAGCCAGACTGGAAGGTCAGGATTAACGAGTCGTCAGGTTCCCTACCACTGAGTTTGTCCGGCTTTAGGGAGTGGTGATAGATCGAAGTCGACCATTCATCCCAACTCCCGTCGGCCTCCAACAAGTATGTGCGTGCCGCGGCCACTTCATTGCCCTTCGTACAGATGTCGACCTTGACACCTCCTTGTAGAGCCGATGCGATGAATGTGAGCGGCATGTCGAGCCAGTCGTCCTCTCCGTCGGTGAAGTGGATGTGGCTGATCGAGTAGTCGACGGTCACTGCTTGGTCGTTCTCGACGCGGACCGCCAAGTCCACACTCTGTTCGTCCGAATTGATGAGGACGATCTCCACCTCTTCACCCTCGCGACTCACGTTGATTCCCTCTAGGAATGGGAGATCCAGTTCATTCACCATGTCTTGGATGTTTCGAGCCACCTCGGCTTGAAGTTCACTCAAGCCTTCGAGCTGCCCAGCCCACCTACTGGAGGGGGAATAGTCGGGACGGCGATAAAGATGGAAATCAGTGAACTGAGGGACGCCCGTGGAGCGAAGTCGCCGTCTCGCCGACTTGATCTCGGCTGGAGGTCGCTGCGCCTCGAAGGAGGCTTCAAAAGTCGAGACATCATCGAAGCTCCCCACCTGCCAGCCTGAAGCTGTGATGTTCTCCAAAATTGATCGTTCGAAGTCTTCTGCATCGGTTGCATTCGCAAGCGCCCACGCGTAGCCGCCATCCGCATCACCGAATGCGTCCCGCCACGAATCACCAACATCTCCCGGCGTCACGTGAACGAACCCGATCCAGATCTGCTTTTTCACTTGGCCACACGCTCGCCGGTTGGCGACGCCACCTCGCGTAGGTGTTGCTCTTAGACCAACTTCAGGTAGCTGTCCAGCGCATCGATCACCGCGTCCCAGTGAGCCTCCTCGTCACGTCCTTGCCGTTGCAGGGTCCGGTAAGTCCTGGCGGCATGTCTTGCAATATCAAGGGCATCCCTTTCGGCCCCTGGTTGGTCGGGTCGGTGCCGGTCAAAGATGAGAATTAGCCAATCGATGTCGCGTTGCCATGATGCGTTAGCGAGGGTTCTGACTCGTATGTAGCCGAGTGAGTCCCAGACACGTCGGTTGTGCCACTTTGTGGAATGGGCTGGCGGGAGCCAGGCCGGAATCGATCTCACGTCACGATCTCCTTCTAGCGCGGACATTCTCGCATCAGTTGGCTTTTGGGCTAGGTGAAAT
>JBGTFH010000046.1:0-2672 GCA_041747375.1 Acidimicrobiia bacterium
GAAGCCCGGAGCGAACCGTTCGATTTGGTCTTCGATAGGTCCCGTCATATCCCGATTGGAGCCCGCCGGAACATGGCAGTAGCCCCATGCAGTCTGATTCCCGCCAGGCGCTCGGGTCGGATCGAATAACGACTGTTGGGCCACCAGCACGAAGGGTTTATCGGGGTGGCGTCCGGCAGCCACCTCGCTCTCCGACAACCTGACCTCTTCGAAGGTCCCACCGGCGTGGACCGTCCCGGCGCTGCTGCTCAACGGGTCGGCCCACGGAATGGGGCCATCGAGGGCCCAGTCCACCTTGAACACTCCGGCGCCCGCCTTCCACTTCAGAAGTCGACGCCTCCCCGCCGGGTTGAGACGTTTCCCCGCGATCCTGTAAAGGGCATCGGGCATAACATCGAAAACGACGATGGGGGAGTCAACCTGCTCGATGTCTGTGACTCTTCGGCCGACCTCGAGAGTCCCACCCAATTCCTCGAACCGAATGGCGAGGGCGGCAGCGATGGCTTGGGACCCACCTGCGACCAGGGGCCAGCCATAGCCATGCCCGATGGCACCGAGCATCAGCCCGACACCGGCCGAGCCGGGAGCCTTGAAGGACGCTATGGAGTGCGCGGAGAGACCCGAGAGCAATGCACGGGCACCATCTGTCTCGAACCGCTGGATCAGGGTGTTCGCCGGCAGGATGCCAAGCGCTGACATTCGGGCAAACGAAGAGAAGTGTTCCGGCCACATGGTCAGCGGCGTGAGAAAGTCGTCGATGACATCGTCGATGTGGTCGACCAGGGGCCCCATCATCGAGGTGTATCGCTTCCTGTCGGCGCCGAGCCCCTCCGCGGTGTCGTCCACCGACCTATGCATCGCAACTGCCCGGCCGTCGCCGAGGGGGTGGGTGAAGGGAATCGGCGGGTGGATCCACTCGACATCGAGATCAATCGAGTTGAAGAAGGGCGAGGCGACCCCGGTGGGATGGATTGCCGAACAGACATCGTGGAGGAATCCCGGGATGGTCAATTCTTGGGTTCGGGTCCCACCGCCGATTTCGTCGGCGGCTTCGAGCAGTTGGACCCTCAGGCCGTTTCGCGCCAGTTCTACTGCGGCCGCCAGCCCGTTGGGCCCGGCCCCAACCACGACCGCGTCGAATTGCTTCATTGCGCCCATTGTGGTCGATAAACCGTTACGAAACCGTCACCAGTTCTCGTAACGTTATCGGAACGGTTATCAGCCATTGTGGGGCCTACGACAAGGAGAGCAATTGGCAGAACCACGGGACAAGGACAACTGGGCCAAACCGATCGATACCTTCCACGTAGAGGAAGTGGCTGAGGGCGCCCAGAAGGGGAACGTCGAGGGGAGGAAGCCCACCGGGCCGCTCCAGGGTTTCGGGCGCCTCTGGCAGAAGTCCTATCAGGTACGTATCCCGGGGCCCACGCCGGAAGTCGTGATCAGCACGTGGAAAGAGAACTTCGGGGAGTTCTGGTACCCCACCAACAAATTCTATGCCCCGGCAGCTGGCATTTCTCCTGGTGAGATCGCACTCATCGGTGGGGGACGCGGTCCGACGAAGGTGACGACCGGGGTGCGGGTCATATATGCCGACGATCGTTCATGGTCCTACATGACTCCCGAAGGCCACCCGTGGGCGGCGATCATCACCTTCAGCGCCCACGAGGACGTCGACGATGCTGCCATCGCAAAGATTCACCTCCTGGTTCGGGCCAACGATCCCCTGTATGAAGCCAGTTTCAAGGTGTACACGAGCCGTCTCGAGGACAAGATCTGGACCCATACTCTGACCCGGTTGGCCGGACATTTCGACAGCCACGAACCAGTGGAATCGGAAATCAACTTGATCGATAAGAAGCGCCAATGGGATCAGATGGGGAACATCTGGAAGAACTCTGCTGTGCGTACCCTGCTTCGTCAGGACCGTCGTTCGGTCTAGATCACCGAAAGACGGTGACGATTACACCGAAGATTGCGGTTAGCCCTGTCATCGACCCAATGGTCATCACGTAATAGGTTCGAATGTGCTGATCCATCTTTGCCTCGAGCCGGTCAAATCGGTCTTCCAAACGTTCAAATCGGCCCTCTAAGCGTTGGAAGTCGCCGCGTAACGCCGACATGTCATCCTTGGTCGCTAATTCTGAGCCTGGTTGTGGGGGAAGACATGTCATAAGAGTATCGGCGTTCTCGTGGCCGAGGACTTCTTCGAGTCAAGTATAGAGGTTTTCCTCCCTCGGAACGGAGTGACGGGGGAGGTGGCCCGAACGGAGTGAGGGTCGGAGGGGGTGTCGAGACCCTTCGAAGTCTCGATCGGATTTCCCAACAAAAGATTCACCGTCCGTTAACCCGCCGATCTGAACTCGGTCACCTCGGGGTCGTACCTTGCTCCCAGCCTGAGACAACTCGGGCCGAACCGGCTATTCCGGATAAGAAAGCAATAAGGAGCAATATCCAATGAAATTTCGTTTAAGGGGATCGATCGCCCTCGTGGCTGTCCTCACCCTTGTCCTGGCAGCTTGTGGAGGCGACTCCGAGACCACCACAACGGCCGACGGTGGAAGTGACAGCACAACATCCGAAGCGATGGTCGACACCACCACCACCGAGGTGATGAGCGAAGATATGGACCCGAACACCGGTTTGCCGGTGATCGACCCATTTGATGTCAC
>JBGTFH010000047.1:0-2280 GCA_041747375.1 Acidimicrobiia bacterium
CGGATTGACGATGCCAACCTGCCGCCCAGAGTCGTTGAGTCGCCGCTTCGCCTGTACGAGGACGCTGAGGGCGGTGGAGTCCAGGAATTCGACATCAGCCAGGTCGATATCGATTCGGTTTGCTCCGCCGCTGCTGAGATCGATCAAGGCTGTCCGTAACTTGGCCACGTTTCCGTAGTCGATCTCACCCCGCAGGAGGAGAGTGATCAGAGAGTCTTCGGTCTTGAGGTCGATACCCAGCTCGCCTGTCATGTTTCACCCCAGCGGTCGTGCACCAGCGCGTCGGGGACTCGACGCCATGACGAGGATACAGGCCTGGTGGCCATCCACCGTCGAACTTCTGCCGATCCCGGTTCAGGCCTGTTGGTCGTGCCCGCGGTACTCGATCAGGAGAAGCGTGGCGTCGTCGGTCAGGCTGGTAGTCGTGTAGTCGATGATCTTCTCGGAAAGCCGTCGGGCGGTCTCGGCGACGGAGAGCTCCTCGAAGGTGGAGCGGACGAGGAAGTCGGCAAGTCGATCCTCGCCGAAGAGGGTGCCGTCGGGTGCCCGCGACTCGGTGATCCCGTCGGTGTAGAACAGGAGGCGGTCGCCGCGTTGAAGATGTTCCGTCGCCACCTCCACCACCTTGCCCCCGAGACCCATCGGCATGGAAGGCGCACAGTTCAAGGGCCCGACATAGGAGCCGTTGCGCACCAGCATCGGGAGCACGTGCCCGGCGTTGATCCAGGTGAGGATGCCTGCGTCCAGGTCGAGCGAGGCGATCTGTCCGGTGACAAAGATGGAGTCTCCGAAATGGGATTCGATCAGGTGGTCGGCCTCCTGGTAGGTGGACACAAGATCGATCCCGGCACGGCGCGCGTTGCGCAGACCATTGATCGTCACGGTGGATATCAACACCGCAGAGATGCCATGGCCGATTGCGTCGATGATGGCGAACTCCAGCTTGCGACCGTTGATGGCGTAGTCGAACGAGTCTCCACCGATGTCATAGGCGGGTTCGAGGGCGCCACCGATACTGACATCGCCGGCCGAGCACGCCAGCGGTGGCAGGAGCGCCCACTGGATCTCCGCTGCGGGCGATGGCCGTTTGGTCCGTCGAGCAATCGGCCACTGGTCGCTGAACGGCGTCTTGGCGATCAAGGTCATCACGAATGCGGCGACGACAGGCTCCAGGACGCCAGGCACAGTGCCGTCCCAGACGGGGTAGTCCAGCTCGAGGAGACCGATCCGGTCTCCCTCTGTGATGAGTGGCACCGCCACCACCGTCGGTTCCGCTCCTGTGATCACTGTGGTGCCACTCATGAAGGCCCGACCCGACGAGGTCCCAACGATGGGCTGAGGACTGCCAACTGCGCCGTTCTCGTCGATCTGCTGAAGGCTTCGGAGCGCGTAGTCCGCCACATAGAGCCGGGCCGCGGCGGCACCGACGACGTCGACAACCTCACGCAGGAGTGCCGGGACCTCGTCCGGTGCGATGTCCCTGGCGGCTTCGAGGAGACGGTGAAAACCATCGAAGTCGCCGGGATCCCGTGCCGTTGGTTGTCCCATGTTCTCTCCCACCGTGGCAAAACCAGCCGGACCATAGCTGGACCTCGGCAATCGCCGTAGGGGGTGTGCCCATCGGGACGAGACGGGCGGGTGGCGCGCAGCAGACCTCTGGAACACCGATCTCCGGAATTCCTGTTTGGCGGCCGCAGCCGGGGGTATGTGGCTGGCGCCGCTCCGCCGGAGCGAGCGATCGGGAGCCGAGACGGGAGAAGATCGTGAAGCAAGCGCAGGTCGAGGAGTTGTTGTATCAGGCGTTGGAGACCGAACTGGGTGGCGTGCAGGTGTACCAGACGGCCATCCGTTGCGCAGTGAACGACGACCTCCGAGAGGAGTGGCAGAAGTACCTCGACGAGACCGAGAATCATGTTCGGATCGTCACTCAGGTCTTCACCGATCTGGATCTGGATACCGAAGTGGATACCCCCGGGAGGGAGGTTGTCCGATTCAAGGGAGAAGCCCTGATCCGATCGATGGAGATGGCTCTCGAAGCAGGCGATCCCGCAGGTGCCCAGTTGGTGGCGGCCGAGGCGGTGGTCGACGCCGAAACCAAGGACCACTCCAACTGGGAGCTGATCGGGAAGGTGGCGGAGACTGCCAAGGGCCAGCTCGCCTCTGTCCTGAAGGAGGCCTACGAGCAGGTCGAAGAAGAAGAGGACGAGCACCTCTACCACACCATGGGCTGGGCACGGGAGTTGTGGATCGAATCGTTGGGAATGCCTGCGGTGTTGCCTC
>JBGTFH010000048.1:0-66929 GCA_041747375.1 Acidimicrobiia bacterium
GGGTGACGGGAATAGCGCTCGAGTGCCGCCGAAAGTCGGAGCACCTCCGCCCGATCGACACCCGGGGCCAAATGCACTTCAGTGACTGTCGGCCGCCCGTAAGTGAGAGTGCCGGTTTTGTCGAACATCACCGTCGTCGTCGTCGATACACGTTCCAGGATCGCCGGGTCTCTGATGATGATTCCCGATCGGGCCGACAGCGAGATGGCACCCACGATGGCGACAGGCACGGCGATGAGCAGTGGACAAGGAGTGGCGATGACCATGACGGCCAGGAATCTCTCCGGGTCGCCTGAGATGACCCACCCCAGGATGCCCATTACCAGGGCGAGCACCGTGTACCAGGCGCCGAGGCGGTCGGCCATCCGCCGCATCCGGGGTCGGTTCTCCTCGGCCTCGGCGAGGATGCCCACGATTTGGGCGTATCTGGAGTCGGCGGCCGTCTTCGTAGCCTGCACTACGAGGGCGTCTTCGCCATTGATCGCACCCGACAACACGGCCGAGCCCACCGACTTGGTTATGACATATGGCTCCCCGGTCAGATACGACTCGTCCATGGTGCCGTGGCCCTTAACGACTTCACCGTCCACCGGAGACACCTCGTGAGGGAAGACGACCACCATGTCGCCGACCCCGATCTCATCTATTGGGACGTCGGCTGTCCGCTCCGAACCAGCTAGAAGTCGATGGGCCATCGTTGGCGCCCTCTTCGCAAGTGCCTCGAGAACCCGGGAGGCACGGGCGGTTGCTGCTTCCTCCAGGGCTTCGCCCCCGGAAAGCATCAAAACGATGATCGCCGCCACCATCCACTCGTCGAGGAGTACCGCGGTGATGATGGCGATCGCCGCCAACAGGTCCGCACCAGGTGTCCGGGCGATCAGGTCCTTGGTAATCGACCACACCAAGGGCACTCCACCGATGATGACGATCGCGATGAGTGGAAGGATGGTGACCAGATGGGATGCGCCCATGGCCCCGAGGATGAGGGAGGAGGAGATGGCGAGGATCGAACCCGCCGCCACTTTCCCTTCACTCGACTGGAAAAAGAGGCGGAATCGATGCACGAGGTAAGGCTAGACGATGGCTAACGAGACTTTGTCGGGCTATATGTAGCGCTCCGTTAAGAGCCCGATGACCACTTTCGGGTCGCAGGGAGCATGACATCGCCATATCCATTGCACCGGGCCTCGCTCAGTTGTAGCTCGAAGAGAATGTATCGGTCAGCCGGCGTGTAGCTCGCTGCATCGGCGACCTCGGACCACAAATCTGGATCGTCCACCTCGAATCCCCGGCCCGTGATGCTGAACTCGCCCCCGGTGCCGGCGTCATCCGGTACAGCACTGTGCAAGGCGAACCAAGCTCGTTCTTCGAGGTCTCGCCCCTTGGGCGAGGTTGGCTCCATGAACACATACAGGCCGAGAGGGCTGATGATCGGTGTCACCGGGTGGACCCTGGGTGTGCCGGAAGCGCGAATCGTTGCCAGATAGGCAGGAGCCTGTGTCAGCCTCGCCTCGCCGAACCGGGCCAATTCGGACTGTAGCTCCCTGAAATCTTTCCAGCTGATCACAGACTTGGGCCGGGCTGCATTTAGACGGTCGGTAGTCATTCCAGCCCCAGGATTAGGCACATGCCGACGATCCTACGGACCCCAAACCGAATCGTCTTCTTCAAATCTGACCTCGTGGCACAATTCCCGGGTGAGCCTTTCAGATCCTTCAGCTAAATCTCTCGAAGACCTGGTGTGGCTGCGCCGGGTACGCGACCGGATCGACCGGGAGTACGCACAACCGCTGGATGTGGAGGAGTTAGCCCGGGGCGCCCACATGTCGGCGGGTCACTTCAGCCGGCAATTCAAGCTCGCATTCGGCGAATCGCCCTATTCATACCTGATGACGAGGCGCATCGAACGGGCCATGGCCTTCCTCCGGCGCGGTGACTTCAACGTGACCGAAGTTTGCTTCGAGGTCGGGTTTTCATCACTGGGTACCTTCAGCACTCGATTCACCGAATTGGTGGGCATGCCGCCCAGCGTCTATCGCGAAATGGAGTGGGAAGCGATGGCCGGATTCCCGCCGTGTATTGCTAAACAAGTGACGAGACCGGTCAGGAATCGAGAAGCACTGACGTCGAGTCGCTCGTAGGGTTTGATTTATGGATATCTCAATTTATCAATGCATGCTCCCGCACACTGACGCCGAAACATCTCTCGCCTTCTACCGGGACACCCTCGGCTTCGAAGTGCGCAATGACGTTGAATATGGCGGAATGCACTGGATCACGGTTGGCCCCGCCGACCAACCTGGCACAGCCATCGTCCTATACCCTCCGGAAGCTACACCGGGCCTGAATCAGGATGAACACAACTTGATTGCCGAGATGATGGCCAAAGGCACGTTCGCCAGCATCAATCTGGCAAGTAGCGACGTCAACGGAGTTTTCGACCGATTGCAGGCAACCGACGCCGAGGTCGTCCAGGAGCCCACGGATCAGCCCTATGGTGTCCGCGATTGCGCCTTTCGCGACCCCTCAGGCAATTTGATCCGTATCCAGGAGGTAAAGGAATGAGCACCAAAAAAGAGACAACTTCAGACGGGTTCTCAGCCGCCGAGCGGGCGGCCATGAAAGAGCGGGCGAAGGAGCTGAAAGCGCAAGGCCGCGGTGGCCAGAAGAAGGCCGATAATGAGCGTGCGGTGCTCGATGCGATAGCTGAGATGCCCGATGCGGATCGGAATCTTGCCGAGCGGATCCATGCACTGGTCGCCTCCAAGGCACCGGGGCTCCTTCCCAAGACCTGGTATGGCATGCCCGCCTATGCCAACGACGATGGCAAGGTGGTCTGCTTCTTCCAGGGCGCCTCGAAGTTCGACGCCCGATATGCGACCCTCGGCTTCAATGATGCGGCCAGGCTCGATGATGGGGTTATGTGGCCGGTTACCTTCGCCATCGTCAAGTGGACTCCCGCCGTCGAGAAGTCGGTCGGGGCGCTCATCAAGGCCTCTGTTGGCTGACAAAGCTCCGCCCGGGGTACACGTTGCCGACGCCCACGATTTGATTCGGGTGCACGGTGCGCGGGAGAACAACCTCAAGAATGTCGACATCGAGTTGCAGAAACGCCGTTTGTCGGTGTTCACCGGGGTCTCGGGATCTGGCAAGAGCTCGCTGGTATTCGACACCATCGCCGCCGAATCCCAGCGGATGATCAATGAGACCTACAGCACATTCGTTCAGGGATTCATGCCCAACCTCGCCCGCCCCGACGTGGACCTTCTCGAAGGATTGACAACGGCAATCCTCGTCGACCAGGAAAGGATGGGCGCCAATGCTCGCTCGACCGTAGGAACCGCCACCGACGCAAACGCCATGCTTCGCATCCTCTTCAGCAGACTGGGGCAACCTCAGATCGGCCCGCCCAACGCCTTTGCGTTCAATGTCCCCTCCAGCACGGTCAGCGGAGTGATGGAGGTGGAGCGAGGCGAGGTCAAGGAGAGACGGGTTGTTAAGCGGGAACGCTACACCGGTGGGATGTGCCCCCGGTGCGAGGGTTTGGGATCGGTCAGCGACATCGATCTCTCCGAGCTCTACGACGACACCAAGTCGCTGGCCGATGGTGCGATCACTATTCCCGGGTACAAGGCCGACGGGTGGTACGTCCGGATATTCAGTGAATCGGGTTTTCTCGACCCAGATAAACCGATTCGCGACTACACGGAGAAGGAACTCGACGACTTCCTGTACGCCGAGCCCACCAAGGTGAAGCTGGTCGGGACCAACATGACCTATGAAGGTTTGATCCCCAAAATCCAGAAATCGTTCTTCTCAAAGGACCGTGACTCGCTACAGCCACACATCCGGGCATTCGTAGATCGAGCTGCCACGTTCAAGCCCTGCCCGGATTGTGGTGGGACCCGGCTCAGCGAGGGCGCCCGGTCTTCCAAGATCGACGGCGTCAACATTGCCGATGCCTGCGCTATGCAGATCAGCGACCTCGCCGAGTGGGTTGACGGGCTCGATGAACCGTCGGTGGCACCACTCCTCGGAACTCTTGGTGACCTGCTGGACTCGTTCGTCGACATCGGCCTCGGATACCTCTCGCTCGATCGGGCTTCGGGCACTCTGTCGGGTGGTGAGGCGCAGAGGACCAAGATGATCCGCCATCTCGGGTCGGCGCTGACCGATGTCACATACGTCTTCGACGAGCCGACGGTTGGACTGCACCCCCACGACATCCAGCGGATGAACGAACTTCTCATTCAACTGAGGGACAAGGGCAACACTGTGCTCGTCGTCGAGCACAAGCCAGAAGTGATCAATATCGCCGACCATGTGGTCGACCTAGGCCCGGGTGCCGGATCGGCCGGTGGCGAAATCGTGTTCGAGGGCACTGTGGATGACCTGCGCGCCAGCGACACGATTACGGGCCGGCACCTTGACCACAGGGCAACCCTCAAGGACGGGGTGCGGAAGCCTTCGGGCACGGTGGAGATCCGCGGGGCGACGAGGCACAACCTCGAAAACGTAAATGTCGACATCCCGTTGGGTGTGTTGGTTGTCGTGACCGGGGTCGCTGGTTCGGGCAAGAGCTCGCTTATCCATGGATCTGTGTCGGACCGCGACGGTGTGGTCGCTTTTGACCAGACCCCGATCCGCGGTTCACGGCGGAGTAATCCGGCAACCTATACCGGGATGCTCGACCCGATCCGCAAGGCCTTCGCCAAGGCCAATGACGTCAAACCGGCGCTGTTCAGTGCCAATTCGGAGGGTGCCTGTCCTACGTGTAACGGAGCCGGGCTCATTTACACCGAGCTGGGCTTTATGGACACCGTGGCCACAACGTGTGAGGACTGCGAGGGAAAACGTTTCGATGCGTCTGTTCTCGAATACAAGCTCGCCGGCAAGGACATCAGCGAGGTGCTGGCTTTGCCGGTGACCGAGGCCCTGGAGTTTTTCGGGGACGGTGAGGCGGACAATCCGGCTGCACACAAGATCCTGGCGAGAATGTCGGATGTCGGGCTCGGTTATCTCACGCTCGGCCAGCCGCTAACCACCCTGTCTGGTGGGGAAAGGCAGCGCCTCAAGCTGGCGATCCAGATGGCGGAGAAGGGCGGGATTTACGTGCTGGACGAGCCAACAAGTGGGCTTCATCTCGCCGACGTCGACAATCTGCTCGGTCTCCTCGACCAGCTCGTGGATTCGGGCAAATCGGTGATAGTCATCGAGCACCACCAGGCTGTGATGGCGCACGCCGATTGGATAATCGACCTCGGCCCCGGAGCCGGGCATGACGGCGGCCGGATCGTGTTCGAGGGCACTCCTGCCGATCTCGTCGCCGATGGTTCGACTCTCACCGGCAAACACCTGGCCGAATACGTCGGCCCGGGATAAGGCTCGATGGAGCCTGTTCCTCCCACCTCTTCAGACCATCCGACCCACTGGAAATTCGACTACCCGATCTACCACGCCGAGACCCGTGACCAGTGGCGCCGCTGGTTGGACGCCAACCACCAGAGCGAGTCCGGGGTCTGGTTGTGTTCCTGGCGGCCAGCGTCTGGAAAACCCCGATGCCCGTATCCAGAAGCGGTCGAGGAGGCGATCTGTTTCGGTTGGGTCGACTCCACCGTGTATGTGCTCGACGATCCACGGAATCTGCAGCTTTTCACACCGAGAAAGGCGAGAAGCAGCTGGACCCGGCTCAACCGGCAGCGCTATGCCGACATGGAGGCGGATGGTTTGATGACCGATGCTGGACGTCGCGCTGCCGATGCAGCGAAAGAGAACGGTTGGTGGACTATTTCCGACCCCGTTGAAGATCTCATCGAACCCGACGAGCTTGCCATGGCACTGGACGCTAATGCCACTGCGCGGGCATCCTGGGATGACTTTCCGCCGAGTGTACGCAAAGCGATGCTGTGGTGGGTGGTCAGCGCCGCGAGAGAAGACACCCGGGCGAAGCGGATCGAAACGATCGTAGCGAAGGCCGCTCGCGGCGAACGCGCTCAGGGGTGACATAGACGTTTAGGCCTTAGGCGCCACCAGCTTCCTGACCACCCACCGGTGCATGCCAATCATCCGATCACGCTCAAACCCGAGGCTTTCGTAGGTCGATAGTGCGCCGTTGTATAAGAATCCTGCAGGCACGGCATCGGCGCCCTCCGGATAACCCTCGACGAGCCCACCTCCCGCATCCGCAATGAGATCGAGTGCCCCGCCAAGGGCTGCGGCGGCCACGCCCTTCCGTCGATGACCCTTGCCGACATAACAACATGCGATTCGCCAGTCTGGAAGGGATTCGAGTTCCTTCTCGTACGCAGCCCGACTCTTGATCCGGGGTACTTCCTCCGGCTTCCCGAATTGGGCCCAACCCAGGCACTTTTCCCCTTCGAAGACCAGAGCGGCGTGGGCATTGCCGGCGAGGACGAGTTCTTTCTTCCGTTCTCGCTTCGACCCGGTTGTTTCTTCTTCCTTTGGATGAAAACCCATGCACCAGCATCCGCCAAAGATGCCGTTGTTGGCCTCGACGAGGTCGGCAAACGTGTCCCATGTCGAACTGTCGAGGGCTCTGATTTTGTACTCAGACTGCGTCACAGGTGCGATTCTGCCATATTCACCGTGTTCGCTAATTCTCCGTTCGGACGGCTTCCTCTACAGCCCTCCTGGCCCTTCGCACCAAAAACGCGGCGATCGTCATGACCTATCGGGTCCTTTGCCTCTGGTGAGGGCCGGCTGACTGTTGGATACTCGGGATGTGGAATAC
The DNA here is from genome assembly GCA_041747375.1 of Acidimicrobiia bacterium. GTDB lineage: Bacteria > Actinomycetota > Acidimicrobiia > Spongiisociales > ZC4RG35 > MA-ANB-1. Next base: position 6,752 of record JBGTFH010000048.1, read on the forward strand.
CCACAGCTAGACCAAAGGAAAGACAGCATGAAGAATCTGCTGGTCCTTGGAGCAGGAACGGCCGGGACGACCTTGGTCAACAAATTGCGACCACTTCTCGCCGAAGATGAGTGGTCGATAACTGTTGTCGACCAAAGCTCTGCGCACCATTACCAACCTGGCTATTTGTTCATCCCCTTTGGCGGATACACGCCCGCCGATGTTGTAAGGCCACAGGCAGAATTTATCCCCGAGGGCGTTACCAGGATTGAAGAGACGATCGATGAGGTGATCCCTCGCCAGAACCAGGTAAAGCTGGTCGACGGCACGACCCTCGATTATGACCAACTGGTGATAGCGACGGGTACCTCCCCACGACCCGACCAGACTCCGGGCATGGATGGGCCTGAGTGGGGAAAGTCGATCCACAACTTCTACACCCTGGAAGGAGCTACCCGTCTCCGGGCCGCTCTCGATGGGTTCGAGGGCGGTCGAATCGTGGTCCACGTGACCGAGATGCCGATCAAATGCCCGGTGGCTCCACTTGAATTCGCCTTTCTCGCCGAGTCTCACTTCAGGGGGAGAGGAATGCGGGATCGGGTCGAGTTCGTTTATGTGACTCCGCTGGACGGTGCATTCACCAAGCCGGTGGCATCAAACCTGCTTGGCAACATGCTCGACGAGAGAAGGATCGGACTGGAAGCTGACTTCTACATCGAGCGTGTCGATAACGAAAGCAAGACAATTGTCTCATTCGATGAGCGGGAGATTCCCTTCGACCTCCTGGTCACCGTCCCGGTGAACATGGGCGCCGATTTCGTGGCACGTAGCGGCCTGGGCAACGAGCTGAACCATGTGCCGGTCGACCACGGGAACTTCCTTTCCAAAGACTGGAGCAACATCTTTGCCATTGGCGATGCGGCCGACTTGCCGACCTCGAAGGCAGGCTCCGTCGCCCACTTTGCCGTTGACATTTTCATCGACAATTTCCTTCACCACATCAGGGGCGAGGAGATGCCGATGCGATTCGATGGGCATGCGAACTGCTTCGTCGAGTCCGGGGACGGTAAGGCCTTGCTTCTCGACTTCAACTACGAAGTCCAGCCCCTGCCCGGGAAGTATCCCGTTCCTGTAGTCGGTCCCTTCTCGTTGTTGGAGGAAACCTCAGTGAATCACTACGGGAAGCTCATGTTCAAGTGGATGTATTGGAACGCACTACTCCCGGGACGGCCCATACCTCTCCCTGCCCTGATGTCCATGGCTGGGAAGAAGGAACCCGACGAACAGTGACATTCGAATCGCGGAGACTCAACCGATCACATCACGAAAGAGTGTTGAAAGAAAGGAGGGTCACACATGACCCTGGCAACTATCGCCGGTCATGAAGTCCACGTCTACGACGAGGGCTTCATGACCGAGTATGAAGAATGGGACGATGGTTTGGCTAAGCAACTCGCCGCCAACATCGGCATCGACCTAACTGAGAGGCATCTCGATGCGATTCGTTTCCTCAGGGAAGACTATCTCGCCGTAGGCGAGACCCCGACTCTTCGTCGGGTTACCGCGGTTGGTGGAATACCCACTAAAGAGCTATTCCAGTTGTTCCCTAAGAAGCCCGCCAAGAAGATGGCGTATGTCGCCGGCCTCCCCAAGCCGGTCGGCTGCGTCTGAAAGGAGTTCGAAATGACACTTACAGTGGAAGCACCGGTCCCGGTGTTCGACGACACAGAAACTGACAGGAAACTCGCGATCATCTGCTCGAAGGGCTCACTGGATATGGCCTATCCGGGCTTGGTCCTTGCAAACGCGGCCCTCGGAGAAGGGATAGAGACGCATATCTTCTTTACCTTCTGGGGTTTCGACATGATCAACAAAGAGACCATGGGCCATCTCCAGTTCACGCCTCTGGGCAACCCGGCGACTCACATGCCGCCGATGCTGATGGGGTTGCCCGGGATGACGGCTTTCGCCACCCACATGATGAAGAAGCAGATCGAGGGAATCGATATTCCTGACATACCGGAGTTCCTCGAGATGATCACGGATGCTGGTGGGCATCTCTGGGCCTGCAGGATGTCGGCCGACATGATGCACATCGATGAGACCGACCTGTACGACAGGGTTGAGGGCATCATCAGCGCCACCGATTTCATGGAGTTGTCGGAGGGCGCTCAAACCATCTTTATCTAGAACGAGAGGTCGTCGCATGACGAAATCGACGGCCATGGGTTGGCTCGTCGACTGTCTCGTTGGCGGCATCTCGGGACTCCTCGTTGCAAGCATCGTTGCGGTGAATCTGGTCATCTTCTCCGGCATTGATGTCGGGTACGAAGCGAGCATCGCTGAGGTTTTCAATTTCAACCCGGGAGTTGGTGTCGCGGTGATTTCACTCCTCGTGATCGGACCGGCCGTCGGAATAGTTTTGGCCAGGGCCAGGCGAAGAGGCTGACCAGTCGAGCGAATCGCCTACCAGGTGGGGACGTATGACGTCAGGGTCTGCATGTAACCGGCGCGCTCGTAGGCTGAGGGGTCGGGAACCGCGTTGTAGCTCATACTGCCCCGGGCCTGGCTAACCGAATCAAAATCTCTGTCCGTCAGCCATTGCTGAAGGCCCCCTCGGACCTCGGCCAGCCGTGATGGACCATGACGGAGCAGGGCGGACGCCATCATTGTGACTGTGGCTCCAGCAAGGATTGCCTTGATAGCTCCGGGTGCCTCGTGGATACCGGTGGTGGCGGCGAGGTCGCAGTTGGAACGACCGTAGAGGATGGCCAGCCATCGTAAGACCAGCCGGAGCTCACCAGGATCGGAAAGTACGAGGCTGGGGACAACCTCCAATGAGTGGATATCGATGTCGGGTTGGTAGAAGCGGTTGAAAATGACTAGACCATCGGCACCTGCGTCTGTCAGCTTTTGGGCCATGTTGGCGGTTGAAGAAAAATAGGGGCCGATCTTGATTGCCAGCGGGATGTCCACTTCCTTCTTGATTTGCTCGACGAGTTGCAGGTGAACGTCCTCGACATCCAGGGCGCTCAACCGGGGGTTAGCAGCGATGCTGTATGTGTTGACCTCGAGCGCGTCGACTCCCTCGTCTGCGAGGATGCGGGCGTATCGAGTCCATCCCCCCGGGCTCGTTCCGTTGAGGCTGGCGATCACCGGGATCCCTACTTCGCTCTTTACTCTTCGGATCAGTTCGAGGTAGTCGTCGGTCCCGGTGTTGTAGTCGTCGAGCTGGGGGAAGAACCCACCCGGGACCTCGGCGAAACCCTCCGCCCCCAGTTCGAGACTGTCGTGGACTGCCATGGCGTTGTGTTCTATCTGTTCTTCGAACAGGCTGGGCAACACCACCGCCGGGGCTCCGGCTGCGGCAAGTGCGTGGACATGGTCGACATCTCCCGTGAGCGGCGAGGCAGATGGAATTACGGGGTGGTCCAGTTCAATCCCCAGATAGGTCGTGAGGTCGGTGCTCAATCTTCATCCTCCACGTATTCGGCAGTTCGGTGAATCTCGACCATCTGTTCGTAAAGATGCCAGCGGTCATCGATGTCCTGTTGGGCTCGGGCCATGAGTCTCGAGGCTGTGTCGGGGTCGGCCCTGCCTAGCATCGCAAACCGTGCCTCCTTGGAGGCGAATTGCTTGAACGGAATGGTCGGCTTCCGGCTATCGAGTTGCAGTCCCGGTGATCCGACCAGTTCCCGGCCGGGGTCGTATCGATACAGCGGCCAGTATCCGGAGTCGGTGGCTTCCTTTTGATGACTCATCTGAGTCGACATGTCTATCCCATGCGCAATGCATGGGCTGTAGGCGAGAATGAGTGACGGACCTTGATGGGCCTCGGCTTCGGCGAATGTCTTGACGGTCTGGGTGGGGTTGGCCCCCATGGCCACCTGGCCCACGTAGACGCCTCCGTAGGACATCGCGATCTGCCCCAGGTCCTTCTTTCCGGTTTCCTTTCCCGACGATGCGAACTTGGCGATCGCCGCCCTCGGCGTAGCCTTCGACGCCTGGCCCCCGGTGTTGGAGTAGACCTCGGTGTCGAGCACCAGGATGTTTACGTTTCTGCCAGTCGACAGCACATGGTCGAGCCCGCCGAATCCGATGTCATATGCCCATCCGTCACCACCGACGATCCACACGCTGGTTTCAATCAACGAGTCGGCCACACCCTCCAGTCGGCGGGGGAGCGGCCCCTCGAGGACGGCCAGTTTCTCGTTGAGCTCAGCGACCAGACGCCGCTGAAAATCCACCAGTGCGTCGATATCGTCGCGGTTGGGGTTCTCGGTGACTTCGAGAAGGTCGACTGCCACCTGGCCCAATTCGGGAGCAAGTGCAGTCAGTAGCAAAACAGCATCCTCCCGTTGGGACTCGAGCGCAAGGCGCATCCCAAGGCCGAACTCTGCGTTGTCCTCGAAGAGGCTGTTTGACCAGGCGGGGCCGCGACCGGCGCCATCGACCGACCACGGCGTCGTCGGCAGATTCGCACCATAAATCGAGGAGCAACCGGTTGCGTTGGCGACGATCATGCGATCGCCGAGGAGCTGGGTCAGAAGTTTGAGATATGGGGTTTCCCCGCATCCCGCACATGCGCCTGAGAATTCGAATAGGGGCTGGAGTAGCTGCGAGCCCTTGACCGACTTCGCGTTGACTTCGCTGCGCGACATCTCGGGCAGGGAGAGGAATATGTCGAAATTGGTCCGCTCTCGGTCCAGGTGTTGGTGTTTCGGCTCCATGTTGATTGCCTTGTGCTTGACCATTTCCTTCGACTTGGCCGGGCACACGTCTACGCACACACCGCATCCGGTGCAGTCGTCGGGAGCCACCTGGATGGCGATTCTCTTGCCACGAAGATCTTTTCCGGTCGACTCCTTCCACAAGAAGCTCTCGGGAATGGGGATGTCCGAATCAAATGCCTTGAAACGAATAGCAGCATGAGGGCATACCAAAGCGCATCGTCCGCAATCGATGCATATGTCTGCATCCCAGATCGGTATCTCTTCGGCTATCGATCGCTTCTCCCACCGGGCAGTCCCGGTTGGGAACACTCCGTCGACCGGTAGTGCCGATACGGGCAGCAGATCACCCCTCCCTGCCAGGATCATCGAAGTGACCCGCTTCACGAAGTCGGGAGCCATCTGTGAAACCGGCTCTGCAATCGACCGCGCGACGATGTCGGTATGGATGGGCATAACCCGTATCAAACCGGCCACCGCCGCATCGACTGCCCCCTCATTCCGCCTCACAACAACCTCACCTCTTTTGCCGTAGGACTTGCGGATTTGATCCTTGATCAACGAGATGGCGTGTTCGGTTTCGAGGATGTCGGTGAGATGGAAGAAGCAGGTCTGGAGCACCGTGTTGACTCTTCGTCCCAGACCCGCCTCCCGCGCAATCCCGGCGGCGTCCACCGCCCAAACCGTCAGGTCCTTGTTGCGGATGTGTGCCTGCGCCTCACGGGTTAGTCGGGTCCATGTGTTGCCAGAATCGAATGGGCTGTTCAGAAGAACAGTGCCCCCTTCAGCGGCTGAATCGAGGATGTCATCTTTCTCGAGGAAGTCGAACTGGTGGATGGCGACGAAACCGGGGCGGGAAACGAGATAGGTGGAGTGGATCGGCTCCTTTGAAACCCGGAGATGGCTGACCGTCCTCGACCCCGCCTTTTTCGAGTCGTACACGAAGTATCCCTGGGCGTAGAGGTCGGTGGCTTCTCCGATGATCTTGACCGAGTTCTTGTTGGCCCCGACTGTGCCGTCCGACCCCAGTCCGTAGAACACTGCCCCGGCCACCTCGGGTGGCTCGTGCCAGACGTCAGGGTCGTACTTGATCGAAAGCCCCGTTACATCGTCGACGATCCCGACGGTGAAATGACGGCGCCCGTCCAATTTCGAGGCCTCCGAGAAAACCCCGGCCGCCATTGCGGGGGTGAATTCCTTGGATGACAGCCCGTATCGGCCCCCTCGAACATCGATCGACCTCCTGGCTTCGGCGAGGGCTGCGACCACGTCTTGGTACAACGGCTCGCCCACGGCTCCGGGTTCTTTGGTGCGGTCGAGAACCGCTATCTGCCTGGTGGTCTCCGGCAGAACGCTCGCGAAGGCTTCGACGTCAAACGGTCTGTACAGTTTGACCGTGACCAGCCCGACCTTCTCTCCGTCGGAGACAAGTCGGTCGATGGCTTCTCGGGCCGCACCGGCGCCTGAGCCCATTATCACCATGACGGTCTCTGCTTTGGGGTGTCCGTCGTAGCGAAATAGTTGGTACGAACGGCCACTGATTTCGGCAAACCGATCCATCGTCGTGCTGACAAGCTTTGGGAGATCCTGGTAATAGAGGTTCGCCGCCTCTCTCGCTTGGAAGAAGACATCGGGGTTCTGCGCCGTCCCCCTCAGCACCGGTCGATTCGGGTTGAGTGCACGGATTCGGTGGGCGGCGATATGGTTCTCGTTCACCAGTTTGCGCAGGTCCTGTTCGCTGAACATCTCGATCTTTGCCATCTCGTGCGAGGTGCGAAAACCATCGAAGAAGTGGAGGAATGGAACTCTCGATTCCATTGTGGCGAGGTGGGAGATGACCGCCAGGTCTTGGGCCTCTTGCACCGACTCCGATGACAGCATCGCCCATCCGGTTTGGCGGGCGGCCATGACGTCGGAGTGATCGCCAAAGATGGATAGGGCATGGGTGGCGATCGAACGAGCGGCGACATGGATCACGGTCGGGGTCAACTCGCCGGCGATCTTGTACATGTTCGGAATCATCAGAAGTAATCCCTGCGAGGCCGTGAAAGTGGTGGTCAACGCGCCGGCAGTCAACGAGCCATGAACTGCGCCGGCTGCCCCGGCCTCGGACTGCATTTCGACCACATTAGGGATGACACCCCAGAGGTTGGGCCTGCCCTGATGCGACCATGCATCAGCCAATTCACCCATCGGTGATGCCGGGGTGATCGGGTAAATTGCAATCACCTCGCTCATCAAGTGGGCGATCCGTGCCGCGGCCTCGTTGCCGTCGACGGTGGAAAAACTGGCTCCGGTCGGCTTCACAGAGCCAAACTACGGCGACGACGGGCGTTGCTCCTAGTGACGAAAGTCCCCAGGTGGTGTGTCGATCGGCCCCGACCTCAGCCGGGATCCGCTGATCGGGGAGTGAACTCGAGCTGCTCGGCGTTGTCAGAACCAGGGTTGAGATGACGACGGCCGCAACACCTCGCAATGCCTCGGCCGTGAGAAGGCTCGAGAGGTCAAAGCCGAGCCCTGGGGGGAAGATCGGACCGTCGTAATCCTAAGACTCGTCGGAATTCAGATCGAGCTCAGTTCCGGTTGTCGGACAGCTTTGGGCCATCGCGGTAGTTTGGCATGCAGGGCGCCAGGTCAGCGTCTGTGACGGATGCATCCAGTTAGGCCCGCGTGTCCGAATCTGTGAAACGCGCCTCCGAGGTTGAGTATCCTTCGCGACTGTGAGAACCCGAATTCTCGTGGTGGCCCTAGGCATCGTCCTTGTTGGCTGCAGCGGCTCGGACTCCACCGATGGTGTTTCTGGCGGTGCGATCGCTTCGCCCTGCGATCTCGCCGATGCTGCACTGGTCAGTCAGTTCTTCATTGGAACGGTGGCCGACGGTGTAGAAGGCAGTGCTCGCAACTGCTCATTTGCGATCACCGGCGGCGAGGTGGGATCAGTGGACGTCTACTACTTCGGTGAAGCGTCGGGATGGGATGGAACCAAGAGCGGTTTCGAGGCCAACCGTGGCGGAGTCACCGACGTGGATGGGATCGGGGACGCGGCCTATTACCCCAACGACAGAGGTCCACGTGAACTGGTGGTCCAGTCGGGCGGCGAGATCTTTGCCGTGACAGTTTTCACCGGCCCGGGCGAAACGTCGGATGCCGTCAACGCCTCGGTAGCCGGTTTGGCCGGCGCGATCGCTGACGACCTCGGGTGATACCGGTATGCAAACCTGTTAGACACGCAGCGACTCGATAGCGCCGTGGAGTCTGCACGACCTACCTGTTTCCTGATCGCAGACATCTCCGGCTACACCGGTTATCTCTCGACAGTTGAAATCGACCATGCGTCGGACATCCTCACCGACCTTCTCGAGGTCATAGTTTCGGCACTACAACCTGGTTTTGAACTGTCACGCATCGAGGGCGACGCTGCCTTCATGTTCGCGATCGGCGATGACCTCGATGGGACGATGCTTCTCGACAACATCGAGCGCTGCTACTTCGGGTTCCGGCGTAGGAGGCGCGACATCCGTCAAGCCACGTCGTGCGACTGCAACGCATGTAGCCGGATCCCCGACCTGGACCTGAAGTTCATCGTTCATCATGGCCCGGCGATAGTCCAGGAGGTTGCCGGGCGTCGAGAGTTGTTGGGGATGGATGCCATTGTGGTGCACCGCCTCTCCAAGAACGGAGTGGTGGAGCAATTAGGAATGAGCGCATACTCACTGTTCAGCCAGCGATGTGTCGACGCGGCGGGTTTGGACCCCGGACTTCTCGGAATGACTCATCGCGTCGAGACCTATGACGACATAGGTGACGTGGCGACATGGGCCTACGATCTCGAGCGCCGCTGGACGGAGGAAGACGGTCGCGCTCGGGTACGGGTCGAACCCGAAGACTCGGTCCTCACGATCGAGGTGCCGACCCGGGTCCCGCCCCAGGTGGCCTGGGAATTTCTCACCACACCCGGGCAACGGATGTCGTGGCAGCCGTGGGTCACCGAGGCAAAAGTAAGTGGAGCGGTTGGGGGACGGCGGGGTGTGGGATCGGCCAATCACTGTATGCATGGGAAGGATGTGGCCATCGAGGAGATCCTCGACTGGCGACCATTCGAGTACGTGACCGACCGGACGATCGTCGACACGCCGGGCGGGCCGGTGAAACTGATTCACACAATTGAATTCGAGCCGACTGTAGATGGCACCGTAATTCATATGAGATATACCGCTGATCAGGACGCCGTGCAGGATTCGGATTTGCTAGAAGCCGCCGGGGCGGCATACGAATCTCTGATCAGGCCGGTGATCCCCGACCTGGTCGCCCAGTTGAACGAACGGTTCGCGGGGTCAGGTGCGCCGAATATGTCAGGGTGATCCGGATGGCGTCAGCCGTCCTGTTGAGGGAGAGTCGACCGGGTCGGTAGTGGAATCGATTCCGTCTCGTTCCTGACGGTGGCCCCGATCACCAGGCCGGCGGAGATCAAGACGGCATTCTTCATGATGTATTGGCCCTCGAGCGTCAGCACAAACGGGAAGTCGCTCCAAATTCGTTCCGGGAAGATCAATAGTGGTGTCAGGGTGCCTGCCATCTGGGCGAACAGGAGTCCCAGTGTCAACCGCAGATACTTGCGCGTGATCAAGCCAACTCCGATCGTGATCTCGAGAAGTGCGAGCCCGATACGAGCGACATTCGGAGGGAGCAAGCCAAGGGTGAGGGCTTGGGTGGTGTCAGTAGCGATCTGGTCCGCGGGGCTCATGCCAGGAAAGAGCTTGAGAGCGCCGAACCAGATGAAGATCAGTCCGATGGACCAACGGAGCAGGACGACCCCGTATGAGGACATAAAAGTGATCACTCTCCGGTCGAGAGCATCAAACCGATCTCTCCAGGTCATTGTCTAAAGCGTACGTGGAGTCGCAATCAATCGACAGTCCTGTCAGCGTCCTCCACCCGAATTTGCCACCTGCCCGAGGACCGTTCCCAAACGCTCGAGCAGGATGTCGGCGTGGTGGCCGCCAAATACCATTGGTGGCCTGATCTTGAGGACGTTCTCGTTCGGGCCGGTTGTCCCGATCAACACACCGTGGTCCTTCATTTCTTCTTTCACCCGCTCGGCCAGGTCCGGCCCGGTCATCTCGACACCGATAAACAGACCGGGGCCGCGCACATCCTTGACCGATGGGTGGGCGATCGATGCGATAGCGGTGCGGAGATAGTCGCCGATGAGCTGAGCCTGCTCGGCGAGCATTTCATCCTCGATCACATCGAGTACCGCCATCCCTGCGGCGGTTGCGACCGGCGATCCCGCGAAGGTGGAGAAGTAGTGCCACCGATCGGCGAATTGCTCGGCGATTGCCCTGGTCGTGACCACTGCACCAATGGGGTAGCCATTGCCCATCGGCTTGCCGAGGGTAACGATATCGGGGACAACCCCGCTGCCGTTGAATCCCCAGAAATTTGGGCCGACCCGACCGAACCCTGCCTGGACTTCGTCCGCAATCAGCAATGCTCCCTGCCGATCGGCCCACCGCCTTGCAGACTCCAGATAGCCGTCGGGCAGCTCATGGATCCCCTCACTGGAAAAAACGGTGTCGAAAATGGCAGCGGCGGGGGAGCTTCCATTCGATTCCATCGTGCTCACCGCACCATCGAGATCGGCCGTCAGCAAAGATCCGGCATCGTCGTTCGCAAGGATCTCATGGCCCCGGACCCGCCCCGTCCGATCGCTGAATCCACCAAACTCTTCCGGGGACATCGCCGCGGTTGCCCAGGTGGTTCCGTGATAGGCATTCTCGGTCGTGACCACGCCGTGGTGGCCGGTGGCGGCGACCGCGATCTGGTAGGCAAGGTCGTTTGCCTCACTCCCGGAATTCGTGAACATCACCACTGAAAGCGGGTCGGGAAACCGTCGGGCCAGCCTCTCGGCGTACTCGGTGACCGAATCGACCAGATATCTGGTGTTTGTGCTCAATCGTCGGGTCTGAGCAGAGATCGCAGCGACCACCTGGGGATGGGAGTGGCCGACATGGGGAACGTTGTTATAGGCGTCGAGGTAACGCCTCCCATCCCGGTCGTAGAGCCATACCCCGTCACCACGGATTGGGCGTACTGGTTCGGAATAGCTCAAGTCAAGTGCAGGGCCCATGGCGTCTGTTCGTCGTGACCTTGCCTCGTTGAGTGGGACCTTTCCGTCCATACGAAACCCGCAGCTCGATCGGATTTTGTCGACGGTCGCAGAGCGGTCGGCATTTTCGATGGCCAGCAGCGTCTCGAACATCTGCAGGGCGTCACCAGACGCGTACTCGGCGTTTTCGGGGTGGATGGCGAGATGGCGCGCCGCCATCAGCAGCGATTGGACACAGCGACCTGCAACCAATCCCGGAAGGAGTTCGATCTCCTTCAAATCGAGGGGATCGACCACGTGGTATGCCGCGGCGGTCTGGGAAATGCCCAACGCGGGGTCGCCACCGAAGGTCTGATACGTTGCGGCGACGGCGAGGTCGCAGATCCGCGGTCCCCAGGTCATGTCACCAAAGTCGAAAACCCCGGAGATCTCCTCGGGATCGTCAGCACTCATCACCAGGTTGTCGTCGTGGAGGTCTCCATGAATTGCCTGTGCGGGGAGATGGGCCAGTTGGGGCTCGACCCCGGCGATGTATCGGTCCAGCGCATCGGCCACGACTCCTCGCCTTTCCGAATCCAGGTACTCCTGCAGCGGTTCCAATTCGCTGAGCCGGGTCAGGTCCCACGGAAACGGCCGATGCAGTATCGGGTTGTCGTGGCCACGGAGGGCACGGCTTAGGCGGGCGCTCATCTTGCCCACCGCCCGTTTCAGCGAAGGCGATGAGCCGGTCGGTGGTGGAGCGACTCCTACCAGGAAGTCCGTGAGCATGACCTCGTGATCGCGGTACCTGCCGGTTGTGGTTCCGTCGCTGGTGGGGATGGTTCGGGGGAGTGGCAGCGACGGATCCATGGCGAGGGAGTGCTCGATTGCGACCGCTTGCGCGGCGAGGGCGTCCGACCTATCTGCCGTGTTGGCAAACTTGAGGATGTGGCCAACCGACCCCGGGCGATCAATCCGAAACGTGCGGTCGCGTTCGCCGGGGAGTGGAACGGCGGTACCGGTAATCCCATAGATTTCTCGCAGTGTCTCCTCGGCCTCGATGGGACTGATCTCGGGACGGGGTGTGTCGAAGAGGTCGAAATTCATCGCATCGACATTGTGGTCGCGGGCTCATTGGAATGCAGAAAGAAGGGCGTTGCGAGGGTCACCAAAACTTCTTCCGTTATTGGGAACGGGGGTATTGAACCCTTCGTTTGTGTTCGGTAGGGTCGAACGTATGTTCGTTAAGGACAACCAAAGTCAACGCCACGCATCCAGCTCAGGGACGGAGCCTGGAACCCGGATCGATGGGTGGATTACTGCACCGACTGGGGTACGTGGGGTTCTTCCCGCCGAGTTGGAGACGATGTTGCCCGGCCCCGAACTAGGGGTTGTTGTAGCGGGTGTCGACCGGTCTCGACTCAACGGCTACGAACTGGTGGTCCTGATGGGGGCGGAACGGCGTCAGATAATGTTCTATGAGGCTGCGTCATTGGAAACGGCCGCTGCCCTGGCGCACACTCCACCCGGGTTCGCTGGTTCCCCTCCAGAACGGGTCGCTGTGGTGGATGAGTATGCCGCCGATGAGCTACGCCCCGCATTGGGGTGGACGAGACGTGCTGCCGATCGTTTCCTTGCTCTTGCGTTGGATGTGACCGAACGATTCCCACTGGTGCTCACCGAGATGAAACGGGGCAGGATCGACGCTCCGAAAGCCCGGGTGATCGTGGCCACTCTCACCCACCTGGAGAACCACCAGATCGCAGAAATCACCGGAAACCAGTTGGCAGATGCTGCCGAGAAGACTACCGGAGAGCTCGGAGCCCGACTGAGACGGGCGGCGATCACTGTCGACCCGTTGTCGGCTCAGAAACGTTACGAGAGAGGTTTGAAAGAACGGTTTGTGGAACTGTTCTCCAATGAGGATGGCACCGCCAACCTCACGGCCTACCGGCTCCCGGTATTAGAAGCCAACCGGGCGATGAGACACATCAACCAACTCGCCCACAGTTCGAAAACCCGGGGCGACCACCGGAACATCGACCAGCTCAGAGCCGACACATTCTTAGACCTCCTCTGCGGGACCGCTGGGCCTAACCGCGGCACCGAGGAACGGGCAGGTCAGAACCGTCGGAACACTGTCGACATCAGGGTCGATCTAACCACGCTGGCCAGGCTCGACGACAACCCCGGAGAAATACCTGGGTGGGGACCCGTCATAGCCGAAATCGCCCGCCGTGCAGCAGACCCCGACCAGATCTGGCAAACCACCATCGTTGACGAATACGGCAAGATTGTCTCGGTAGGGACCACGCGACGCCGACCCACCCTCAAACAACACCGACACCTCACTGCAGAAACCACCACCTGTGTCGGACCCGGATGCCGGATGCCAGCCCACCAAAGCGATATCGACCACAACCGGGCGTGGTCCAAAGGCGGAAAAACCATCCCGGAAAACCTCGGGCCGCTCTGCCGGCATGAAAACCTCATGAAAGAAGCAGGGTGGACACTCAAACGCCACCCCGACGGCAGCTATACCTGGACGACCCCACACGGTCACACCTACACCAACGGCCCCGACCCGCCATGATCGGTCCCGCTTCCCTGATGACCGGCTACTCAGCCCACCTCAATACCCGTAATGCCCGCAGGGTGTTCCACCGACTGGGGAAACCGTCGGGGCCTTCCATTTCGAGATGGGTTGGCCCCTGATGAGAGTTTTCGAGCGCCCAACGTCCGTTTTTCACACCTTTCTTGGCTACGAGTTCGACTGCTTCAGCGATTCGTTCGTCAGCCTCAGCCCCAGTCGTTCGGAAGTAGTCGAGGGCGCGGAGCACGTCGTAATACCAGCGGACCGGGAAGGAGAACATGGTGAATCGCGGGTCGATGACCTGCCCGGTCGATCGGGTCCGGAACAGTCCTCTCTCGAGAAGGTATTCCTCGCCTTTTCGGCGAGCCGCGGCGATCGCCGTTGAAACAGACCCAGCGAGTTCCCATTCGAGGAGGCCCTCGAGCACGCAGATCGTGGTGTGAAAGGAGGACACCTCCGCTCCATACTCCGCCCAACAGTTCCAACCGCCGTCGCCGAGTTGGTCCTCCAGGAGCCTTTCGGCGATGTCGTCGACTTTCTCACCGAAATAGGCACCGTTGGCGAGGGCGATCCCGTTGATGCAGGGTTCGACCTCACCCTGGAAATACGGGGCGTCGTTGACGTCCCATCTGACATTGTCCCGGACCGACCCATTCAGCGTGGCCGCTTCGGGGCTGGCGGCATCCAGGCCGAACTCGCGGAGATTCTGCAGTACGAAATGGGTCGCCGTCCACGCATCGAAGAAGGGCTTCGACTCGTCGACCCAGCCCGGACGGTAGGTACCTCCATCCCACCGACCGTCGACCTCTTGAAGGGAGATCAACTCGGCTCCCCAACCCTCAGTGGCGACCTTTGATCGTTCAGCCGCGACGACATCGGCTGGCTCGTCGCTGAGGTCATTCATCACCTGCCAGCGGATCGACGGGTCGGAATCGAGTAGCCAATCGATTACCTGCGGGTCAGCCACCCGCTCTCCCATCGATGCTTTCGAGTATCACCGCTGCCAACTCCTCGGGTTTGGTGAACTGGGGCCAATGTCCCGTCGGGAGGTCGACATACTCGACATCCTCGATGCGAGTGAACTCGATGACCGGGTCCATTTCCTGTGCAATCCAGTCCTGAAGCATTTCGGCGCTGAATTCGGGACAGATCATCGTTGTCGGAACTTTGTACCGTTGCTCATTGGACAGCTGTTGGGGGTCGCCAACCGCACCTGCCGGTGTCGGTATCGCCATAGCCCGGAATGCCGCCAGCCCCGCTTCATCGAGGTCGGCGAGGTCTGATTCGTCGAAATCGGACCAGTCAGGAAATGGCACCTCTCCGTTCACCGCCGGATAACCCCCTGCGTTGGGCTGTCCGTGGGCTGAAGGGAATCCTCCGATGTAGATGGCACGGGCGACGCGTTCCGGGCGAGCATCGACGGCGGCGTAAGCGAGCCCGGCTCCTGCTGAGTGCCCCACCAAAACGACATCGCCGCCAACTGAGTCGATGACATCGACAACAGCGGCGACGTGATCCGCCAGCGTGATTTCCGATCGATCCGACCCGACCGATTCCAGCCCGGGCAGTGTCATCGGATGGGTGGTGTGTCCGGCCGATTCGAGTATCGGGATGACCTTGTCCCATGACGAGGCATCGAGCCACATTCCGGGTATCAGAATTATCTGCATTTGACTCCTCCTATCAGATTCAGGCCAGCCTATTTGACCATCGGTCTTATCCGCCACACCTCTACTAGCTTTCCACTCCGGGATGGCCTTTAACTCGATCCAATACGCGGTTTTGCTGGCCGTTGTTTTCGCCCTCAACAGACTCTTACCCCGGCGTGGGCAAAACGTCATGCTGCTGGTGGCGTCGTATCTCTTCTACGCGGCCTGGGACTGGCGTTTTCTCTCCCTGTTGATCGTCTCCACCCTCGTCGACTTTCTGGTTGGCGGTGCGATGCCCGCCGCCAGCGAAAAGAATCGCAAACGGCTGCTGACCACCTCGATGGTGGTCAACCTCGGCATCCTCGGCTTCTTCAAGTATTTCGATTTCTTTGCCGACTCTTTCGCCAACCTACTCAATGACCTCGGGTTCAATGCTTCAGTTCCGACGCTTCAGATCATCCTCCCCGTAGGCATCTCCTTCTACACATTCCAGACGATGTCGTACACGATTGACATTTACCGGCGTCAAATAGAGCCGACGAGGGACCTCCTGTCGTTCGCTGTCTTCGTCTCGTTCTTTCCACAGCTCGTCGCCGGCCCGATCGAGCGGGCCCGACATCTCCTCCCTCAGTTTGAGCATGATCGCCCGAGAGTCGGTCGCACGGATATCGGTTCGGGCCTATATCTGATCTTCATCGGCCTCTTTAAGAAGGTCGTTCTCGCCGATGCCGTTGCGCCCGTGGTTGAAGAGGCATTCTCTAACGCCGCCACGGCGGGGTGGCTTCAACTCCTGATCGGAATTTACGCCTTCTCTTTACAGATTTACGGGGACTTCTCCGGTTACTCCTCGATTGCCCGCGGTTCGGCCCGGATCCTCGGTATCGACTTGATGGTCAACTTCAACCAGCCCTACCTGTCAAAGAACATCACTCAATTCTGGCGAACATGGCACATCTCCCTGTCAACCTGGTTGCGGGACTATCTGTACATCCCACTCGGGGGTAACAGGGGCAGTCAGTGGATGACCTATCGCAACTTGATGATCACGATGCTGCTCGGCGGGTTGTGGCACGGGGCCGCCTGGGTGTTCGTGTTCTGGGGATTTCTCCACGGGCTTTATCTATCGGTCCACCGTTGGTTGAGGAGGGACAGTGAAAACGGGGAACCGGTTCTCCCCGGTTGGCGTGACATCCCGCTTGTCGTTATTACCTTTCATCTCGTCGCTCTTGCCTGGATTTTCTTCCGATCGACCTCGATGTCGGGCGCAATCTCCTACCTGGATGGGCTCTTTTCGCTGCGGGCGGGACCGATTCCGTGGGACGACATCTACCTGACTGTCCCGTTGCTCGCGGCGAGTCTGATACTGGACATCGCCCAACGGGCCGGGCGTTCTCATGAGGCCATCATCCACTGGCCGGCAGTGGCCAAGGGAGTGGCTTACTCCATAGTCCTGCTTGGCCTTATCATCTTCAGCGGACAGCCAACCGTTCCCTTCCTCTATTTCCAATTCTGATGAGAACAAATCGATCCATCCTCGTCTTCGCCGTGATGTTCACACTCCTGGTTGCAGCTGAGGCAGGCGCCCGGATTCTGGAACCGAAGCTGCCGGCTCCCCAGGTATGGGATACACCGTTCGTCCAGGGCAAGGCAATCCGAATCGAAGAGTTGGGCGATGTCGACATCGCGGTGATCGGGTCATCTATCGCCAATGCGAGCATCGATGTCACCGCAATCGCCGACGCCATCGACTGGGCGGACACCGGATACAACGCGTCCAATCCGGGATCGGCCATTCGGGAGTGGGGTGCTTGGGACGAGGACCTGGTCCTTCCTGAGCTGTGCCCCGAAATCGTTGTCATCTCGATGGGTCCGAGAGACACCAACGACCACGAACCAAGCGACGAACGTGAGCTGTCGGACTATCTCGAGTCGGAAGGTCGGCGAGGGCTCTACGGGGGGCAAACGGTGGGGGAGTCGATCGAGTCGTTCTTCCAGGAGAACTTCGCCTTGGTGGCGATACGGGAGAGGCTACGTGAACCCCGCAATCTCTATCGGTACCTCAACGGTGAATCTATCTCCAGTTGGCAAGCCCGGTTGACCCCCGACGGGCGTTTCCGCGGATTCGATGGGGGCCACTACGTTGACGATCCCGAACGGGACCGCCGCCTTCGGGAGGGCGAACTTCGCGACTATCAGGTAGGCCCTATCCAGTTCGATTCCCTCAAAGAAATCATCGAAGACGTAAAGGCGACCGGCGCATATGTGGTGATCGTCGATATGCCGTTGATGAGGGAACAGTTGGCGGCGGCGGTCGTGGACGATGGAGAGCGTGACCTCGACGACTATGACAGGGCGCTCAGCGGTCTGGCGACCGCAACCGGGGTGACCGTACTGTCCTATCCGGACATGAATGACAACGGGACGTTCTACGCAGACCTCTATCACATGGCGTTGCCGGGGACCCGGGAGATCTCCGCTCGAGTGGGCAGGGATCTGGCGGAGCTCTTCCCTCAACGTCCGGAAGTGGAATGTGCCATCCGTCCTCCGTATGAGGCGGCCGGCAATTAGCTCCAGTTCAATGTCTGGCGTGGTCGACCTGGAAGGCGGTGAGTTCTCGATGGGCTCGGATCGTCACTATCCCGACGAGGGGCCGGCGCGTCGGGTCTCAGTTGACCCATTCTCGATAAACCCGACCACGGTGACCAACGCAGAGTTCGCCAGATTCGTCGCCGCAACGGGACATATCACACACGCAGAGATCGCCCCACTCGCTGACGACTATCCCGGGGCCAATCCCGAAGACCTCGTACCAGGTTCGCTCGTATTCAGGATGACACCCGCCAGGGTCGACCTCTCGGATTACACCCAATGGTGGGAGTGGACCCATGGGGCCGAATGGAGACGACCCACAGGGCCGGGTTCCGACCTCCATGGCCTCGACGACCATCCCGTCGTGCATGTTGCCTTCGTTGATGCAGCGGCATACGCCAGTTGGGTTGGCGGACGCCTCCCCACCGAGGCGGAATGGGAGTTCGCCGCACGAGGGGGCCACGACGCTGCCGAGTTCACCTGGGGCGAAGGGGATCCGCAGGACACCGACACTCCCAAGGCCAACACCTGGCAGGGGGGCTTCCCGTACGAGAATTCCGAGTTAGACGGTTGGACCCGGACCAGCCCGGTAGGTTCGTTCGAGCCCAACGGATATGGTCTCTACGACATGGCCGGAAATGTCTGGGAGTGGACCTCCGATTGGTACAACAAGCCGGCCCGGACGCAGCCAAATTCCTGTTGCGCCCCGAGTCGCCCGCCGATTGAGGCGCAAAGCTACGACCCGGGCATGCCCGATGTCCCGATCGGCCGGAAGGTTGTCAAAGGTGGTTCACACCTCTGCACCACTCAGTACTGCTTTCGCTATCGACCGGCGGCGAGACAACCACAGATGATCGACACCAGCACGAGTCATATTGGGTTTCGGGTCGTGTACGACGCCCAAGAGACGGTTCGCTAGGAAACGGCGGGCACGTCTGCCTTGTGGACCGGTGACGTTTCCATCAGCAAGAAGTCGGTGATGTTTAGAAACCCCGGTGGTCTCGACGTGGTTTCCGGTAGGAGGGCAGAAGCCTCATCCCTCGAAATCATCCGGGGCGACTCCAACAAATACCTCTCGCCTTTGAACTCCAATTCAGCCGAACCAGCGGCTAATGCGTTTCGAACCCAGTCGGTTTTCGGGCCGTAGACCATGATGAACACGAATCCACCATCCACAGGATGAGCTTCAAGTGGAGTTCGATAACTGGTCCCGGAACGTCGTCCGACATGGTTGATCACCGACCATTTATCTCCCCTGAGAGCCATGGGATTGAACACATGTTTGTTGATCTTTCCCCACCAGATGGGCATCGGCATCAGAGCACCGTCTCGATCTGCACCACTGTTTTGGCACGAGCATGAAATTTCCCCTGGTCGCTGATTGCCCCGATGACGTCTTCGAGGCCGATGGTACGTTCGACTGCCGGTTTGACATGGCCGGATTCGACCATTTCACGCAAAATCAGGAGGTCTTCCGGTGTCGATTTTGCCGTGTTGTTCGTTGCTTTCTGACTCCAGAATATTGACAGGATTTTGGCCCCCAGAATCCTCGGCAACGGTGCGATCCACTTGCCCTTTTCGCCGGTGACCATCACCAACGCCCCATCCGGTTTGAGTACTGAACGACACTCGCCGAGCGTGCGATTCCCCACGTTGTCGAATAGCACGTCGTAAAGGCGATCCGACGAGACGAAATCTTCCCTGGTGTAGTCGATCACATGATCCGCCCCCAGCGACCTGGCTGCATCGACGTTGCCGGTGCTGCACACAGCTGTGACCTCACTCGCACCGAGGGCACGAGCGACCTGGATGGCAAAAGTGCCCACACCGCCCGATGCGCCGTTGATCAACACTGACTGGCCCGGGCGGAGCCCACCCCAGTCGCGAATGCCCTGAAGCGCCGTGAGTGCGGCAACACCCAGGGTCGCCGCTTCGGCGAAAGTGATGTTGGACGGCACCGGTGCCAGTAATCCTTCCCGAACTGAAACGTATTCGGCGAAACCCCCACCCGGAATCTCACCAAAAACCCTGTCGCCGATGACGAGGTTGTGGACGTTTTTGCCCACTCCGACCACCGTCCCAGAGACATCTGCTCCCGATATCCGTCGTTTCGGAGTACGCAAACCGGAAACCAGGCGAAGAAAGTAGGGGGTCCCGGATACGAAATGCCAATCGAGAGCATTGATCGAAGTGGCGTGGACCCGAATCAACACCTGACCGTCACCAGGCACCGGGATGTCTACGTTCTCGAATGTCAAGACATTCTCTGGTTCGCCGTAGGCAGACTGGATGAGAGCCCTCATCTGACTCTTCGTGATCTCTGTGGTGGAATCGGCAGTCGGTAATGTCATGTCTTTCTCCTTCTTACGACGTAAGGAAGATAACCATACAACGTATGGTTGTCAACTCTCGGGCGACCTCAGCGCGTGAGCCTCTCAAGAAAGCGAGAACGGGGGGTACTCATCGGTGAGCAACAAGAATGCGTATGCCTCGACCCGGAGGGCCCAGCGACCCACGCCTACTACAAAATCGAACAGCGGGCGTGGGAACCTCCCGGTAAACAAGATCGCAAACCAGGCAATGAAGACAGCCAGTATCGCACCAAGGACGAGGAAGGCCAGGACGAAATAGTGGGGGATTGCCAATAGCATCTTGACGATCGGCATCCACCGGTTCAGCTCATTCCGTGCATCGGGATAGTCGAGTTCCAGGTGGACCGACTGCTCCTCGTCCGTTGACGGGTAGCGGTCGGTCAGCAACGCCAGGTAGGCGCCGACCCTGGTACCGAACCGGGAGAGTTCCAGGGAGAAGTCAAACCACCATCTCGGGTACTTCTGGCGGAACAGGATCATGAGGGCGGTGGCGATGAACAATCCCCCCACGATGCCGCCACCAGAGGTGACGATTTCCTCGCCGGTGTCGGTGACGATGGTCGTGCTACCTGTCGCAGTGATCAGCCCGAGAATCAACGCAATCGGGATCACCCATACCAATCGGAAGAATGTGGTTAAGCGATCCAGCTTCTCG
Organism: Acidimicrobiia bacterium; assembly: GCA_041747375.1. Lineage (GTDB taxonomy): Bacteria > Actinomycetota > Acidimicrobiia > Spongiisociales > ZC4RG35 > MA-ANB-1. The sequence continues at coordinate 27,407 of JBGTFH010000048.1, forward strand.
GGATAGTCGATGTCGAGCCGGGCGGCGTAAGCCCTCCCGGCATCCTGTGGGTTAGCGTGCATTTTCTCGCCTTTCTCTTAAGTTTTCGGTTTACAGGCTGGTAGGACCGACGGCGACCGGTTCCCGGCTTTCGGGTCGGGCCTGGTCGGATATTTCCATCTCCGGCTCGCCGAGCCTCGATTGACCCTCGATTTCGACTCTAGGCATGATCCGGTCGAGCCATTTCGGAATCCACCAGTTGGCATCGCCCATCAATTTCATCGATGCCGGTACCAGGATCATCCTGACCACAGTTGCGTCGATGAAAATGGCAGTCGCCAGTCCGAGGCCCACCATTTTGATCGACGGATCGGAGCCGAACACGAATCCGAGGAACACTGCGATCATTATCAGGGCGGCCGAACTGATCACCCGCGCCGTGCTAGCAATCCCGTGCACGACCGAACTCTCGTTGTCGCCGGTCTCGAGGTATTCCTCCTTCACCCTGGAGAGGAGAAACACCTCGTAATCCATAGACAGCCCGAACAGAACGGCGAACATGAACATCGGGATGAATGAAATAATCGGTGCCGTCGTCTCAAGCCCGATCAGGTTGGCGCCCCAACCCCATTGAAACACCATCACGAGTACCCCATAGGCCGCGCCGATGCTGAGGAGGTTGAGCAGGGCCGCCTTGAGCGGCACGAGGATCGACCGGAAGACCACAGCCAGGAGGAGAAAGGACAACAAAACGATGGCCAGGATGAAGAACGGCAGTCGATCGCTCACCTTCCCCGCGGTGTCGGTGACGACGGCTGTTTGCCCACCGACGTGGGCCCGGGCAGGGCTGCCCTCCAATACCTCAGGGAAAACCACGTTGCGCAGGCGATCGATCGTGGCGACCGTGCCTTCAGCCTGAGGTGCTGTAGTGGGAAAGGCCAGTATGGTGGCGACTCCGGCATCCAAATTGATATCGGCCGGATTGACATCTGCGATCCCGCGATCAGCTTCGATGGCGTCGACCAGGGGCGCAACGACGGACGCGTCGTCTGAGATATCGACGGCTATGACGAGTGGCCCATTGATACCCGGTCCGAAACCCGCAGCCACGAGGTCGTAGGCTCGCCGTTGTGTGGAGGACTCGGGCAACGTGCCTTCGTCGGGAAAACCGAGGCGAAGGTCGAGTACCGGGGAGGTCAGGCCGACCAGAACCAGCGTGACCCCGACGGCGTATTTCCATGCATGCCGCGAGACGTGTTCCCCCCACGCCAACCATCTATGGCTTGCGCCGCTCAACCCGCTTCTGCTCGAGCGGCCCTTGCGGCTATTGATCCGGTGCCCGGCGACGCCAAGGAAGGCGGGGAGCAATGTGATTGATGCCAGCACCATGATCAGCACGATCAAGGAGGTGGCGACACCAGCCGCGGTCATGTAGGGGATTCCAGCCACTGCCAGCCCGAGAATGGCGATCACTACCGTTCCACCGGCGATCACGACGGCCTGGCCTGCGGTTGCAACGGCACGCCCCGCAGATTCCACCACGGTCATTCCGCTGGAGAGAAATTCCCTGTGACGTGTCACCAGAAATAGGGCGTAGTCGATACCGACACCGAGCCCGATCATCGCTGCCATCTCGGGTGCGAAGCTGGGTATCTCGACTAGATAGTTGAGGAGGGTCATTGCGCTGACCCCCAGGGCCAGACCAAAGATTGCAATACCGATCGGTAGGCCCATGGCGATGACAGAACCGAATGCAACCAGCAGGATTATGACCGCTGCGACGATGCCAATCAGCTCGGTGGCACCAGACGCCGGCTCCTCAAACGCCCAGAAGAGGTCTCCACTCGTTTCGATCTGGAGCGGGTACTCCGCACTGGCATGGGCCGCCACCTCCTTGAGATTGTCGAGGTCGCCCGAACTCAACTCGGATAGCACCGGGTACTGGAGGCGGATCAAAACTACCCGCCCATCCGGTGAGACAGCCCCGCTGGCGATGGCGGTTTCGGTCCCGGTCGCCAGGGCGTCAGATGGTTCGTTGCTGGCCAGGACGTTGGGAAGCCGGGACGCAGCAGCCTCGACTCCCGCCAGGGCGGAGCGCGCTTCACTCGAGTTGAAAAAGGTGGCATCTGGATCCAACGGGGTGAGCACCAGTTGCGAGGTCAATCCCGCCTGGTCGGAGTGGGCCTGTGTCAGAAGGTCGGTGGCGTCTTGAGAGTCGAGTCCGGGCACGTCTGAAGAGTCGACCAGAGGGCGGCCGAATCCGGCCGACGCTGCGATGACGACGATGGCGAGGGCCATCCACGACCCGATCATCAGCCACGGGCGCGTCGCCGAAAACCGGCCCAGTCTGTAGAGGTTTTTAGACACGATCTTGCTCCTGTTGGGTCTCCCGGGAACTTGTTCCGGGTCTTGCCCCATCGTGTCGGACCCCCGCTCCGGGCACATCGGGCATTAGGCCATTGCTTCCCGGCCTTTCGGGCACCCGTGGATTCGTACTTTTGGATGATGCGCCGCACAGAATCCAGATTTACGCTGGCATGGTGAGAAATGCCTGGAAAGCCCTGCTGGCGGAACCGCGCGCCACCCCGGATCCTCCCCGGCGGGTTTGGCGTGATTGGTTCTTGCTGTTTCTGGTGGTTGGACTGGCGATTCTCGAAGCCTTCCTACGAGACGATGTGATCTGGGAACCCCTGGCGTTGGCCACTGCCATTGGACTATCCGGCTCGTTGCTGTTTCGGCGCACCTATCCACTCGGGGCCCTGGCCTGGACATTTGGGGCTGTCGCCGTAATCGACATCGTGGCAATCGCCAGCGATCAGCCGCCGGCGGGCCTCTACACAATGGGATTTCTCCTCATCCTTCCCTATTCGCTTTTTCGATGGGGCTCGGGACGGGAGGTGGCGATCGGGATGCTCTTCATCGTCGCGGTTCTCGTATTGGGTATAGCGGCAGATTTCACCGACTGGGTCGAGTCTATTTTTGGTGGGATGGTTCTTCTGTTTCCCGCTGTGCTCGGCGCCACCGTGAGGTTCAGGACCGGGGCCCGGGTTCAAGAGCTCGACCGGGTTCGTCTTCGGGAACGAGAACAGCTGGCTCGGGAGTTGCACGACACGGTTGCACATCATGTCTCAGCCATTGCGATTCAAGCCCAGGCCGGTCAAACCCTGGCGGGAACAGACCCGGAGGCGGCATTGCGCGCCCTGCAAATCGTTGAACAAGAGGCGTCGCGGACCCTGCTCGAAATGCGAACCATGGTCGGTGCCCTCCGCGATGATGAAGAACTCGATCTCGCCCCACAGCGGGGCATCGTCGACATCGAGCAACTCGCGGTCAACAACGGCCATGGTCCGGGACTGAGTGTGGTTCGTGAGGGGGACCTCGACGATTTGGGGCAGCCTCTGGAGGCGGCGCTTTATCGTTTGGCCCAAGAATCGGTCACCAACGCCACCCGCCATGCCCGCAACGCCAGCCTGGTACGTGTGGTCGTCTCCGCGGATCATGACCAAGTCCGCCTCCGGGTGAGTGACGACGGAGAACCGGTGGCCGTGACGAGATCGCAACCCGGGTACGGGATCGTGGGGATGCAGGAACGGGTAAAGCTCCTCGGCGGCACCATCGAGGTCGGCCCCGGGGCCGATCGGGGTTGGGAAGTGGCGATCGAGCTACCCCGGAGGTCATTGTCATGACCATTCGAGTGCTGGTTGCAGATGACCAGGACCTGGTCCGCACTGGATTGCAAATGATCCTCGACGCTCAGGAGGGCATCGAAGTCGTAGCGACGGCGTCCAATGGCAAGGAAGCAGTTGAACTCGCCCATCGACTACGCCCTGATGTCTGCCTGTTCGACATCCGGATGCCTGAAATGGACGGTCTCGAGGCAACCCGCTTGTTGGCCGGCCCGGAGGTTCAAAATCCGTTGGCCGTGGTCGTAATCACCACGTTCGACCTCGATGAATATGTCTATGGCGCCCTCAAGGCGGGTGCGCGCGGGTTTCTGCTCAAGGATGCTGGTCCCCAATTGCTCACTCAGGCAGTGCATGCCGCCGCGAATGGCGATGCCCTCATTGCCCCGGTGATAACTTCCCGTTTGCTCAAGGAATTCGCCCGCAGTCAATCAACTCGGGCTCCGGTGCAACCAATCGATCCGCTCACCAATCGCGAGGAGGAGGTTCTCCTCACTGTGGCTCGCGGGAAAACCAACGCCGAGATTGCAGATGAGCTGTTCATAAGTGTGAGCACGGTCAAGGCCCACCTCTCCAGTCTGATGACAAAAATCGGTGCGCGGAACCGTGTCGAAATCGCCATCTGGGCCTACGAAACCGACCGCGTCCGGTCTTAGAGGAGACCCAACCGGTCCAGCTTCTCGTAGTCTCCGACAGTATTGATGTTCAGCAGTGTCCGGGCTTCGCGGGACGGAACCATCACCGCCGCGAAACTCAACTCGGCCCACAGGGAGTGGAGGTCGAGACGCCCATCATCGAGCGCAGATCTGACCATTGGGAGAGCGGTGGACCCGATTCGCACGGGAAGGGTCTCCATCCGGTCGGACCCCTCGACCCCAAAAATGGTCACGGGAGTAACGACGGATTCGGTGAGCCTTCGGAAGAGGCTCGTGGTCACAAGTGGCATATCGACAGGGCACACCAAATATTCCGTGTCCACACTCGAGGCTAGAAGGGCCTCGATGCCACCGAGTGGCCCATAGCCTCTGCGGAGGTCGGGAATTCGTCGGAAGTCGGACTCAGCGGAACCGACGACGACCACCTCCCGACACACCTGCTCCAACCGCCCGGCCACCGATTCGAGAAATGTGACACCGTTGCTCAGGGTGAGTTGGTGCTTGGGAGATCCGAACCGGATACTTTGTCCGCCCGCAAGGACTGCCCCGGTATGGGGCCACTTGCCATCAATCAAGGCATGGTCCAAACGAGATGAGCATCCGGGCCACGAGGGTCCTTTCGTTTCTCTGGATACAGCCACGGCAGCGTGTCGCCGTTGGCCAACGGTACTCTGCCGCCATGCCTGCTAGCCATGCTGACTTCGTTTTCGTCAACGGTCGGATCTTTACCTCGGATCGGTCGATGCCCTTTGCTGATTCGGTCGGGGTGAAGGATGACATTGTGATCTCGGTCGGTGATGCCGACCAGTTTGTGGGTCCGAAAACGGAGGTGGTCGAACTCGATGGTGCACTGCTAACCCCGGGCTTTATCGACGCACATGTCCACGTCACGACGAGTGGCCTCGACAAGTTGCGGGTTTCGTTTGATGATTGTGATGACGCCGCGGATGCGCTGGATTCGATCGGTCGCTATGCCGCCGGGAATCCGGACGCCCCGTGGATCATCGGCTCCGGATGGTCGCAAGCCTGGTTCGAACGGGGATGCCCCTCGGCAGAGGCGCTCGACCGAGTCGTCGCCGACCGTCCGGTACTGGTTTGGAACCGGGACGGCCACGGTGCTTGGGCCAACTCTGCCGCCCTCGCCCTCGCAGGTATCAGTGGCCTCACCAGCGACCCGGTGGACGGGCGGATCGAGCGGCTCGCCGACGGATCGCCGCAGGGCACCCTCCACGAGGGTGCGGTGCAGCTTGTCGAGAAGCACGCGCCGGAAGACACCGTCGACGAATTTGTCAGCGGTCTCCTTCGCGGTCAGGAAGAGATGTTCCGCTATGGAATCACCGGTTGGCAGGAGGCATCGGTGATTCCGCCGGTGCAGGAGGCGTACCTCCGGGTTGCCGGAGGTGGTCGGTTGATCGGCGACGCTGTGGGCGCCCTGTGGTGGGACCGACACCGTGGCATGGAACAGGTTGATGATCTGATTGAGCGTCGGTCCAGATCGGCGCCGGGTTTTCGCCCGACCACGGTGAAGCTGATGCTCGACGGTGTGGCGGAGAATTACACGGCCTCGCTGCTCGATTCATATCTCGATGGTAGGGGTGCGATGACAGGAAACACCGGGGTTGATTTCATCGACCCCGACGAACTGAAGCAGATCGTGTCTGTGCTCGACACTCATGGCTTCCAGTGCCACTTCCACTGTCTCGGGGACCGCGCGGTCCGTAGTGCTCTGGATGCCGTGGAGGCAGCCCTCGATGTCAATGGGCTGACAGACAATCGTCACCATCTTGCACACCTCCAGTTCGTCCATCCCGACGATCTTCCCCGATTTGCCCCCTTGCACGCGGTCGCCAATGCCCAGCCTCTGTGGGCCTGCGCCGACGAGTACCAGCTCGAACTGACCAAGCCATACGTGAGCGCCGAGCGATTTGACTGGCAGTACCCCTTCGGATCGTTGCTCTCCAATGGGGCGACCCTCGCCATGGGCAGCGATTGGAGTGTCTCCACGGCAAATGTGATGGAGGAGATTGCCGTTGCCATCAGTCGGCGAAGCTCCCACGATGGGGAAGCTTTGGATTTGTCAGAGGCGATCAGCCCTGAGGCCGCCCTAACCGCCTTCACTATGGGCTCGGCTTTCGTCAATCATGTCGAAACCGCACGGGGTTCTCTTGTCGCGGGCAAGAAAGCCGATCTGGCGGTGTTTGACCGCGATCCATTTCCAGATGGATCATTCCGTGAGACGAAGGTCGAGCTCACAATGGTGGAAGGAGTGGTCGTCTACGAGTCCTGACTCTGCCGTCTTCCTCCCGGAGCGTTTCGTCGCCGGAGGCGACGCTCTGGCACACCAGGCCGATGGCCGCATCGCATTTATCCGGGGCGGAGTTCCCGGCGATGAGGTCGTGGCCAGGGCTGAGAGGGTCGGAAGCGACTGGTCGAGGTTTGTCGTTGATGAAGTGCGCAGGCCATCGCCCGCTCGGGTTGTCCCTCCTTGCCAACAGAGACGTGATGGCTGCGGTGGATGTGATTGGCAACATGTCGACCCACGTGTGCAGCTCCGCTCCAAGGTCGAGATCGTCCGGGACGCGATGAGACGCACGGCCAATCTTCCCGATGCCGACATCCGGGAGGGGGAAAGCGTCGGGCATGAGGGATACCGAACCACGGTGCGGGTGATCGGCGATGCTCAAGGGGTTCCGTCATTCCGTCTGGAGCGGTCACACGACCTGATCGGGTCGCACCCGTGCTTGGTGTCGCATCCTCTGCTCCAGCCCATCCTCGCATCGGCGCTGATGCCCCCGGGACTGGAGATGGTATTGCGGGTCTCGGTGGCATCAGGCGAGGCAACCGCATCATGGAATCCCAAACAGGGTGATGTGTCCGGATTGCCCGACCATGTCAGGACAGGGCCGGATGCACTTCTGACCGAGTCGGTGGCGGGGTATTCGTTTCGGGTGTCATCACGATCGTTTTTTCAGAGCGGCCCTGAGGCGGCCCAGCTCCTCGTCTCCTCAGTTGGTCGGCTCATTCCGGAGCTCGCCGATGCCGACATCGTGCTCGATGCATATGCCGGTGTTGGGCTCTTCGCCCTCGCTGCTACCTCTGAAAAAGGCCGCCTCATCGTCCTCGAGTCGTCCCCGTTCGCCATCTCCGATGCGCAGGTGAACCTCAAAAACCGGATCAGCCATATCGAGCGGGTGGATGTCGGCAGGTGGCGATATCAATTGGAGCCGAATGTGGACGTGGCGATCGCGGACCCCGCCCGCCAGGGACTGCGTAAACAAGGCGTTGATGCACTCGTCTCTACCAGGGCTCCGCTGGTTGTTCTGGTCAGCTGTGACCCCGTGGCAATGGCCCGGGACACCGCGCTACTGGGTGATTCCGGGTACAGACATGACGGCACCGAGGTGCATGATGTCTTCCCTCACACCCATCATGTGGAGTGTGTCACCCGGTTCGTTCTGACTTAGGTGACGCCGCTAGCGTGCCGATAACTAGGTCAACCATCCCCAACCCAGTGGCGCGATCATCGCGGCCACGGAGGCACAAAATGAAACCAGAGGACAACTCAAGTCGGCGGTCGCTCGCGTCGGTCCTCGATGAAGCGAACCACGGGAAGTCGGGTCGCCGGACATTCCCGACCGGATTCCCCCTCCTCGATCGAGTGATAGGGGGAGGCCTGCGGAGCCGGAATCTCACCCTGATCGGTGGGGCACCCGGTATCGGGAAAACAGTTACCACCCTGCAATGGGCGCGGAACCTGGCTGTCGATGGTGCTTCGGTTGTGTTCGTTTGTTACGAGCACGATGAGGCAACGTTGATGTCCCGACTGCTCCACCTCGAACTCGGGGAGTTGCCACCGGATGAGCGGGCAGGAGAGGCGGGCCGGCACGCCCGCAAACTCCTTGCCCAGGTCTCAGAGGGCAGCATGACGCTGTCTGAAGCGGTCATCAAAGCGCCGGCCCTGGACGAGCCTTACCGCCAGATTCAAAAATATGCAGACCGCCTCTGGCTGGTGCGCGCATCGGGCTCGACCACCACACTCGACGAATTGTCCAATCTGGTTAGCAGAGACACCGACGCGCTGTTTGTCGACTATCTCCAGAAGGTCCCCCTCACCAAGGACATCCCCGACGAGCGGGAGCGAATAGTCCAGGTGAGCCAGGGTCTGAAGGATCTGGCGATGCGAGAGAACATCGCGGTAGTCGCGGTGTCGGCGGCCGACAAGGAAGGACTCGAAGCACCCCGCCTCCGGATGCACCACCTGCGGGGGTCTTCTGCAGTCAGCTACGAGGCAGACGTCATCATCATTCTCAATGAGAAGTTCGGCGTGGTCAGCCGACAACAACTGACGCACGACTTGACGGCAGCCGAAAGCCACAAACACCGCCTGATATTCACGATCGAAAAAAACCGCGAGGGCGCCGACATGATCGATCTCGAGTTCACCAAACAGTTTGACTACTTGCGTGTCGACCCCACCGGTGGCCGAGTTGCCGAACGTCTCATCGACGAACGGATCATCAAGGAATAGCTCAGAGCTTCCGAAGGGTCGACCAAAAGTCCGTCACTCCGGTCAGGGTGAGCCCGGAATCCTCGATATTTACAGCATGCTTATGGCCGCCTGGCCATGATGGGCCTGATGAAGCGCTCAACGAGTCTTCTTGCCTTTGTCGTCCTGCTCGGCGCTTGCGCCGGGGTCGACCCGATTTCGAACCCATCGGGCCCGTTGGAAGAACCGGAGGCGCCGCCCGAGACCTCTGCCTCGGCCGACACCATCCCGAATCTCGGCCCTCACAAGGAATTAGTTGAAATCGACGGCTGGCTGCAATCCGATGTCTCGTCTTTGGAGGAGCTGAAGGGGAAGGTCGTCGTCGTCTGGTTCTGGACTTTCGGTTGCTACAACTGCAAGAACACCCTGCCCAACCTCCGTGAGCTCTACGCCAAGCACCAGGGGGAGGACTTCGAGATCGTCGGAATCCATGCGCCAGAGTTCGACTATGAAGCCGACGTCGACAACATAAAAGAGGCTGCAGGAGAACTCGCCGTCACCTGGCCGATCGTCCTCGACACCAAGAAGCGGACCTTCCACTCATGGCAGGGACCCCGCGCCTACTGGCCGCGCACCTACGTGCTCGACCGGGATGGGAACATCCGTTTTGACCAGATCGGCGAAGGCAAATACGCGGAGCTCAACGAGGTCGTGGCAACACTGCTCGGATGATTGGAGCAATCCTCGAAGGCATAACCCAGTCTCTCCTGCCCTGTTCGTGGATACTGCTGGTGCCGGCCGTGGGTATCGGCGTGGCGTTGCCCGGGGTCCGCGTGCTGGCTGCGATGTTCTCCGCATCACTGGGATTTGCCTGGCTGGCAGTAAGTGGATGGTGGGTCCTTCCGCTGCCACTCTCCGGTTTGCTGATCGTTGTTGGGGCGGTCCTTTGGTGGTATAGGGATTTGGACATCTGGTCCTCGGCGCTGATCGGTGCTGGAGCGGCCGCGGCTTGGCAACCCTGTGTAGGCACGGAGCTGGGCGCTGTCCTCAATCTGGCTCAGACCGACCCTCTTGCCGCCGCTCCGGGCCTGGCTGCTTTCATTCTCGGCGTGTTGGCAGTCGGGTTTGGCATCGGATGGGCAATCGGCCATTTTCTCCCAAACCGGTTTTCAAATCCTGCCGTCCGGGCCGTCGCGGTTGTCATAGGAGCTACCGGCGTGTCGATGATCGTCGGTTTGTACCCGGCGCTTTCCTCCACACTCGCCGGATGGAGCTACTCCCTCTGGGCTTAGTTCGAAGTAGGCCTGTCGCCCAGCTGGCTACCGACTCCTGCGAAGACCTCGGGAAAGCGAGCCTTGTCGACATTGCCACCGGAAAGGACAACCCCGACTCTTGCCCCGTCCCAACGATTGTCGCTCTCGAGGAGGGCTGCCAGGGCTGCAGCGCCGCTCGGTTCGACAACCTCCCCGAGTTCGTTGAGGGCAAAGCCCATTGCCGAGACCAAAGAGCTTTCGCTCACCGTCAGGATCTCACTGACCAGGGTCCTGTTGATTGCAAACGTATTCTCGCCCGGTCTCAGCACGGCGAGGCCATCGGCGATGGTCTCCACTGATTCAATCGAAACGACGTTCCCGGCCGCAAACGACCGGCGGGTATCGTCAGCGTTGTCCGGCTCCACCCCGATAAAGGCGCAGCCGGGGGAGAGGGCGCTGAAAGCGGAGGCGCATCCGGCCATCAGGCCTCCACCGCTCATCGGCACCATCAGCACATCGAGATCGCCCACCTGGCGGTGGAATTCCAATGCAGTGGTCCCCTGGCCGATCATGACGTCGCGATCCTCGAAGGGATGGACGAAAGCCGCTCCGGTTGAGTCGGCTAGCTCTCGGGCGGGACGGTCCCGGTCCGGGTCGTTGCGGTCTACGGTTTGGATACGTGCTCCGAACCCGAGCATCAGGTTCTTTTTCACGTCGGGTGCGTCTTCGGGAATGAAAATGGTCGCCGGAATTCCGAGAATCTCGGCCGCGCAGGAGACCGCTGCGCCATGATTGCCAGAAGAGACCGCAATGACACCTCTCGGTCTGTCGACCGCCGGGATCAGAGACAACCGGTTGTATGCACCGCGAAACTTGAATGCCCCGGCCCGCTGGCTCGACTCTGCCTTGCACAGAACGGCGGCGCCCGTTCTCCCATCGAGCAAATCGCTGCGTAGAACTGGAGTCTGAAATGCATACCCGGTGATTCGCCCCAGCGCCGCTTCGACCTCGGCAAGTGTTATCGGTTCGATCACGCCTTCATTCAAACGGCGAGATCACCCGGGTTCCAAATCCCCCGATAACCGCATGTGCAATGAAATTTCACCATCAGGCCGTTTTCACTCTTCACGATGGCATCGATGTTCTCCGTGAACAGCAGCACTCTTGAAAGGTGGGTGGGACAGTATGGAGCGAACATCAGCGGACCTCGATCCGGTGTTGCTTCCACCACGTCCACATGTCGGCCCTTGCCGCGTCAAGTCGAGCCGAACTGAGGGCCAGATCGGCGATATCGCCGAATCCGGACCGGAGTTGCTGATGCCTCTCCCAGGCTCCCGCCAGACCCTCATAGAGTCGATCGAAGGTATCGACGGCGGATGGGTCGTGATTCTGATTTGTTGACATAACCAGTCTCCTCGGTGTCTTATCTGTCGTCACGGCCGTAATGGCCGTAATGAGTAACACTGGTTACAGATTAGACCTGAACCTGTAATGTGTCAAGCCAATTTGAACCATTACAGATGCAGATATGGGAGGCGCCACTCGCCCCTCGAGTAGGCGGATCTAGTTGGTGTCGTCCCGCGGTGACACAACGAGGACCATGCCGACGAGGGCAATGATTGATCCGACGGCAACTAGGGATGCGGCCCCAAGCCCGGTGAACGGAAGAGTCTCCAATTCGGTTGTCGTGGTTACCTCACCCGCCCCGACGTCGGCAGTGGTCGACGTTGTGGTCGCAGCGAGCTCGCACGGCGGGCGGGGGACCTGAGTCCCCGGAGCGTTGGTCAAACAGGCCTCGATACCGGATGTCGTGTCTGAGAAGATCGAGGCACCGGCGTTGGAGGCGAAGACAAACGGATCGCCGAGCCCGCCGGTCAGATTCGGATCCGAGAGATCGATCCAAACGTCACCGGCGAATACAGGCTGCAGTTCTCCAGGCCCGGGGATGGGGGGTGGACCGTTCTCGGCACACGGACCGAAAGTCCCCACGAATGGAGGAACTATTCCCACAGCGAAGGAGTAGTCGTCGGGCAAGCCACCAATCGACCACTCACCATTTGCATCGGTGATCCCAGGGAAAACTGCGCCCGTTGCAAGAACGAAAATACACGCCTGGTTCACCGGGACACCATCGTTGGTCACCACCACGCCGCTCAGTGACGTCGTTCCGATCGGAGGGGCGGTGTACAGGTAGGTTGTCGAGTAGATTTCGGGGCTGGCGGTCGATGACTCAACGACTGCATGCAGCATGACCTCGGTGTTCGGCGGAACGGATGCATCGACGTCGATGAAGATTCCGAGCGTCTGAGGGCTCTCGGCGCTCTCTCCGTCCCACTGGCACACCACGCTGAGGCCATTCTCCTGGCACGGTCCAAGCTCTGAGGAGGTGTTGGCCGGGTCGAGACGAAGGGCGCCATAGCCTGACGGGGCATCCAGTTGGATCTGGACGCTTATCGGCCCGGTGTCACCCGAAAGGTAGAAATCGGCGGTGGTGGATGCGGTTGACCCCGACGGGACCGGGTTGGGGTTGGGGTTGTGCATAGTTGCTGACACTTCCGGTATGAAGTCGGCCCGGGCAACGCCTGGCCAGAGGGGAGTGAACGCCAGTACGGCGAGGAGCAGTGGCACCAGTCGGGGGATTCTCTTGTCCAGAACGCCGTGACGCTCCATCTTCTACCTCTTGTCAGGGAATTAGCGAGGGCTTTCTCGCGATTTGTATTAATCGTCACGATTTACGGCCACTTGACGACTTCCACGCCAACGCGCGGTTTGCCTAGTGTGGCGGTTGCGAGGTGGCATACATTTCCGGAGTGATTGTTTTTGATGTGAACGGGACGCTTCTCGACACGGGTGGCTTGAGGGATCGATTTGAAGAGATGCTCCCGGCCGACTTGATGGGCACCTGGGTTTCCGCCATGTTGCGGAACTCGATGATGGCGTCGATGACCGGCCATTACGCCCCTTTCGACCAGCAAGGTGTTGATGCACTGATCGCTGTGGGCAGGACCATCGGAGTGGAAATCTCTTCCGCACAGGCCGGTGTCGTACTGGCGGGCTTTGAAGAACTCGAACCCCACCCGGATGTCATCCCGGCATTGGAATCCATGGCGTCGGCAGGGATGCGCTGTGCGGCGCTCTCCAACTCTTCAACTCGCGTCCTGAGGGCACAAATCGGTAACGCCGGCCTCAGCGGATATTTCGAACGGCTCATTTCTGTCGACGAGGTTGGGCTGTTCAAACCGGATCCCCGGGTGTACTTACACGCCGCCGCCGAACTAGGGGTTCAGATCGGGACTATGTGGATGGTCGCTGCACATGATTGGGACATCACCGGGGCAATTCGCGCCGGAGCCATGGGGGCGTTTGTCGGCCGCGATGGCGAAACTCCATCGCTTCTGGCGGAGAGACCGATCATTTCCGGTACCGACATTGCCGACGTCGCCAGGCAATTGTTGGCTGTCGCCTGAGGGCTGTCACCGTTTCCGGCCTGGCCGAGATCGTCCATGAGCTTGTCCACCCGCTTTTGAATGACTTCTTCGAATGTGCCGAGGGACCTAACAGAGTGATTCAGGGTCCAGAAACGGTACGAGTTTGATCGGTTGACTTTTGGATGGGCCGGTATCAGAAGATCGAGGTGCCACTTCGGGATGACTCCCAGAGGTCGATGCCGATATCGACTGCGTGTCGGTCGATGGAGTGGAGTTCTTCTTCGGTGAACGAAGTCGAGCGAGCCGCATCGATATTCTCCTCGAGTTGGGCAACGCTGCTCGCCCCGATCAGAGCTGAAGTCACGCGTTGGTCGCGGAGGACCCAGGATATGGCCATTTGAGCGAGGGTCTGGTCTCGGGCCGCGGCGATTTCGTCCAACGCCCCGACGCGATCGATGACGTCATCGGTGAGCCAGGTATTGTCGAAGCTTCCTTCTCTGGAGGCCCTTGATCCCTCGGGGACACCTCCCAGATACTTCCTTGTCGCCAGCCCCTGTGCGAGGACAGAGAAGGCGATGCAACCGACGCCATCTGCCTCGAGCACATCGAGGAGTTCCGCCTCGACCCAACGGTTGAACAGCGAGTAGGAGGGTTGGTGGATCAGCAGGGGAACACCCATGGCGGCCAGTATGGACCTTGCTTCTTTGGTCGTGGCGGGGGAGTAGGAAGAAATGCCAACGTAAAGAGTCTTGCCGGCGTGAACCGCAGAGGCGAGGGCGCCCATCGTCTCCTCAAGTGGCGTGTCAGGGTCATATCTATGGGAGTAGAAGATGTCGACATAGTCCAGGTTCATCCGGCGCAGGCTCTGGTCGAGGCTGGCGGTCAGGTATTTGCGCGACCCACCTTCACCGAACGGGCCGTCCCACATGTCATATCCCGCCTTGGTCGAGATCAGTAACTCGTCACGATGCTCGGCCAGCCCCTCCCGAAGAATCTGTCCAAAGACCTCCTCGGCGTGGCCGTACGGTGGTCCGTAGTTGTTCGCCAGGTCAAAGTGGAAAACGCCGAGGTCAAAGGCACGCCATACGAGTTGGGAGGCGAGGTCATAGGGGCGGTCGTTTCCAAAATTCTGCCAGAGCCCAAGTGTGACTGCAGGCAGCAGGACCCCGCTGGCTCCGGAACGTCTCATCGGCATTTGTTGGTAGCGCTGGCTGAGGCTCATTGAGCTGCGGACCTCCGGGAGAGATGATCGATGGCGACAGCGATCAGGAGAACCGACCCCCTCGCAGTCTGTTGGTAGAACGTCGGCAGGTTCATCAAGCTCATCCCGTTGTTCAGGGCGCCCATGAGCGTGGCCCCGAGCAACGCACCGAGGATACGACCACGCCCTCCGGCCAGGCTGGTCCCGCCGATCACTGCTGCCGCAATGGCATCGAGTTCGAGGAACAGCCCTGCGGTGCCCCCGATGGCACCACTGACCCGGGCTGTGAGTGCGACACCGGTGATTCCGTAGAGGAATCCGGCGATGACGAAGTTGATGAAAACGACTCGCGAGAGGCTGATACCGGAGAGCCGGGCAGCTTCGGGGTTGCCGCCGACCGCATAGATCTGGGCTCCGTAGCGGGTGCCCCGCATGACTACCTCTGCCGCTGTGGCCATCAGGCCGAGGACCAGGATCAAGTAAGGAATGCCAGTGCCCAGTGAGATATAAGCCGCCAACCCCGCAGCCACCAGAGCCGGTGCCATCGAGCGGATGAATGCCCGACGGGGCTCGTCTGTCAGGCCGAGACGATATGCCCGTTGAGTATTACGCCATTTCCAGATCGAGTATCCGACGATGACGATGGATATCAGTATCAATGATGGTGTCGTAGGCAGTGATCCGGCCGCGAGATCGGTGAGCACCTTGGGCAGCGGGGCCACGGTGGCTCCGTTGGTCACGATGAGCGACAAACCGCGGAAAATCATCATTCCGGCCAATGTCACGATGAAAGAGGAAACGCCGACCTTGGCGACCCACCACCCGTTCCAGACCCCCATGACGATGCCTGCGACTATCGATACGATCACGGCCAGCCACGGGTTCCACCCGAGCCGGACCGTGAGCATCGCAAGGACGACCCCTACGAAAGCTACGGCTGAGCCCACGGACAGGTCGAAGTTCCTGGTGACGATGAGCATGACGGCGCTGATCGAGGCCAGGCCGACAATCGCCGCTTGTAAGGCGAGGAGGCCGAGATTTCGCTGTGAGAGGAAAATGCCGTCTGTCAAAAACTGAAAGGTGGCGAAGACGACGGCGACCACAAACAACAGGGTGTAATTCCTGAGCCCGGCGTCGGTCCGGCCGCGTGGTCGGTCGTCCTTATTCGACAATTCGGTTGTCGGTGTTTCAAGGTCCGTCATGCGGCCTCTCCGTCTCCGACTTCGGCAGCAGCGCTGACCAGGTCCGATTCTGTGGCCGTCGCCGGGTCCAGCTCTGCGGTAATCCGGCCACCGACGATGATCAGGATTCGGTCACAGACCTCGAGCAATTCGCGCGCCTCCGAAGAGACGAGCAGCAAAGACCTCCCATCGTTTGCCAATTCCCGGAGAATGCGCAGGATCTCGGCGCCCGCTCCGACATCGACGCCGCGGTTGGGATCATCGAGGATGAGGATGGGCGTTGCCGCAGTCAACCATCGGGCTACCTGCACTTTCTGCTGGTTGCCTCCGCTCAGCTGACGTACCATTGTCTGGTTGGAACGTGTGCTGATCTCGAGTTGGCTCACCCGCAGATTGGCCTCGGCACGCGCCGAGGCGTGGTCAAAAAACTGTCTGGCGGAAAACCGGGGGAGTGATGCCAGCACGATGTTGGATGCCACCGACTGGTCGGCAACCAGGGCATCGCGGCGGTCCTGGGCTATGAATCCGATGCCGTTCCTGACCGCGTCCTCGGGACTGGAAATCTCCACTGGTTGACCGTCGACCTCAATGACACCGGTCACCTTGCCCTTCCACCCACCGAAGATAGCTGCCGAAAGAGGGCCGGCACCTGAGCCGATCAGGCCGAACAAACCGACGATCTCTCCTTCGGCGACGGCGAGATTGGCACTGTCGACGACACGGCGTCCCGATTGCCCCGGGTCGAAAACAGTGAAATTCTTAACTCGTAGCCTCGTCTTCCTGGCGGCCGGGCGGTTCCCCGGTACGGGGACGGCATCCAACCCGCGCTCGTCCCCGAGCATCTCGGCAACGATTTCGTCCCGGCTGGTCGAGGAGGTCATGTGGTCGCCGACGAGTTGCCCATTTCTCATGACGAGAATTCTGTCGACCAGCGCAAACACTTCTGCCAGACGATGGGATACAAAGAGACAACTGGTCCCCCGATCCCTGTAGGAACGAAGACGCTCGAAGAGCCGGTCGGCCTCGTTGGCGGTCAGGGCGGCGGTCGGCTCGTCCAGTATCAATACCCGGGCATTGGCCGAGAGGGCACGGGCGATCATCACCAGTTGTTGACGGGCCAGGTCGAGGTCGCCCATTCTGTCCGTCGCGGCCACCTCGACGCCAAACTCGCGGAGGATCATCGTCGCCTGATGCACGAGTAGGTCGTGGTCGATGAGGCCGAAACGAGTTGGCTCCCTGTTGAGCATCAGCATCTCGGCGACGCTGAACTCGGGAACGACGTTTATCTCCTGTGCGATCAGCACGATGCCGGCTTGCTCGGCAGCGGCCACGGTCTCGGGAGCGAACGGTTCGCCCCCGACGGTGACGGCGCCGTCGAAATCGCGGCCGTACAGCCCGGCCATGACCCCGATCAAGGTCGACTTGCCGGCTCCGTTTTGGCCGAGGAGGGCGGTGATCTGTCCTCCCCCAAGCGTCACGCTGACATCGTCGACCGCCACCACCCCCGGAAACGCTTTCCTGATGTGGTCGAGGGCCAGCGCGGGAGAATCGGAAACCGGGTGGTGGTTTTCGTTCTCCCGCGCTGGCATTTTCGTGGTGAGTCCTTCGCTTAGCAGTCTGGTTTTTCGTCGGGGACGTTGGCGTAGACGTCGTCGAGAGTCTGCCAGTACTGGTGCTCACAAGCGAAGTCTGCCAATTCGTCCTGGGTCACCAGGTAGATCGGAGTCTTGATGAACGGGATTTCCGCCGCACCATTGTCCACCGTGAGCTCCGCTGTAATCTCTTCGCAGTTAGCGAGGGCAATGGCCGTCTCTGCTCCAGCTATCGCCATCTCCTCTGGTGCTGGCCAGAGGCTGCCGAATTGGCGCCCCTCAGCAATCGCTTGCATCGCCGAGAGCTCCATATCCTGTCCGGTGACCAAAATCTGCCCATCGGGGATGCCAGCTTGCTCGATAGCCTGCAGAATCCCGAGCGACATTCCGTCGTAGGACGTCAGGAACACCTGAACGTCGTTGTCGTTGGCGGTGAGGGCATTCTCCGCATTCGCCTGGGCTGGCTCGGTCTTCCATCCGGGGGTGAATTGGTCCATCACGATGACTACGTCGCCCGAGTCGACCAGTGGGTCGAGGACTTCATGGTAACCCTCGGACATCAAGGTGGAACCGGTCTGGCCGGCGTCGCCACCGATGATCACGTAGTTACCATTGGGGACCACAGCTACCGTTTCCCGCGCGGCTTCGGCTCCACCCTCCTTGGGATCGCGGCCGATGAAGGCGTCGTGCTCAGCATTCAGGATGAGGTCGTCATACGACGCCAACGGAATTCCCGCTTCCGCCGCCATTTCCGCGATCTGACCGGCGACGTTGAAGTCAACCGGCTGGATGACGATCGCATCGACACCCTGGGTGATGATGTTCTCGGCCTGGGCTACCTGATTGGCAGCATCGTTCTCAGCCGACTGGACCAACACCTCGTACCCCGCCGCCTCAGCGGTATCGGTGAAAAATGGGATATCGGCGTTCAGATAGCGGAAAGCGGTTTGTTGTTTGAGCATGAAGGCGATCTTTCCGGTCTCGCCCGGCGTACAGGCCTCGCCTCCGTCACCCGCTGTAGTTGTGGCACCGTCCCCGGCAGTCGTGGTGGTCTCGCCTCCCGAGTCGTCGCCACATGCGGCGACGACCATGGCAAAAACGGCCAGAATCGCCCATAACTGATAGCGGTGTTTCACAGATCGTGATGTTTGCATTGCGTCCTCCTCGGCGGGTCGCATTTCGGGCGACCGACCACTGTCTCGCTCCTTGACCCTGACAACGTTGTCAGACAATTGGTGACCATACGAGGTTATGACAACGTTGTCAAGGAGTTCCAACCCGTGAGCTGGAGAATGACGTCAAGAGCGGGTGTGACAACGTTGTCAGATGGGTTAGGCTTGAAAAATGAGCCGCTCGTCGAAACGTCCCACCCTCCGCGAGGTTGCCTCGTTGGCCGGTGTCAGCATCAAGACGGTGTCGCGGGTTGTGAACGATGAACCGTACGTGAGTGGCGAACTGACCTCCCGGGTGAATAGGGCCGTTCAGGAGTTGGGATACCAACCCGATCACCAGGCGAGTTCCCTTAAGCGAGATCGAAAGTCAGCGACCATCGGGTTGGTCGTGGCCGATGTGGCCAACCCGTTCTACTCCCAGATCACCAGGACAATCGAGAGCGAGGCTCTCGACGCCGGCCACCTCTTGATCACCGTGAGCTCGGACGAGGATCCGAAACGCGAGAAGGAAGTCATCGATCGTCTCATCCAACGCCGCGTCGATGGTCTGATTCTGGCAAGTGCGCGGCGGGACCATCGATATCTACGCAAAGAGACGGAGTTGTTTACGTCGATCGTTTTTTTGGACCGCCCCCCCAGGCGGCTGGCCGCAGACGCCGTGCTTCTCGACAACCGTAGAGGTGCCATTCTCGCTGTTAATCACCTGATCGCCGGGGGCCATCGATCGATAGCCTTTCTCAGCGACCCACCACCTGGGATGTACACCGCCGATGAGCGCTTCGCAGGCTATCGGGAAGCAATAGATCATGCCGGATTGGCGGTCGACGACAGGTTCGTAGCCTTCGGTTTGCATGCGCCGGGGAGCGCCACGTCCCATGTCAGGAGTTTTCTCGAGGCGGACGATCCTCCAACTGCGTTCTTTGCGACCAACAACCGCACGGCCGTTGGTGCGGCTAAGGCTCTTGTCGATCGCCCCGACGTCGGGCTGGTTGGGTTCGACGAGATCGAGTTGGCGGAAGCGCTTCGTCGGCCGGTAACAGTGGTCTCGTACGACCTCGGCGCGATGGCCAGGGCCGCTGCCGACTTGCTGTTCGAGCGTCTCGATGGGTATGACGGCAAGCCGCGCCGCGTCATAATTCCCACGTCGTTGACGATTAGAGATACCTGATGGGGCAGACTGGAGCCGACCCCGCACCCTATGCGGTAGTGATCGGTGAGGCGTTGATCGATCTCATCGAAGACAGGCACACCGGCCAGCTGACTCCCGTGCCTGGTGGATCGCCACTGAATGTCGCAGTTGCGGTGGCCAGGCTCGGTGCGGGCGTCGAATTCGTGACATCGTTCGGGAGGGACGGGTTTGCCGATCGCCTCCAATCCTTTCTCCGGGAGAATGGCACCGGGACGACGGCTTCCGTGACAAACGACGTGCTTACGTCGTTTGCCCTCACCACCTTCGTTGGACCCAATCCCAGCTACGCCTTCTATGGCCACCCCCACTCCTACGGGCTGTTTGGCCCGTCCGACCTCGACGGAGATTTGGTCGACGGTGCCAGTGTCGTTCACGCCGGTTCGATTGGGCTTCTCGAGCCGTCCATGTACGCCGCAGCATTGAATGCATTCGAACGGACCGGGGCGTTGAAGACCCTCGACCCCAATGTCCGCGAGTCGTTGATCGCCGACATCGCCCCCTACCGCGAGAAGATGGAGTCTCTCTTCGCGTTGGTCGATGTGGTGAAGATGAGCATCGAGGACGCACAGGTGTTGTATGAGAGACCGGTCGACGAGATCCTCTCCCACGTCGCAGATTTTGGTGCGAGTGTTGTCGTCGTCACGGACGGGCCGCGGGGCGCTCGAGCATTTGTCGATGGAGCGTTGATTCTCGTCCCCGGCCGGACGGTCAATGCCATCGACACGACTGGTGCCGGCGACGCCTTTATGGGAGCGATCGTTGCCGAGATCGTGCGAACCGGGAGGCCGGATACACCGGGGCGCTGGGCTGACATTCTGTCATTTGCCGTCGAGGTGTCGGCGTGTACCTGTTGCTCGATCGGCGGCGCTACGGCTATGCCGACTCGTGACGAAGTGGCTGCCCGTTTCAACCCTCCCGGGTAAGGGCCAGCGCGGTGTGGTAATCGGTGACGAGTGAGTCGATCATCCCGCTCTTCAGTGCACCTCTTATCGCATCCAGCTTGCCCGTTCCTCCCGCGACTCCGACGACTTGGGGTACCGCCTTCAATTCTTCAGCGGTGATCGCAATCGTCCGACCGGCCAGTGGGCCGCTCACCGGTTTGCCGTCGCCGTCCACCAGGTTGGCGCATACGTCTGAGACGGCCCCGATCTCGAGAAGGTGGCTCCGAACATCGGGCTCGACCAGGCCGAACAGGGACGAATCCGGAGGGTCCCATGAGCCAATGCCGACAAATGCCTTCGTCACCCTGGCAAACATGGAGATCGTGTCGGAAGCTGCGGGGTCTCGTTTCAGCTGGTTGGCGAGTTCGGCGTCGCCTGTCACCAGGGGGGCATGGAGAGGGTAGACCCTCCCACCGCCCAGCTCACCCAATCGTCTCACCAGGTCAACGGAGTTGGTACCAGGATCGATGTTGGGCATTCCCCCTACCAGCTGAACAACTTCACAGCGGGGCATGGTCTTCATGGCTGCGGCCATGGCGTCGAGCGACCGGCCCCAAGCCACCCCGACGACATCGGCCTCAGAAACGATGCCGGTGAAGACCTCGGCGGCAAGAGCGCCCAGGGCCTCCAGCAGACCGGAGCCTTTGTCGGAAACAGCCCTGTCCAGAACATAAGTCCTGGCGAGTCCGCTCTTCTCTTGCAATGCGGAACTCATGTCGACGTCGATTCCCGATGGCATATTGATGTTTATCTCGACGATTCCGGTATCCCTGGCGTAAGAAAGCAACCGGGCGACCTTGAAACGAGAGATGCCGAGAGATTGCCCTATCTCAATCTGGCTGAGGCCATCGACAAAAAACCTCTTCGCCACAAGCGCCGCCTGGAAATCATTGAATGATGTATCGGGCATGGTCACTTCCAATTCTGGCCTTGACAGCAGGGCAGGCGTCAGTTTACGGTGCCTCAAGACTCGTAAGAGCATTTATGCGCTCAAATGAGCGTAGTGAGCATAACTGAGGAATCTCTGGAGATAAAATGCCGAAAAGCACTGTGGTCCACCCTGACGAGATCAGGCGTCCCGACCGGTTGGATTTCCGGCCAATCCCCGTGAATCGGCCCGCACCCGACCCCGGTGTCGTGGCGGGTGAGATCGGGGCTGACGCAGTGGTCCGGTTGTTGCGCGACATGCACCTGATTCGCCACTTCGAAAATGCTCTCGACGGGGTTAAGCGGTTCGGCAGATTCGGAGATGTCGAATATTGGTACAAGGGTCCGGCGCATCTCGCCATCGGCCAGGAGGCCGCTGCGGTTGGTCAGGCGCTCTCATTGAGCCCGTCCGATCACGTGTTCGGCAGTCATCGCAGCCACGGGGAGTTCATCGCCAAGGGTCTGGCCGCTATGGAGAAAATGGACGATGCATCGCTCGACTCGATGATGCGGGGCCATGCCGACGGGCGGTTGACAACCCTGCTCGAGCACAACCTCGGGTCGGTCGACACCAGGACGAGGGGAGTCCAGTTCTTGCTCTACGGACTGCTTGCGGAGATATTCGGCCGCAGCAACGGTTTCAACCGCGGGATGGGCGGGAGCATGCATGCCTTTTTCCCACCGTTCGGCATCTATCCGAACAACGCCATTGTCGGCGCCTCGGCTCCCATCGCCGCCGGTGCTGCGCTCTACAAGAGAGTGCAACAGGAACCCGGGCTCGTGGTTGCGAACATAGGAGACGCCGCTGCGGGTTGTGGCCCGGTATGGGAGGCAATGAACTTCTCGGCTATGGGCCAATTGCACTCCCTCTGGCCAGAGGACGTCGCCGGTGGTTTGCCGGTTGTCTTTTTCTTCATGAACAATTTCTACGGGATGGGCGGGCAGACGATCGGCGAGACGATGGCCTTCGATCGCCTCGCCCGGATTGGCGCCGGTGTCAATTCGGACGGCCTTCACTCAGAAACCATCGATGGGAACAATCCCCTGGCGGTACACCGGTCGATGGAGAGGGCCACAGCAATTATCCGGGAGGGACGGGGCCCGGTGTTGATCGACTGCCAGACGTATCGACAGTCCGGCCATTCTCCCAGCGACGCCTCGTCATATCGAAGTCGCGAGGAACTCGAGCTCTGGAAGTCGGTCGATCCGATCTCGGAGTACGGGAGGCTGTTGGTCGACCACGGACTGATCGACGGCGACGACGAGCAGCGGTTGAGTGGCTGGGCGCGCGATCGTGTTGTCGAAGCCCTGCGCCTCGCCCATGATCCTGCCCTCACGCCTCCCCTGCGGATGGAAGAGTTCGAAGGCGTGGTGTGGGCCGACACATCGATCGACCTCGCACTGGCGCCTCCCGGGAGGGTCATAGCACCGCTGGAAGAATCCCCACGAGTCCAGCAGATTGCCGACAGGGCTCGTTCCGGACTCGAAGGCGGAGAGGTGCTCCCGCCGTCCCGTGCGGTGCAGTTCCGCGACGCTCTATTCGAGGCGATCGCCCATCATGCGGTGCACGACGACCGGCTGATCATCTACGGCGAGGAGAACCGGGACTGGGGTGGCGCTTTTGGTGTGTATCGGGGCTTGACGGAGATACTGCCCTACCACCGGTTGTTCAATGCGCCGATCTCTGAGGCCACGATTGTGAGCAGTGCCGTGGGCTACGCCCTCGAGGGGGGCCGGGCCCTGGTCGAATTGATGTACGCCGATTTCATGGGCCGTGCCGGGGATGAGATATTCAACCAGTTAGCCAAGTGGAGGTCGATGTCGGGTGGGACGGTCGAGTTGCCGGTGGTCCTTCGTATCTCAGTGGGAAACACATACGGGGCACAGCATTCCCAGGAGTGGACAGCGCTCGCTTCACACATACCCGGCCTCAAGGTGGTCTTTCCGGCCACCCCGTATGACGCCAAAGGATTGATGGCCTCCGCATTGTCGGGCAACGACCCTGTTGTCTTTTTCGAGAGCCAGGCCTTGTACGGCCAGACGGAGATCTACCAGGAGAACGGTGTTCCTGAGCATTACTACCGGGTCCCCATCGGTGTTCCCAAGATCGTTCGAATCGGGAGAGACGTGACCATTCTCTCTGTGGGCGGCACTCTGTACCGGGCGATGAATGCCGCCGAAATCCTCGCCGGAGACCACGGGATCGAAGCCGAAGTCATCGACGCCCGAAGCCTGGTGCCATTCGAATACGAGCTCCTGGTCAAATCGGTGGAGAAAACCGGTCGTCTTCTCTGCACCTCGGATGCCGTAGAGCGGGGCAGTATTCTCGCCACACTCGCCGCCAACGTTCAAATGGAGGCATTCGAAAGTCTCTTGGCTCCGGTGGTCATCGCGGGAACTCCCAACACCATCGTTCCCCCTGCCGAAATGGTTGGCCAATTCTTCCCGAGCCCGGAACGGATGGTTGACGTGATACTTCGACAGTTGTTCGGGCGGAGCTGACTAAAGCCCTGCAGCCTCGCGCAAGTTGGTTTCCCTTCGCACTTTTTGTGAAGTGGCGGTTGTCTGCACCATTTTGAACGACACGTTCCCGCAACTCTCGCAGACTGTGCGACGGACCCCGGCCGAGGTCACCACCAGCGTGTGCTGGTGATCGCATTCGCCAGTGAACATATTTCGATTCCGTCGCAACCGTGGCTCCTTGGAAGGCTTGCTCACAGTTTTATCGCTCGAAGGTCGATTTCGTCGGCATTTTCCCCCATTTTTCTCACGGAGAGTAACCATACCTCACAGGGTTCCCCTCGGCGACATTAGCGAGATTCAGAAAATCAGGCCATCCGCTCCAGCACGACAAAGACGCCGGGCGAGGTGGCGTCGATGATCAGATCAGGTTGTTCCATCAAACTGGCTGCGAGTGATTGCACCGAAGGTGTCCGCGGTTCACGGCCATCACGGAGCACCAGGCGGCCGCCGGGCTTGACGCCTGGCCACCACCTGTCGAACAACCTCTTCTCCCGATGGTCAGGCAGGGCAATGTCGACGAAAACCAGGTCGTACGAGCCCTGGCCTACCGGATAGGTTTCGGCGTCCGCTACCACCACCTCGACCCGGTCACTCAGATCGGCCGAGTCGAGGGCGGTGCGGAGGGCATCGTCGTAAGAGACCTCCGACTTGCCGCCTACGCGCTCGTGCATGGCCTCCAATTTCCCGTTCTCCAGCGACAGAACCTTCGCCCCGGCAGCTGCCATCAGAAACGTGGTGCCGCCTTTGGCCCGGCCCAACTCGGCTACGTCGGGGCTTCCCAACTGCTGGATCGTGTCGTAGAGCCAAACTGCTTCTTCCAGCATGAGAAGCGCCAGGCCGCGGTTGGCATAGTTCGACGACAGCAGCCAGGTGAGATCTTCGAAGTTCTCCGGTTTCGCCCTTTGCGGCATCTCGAGGTCGATTCTCTGGTCATTGTGCATCTGGAGTGTGCCCAGCCGATGCAGGATCAGATCACGTGCTTGCTCATCTTCGAGGACCTCGTCGAGGATCTTGCGTAGCCTCGGATTGTTGCCGGCTCTAGTGACAAATGATGAAACGACGGAGCCGAGTTTCGTTTGTGACATGGTTTGCGATACCCGTTGGATGGTTGGGCCAAACCACTTTGTAGCAGGCTGGTTTCAACCAATCGGGGAATATGGAATTCGATCCCCGTCGATGTCGAAAGAGCTTTCGTTCCGGGTGAGAAAGGGTGAAAAGCCCCCCAGCGGGATAACGTGTCTGTGGTGAGTCAGACACTTGCCCGCATTCTCGTCTTCTTCACCTCGGCGGCGATCCTCGTAATCGAGATCCTCGCCGGGCGTCTGCTTGCCCCGTATGTCGGGGTCAGCCTGGAAGTTTTTACAGCGATAATCGGTGTCATCCTGGCGGGGATTTCGCTTGGGGCGTGGCTTGGGGGCAAGGTCGCCGACCGGGTCGACCCAACGCTCCTCCCGGGTCCCCTGCTCGTTGCAGGGGGCGTTCTGGCGCTGGTCAGCCCGCTCGTCGTTCAGCTGGTGGGACCGGCTGCCGGTGGTTCGCCGGGGTCGATTGTGGTCGTAACGGCGCTCGCCTTCTTCGCACCGGCGGCTGTTCTGGCTGCAGTCACACCTGTGGTCGTGAAAATCAGGCTCACCACCCTGGCGGAGACCGGCTCGGTCGTGGGCGGTTATTCGGCCATCGGCACCGCCGGAGCAATTGTCGGTACCTTTGTCACCGGGTTTTTCCTCATAGCCTCGTTCCCAACCCGGCCCATTGTCGCCGGTGTCGGCGTCCTCTTGATCGTTGGAGGTTCGGTGTTGATTGTCTCGCGAAGCCGTTGGGTCATGGTGGCAGTAGCGGCGATCGGATGCCTGTCAGCATTCGTGGTCGCATCGAGCAATGGACCTTGCCTCTACGAGACGACCTATCACTGTGCCGATGTACTCGCCGACGAAGCCCGGCCGTCGGGGAGGATTCTGGTCCTCGACCGTGGGCACAACAGCTACGTCGACCTGGAGGATCCCACCTACCTGGATTTCCGGTACACGAACGTAATGGCTGACGTGATCGACGTCGACCTTGCGGAGGGGCCTCTCGATGTACTCTCCATCGGCGGTGGTGGTTTTACTTTTCCGCACTACCTCGACGCCACCAGGCCCGGGACTAGCCACACGGTTCTCGAGATCGACAGTGATTTGGAAACGATCGCCCAAACCCACCTCGGGTTCACCGACCAGGCAGATGTGGTGGCCGGCGACGCCCGGGCCACTATCGCAGACATCCCGGACGACTCAGTCGACCTTGTCATCGGAGACGCTTTCAGCGGTTACACCGTTCCCTGGCACCTGACCACGGTCGAGTTCAATGAGATCGTCAACTCCAAGTTGCGCTCTGACGGGATCTATGTGATCAACGTGATCGATGAAGGCGGTCTGGAATTTGCCAGGGCAGCGGCGAACACGTTTCGAGGTGTTTTCGAACATGTAGCGGTGATAGCTCCTCCGGAGTATCTCGCCGGCCTCGACGGGGGCAACTTTGTGATCGTCGGATCGCAGGCGGGACTGGAAATCAACGCGATACTCGACCGGATTCGGAGTCGTGGTGGGATCGAGAATGCGATCGAGGGGGCTCAGCTGGAAGACTTCATCGGTACAGCGCCAATTCTCCGGGACGACTTCGCCCCCGTCGATCAGATGATCGACAGCGGTTGATCAATTAGGGTCGTTTCATGGACAAAGCATCAGTCGACAATATTTCCTGGACCCCGGCTCCTGCGGAGCATTTCACCGGGGACGTCTGGTTCGGAGAGATGGCCACACCCGCCGACCCGGATGGCCTCAACGTGCTTGGTGTCCAGTTTGCCCCAGGGTCACGCACCGACTGGCACTCCCATCCCGGCGGGCAGGTGCTCTACGTGGTTGCGGGGAGCGGTGTTGTTGCCAACAAAGCGGGCGAACGGGTGTCGGTGGCCGCAGGTGACACGGTCGATACCCCACCAGACGAACTTCACTGGCATGGGGCGAAAAGGGACTCTCCGATGCTCCATCTGTCCATCACGCACGGTGGAGCGACCGTGTGGTCTGACGAGAAGGTCGGAGATTCCGACTACTAGCCGCGGAGGCCGGACGCTACGCTAGGTTCGGCCCGACGGGATTCGATAGGCCCATTGGACGATATCGGTCACACGATCTGGTATCGAACCTACGGTGGCGTCATCTGTGGGACGCAATCGGATCGGTCCGTCGGAGCGGAGGAGCCTGTTTCCGGTGAAAGCCTGTGACGGCACGAGATTGTTGATATCGACGTCCACCATTTCCCGTCCGAGGACTTCGGCACCCACCCGTAACGGAGAGTTGCTGAGCTTCTCGAAGCTGATCCTGACCCGATGCTCCCGCGGATGGGTCAGATAGACCATCCAGGACAACACTGCGACGGCGCTCAGATATACGTTGAGCCGGAACCATCCTTTGTCGCCGGTGCTCCGGAACGAGCGGGCCACCGAACTCGGCTTCCTCGCGATGAAGATCAACCTGACATTTTCCTTGCCGAATAGACGTCGCAGTGTTCGCGCCCGACGCGGATAGTGGGAGCTGTCAACGACTGATTCACAGCCGGTTTCGTCCCTGACGGCGAGAACGACCGATTTCGTCAATTCTTCGTATCTTCGTCTCGACAGTTTTCCTGACCGGGAGCGGATCAATCCTCCGGGGTGCTCATACAACTTCTTGTACTCGATCGCCTCGTCTGGAATAGGGTCGACCCGGGCCAGGACCCGCGACCAGACCCCAATACTCTGCGGAACGGTTGTCTCGCCCTTCCGTTCGGGCCAATCACACAACTCGCCGGCGAAGAACGTCCCTTCTGTCTGGTCGAGCAGCACTCCGAGGATGGTGCTTCCGGATCGGCTCGCCCCCATGATGTAGATAATGCCGGGGCGATTGCCCGAGTTTCGAAGATCGCCCATAGCGTCAGCGCCGTTCCATGAGCTCGCGCAGTTCCTCCGATTGTGTAGATGCGGAATCACCGTTGGCTCCGGCGCGACGTGCCCCAACGAGTCCTTCCTCGATGAGGTCGATGTGCCTTCCCTGTGACCGTCTCTTGTCGAGCCACCATGCGAGAGGGATGACTATCCCCATAGCGAGGACCAGCCCCAGCGCGCCGGCCAGGGCGGACCGCTGCAAGCGGTCCGTGTCATCGACGAATTGTTCTATGTCGCGTGTTCCAATGAGGTTGCTCGGGGCGTTGGTAACGCCGTATTCGAACTGAGCCTCATCGAAGTCGGCGCGGGCCTGTTCCGCCTCGTTACGAGCGGACTCGACCGAAGTTGCCAGGGCCCGATACGTCAGTAGCGACTCCCCCATGGAGGGTCGTAGCCCGATGAGGCGGTCTTGCTCCCGAATCAGGGCGTCGATGTTTTCCTGGTCGGCCCCGTCCAGCCGAGCCGAGGTGATTTGCCCGCCCAATCTCGCTATTTCGTCGAGAAGGAGCCGGTATTCGACTTCCGGGTCGAATACGTCATTTTCTTCAGTGAAGTCGGCGAATTCTGTCTCGGCGACAGCCAACCGCTCAGAAGCCTGGTCGAGCAGGAACTGAGTGCGGTCTGTTTCCGACCTGGCGGCATCGTCGAGCAATCGCACCGCGAGAGTTTCGACGGTGTCGCGAGCGACAGACTCGGTCTCACTGACAAAGGAGAGCGAGACCCAGGAAGTCGCCCCCTGTCGCACCACGCTCAGATCCCGGGGGTAGGTAGCAGGGTCGAGGTCGGGGATCCGGTCGAGCACGAAGGCAGCGACGGCGTCTGACTCAGCCTGCAGTGCGATATCGCTGACGAAGAGGTTGATGGCGGCGGCCGAGTCCTGTGCGGTGCTCGGCGGCCTTATGGTCACCGATGCCTCGAACAATGTCGGCGGCTGCGGAGCGAGTTGGAAGGCGACCACTGCCGCCGCTATTGCGATTGACAGTGGGGCGAGCCAGATCAAGCCAAAGCGGCCCACCCGCCAACCCGGCTGCAAGGTATCGGTCACAGGACCTCCGTAAAAGTGGAGTTTCCTAATTTTCGTCGCCGAATGGCCTCACCTTGACGCCTTTGCAGCGCCCACTGGAATACTTCGAGATGTCTTCGTGCCACCTGGTCGAACGAGCTGACTCGGTTGTTTCCGAGGGGCTCGGAGGATCTTCCTCGTCTGGCCGCGTCGAGAATGCCCCGACACCAGACTTCCTCGTCTCCGTCGACCAGAGTGACACCGGTGCCGGCGGCATTGCGCACTCCCGGTGCGTCCGAGGCAACCACCGGTATCCCACAGGAGAGTGCCTCCAGGATCGCATTTGGCAACCCTTCGGTTTCGGACGTCATCAGGAAAACATCGGCGCCCCTGAGCATGTCCGCGAGCTCCGGCCGCTCCGAAACATGGCCGATGAACCTCACCGGCAGTCCATTCGCCAGATCTTCGAGGTGGCGACGCTCCGGGCCATCGCCAACCACAAATAGTTCGGCGTCTCTCGACCGGGTCAGCCTTCTCAGGATCTCAATTGCAAAATCCAGACGCTTGCTGGCAACCAGTCGACTAGCGGTGATCAATCGTATCGGACCGGAGTTTGGCTTTACCGGCGCTGGAAAGAAGATGCCAGGGTCGATGCCGTTGCCCACCTCGAAGACCCGTGGGTCGGCGGCCTCGATCCGGTGGGAGGTTCGGATGAATTCGGCCACATCCGTAGAATTGCCGATATATGCATCTGTGCGGGGTCGCAGGAGTCGATCGGCCAGTCGACGGGTTTCGCCGCGGTGGGGGTCGACACCCCTCTCCGAGACCACGATCGCAGGGCGGTCGGCGCCCAACGTGGTCAGCCTTGCGAATGCATTGGCGCCGGACAGTGAGGAGTGGACAACATCGGTGTGGTCTGCCAGCTGTCTGAATCGGTACGCCCGACGGAGATCGAGTCGTGTGCGGCCGGGAATCGTGACCACGGGGATCCCGGCCATCTTCAATTCGTCGGCCAATGGCCAATCTCCCGAGAGGGTGCAAAGGGTGGCGTTCCAGTATCTCCGGTGGGCCGCCTTGAGCATGCCCACCATCTGGTTCTCGGTGCCACCCGACGCCATCCGGGTCATTACATGCAAGACGTCGATCATTCCGGCACCTCGAACCCGGGCTCGGCCATGCTCAGGAGGCCAGTCTCATGTACAACGCCTCGGTGGCGTCGGCCACCGCATCCCAGGAATACCGACTCATGATTTCCTCCCCGGCGGCCCCGGCGGCCGTGCGCTCGGTGTCGGCATTGGCGCTGGCCTCGGTCAAGGTGCTGGCAAGAGCAGCGACATCGCCGGCCGGATAGAGCCTTCCACCGGGACGCGACCGGGGCAAGACCTCACGGTGTGCCGGAATGTCGCTCAACACTAGGGGGAGGCCGTGCGCCGCTGCTTCGAGGACTGTGAGTGGGAGACCCTCCAGCAAGGAGGGCTGCACATAGAGTCGAGCATTGGCGAATACCGCCGCCAGGTCCTCGCCGTAGACATAGCCTGGCATCACCACGCGCGGATCTTCGTGAGCCAGCGTTTTCAACTCGATCTCATATTCATCGGTGAAACTCGATCCGCCCACAATCACCAGCCTGTCGGAGATGGTGGTGCTCGCATACGCCCTGATCAGTTGATCGACACCTTTCTCGGGGATCAGCCGTCCCACGAATAGGGTGTACTTTCCGGGCCGGAGCCCGAGGTCCCTGAGAACGGAAGCGTCTTGGGGCCTGGTGACCGCGACCCCGTTTGGAATGTGTTCGGTTACGCCTCTCCGCATTCCGTAGTGGTCGAGGAGATATCCGCCCACAACCACGACGGCGTCGGGCGCCCTTTTGCTGATCCAGTCGCCTATCTGCAACACCGACGCGGCCGCACGGCCCCATTTCGCCCTGTCCTGATCGAGTCCATGGATCGTCTGGACCACGCCGGCCCTGGAGAGGAACCGGGGGATAGGTGACCACAAACCGGGGCCGACCGCGTGATAGTGGACGATGTCGAACTTGCGACCCAGGGTGTGTAGCGAGGCGAGGCCACTGTGCACAGCCGCTTCGAGGTGCTTGGACCGGATCGTCGGGAGGTATGCCAGGCGTACCCCCCGATAATCCGCTGTTTTTGTGTCCGAGTAGTTGCGTCTGCAATACACGACGACCTCGTGGCCGCGCTCGGCAAGTCGAACACTTACTTCCTCAACGTGCCGCTCGACACCACCGTAGGTGGCGGGCAGGCCGCGTTGGCCGATCATGGCAATTCGCATGGTGTGGGGTTTCCCGGGTGACGGAACGTCAGGGAAGGATTACCTCACAGTTGCGGAATACGGTGTCCGAGCCTTCGTCATAGCAGGTGTCAAACCCGGCGCCGCCGTTGAGGACATCAGTACCTGTGCCACCGACGAGCGTGTCATCACCGTCGCCCGCAAGCAGGGTGTCGTCTCCCTGTGCACCACGCAGGACGTCGTTCCCGGGCCCACCGGTCAACTTGTCTGTGCCCTTTCCACCCTGGAGGCTGTCGTCGCCGTTGTTGCCTTCGAGGACATCGTCGCCTGAGCCACCCTCCAGATCATCGTTCCCGGCACCACCGTTGATCACGTCGTCACCGGCGCTATGGACGACTTTGTCATCTCCATTGTCGCCACAGATGACGTCATTGCCACCGAGTGGTGTCACCAGGTCGTTGCCGTCGCGGGCGTTGATGACGTCATTGCCTTCGGTGCCGGTGATTGAGTCGTCGCCGTTGCTGCCTACAGCCTGGGTTACTGGTTGGCCTTTGCATTCCTGTGGGGCATCGCCTACGGCGACACCCGATGAGACGAGGAGGGTAAGCCCTCCGAGAACGAGAATCGTTGTGATTCGTTTGCGGGTAAACATTGACGGAATCCTCCTTACGAAGCTCCCAGCAACGTCCCACTTTTATTTCCGGGGCGATTTGCACCGCGGATGCAGGATGGACAATACGACAACTACGCGGTGTGGTCAAGCGCTACACTGCGTGATTGGTGCTTTCCCATGAATAATCTTCCTTCACCCGACCCATCCGAACGTCCTGCTGAACAAGGCCGCGGGATGAATCCGGGCCAATTACTCAGGGACCCCCGCTCGATTCCCGCAGGGGAATTGCAGGGGATGTCTCGAATTGCAGTCGTGGCCGCCCGGAATATTTACTGGGGCCGTACCCATGGGTGGGCCAATCTCCTCGAAGAACACGACTTGAATCTCGTTGAACGGATACCAAGAGATATGAGGAAATGGGCATGGCGGCGGCGACACGCCTCTGACCTGATGCCGGCGATCCCGGTCTTCCTGTGCGGGGCGCAACGATCGGGAACCAACATGGTGACTCACGGTTTATCGAGGTCGCCTGAGTTCAGGGTCTACAACGAGGGCAACCGGCGCGCATTCAACAACTATCGCCTTCTCGACCTCGACCGCATCGAGGAATTGACTGAAGAGAGCGGCCACCGCTTTGTCCTGTTCAAACCGTTGACAGACAGTCACCGGCTTCCCGAAATTCTCGATGGTCTCAGTTCCGGATCGACACCCAAAGCAATCTGGGTCTATCGGGAGGTCGCCGGTCGCACACGATCGGCGCTGGCAAAGTTCGGCGACTCGAATGCGCGGGTGTTGCGGCGGCAGGCCCTCGACCCCGCCTTCAGCCACTGGCAGCTCGGCGAAAACCGGCCGAGCGAGACTCTGATGATGGTTCTTCGTGATTTCGAAATGGAAAGCCTCTCGCCAGCAGATGGATCGGCCCTGTTCTGGTTGATTCGAAATAGTCTCTTCTTCGAACTCAACCTCCACGAGCGCGACGACGTCCTCCTGGTGTCCTACGAACGTTTCGTCGCCTCTCCCGAGCCGGCGATGCGCTCGATATGCGACTTTCTCGACCTCCAATACCAAACAGGATTGATTGGCCACGTCGAGCTCCGGCGGCCCCCGGTGGTGGATGCCGGGATCAGCCCCCGGGTCCAGGAATTGTGTGCATCCCTGAGTGAGCGTCTCGATGCCTATCTGGAGGATCAGCGGGCTCTTTCGGCATAAAGGACCGCAACCCTCCGGGTACGAACGTCTGCGTTGACCAGTAGAGGGTCGCCATCCCGAATCCTGCCGTTGCCAATCCGGTAGCGATGAGGGCCAGCGGAGAAAGGCTCCAAACCCGCTGGGCAAATCCCAGGGTCAGGATCATCGTCAGTCCGGATATCGCAATCGCGACAAACGGCCGTTTCATCCCGTCCATGTAGCCGACACCGGTGCCGACTTGTCTCTTCGCAACATGGAATGCGTGCCAGGTGTTGACTATTTGAGCCAGGCCGTAGGCGATCGGGACTATGAGGATCTTCAACGGCCACTCCCATAGAGCCGCGAATACGGCGAGGAACGCCAGGTTCGCCAGTGCGCCATAGACGGTGTTGCGGAGGTAGGGGGAGGTGTCGAGTCTCGCGAAGGTCACCGCAAGCAGGATCCGTTGAGTTCCTGCTGTGGGCAGGCTGGCACTGTAGACGGCGACAACTATCCCCAGAATCGCCGCCTGGTCAGCACTGAGATCGCCCAAGGCAAACAGACCCGAGACGAATGGGGGCGCTGCAATCGCGACAAGCAAAGCGAGGCTTGTCGATACGAATAGGAGCAGGCGGAATCCATCTCTGAGAAGGGCCCGGACGCCCTTTTCGTCTCGTAGCGCCTGGAGTTTGCTCATCGGTACGAGAAAGGCTGTGACGATCGGTTTGAAGAAGAGGGTTCCGCCGATTGCGCTTATCAGCCGATTGGCATAGGTGAGGATAGTGATTGACCCTGGTGCGAGAAATGACGCCACCATCTGCTCAGCGATACGGGTACCCAGTTGAATGCCGGAGGCTGCCAGTGGTCGTAGCGACCTGCCACCCAGGGCCCGGACGTCGCTGTCGGCCCTGAACTGCCATCGGAATCGGAACCCCTGGGATCGGGCGAGGAAAAGGGCCACCAGCAATTGGAGTCCCGAGCCCAGCAGGTACGCCCAGACCACCAGACCGACCTCGACTTCTCCTGGCGCGACGAGGAGAACCGTCACGATCGTGAGTCCGAGGACGGCCTGCAGCGCCGAGGCCAGTCCGTGGCGCCGGGCAGCATGGCGATAAGCACGCAACACCTGCGACATTGCCGCGGGTGGAATCATCAGGAAGGCAATTCGGGACAGGCTCGCTGCGAGGTCATGGGTCTCCGGGCCGAGGCCTGGCGCCATGACTCTGACCAGACCTGGAGAGAGGGCAACTCCAAGCACGGCGAGAACGGAGCCAAAGGCCATCGTGGCGACCAGAACACTGGAGGTTTTGGAGTTGACGGTCTCTCTATCGTCGACCTCGAACCATTTCGTGATCGCCGGAACGAGAACCTGGATGGCCGTCGGCGGAAAAAAGACCGCTACGCCAATCGGGATCCGGAGGGCGACGAATAGGGCATCGGTATTTCGGCCGGCGCCAAGGAGGATCGCCAACGTGAGGTCGAGGGCAAGCCCGGTGACCAGGGCCGCCATCGCTCCGGCGCTCCCGGCCCGACTGTCGCGGAGAAGGCGGGTGGCCGGTGACTTCTTCCCCATCTCAACCTCTGTCATAGCCGTAGCGCCTCATGACCGGGCCGGCGAGGGCGCGGACCGTGAACTCGTCTCCGCGTCCGAGGCCTGAGCGCCACCGTTGGTCGGGCTTGATCAGAACCGGTCCGTGGTCCATTCGCACCGGGTTGCCTGAGATGGTGTGGGCAGGAGCGATGTGGGCGACGGTTCCGTCTACATGGGAAGGTTCGGCAGAAATCTCCGGGACC
This sequence comes from Acidimicrobiia bacterium, assembly GCA_041747375.1. Lineage (GTDB taxonomy): Bacteria > Actinomycetota > Acidimicrobiia > Spongiisociales > ZC4RG35 > MA-ANB-1. The sequence continues at coordinate 62,400 of JBGTFH010000048.1, forward strand.
AGTTGCTCCCGGATCGTCTGAATCGTCGGGCCTGGATTGGACGCGAACGTCTCGTAGCGAATCCGCAGCACCGGGATATCGGGTCTTTTCATCCATAGACGATCGGCTAGTCCGTTCCACCATCTCCATAGAAATGCACTCTTTTGGACGCCCAGGCGATCCATCTCCTCGCCGAAACCCCGATCCGGCGAGGATTTCGGATTGAGCCATGAATATGCCGTCGCCCTGGGATCGCGCACCAGGTGGAGGACTCTCAGATCGATCGAGGGCAGCAATGAGAGCAATGCTCCGTATGTGGGCGTCTTCGAGCTATCCACGATGACACTCGCGCCTGAGACCCGGGCCACGGCCCGATACAACCGATCCACCGCGTCAAAGTACGTTCGGTGGGTCGCGTAAATGCCATCGGGCTCGACGATCCATCTGATCCACAGACCGCTCTTCCTCAACCGCAGCAGTTCCCGCTCCGAAGCCCGGATCTGGTCGAGATCCAGGGATGACGGTTTGCCGAACGCCTCGTCCAGCACCGCAGACCAGAAGGAGCACTCTCCGAAGCTATCGCCACACCCGCATTGCCAATCGAACTGCATACCCCGGGTCCAGACGTGTCGTGTTTCCCCGATCGAGACGGTGCTAGAACTGGAACCGAGGATGTTCCCAACGAGGGTGCTCCCGGTACGCCCGGTCCCGGCAACATAGAGAACTGGGGTCCGGTCGGGCAATCTACGACCTCCCCGAAACCGGTTCTGGCCTTGAGATGACGATTCTCCGCCCCCGCTCGTGGATGACGGTGGCGGCAACACCAATGGCGAGGACGTACCACAGCAAGATCAGCTGGGTCATGAGGTTTCCGGTGAAGCTAGCGGCGAGGTAGGCGGCAAAAATGGCGGCGAATCCTTCCACCATCGCCCGGCTTCGGCCCGCAGGCCCGGGGAGTCTCCGGGTCATTTGCAACGATCTGGCGATCCTGCGTCCGATGACGATGAGAAGACCGAGATATGCCACCAACCCGACTATCCCGACCTCGACGTAGGCTCGGACGAAGTCGTTGTGGGGCTCGCGGCCCTCGTCCGTAAGATCGCCAACCAATCCAAGGCCGAGACCGGTGACACGGGATCCATCCCCTACTTCGATCACCTCCTGCCAGTAGTCGAGACGCCAAGAGAGAGAGTCGCCGGCAGTGCCACGAATCGTCGATGCCTCTCCGACGTCGGCGAGGCGATCACCGACACCCGGAAACAGCAGCGCCGCACCGATGGCGATGGCGGCGATGCCGATTAGCGCCGTCCTCCGCCCCACGATGGCCAGGACTGCCAGCCCGGCGATGAATGCGACATAGCTGGTTCTCGAATAGGTAGCGAGGAGGCTGACGGAGACGCCGAACAGGAGGAGCCCGGTGAAAATGCGGGGCCAGGATCTCAAGGTAGGCAGTAATGCCGTGAGCATCAGACCGATCACAGCCAGATAGAAGCCATAGGTGTTCGGATGTGAGAAGGATCCTTCGACGCGAACGAGACCGTCAACGGCATCAGGGCTACGGGTCAGGAACTGCCAGAGCCCCATCCCGATCGGTACCAGAGTCGACGCGCCCACGGCGATGAGCAACCGACGCACTGACCTTTCGTCGACGATGACATTTTCCAGTACCAGCACAAAGACAGTGAGGAAGAGCCACCTCGAAGCCCCGGTAAGGGCCTGGGCTCGATCCTGCGAGGCCAGGGCGCTTATCAAGGACGCCATTGTGAAAATCGCCACCCAGACTGAAATCGCGGAGATTCGCAGTCGACCATGGGCCCGGCGTGAGACCAACCAGATGGCCGCCATGAGCGTGTAAGCGCCGGTCAAGAGCGCAGAGAGCCGGAGTAGACCCATCTGGTTGTTTCCATGACTGATTTCGACAGCAGTTCGACCGGCGATCATCAGAAGGGTGAACAACTCGAAACTCTTGCAGGCCACTCCGATTGCACCGGCCACCACTGCAATGGTGATGGTGGCGAGGCCCGCGGCCGGATAAACCGAGATAACGACCGCTGCCACGGTCACGGCGACGGAAGCAAAAGCAATAATCACGGTGTCGGAAGAGCGCCATGACTTGAACCCGCGACGGTCCAGGACTGTCATTCGTTCTCTATCGGTTCGGTATCGATCTCAATGGAGGCCGATGTTTCGACCGTGACCAGTGTCGCCTCGCTCGAATGGGTGAATGCACCATCGGTTACGAGGACCATGGCCTCGTCGTCGATATCGAACACGATGGTGTCCGGGTGGTCGTCGGCGAATACACAATTCGTCACGACCACTGAGGCGTTTCCACTCGCTTGCAGCTGGGCTTGTGTGCCTGTTCCTCCCCGGAGGATGGGATCGATGCCGATGCACTCGTGAAGTGTTATCTCCTGGCCGTGAAATCGATAGTTCCTCTTGTTGTCGTCGGCGGCGACGCTCCACAATTCCACGTTGCTGCCTTTGATGTCGTACCCGGCGTCGGAATTTCCCGAGCTCGTTGTCTCGAGAAAGAGCAGGTCATGGGTCCCCGACTCGGTAGCGAATCCGTCGCCATTCCAATAGTCGTGAGTTGTGTCCCTGGCGTTCTTCATAGTGACTCTTTGGACGACGACATCGTGGACGGTGTCCACCAGATGCACTCCGATCGCGAAGTTGTCTCCGTCCTGAGCCAGCGAATCACCTTCGACATCTGAGATGACGACCTGATTGGTGTCGTGGCCGAGGCGGATCGCACCTTTGGAGAATCCGGCGATCGTGACGTCGGAGATCTCGAGCCCGGATATGGTTGCCGCCGCTCCGCCGTCACCCCCGTTCTCAAAGAACCGCCGCACATTCTCGGCAAAGATGCCGGTGATCTTCAAATCGGCTATCGGTGCAGTAATGAGGAAGCAACCGTTTCCAAACCTCCTGCAGTCCAGGTAGGCGAACTCGAGATGGTCGGCCCCGGCTTCCAGGCGGAATAGGGGCTTTCCCGGGTTTCCGTCTGCTGTGTAAGGCTCGGAGCGATTGCCCTGGAATACGGGCCTGGGGCCATCGATAGGCCCTCTGATGGTCACCGGGCCGTCGGCTGTCCCGCCATGGCTGATGACCAGAGCTGACTCGATTTCGAAAACACCCTCTGTAGCCACGAGCTCGATGACACTCCCAGCACCGCCCTCGGCGATCAGCCGGTCGAGGTCTTTGATTCCCGCCGCCTCCCCGGGGGTAGCGCCGGTGCCGGATCCAAGCGGGGAAGGGGCGACATAGAAGTCTGCAGCGTCAGTCGCGATGCCGACCACCGGTGCGGTGTCAGGTGGGGAAGGGGCAGATGCTTGCTCTGGCGGGCTGGGATCTGTGGAGCCCAGAACCTGGGTTTGCCTGAGGTCTTCCTGTTGGCCGCCGACGAACCCCAAGGCGACGGCTGCCAGTCCGGCGAGTGCGCTGGCTGCTACCGCCAACCACAGTCCGATTCGGGTGGGGGTGCGCTGATGTCTGTCGGTCACGGAAACGCCCTTCCTTGCGATCTCTTCGCTTGTAGGACGCCTCCCTGGCGTTATCCCGCTTTCGGGAACAGTAGCAGTCTCCCTTTTTACACATGCCCCCGACACCAGAGTCATCACCACAGACAGTGGAGGATGACCACGCTCCGTTGACAGCGAGGACCCTTCTGTGCTTATATCCCAAAGGTCCGTGATAAGGACGCAAGACCAAGAGATGGGTCGGGCCGGGAGGCAACCGAGAAAGCAGCCTGCCCATGCCCCCAACGAGCCGGTCGACCCAACTCGAACCCCGCAACCCACCAGAGACACGGACACCCGTCCACCGGACCGTCGATGATGAACAGGTTCTCCTGGTCAGAGTCGGTCCTCCCGCTGATCAACTCGTCGTCGATCTCCGTCCCCGGATCATGCTGGAGCCCGAAGTCGGGCTCCTCGGAGCCTCCCGAATCGGCCTCCTGGCCAAACGCTCGTTAGACCTGCTCATAGGTTCGATGGCGTTGGTCGTCCTGGCCCCGGTCTTCGTCAGCGCGATGCTGCTAGTGAGGATCAGTTCACCGGGACCCGCCTTCTTTCGACAGGAGCGAGTCGGGCGTGACGGAGTGCCGTTCTCTTTTGCAAAGTTCCGCACGATGAGGTTGGGCGCTGATCTCGATCGGGAGGAGCTCTCCGAGCAGAATGAGTGCGATGGCCCGATCTTCAAGATCAGGGAAGACCCACGGATCACCGCGGTCGGTCGTCTGCTCCGAAAATTTAGCATCGACGAACTCCCTCAACTCGTCCATGTCGTCACCGGCAAGATGAGCCTGGTCGGCCCGCGACCGCCGTTGCCCCAGGAGGTCGACCAGTACGGAGCGTGGGAGAGACAACGATTGATGGTCAAGCCCGGAATCACGTGTGTCTGGCAAGTCAGTGGACGTTCGGACCTCGATTTTGAGACCTGGGTACACCTCGATGTCGACTACATAGCGCGGTGGTCGGTGAAATTGGATCTGGAGATCCTGGCGAGGACTATTCCTGCCGTTATCTCTGGGAAGGGCGCCTATTAGGC
>JBGTFH010000049.1:0-33634 GCA_041747375.1 Acidimicrobiia bacterium
GGGGAGGAGCAGATAACCACCGAGGAAGAAGCAGACCCCACCGAAGAACGTTCCGGCATTTACCAGGGTGATGTTGACGACGTTTCCGGTGGTGGGCAGGGTGAAAGCACCAATCGCGGCCAGCATAAAGAAGATCGACCCCAGATAGTTGAGGGCGGCTATCCACCACTCGACGTTCTCCTTTTGCACACTCCAGAATCGTCCCGTCACCGCCCACCAGGCAAGGTGGCTGGCGACGAGGAAGGCGACGGAGCCGAAAAAATCCGGCGCCCAGATCAGTTGGTTCAACTCGTCGCTTGGCACGCCGACAAACGCCGCCCGAAACGTGTTGATGTTGAAAAAGAGCATGCCGATGAACTGGATCATTGTCGCCCACCAGACGAGGCGGGGGGCGGGATCCCTTCGCACCGTTTGAAGCTGGGTCACTCCCGCTGACGTGAAGAAAATTGAGCCGACGAAGAACGTGATCCCCACTGCCAATGCGGGCAAATTGAGGAAATAGAAGGGGATCGATCCAAGTGCGAAACACGTCGAGCCGATCATGAACAAAAGGCCGGCGCGACGGGAAAGATCGTCGCGTCGGCCCTTGATCTGCCGCTGCCAGAGCGTCCTAATATCTCCGGTCATCGTTCGTTCAGTGTGCGAACCCGCTCTCCGGCTCGGGATGCGGTGGCGGGAATTTCTCGAAATGGGCCACCGCTCCGGCCAGATCCTCGAGCAACGAGTCTGCCAGGTCCATGTCGAAGCCTTCACGGACCACGATGCGGAGAACGGCGACATCCGTCGCGTCTTCGGGCATGGTGTAGGCCGGTACCTGCCATCCGTGCGTGCGCAACTGGTCGGAGATGTGAAAGACCGTGTATACGCGTCGATTTCGTCTTTCAGCTTGAACGTCACGACAGGAATTGCCGTTCCATCGCTGACGATTTCGAATGGACCGATCTCGGCTATTCCGCTCGAAACTCGGACTGCGATATCCCGGAGCGTCTCCATGATGCGGGTGTAGCCGTTTCGTCCCAGACGCATGAAGTTGTAGTACTGACCGACAACCTGGTTGCCCGGACGGGAGAAGTTGAGCGTAAATGTGGGCATGTCGCCACCGAGATAGTTCACATGGAAGATGAGATCGTCAGGCAGGTCCTCTTTGGAACGCCAGACCACGAAGCCGATACCTGGATAGGTCAGCCCGTACTTGTGTCCCGAGACGTTGATCGACTTGACTTGGGGAAGGCGAAAGTCCCACTCCAGCTCAGGATGGATAAACGGAGCGACGAATCCGCCACTGGCGGCGTCGACATGGATCGGGATATCGAGACCATTTGCTTCGTTGTAGGCGACCACCCGGTCATGCACTTCGCGGATGGGCTCGAATTCGCCGGTATAGGTGGTCCCCAAGATCGGTACTACCCCGATCGTGTTCTCGTCGACCCGTGCCATCACATCGTCGGGATCGACCACATAGCGTCCCTTTTTCATCGGCACGTATCGAGGCTCGACATCCCAATAGCGGCAGAACTTCTCCCACACGACCTGGACATTGCTGCCCATGACCATGTTGGGGACTGCCGACGAGCCAAGGGCAGGCTCGCCAATGCGGTTGCGCCACCGCCACTTCATGGCCAGTCCGCCCAACATCACTGCTTCGCTCGACCCAACGGTGGAAACGCCAACGGCATCCCCGGCGGGAGGAGCGTGGAACAGTTCAGAAACGATGTTCACGCACCGACGCTCGATCTCGGCAGTCTGCGGATATTCGTCCTTGTCGATCATGTTCTTATCGAACGTCTCCGCCATGAGTCGCTCGGCCTCCGGGTCCATCCAGGTGGTGACAAACGTGGCCAGGTTGAGACGGGAGCTCCCGTCGAGCAGCAACTGGTCGTGAATGTGCCGGTAGACGGACTCGGGCGCCGATGACTCGTCGGGCATACGGTCTTTGGGCATACGCCCCAAGCCGAGACGTCCCGCGTACGCGGGGGCGATAGAGCCTGCTTCGCTTACATATTTATGGACCAAGATGTCCTCCTGGAATTGACCGACTCACTGCTTAGCCATGGCGATGCGCAACCGCTCGTCGTCGTCGATGAAATGGTCGTGGTCGTCGTCGCCGAGATCGATCTGAACCCATTTGATCGTTCCGTTGAATCGACTGGTAGCCGCCGTGTAGTCGGAAGCCACCGTCGTGCCGGTCTCCCTGCCGATGTCGGTGGTCTCGTCAGCGGAGAAGATCATCGGCTGCGTCATCTCGACCCGGCCCTCGCCGACCTGGTTCCTATCGTGGAACAGGGTTACGGTGCCGCCCTTTGCCAGGCCGCCACCGTCGTAGGCGAACTCCACTCTGAGCTGGTGTTCACCAGAGGGAATGGCCTCGTCGGCCGTCGCCGAGAACTCGTGAATGCCGAGGACGTTGTAGGTGAACTTGAGTCGTCCCTCTCTGACGTAGACGGCCCAGCCACCGAAACGTCCCCCCTGGGCAATGATCACCCCGTCGCCGCCTCCGTCGGGGATGATGACCTCGGATGTGACCGTGAACGACTTGTTCTTCATGTTGAGGACGCTGTTTTCGGAAAGTCGGCCCATCCCACTGAAGAACACCTGTGAAGTTCCATGGATCAGGGTTGGCCTACCAGCCAGGTCGGAGTTGATTCGTTCGCCAACTCGATCGTCGATCGGGATCACGTTGTATTTGGTCGCCTCGATCAACCACAAACGTTGCAGTTCATGGAGCCGGTCGGGCATTTCTGCCGCAAGGTCATTGGCCTGTGTCCAGTCCTTGCTCCCGTCGTATAGCTCCCAGATGTCATCGTCGAGCGCTGCCACCTTTTCGCCCTGGAGAAGCCAGGGTGTCTTGTGTTTGGTGACCGCGCTCCAACCGTTGTGGTAGATGCCACGGTTGCCAAACATCTCGAAGTACTGCAGGTCGTGTTGTTCGGGCGCTTCGGAATCGTTGAAGCTGTAGAGCATCGAAGTACCCTCCATCGGCGACTGCATTACGCCGTTGACGAACGCCGGCTCGGGGATGCCCGCCGCCTCGAGGATCGTGGGCGCCACATCGATGCAATGTGTGAACTGATGGCGGACGCTGCCCTTCTCCTCGATTCCGTTGGGCCAGTGGACGATGGTCCCGTTGCGGGTGCCGCCCCAGTGCGATGCCACCTGCTTTGTCCACTGGTACGGCGTGTTGAGGGCATGAGCCCAACCTATTGAGTAGTGGTTGTACGAAGACGGCAGGCCAAGCTCATCCATCTTGGACACCAGGAACTCGTTGGTCTCGAGCTCTGCCATCCCGTTGAAGTTGGCCATCTCATTGAAGGCCCCCCGGATCGTCCCTTCAGCTGAAGCGCCATTGTCACCGATGATGTAATAGATGAGGGTGTCGTCGAGGATCCCCAGATCTTCGAGAGTGGCCACGATTCGCCCGACGTGATGGTCGGTGTGCTCGAGGAACCCTGCATACACCTCCATCTGGCGGGCCAGGACCGGTTTGAGATCGTCATCCATGTCGTCCCACTCGGAGATCAAAGCGTTTCGATCGGTGAGCTCGGCATCGGGACCGATGACACCCAACTCCTTCTGGCGGGCGAATATCTTTTCCCTCAGCGCGTCCCAACCGTCATCGAACTGGCCCTTGTACTTGTCAGCCCACTCGATTGGAACATGATGGGGGGCATGGGTCGCGCCAGGGGCGAAGTAGGCGAAGAAGGGCTTGTCGCCCATGAGTGCCTTCTGCTGGTGGATCCATCCGATTGCTTTGTCGGTTAGATCTTCGGTGAGGTGGTATCCCTCTTCCGGGGTCGCCGGTGGCTCCACCGGGTTGGTACCTTCGTAGAGCGCAGGGTCCCACTGGTTGTTTTCGCCGCCGATGAACCCGTAGAAGTACTCGAAACCACCCCCACCTGACGGCCAGCCATCAAACGGCCCCATCGGTGACGACTGCCACACCGGGACTTCGTGGCACTTCCCGAACATTGCGGTCGAATAACCGTTGAGCGTTAGGGTTTCGGCCACGGTTGCTTTTGTGTTGGGCCGCAGCGAGTTGTACCCCGGCGCCGAAGTGGCGATCTCGGTTATGCCTCCCATAGCCACCGAATGATGGTTCCGGCCGGTGAGCATGGCCTGGCGGGTGGGTGCACAGAGCGCCGTTGTATGAAATCTCGTGTACTCGAGTCCCCCTTGGGCCAAACGTTCGGCGGTGGGGGTGTTCACCGGGCCGCCGAACGCACTGGAGGCTCCGAAACCGACGTCGTCGAGGAGAACGATGAGGACATTTGGAGCACCCTCTGGCGGAAGAAGGGGTTCGATCGGCGGGTAGCTTGTGTTCGGATCCCTGGCGTCATATGTGGTCAGGCCGGGGGCGGGGCGATCGGGGATGGGCAGCGTTGACCGGGAATGCCGGTCGGGTCTGTTGGGCACCTGGGCTCCTTGTTGGTTTGCTTACAGTTGAAGGAACCCGCCGATGAAGGGATATCAGTCATCCCTCAGAGGGGAAGAGGACGTCGCCAGGACCACCAGTACGATTCGATCGACGATCCCAGCCTAACCGATCCCGAAGCGGCCTCGGTCCAGTGCCTTTAAGCTCCCTCGATGCCCACTTCCAGCTGGCTTCCATCCGACTTCGAGGTGCCATTGACATTCGATGGCCCGGGATTTCACCTCGAACCCCTGGCACCGATCCACAACGATCGAGACCACAAAGCGTGGATGAGCAGTATCGACCATATCCACTCAACACCCGGGATGGACTGGAGAGAATGGCCGACGCCGATGACGTTGGAGGAGAACATGAGGGATATGGAGATGCACTACCAGGAGTTCCTCGACGGCCAGTCGTTCACTTATTCAATCCTCGACGGCGATGAGGTGATCGGATGTGTCTACATCTATCCCGTTGCCTCCGACCCGTCGGGCGCCGATATCCGCTCCTGGGTCAGGACCTCGCGGTCGGAAATGGATAAGGTCGTTTGGAGGAGTCTCTCCGTTTGGTTCGAGGAACAGTGGCCCTTCACTTCGGTCCGATACGCTTCAAGGAGTTGAATCGCCCTTTACCGGGCAGCTCTCGAACCATCCGGATAGGATCGCCGGCTTAAAGGAGAAAGATTGAGCGAGACGCTTCTGATCATTCACATTCTGGCGGCGGCCACCTGGATAGGTGGCTCCTTGATGCTGGCATTTGCCGGTCCGAGAATGGCGCGAGCCGGGGGTCCGGCAGCAGGAGCCTGGATAAACGTCGTCCTCCAGGCAGTACCCCGATTCTTCGCCCCGGCAGCCCTTCTAACGCTCGCCTCCGGGCTCTCGATGGTAATCATCGACGATCAGTGGGACTGGTCCAACGCATTCGTCGGCATCGGCATCACGGCAGTGATCGTTGCACTCGCCATTGCCTTCTTCAATAACGTCCCGGCGCTGAAGGGGATCCTTCGAGCCGCACCGTCTGGTGACACGGAAACCGTCTCTGCCAACGCCCGAAGATTGTTGATCGGTGGGGCAACCATCTCGTTGATTCTGATTCTGACCGAGATAGCGATGGTCCTGCGGTTGGGTGTCGGGTGACGCCGAAGAGTTCGTGAAACTCAGTCGACTTCGTAGCCCTCGATGTCGATGATTTCCTCGCCGTCGTTGGGGCGGATCCTCCGGGCAGTCCCGCTTGAAGAGAACACTGCCACCCGACTGGAAAAGCGCCGGGAAACAATTCGATAGACGAGGTCACGCACCGGGGGGAGCAGAAGCAGGAAGCCGAGGATGTCGGTGATGAAACCTGGTGAAATCAGAAACGCGCCTGAGACCAGGACAGTGGCACCGTCACTGAGTTCGCGTGTGGGCAACCCGCCCTGGTTGACACGGCCCCTGAACCGGTCCATGACCGAAATCCCCGCTCTGCGGACGAGCGTCGAGCCGATGAGGGCAGTGGTGACGGCGAGGGCCAGGGCCCATCCAAGGCCGATCCAGGACTGGACCCAGAAAAAGGTTGCCATCTCCGCGAGCGAGATCAGCGCAAAGATTCCGAGAAATCTCATCGGACATACGGTACCGACCGTCCGCCGGTACTCCATTCACTGGTGTCGATTCCCAATGGACGTTAGGTCGATCCCCCTGGGTAGACGGCGTGGACCCCGTCGATTTTCCAAGACTCGGATCCGGTGAGGATGGCGTCGAGACGGGACCCGACCAACCACGACTCAGGACCTTCATCTGATTCGACCACCAGTTCGATATGGCCGGAGGCCTCGGAAATTACTATCCAGCATGTCTGTCTCAGAGTGTCAGAGGTCTTCGACTCGGAGCGAAGGGATCTCGCCTTTTGGGCAGCGAGCTCGTAGCTGTTGAAACGGGCGGTGAGGCGAACCACCACCTCGACATCGTCGGGGCCAGCGAAGATGGCTGTGAGCACGTCGAAGGAGTCACGGCCGGTCGGCGACGGCTCCCGAGATTGGTGAACGGCCTGAAACCCGGCATCTCGGCGACGCGATGCCCTTCGGTACCACTTGGCAATAATGACCAAGAGGACGATCGCGATGAGGCCGGCAACCATGCCCGCAGCGTCTTCGATCCCAAATCCGGTGGAGGACTCGACGCCATTCGGGACTGCGGATCTCTCAAAGGCAGGTGGAGCTGGCTTCGCAGACGTTGGTGGCGCCTCGCTCGGCGGGCTTGGTTGAGGTGACGGAGAAGTGGTGCCTCCGTTGTCCGGCGGCGGGGCCAGCTCGAGGCCTGGAATAGTTATAACTGTTACCGGGGGTGAGCCCTTGTCAACCTGGGAAGAGGCTGGAGCCACCATTGTTATTGCCACCAAGGCCGAAAGGACCGATACAACTGTCGCTTTCATATTCAGGCTCCACTGGGAAGAAGTGTCACGATGAAGTTGCTGTCGTATTGTCCAAGATCCGGATTGAACCCACCCCCGCACGTGACCAGGCGGACGGTTGCGACACCTTCAGCGGCGAACAATGTATCCACATCGAGCTCGGACTTGAAGACCTCTTCTGACTCACTCACCACGAACGACTTGCTACTCCCGTCCTCGAACTCGATGGTCACCTCGTCACCTGCGACGAGTTTGTCGATTTCGAAAAACACTCCCGGCCCAAATTTCGCCATGTCAACGTGTGCCGCCAGCACTGCGGAGCCCGGTTCGCCGGGAACGGATCCAAATCGGTACCACGCCACCTCTGTCACGTTCTTCGGTACATCCATCACTCCGTCGGGGTCAACACCCAAAGCAGTTATCGGGGCGTCGATGTCGAGACGATCGATGAGTAGCCGCGTAGGCGCGCTCAACTCCACCACCCGGCGCCCGTCGAGCCTGGCGGATCCCCATGGCACCAGGGAAGTGGTCGGTGTCGTTGTGGACGGGTCGTCCGCAACCGTCGCCGGCAAATCGGGAACGGTGGCTGTGGAGACGATTCGCGAAGCAGGAGTGGCGGGCGCGGCGTGATCTTCGGGAACCGTTAACAGGTCGGCTGCGACCGCGCCTCCCCCACAAGACGCGGTCAGCAGCACGATTGCAAAAACTCTCAGGAAGGGGCTCATGCGGAAACCCTGTTGCCTCCCTTGATCGCCAGAACCATCACGATGAGAGCGGCAGTGATGTACGGCATCCCCTGAGACGCTTTGTCGCCGCCACTCCCGGTGGGGACCGCTAGTGGCGAAACCTGCGTCAGCGGTATCTCCTGGATCAGGACGTCGAACGTCCCTGTCAGGGGATCGCCTACACCGTAGAGCACCGTGAGCATGCCATCGGCAAATTCGACATCTTCGTCAAAAACGGCAGCCACTCCGTTATCGCGAATGGTCAGACGTTTTGTTCCCGCGTCGAGAGCGGTTGTGGCCTCATTCGTCGGCGTCAATTCAGTAAATGTGTCTGTGCCGTCGAGCTGAACCGAGAGGCTGTCGATCGCTGACGCCTGCCGGTAGGTGAAGCGTGCCTCACCGGGTCCCACGGTGGTCGTGTCGTTGACAAAAAGAGTGATCACTGGCGATCCGTCTGCGATTTGCGCTACCAGTGAGTAGTTCTGTCCGGCTTCGAAAGTGACACTCGTCGTAACGATGGCATCCTCGGCCGCCGGGTCGGCACCATGGGGATAAATCTCCAGTGTTGGGGTGCCGGCGGGCAACGTGAACGTGTCGCTGCTCGACTGGAAGACAAAACCATCAATGACCAATTGGCCATCGAGGTAAACATCTGCAGGAAACCCATCCTCGGCCGACACGGCATGGAAAACGGTCACCGAGGCGGAGTCGTCCTCCTGCGCGATTGCCGGTGAACTGAATGCCGGCCCGACGACCAGTGCGAGGGACAAGAGTCCCAGTCCGATGTTTTGCAGTTTCATTAGCGCCTCCCAGACGTAGCTTCATAGAGATTCGAAGCGGGGTGGCGCGCGGATTGGTCGGCTAAGCGAACGTCAAGCGGGCTTCGGTCTCATCGTCGACGACTTCACCGGTCGGGACGAACCCGCGCTTCAGATAGAAGTTGCGCGGAGATCCTTTTCCTTCGCCCCAACTGGTCAGCATCGTGGTAGCGCCCATCCTCTTGCACTCCTCGATCACTAAGTCGAGCACCCGGCTGGCGATCCCCCTGCGCTGGTGGTACTTGTCGATGAGCAGACGCCACAGGTATGGCTCGGGATTCACATCGGTCACTTCGGCGATCATGACAAATCCGACGTAGACGCCGTCAGCCTTGACTCCGCGCATCCATGGTTTCAGCATCACCTCTCGGTCCTCATCCCAGGGGAAGAGATAGTCGATAAAGGACCAATCCATCGGGGAGACGAACTCCTCCTGGGTCTTGTGAGTCTTCATACGCCAGACATCGAGTTGGTTGAGGTGGTCGATGGGAACCAGCTCGATCTCGTTCGGGTTGTTACGGGGGCGATCGCGCCACTTCTGCCAATCCTCGCGGAGTAACCCGTACGTCCAGTCGTCGGAAACCTCTCCGTCCAGCCAGAACGATTTACGGCTATGGCCTTCGAATAGGAATCCACACCGTTCCATGACCATGGCCGATGCCGGATTGTCGGGGTGAAGCGCTCCGAAAACCCGGGTTACGTCGAGAGTTTCGAATAGGTAGTCGACAAGGGCATGAAGGGCCTCAACTGCATAGCCCTTTCCCCAGTGTTCCAATGCGAAGGTGTAACCAACCTCGGCGGTGTGACAATCCTGGGTCATGTGAAGGGCAAGGTCCCCGATTACCTCGCCTGTGTCGCCGAGGCACACACTCGCCATCCACCATTCGTCGTTGACCGGCCCGTCCATGGCCGCAACCTCATCGGCGATCGTCTGCGCCCTCTCGAGCGGGAATGGTGTCGTCCAGTTCTGATACCTGGCCACTTCAGGGTCGTTGCGGCGCGCGGCCAGAGATGCGGCATCGTCGGACGACATCGCGCGAATCAGAAGACGTTCGGTGCGAATCGGGGTGAACACGACGGCATTGAACCATACGGTCGTGGTGCACGCCTCCGAATTTCTGTGCGCGGACACCGCTGCGGCTGTGGCACAATCCGGCCCGTCATGGGATTCAACGAAGGCAACCTGACGCTTCGCTTTTTGCTCGAGGTCGGTGCCCTGATCGGCCTCTATCGTCTCGGGTCACACCTGGGGTCGGGCGGATGGCAATTCGGCCTTGCAGTGGGATTCACTATGGCCGGGATCTGGTCTGGCCCACCTATCGCGTCCCCGGTGATGCCAGCGCCAAGGGAAACGCCCCAGTAGCGGTGTCCGGCAAGGCGAGGTTGGCCATCGAGGTGGTCATTTTCGGTTGCGGGGCCTGGGGATGGTTCTTGGCCGGCCCGGCATGGTTCGCCTGGACTTTTCTGGGGGCGCTGGTGTTGCACCATGCGCTCTCCTATGACCGGATCGGATGGTTGCTGGGGGTCGATTCCACCGGGCAACCGCCCTTTGAACCTTCTTAGGCCTCCAGTCCGAGGGCCGCTACCGGGTTGAGCGGCAACCCTGCTCGCGGGGCTCCATTCATGTCATCGGCGGCGACCAGTGGCAACGTCAGTTCGAAGACCGTCCAGCCCCGACTCCTCTGATAAACGACGTCGCCACCCATCAGACGGGCAAGCTGGCGCGCCACGGCGAGGCCCAGCCCCACTGAATCCGGCTTAGAGCGTTCACCCTCCACCCGGTAGTAGGGGTCAAAGATCCGTTCAATGTCTCCGGTCCTGACACCCCGGCCGTTATCTCGTACCACGACGACAGCACTCGCGTCGCGGGCACGAACCTCGATTTCGATGGTGTCGCCTCCGTAGCGGATTGCATTGGTAAACAGGTTGCGCACGATTTGGCGGGTCCGCAACGCATCGGCATAAGCGGTAACGTCATCACCGAGGATCCGGACCATTCGATCTGTCTTAGTGAAGGCGACTATCTCCCGACACTCGTCTAGCAGGGGGATATTGGCCGCCTGGATGGTCAGATTCCCCGATGTGGCGCGTTCCGCCGTGAGCAGGTCGTCGACCAATTGGGATACCTCCATGCTCTGGCTGTAGATGAGCGAGGAGATCTCCTCGATCTCGGCGCGGGAGAAGTCCCCGCGGCCCCGATGCAGCTCGCCGGCAAATCCGACTACCGCTGAAAGCGGAGTTCTCAGCTCGTGGCTGACCGACGCGATAAATCGATCCTTTGCCTGGGCCAACTCCATTAATCCCTCGCGCGCCGCCTCCCTTTCCCAATATGCGCTGACCATCTCGGCTGCCCTCATGAGCCCCTCGATCTCTATCTCGGTCCAGCTCCCCTCCCGCTCGTAGTCGGCGTATCCGATGGTTCCGACCCAGCGATCGCTGATCCGGATTGGAGCTATCAGCTCGGCCTTTATTCCCTCTGCCTGATATTTCTCCCGAACCTCGCCTTTCAACCCGGATGTGATGACCATCGCGTGATTTCCGGAGCGGAGGGCGTCCTCGGCGGCAGCCAGCCCCGCATAATCGCCCGTTGTCCACGGGTCCAACCGCTCGGGAAGCCCGCCGCTTTCCGCCCACGCGACGATCTCCCATGTGGTGTGGCCCAATGGGTGGGTTCGATTTATGTCGACGTAGGCGTAATTGGCGTCGGTGGCTCCGAGCAGGGCCTTCAGCGCCTCTGTAAGCGGATGTTCTGTGCCTCGCTTGAGAAGTGCTTGCGAACAACCTGCGATTGCGCGTTGCACCCCTGCGTGCTTCGCCTCGATCTCGGAAGTCCGGGCGAGGTCCCTGATCAACTGCTGTACCAGCCAGATGACCAGAATCTGACCGGGTATGGCTAGCAAGAGCAGCCCTAGCTCCTGACTCGATGGGTCGGCGACAAGAAGCACTGTCGTAATCGCCCAAGCCACCATGATGCCGCTTATCAGCCATGTCGATTTATGGCTGGCCGGCCTGGTCGTGATATGAACGACCACAAGGAGAATCAGAAGGGCGAGAGTCGAACCCCGGTCAAACTGCGATATCTGCGACCCGGTAACCGAGTCGACGAGGGACACGGTGGCGAAGGTCACTGCAGCGACCTGGGTGAATACGTGTGTCCGGTAGCCGTTTCTTATCTCCACCAGCACCAGTGCGGCGAGTGCGAGGTTGATCCCGACCCTGATGAAACTATCGGTCGAAGGATCGCCCATGAAGTCCCACGCGATTGCAAGCGGGATAAGAACGCATACCAGCAACAAGACCCGTCTGCGAAGGTCATGGCGCGAAGGAATGGCAGTCGGGATCACTGGGTGATATATCGTCGTTTAAGCCTGGTTCTTGATGTCAACGAGGCATCAGCGCGAGATTGCGATCTTCCCTGTCTGGTCACCGGCATCGAGATAAGACATTGCCTCGGGCAAGTCATCGAATGCGAACGTCCGGCTCACCGGGATTTTCACATCTCCCGACCCGACATATTCGGTGGCCCGTGCGAATTGGGAGTGTGTCCCCATCGTCGATCCGATGATCTCGAGCTCCTTGAAAAAGAGATGGGGAAGAGTCAACTCGAACTTTGGCCCGCTCGTTCCTCCACAGATCGCGATAGTCCCACCCGGCCGGGCCGCTTTCATCGACTGGCGTAGTGTCGCGGGGCCGACATTGTCGATCACCACATCGGCGCCACCGAGCGCCGTCACTTCCTCCCCGAAGTTCTGGTCGGAGAGGAATCCCCCTGCCGCACCCTGGGAGATCGCCCAATCGATCTTTTCCTGCGAGCGGGAAGTCACAAAAACGCGGGTGTGAAAGGCCACTGCGAAGGCCATGGCTGCTGCAGACACCCCTCCTCCTACTCCAACCACCAGGACGGTCTTGTTTTCCCGAATGCCCGCTCGCTCCAGCATCCGTAGGGCGGTGACCGATGCGAGGCCGAAAGACCCTGCCACATCCCAATCCATGGCAGCCGGCTTCCGAACAGCGTTGATCGTCGGAACCAAAACCGACCCGGCAAGCGTGCCTGATCGGTGCTCACCGAGGATCTTGAATGCACTGCAATAGATGATCTGGTCTCGCTTGCAATAGTCGCATGAACCGCATGAGGTAGAAGGGTCGATGATGATTTCGTCGCCGATTTCAAATCCAGCGACACCTTCTCCGATCGCATCGACAACACCCGCGCCGTCCGCTCCGAGGATATGGGGGAGCGAGTGCGGTTTTGGCATTCCCCGGCTTACCCACAGGTCGAGGTGATTGAGTCCGCTGGACCTGAGTTTGATCCGAACCTCGGCGGGTCCGGGTTGGGGTTCTTCGACGTCAACCAGTTCCAGCGCGTCCAGTCCGGTCGTGTCGTTTAGGTGCCAGGCCTTCATCGGCGTGAGGGTAGCCTCGGTGGTACGTCATCAAGGAGTGTGATTGGGCAACGAGATTCCGTCGGATCGCGAGGTCCATACAACGTCGGTCAAGGTCAGGTTCTATGAACTCGATCCCTACGACCACGTCAACCACACCATCTACTTCTCATATTTTGAAACGGCGCGAATCGAGTACCTGTCGGAAATGGGTTGGGGCCTCGATGTCCTCAAAGAGAACGGCTGGCAGTTCGTGGTGGTTGAGATCAAAGCCCGATTTCTCGCCGCAGCGCGATATGGAGAAGAACTGGTGATTCAAACCTGGGTGGAGGAGATCGGGAGGGTCAAGTCGACATGGCATCAGGTGATGTTCCGGGGCGGCGAGAGGGTTTGTGAGATCGAGGTGACTGCAGCCTTCACCGACCTATCGGGCCGGCCCCATCGGATCCCAGCGTCATTTGTCGAGCACATGGAGCAGATCGCGGCCCGGCCAGATCGGTCCTAAGCCTTACCGAAGTAGGACATCTCCTTCACCAACCTCTAACAACTGAGGTGGATACTTCGAGTAGCAAACCGAGGTTAGGAGTTTGGATGCGCCAGAAAGTCATAGCAGCGGTACTCGCCGGGGGATTGGCCCTGGGTGCCGGGTTCATTGTGTTGACCGTGGCTAACCCTGGTATTGCAAATGCGCAGGACGACCAGAATCCGGAGGAAACCAGTGAGCGAACACACGACCGGCATGGCGCCATTCTCGAAGAAGTATTGGATGATCTCGTCGCTGCAGGGCAGATCAGTCAAGAACAAGCAGAAGTCATCATCGAATCGCTCGCTTCTAAGGCCGAGGAAATCAGGGCCGCCCGAGAAGCAAACGGGATGACTCCCCCTAAGCGGGGCCAGTTGAGGCGGGCCGCCTGGCTTGGCGCATTGCTCGACGACGGCGGGATTGATCAGGCCGAATACGACGGATTATCCGAAAACCATCCCTTGAAGCAATCAGATGTCTCGCAGTACCTCGAAGACGGTGTCATCACCCTCGACGAGTTGCGCGAGATCCGAGAGTCGCAGTCACCATCAGGCGACGCCGCCTGAATATCTCTCCTCCCCTGCGACCAGGTTGAGTAGCGCCCCGGTTTCCCCGACCGGGGCTTACTCATTTCTGCAGGCGCCGCGGACTCCCGATTCAGCCCAAGAACTCGGTGACCCACGGTTCGGCGGGTTTGGCGAGAAGTTCATCGAGTCTGCCTGTCTGGATGATGGAACCGCCTCTCATCAGCGCCAGGCGGTCGCATAGCGCTTCGGCTTCGTCGCGGTCGTGGGTGACGATGATCGAGGTCGAACCCCGCTCCCTGAGAAGGGTCCGGGTGTCGACGACCAACCGTTCCCGCAGGTTCCGGTCCAACGCACCGAGTGGCTCGTCGAGCATCACCAAGCGTGGCCGGGGGGCAAGGGTCCTTGCCAGCGCAACCCGTTGTTTCTCGCCGCCGGAGAGGTCTTCGATGGATCGCCCCTCGAATCCATCGAGTCCCACCCAGCGCAAAGCGTCTTCAACCGACTTCCTGTCGCCTGCCGGAACTCCAAACCCGACATTTCCTCCTACCGAAAGGTGAGGGAACAGGGCGTATCCCTGGAACATCAAGCCAAAGCGGCGGAGGTGTGTCGGGGTATCGGTGAGGTCGACGCCGTCCCAAACGACCGACCCGGCCACTGGCTCGACGATACCGGCGATGGCACGGAGCAGGGTCGACTTACCCGATCCCGACGGGCCGAGAACGCCGAGTATCTCGCCATCGTCTACCCGAAGAGATATCTTCTCGAGGATCCTGATCTCCCCGACGGTCACTGACAGGTCCTCGATCTCGAGCATCAGAATGCCCCGACCTCACCGGCCCGGAAACGATCGATTCCGAGGATGATCACGGTGGTTAGGACTGCGAGTATCACCGAAAGGGCCATTGCCATCCCGAAAGACGCTGATCCGGGACGGGAAAGCAGCCTGAAGATCAGGGTGGGGATGGTCGAGGTACTCGGTCGAGCAATGAAAGCGGTGGCACCGAACTCCCCGAGAGAGATCACCATGGAGAACCCTGCCGCCACCAGTGCTGCCCGCCCAATCAGGGGAAGATCGATGCGTTGCCATACCCGGATGGGTCGCGCCCCGAGAGTGCTGGCGGCGTGACGGAGATCCGGGTCGATCGACCGCATCGTCGGCAGGACGATCCGGACGACGAAGGGAATGGCAACCAGGGCGTGGGCGACTGGGACGAGGATGATCGACGCCCTGAGATCGACTGGCCAACCGAGTGCGACCACGAAGCCGAAGCCGATTGCCACCGCTGATGTCCCCAACGGAAGCATCAGGGCGGTGTCGAACCAGCGGGAAAGGCCACCTTCCCGATTGCTGACATAGGTGGCGGCGAGCAGACCCATCGTCAGGGCGATCAGCGTCGCCAGCACCGCGAACACGACGCTGTTCCTTATTGCGTCCAGAGGACTGCCCACCAGCAGGGTGTCCGTGAATAGATTCCGGTACGACCCGATGGACCTGACGACGAGAACGGCTATCGGGACCGCGAGGGCGCCGAGGGTGAGAATCACCGCCGAATACACCGCGATCCTGGTGCGACCGCGAGGCGTTGGCGGACTCTGATCGACGTTTAGCTCCCAGGAGGCAGAATGCCGCTCCTGGTATCGGGAGTAGTAGTAGAGGGCACCGGTGACACCAACCAACTGCATTACGGCGAGAGACGCGGCCAACGGAAGGTCGAAGAGGACAATCGCCTGTCGAAAGATCTCGACCTCCAACGTGGCATAGTCGAACCCGCCGAGGATCAGGACGACCCCGAACGAAGTGAATGTGAACAGAAAGACGATCGAGGCTGCCGCGGCGAGCGAGGGGCGAAGCAGTGGCAACGTGACTCTCCTGAGAACCTGTGCCGGAGATGCTCCCAGGGTCTCGGCCGCGTGGAGCAGATCGGGGTTGAGCCGTCTCCATTGCGTGCTCACCGTCCGCACTACGACAGCCACGTTGAAGAACACGTGGGCGGCGAGGATGGCACCAAGCGAATCACGCCAGCCCAGCGCAACAAAGGCCGTTCCAACCACCACGGTGGGCAACACGAATGGCACTGTCACCAGAGAGAGGGCGAGGCTCCTCCCCTTGAACTGATACTTACCGACCGCCCAGGTCAGAGGGGCCGCAGCAATGAACGTCAGCAGCGTGGAGAGAACCGCCTGCATGAGCGTGAACCAACCCACCTTGACCAGCCGCGCCTGCAAACCGGTGGCCCCGATGTTGAGTTCGCTGAGCCCCAACCCGAGAATCCGGATCAACGGGTAGACGAAAAAGTACCCGAGGAAAATGGCCGGGATCGCCCCGACCAGGACCCATCCCCACCGAATCCGACTCACCCGCCCTCCATGACGGCGACCCATTGCTGGATCCATCGCTCCCGGTTGGCGGCGATGCGAGATGGCTCCATCTGGGCAGGCGACCCGGGAATGACCGTGTAATCGATGAACTCCTGGGGCAAGGAGGCTTCCACATTTGCCGGGAACACAAACCAGGTGAGCGGGATCGTCTCCTGGAAATCCACCGACAACATGAAGTCGACCAGTTCGCCCGCCGCTTCCGGGTAGTCGGTCCCGCGGAGGACACCGGCAAACTCGATCTGTCGGTAGCAACCGGCCTCGATTACGCCCGTGGGTGCTGCCTCCAGTTCTTCGTCAGCGAAGATGACCTCGGCGGGTGGTGATGATGCGTACGAGACGACGATCGGCCGGTCGCCGCCGTACCTGGCGAAGTCGTTGTAGTAGGCCGTGTTCCAGTCGGGGGACACCTTGACACCGCCGGCCTTGAGGTCGTGCCAGTAGTCCAACCAACCCTCTTCACCGTATTCTTCGATGGTTGCCAGCATGAACGCAAGTCCCGGTGACGAAGTTGCCGGGTGTTCGACGACAAGAGCATCGGCGTAAACACCGGCCCGGAAATCATCGAGGCGGGTGGGAACGTGGAGTTGTGTCGAGTCAAACCACGCCTTGTCGTAGTTGAGGCAGACGTCTCCGAAGCTGATCGGCGTCACCAGGTCTTCCGACGCGAGTTTGAGACCCGGTTCCACCTGATCGATCAGGCGGGAAGTGTGAGGCGCAAAAATGTCTCCGTCGATGGCACGGGACAAGAACGTGTCATCGACCCCGTACATCACATCCGCGATCGGATTGCCCGAGGTCAGCACTGCCGAAGTGACCATCGAGCCGGCGTCACCGGCGGCGAGGACCTCTACCTCGATGCCGGTCTCTTCGGTGAATGCCTGAAAGGTCTGATCCGTTACCGACTCGGCAAATGATTCGTGGGCCACCAATTTGAGGACATCAGGCTGCCCGGTGGGATCCGATGAGCACGCTGCCAGGACACATCCGAACAACACGGTTGTCGCCAGAAAAATCCGCATCAATAACTCCTAACATCGGGAGTTGTTGCGGTGGAGTATCCCTACGCCAGCATTACCAGGGTCAGGTTCATCCGGTCGGAACCTCGAGGTTCCCTCTCAGCCCGGTCTCACCGAGCTCCCGTTCAAGGTAAAGGCTAGTTGAGAAATCGGCCTAGTACGGCCCGAACGCCAGAACGGTGTTATGCCCGCCAAACCCGAACGAGTTGGAGAGGGTGGGCTTGGGATCCCAGCTGCGGGTTTCCTCCACGATGTCGTTGAGGGGGATGGCCGGGTCCTGGTTTTCCATTCCGATATTGGGGAGCAGTTCGCCCCGGATGATCGACTCGACGACGATCGCGGCCTCGATCGAGCCTGACGCGCCCAGTCCGTGGCCTGTTGTTCCCTTGATGGAAGAAATGGCCGGTTGCTCATTGCCGAAGATCCGATCGACGACCATTCCCTCGGTGCGGTCGTTGAGTTCGGTCCCGGTGCCGTGGGCGTTTATGTACCCGACATCGGCCAGGTCGATCCCAGCGTCGTCGATGGCGAGCCGCATCGCCCGCTCGGCCCCGTCTCCTTCGGGGTGCGGAGCGGTGATGTGGTAGGCGTCTGCAGTTGACGCACCTCCTAAGACCTCGGCGAGAATCGTGGCTCCTCGCGCCCGGGCGCGTTCCAGCTCCTCCAGGACCAATACCGCCCCTCCCTCGCCCATGACAAACCCGTCCCGGTCGAGATCGAACGGGCGGGCGATCCCGGACTTGGAGAGAGCCCGCGCCGCGGCGAATCCCTCCCGCGCCGAATTCCTCGCCGCTGCCTCGGTTCCGCCCACCACGGCCACGTCGGCATATCCCCATTGGACCTGGCGCATCCCGTCGAGGACCGACTGTGACCCGGCAGCACAGGCAACCACCGGGGTGTTCGCCATCCCGCCAAATCCGTATTTGATCGAAATCGCGGCCGCCGCCGCATTTGCCATCATCATCGGGACCTGGAAGGGGGAGACGCGTGGTTCTTCCTTCTGGCTTTCGTTGACGAGATGCTCCAATGACTCCAGGCCACCTATACCCGTGGCGATCGAAACTGTGACCCGATTGGGATCGTCGACGAAGTCGCCGGCCTGCTGGAATGCTTCATCGGCTGCAACCAGGGCGAACTGGGTGAATCGGTCAAGCCGCCGCGATTCGCGCAGCGGAACGATGGGGTCGGGGTTCCAATTCTCGATGAGCTTCGGGCCGTCGTGTGTGGGCCCGGTATGGAGCCCTTTCCAGATATCGTCGATGCCGATACCAGGTGCGGCGACGGCACCGATCCCGGTAACGACGACTCGTTTCTTGTCCATCGCCATATTCTGCCTCATTTGTCAGTCTGGAAACACGGAACGCCGCAATTTCTGCATTCCGCCGATCCAACGGTCGTAGTCGTTGGCCTTGTTTTGGATGTATCGCCTGACTTCGGGATGAGGGAGGATGAGGAATTCTTCTGCCCGAATTCCTTGGACCACTGCCTCAGCCACCGCCTGGGCAGGAATCGCATCCGGCTCTAACAGTTTGCGGAAGTCGGCATCGACATCGAGCAGTGGGGTGTCCACTCCCATCGGGCAGAGACAGCTCACCTTGATGCCCCTGTCGCCATACGTGACCGCGAGCCACTCGGAAAAGGCCACCGCGGCGTGCTTGGTGACTGAGTACTGGGCTGCCTTTAGGTTGGTCAGAAGCCCGGCAGCGGACGCGGTCGATAGGAAATAGCCTTCCCTCCTGCTGAGCCAACCCGGGATGAGGTGCCTGGCGGCGTAGACATGCGACATCGTATTGATCTGCCACATTCGCTCCCACTCAGACGATTCAGACTGCTCGTCGCCGAGGAAGCCGATACCGGCGTTGGCACAGAACAAATCGATTGGCCCGAACAATTGGGTTGCCGTGTCGATGAGCCGTTTGTTGTCGGCTTCGGAGGACACATCGACAACAACTGGCGTGGCGCCGATCTCGTTGGCGAGTCGCTCTATCCCCGCGCTGTTGATGTCGGCCAGGACCAGACCGCGTGGCGACTCTTTCGATATCCGCCGGGCGATCGCTTCACCGATTCCACTCCCGGCACCCGTGACCACGGCGACAGTATTTGCGAGTTCCACAACGGCACGTTAGCTATTGGCTCTTCGGCCAGGGTGGGAAGGGTATTGTGCGCCCATGACCGAACACCAGGCGGGTGCGACCCTGCCTCTGAGTGAGAGGAAGCTCGACTGGTTCTTCGTTGTCGCCTTCTCATTCTTCATCATCACGTCGATAATCACCGACTCGGTGAACGGTCTCAACAGCTCGCTCGATCCCAATTCACCATACGTTGTCGAGCGTTTCATCTATAACGCATACGCCAAACTCGCTGACCCGCTGTTGATCCTCAATCCACCCCAGGTGAGGTGGTCGGCCTTCATATCGGCCTTTGTCTGGTTGCCCATGTACTTCTTTTTCTTGCTTGGCTTCATCAAGGGGTGGAACAAGATCAGGATCCCCGGCCTGGTGTACGGGGGCGCCCTCACCCACGGGATGATCACATATATGGCTGAGGGAACGCTTGGATTCATGGCCACAGAAGGCTGGGCCGACCCGCTGCTTTGTGCCGGTTGTGTCGAGCCGCAGACGTGGCGTTACCTTATGGCCAATCTTCCGTACTTGATCGTCCCGGCATTGATGATCGTCCGGATGTGGAAGCCGAATCCATTCGGGGCTCCCGATGGAGCCGAAATCGGTGATCGAGTCCTCGTCGATCTGACCGGCGCCGAGCCTGTGGTTTCCATCGGCGGTGTCCCGGTGACGGATATCACCGTCGTCTCAGCGCACGACTCCTAGAGATCGGCGGCTTCGAGCAGGCTCGCTCCACCCTTGATCGTCGGTGCCAATCCATTCGCCTGGGGGAGGAGGTGCTCGCCGTAGAAGCGGGCAACTGTCACCTTGTCTCTGGAAAATTCTGATTCGTCCGCCAGGGCGGCGATAGCGCCCCGCGCCATGAGCCACGCACTGAGCACGGTCGCCAACTGGCGCAGATAGGGGGTGGCCCCGGCAAGTGCGTCGTCGATATCGCCCCCCGAGAGTTTGGTGAGGAGCCAGTCCGAAGTGTCAGCAACGTATTCGAGGGCGCAGCTCAATTCGGCTCCGAAGGGCGCCAACTCCTCGTGAGAAGCCATCTCGGCACATGTCTCCTCGATCTCGGTGAACATCCTCCTGACCACCTCCCCGTTCTCGATGGTCAGTTTCCGGGTGAGCAGATCGATAGCCTGGATCCCGTTAGTCCCCTCGTAGATCGGGGCGATTCTGCTGTCGCGGAGATGTTGGGCGGCGCCCGTTTCCTCGACGTATCCCACACCCCCGTGGACCTGGAGCCCCAACGACGCCATTTCCACCCCGATGTCGGTGCACCATGCCTTGACCAGAGGCGTGAGGACCGCGACGCGGTCGGAGGCGTGTTTCCGCCGGTCGGGGTCGTCGGAGTGATTGGCGTAGTCGCTCTCCGAGGCCGTGTAGTAGAGGATGGCCCTCATTGCCTGGGAATAGGCCTTCATGGTGAGCAACATCCGTCGGACGTCGGGGTGTTCGACAATTGCGACGTCTTCGGTTGAATCCGATCCGGATTTCCGCCCCTGGACCCGATCGTGGGCGTAGGCAAGGGCCTGCTGGTAGGAGCGGTCGGTTATTGCAAGCCCTTCGAGGCCGACACCGACCCGAGCCTCGTTCATCATGGTGAACATGTTCCGCATGCCCTCCTGCTCGTTCCCGAGCAGGTACGCCACTGCCCCCTCCCCTGCGTCACCGAACGACACCACACATGTCGGGGAAGCATGGATCCCGAGCTTGTGTTCGAGCGAGACGATCTTCAGGTCGTTTTTGTCCCCCGGATTCCCATCAGCATCAGGAATGAACTTAGGGACAATGAACATCGATATTCCCCTGGTTCCAGCCGGGGCGTCCGGGGTGCGGGCGAGTACCAGGTGAATCACGTTTTCGGTCAGGTCCTGGTCCCCCCAGGTGATGAATATCTTCGTACCGAAAATCCGGTAAGTCCCGTCGTCTGAGCGCTCGGCGCGGCAGCGGAGCGCACCAACATCCGAACCTGCCTCCGGCTCGGTCAGGTTCATCGTCCCCGACCATTTCGCCGATGCCAGCTTCTCGAGATAGAGCTGCTTCTGCTCGTCGGTTCCATGTGCGATCAATGCGTCGGCGGCCCCCTGGGTGAGCATGGCGAAAAGAGAAAAGCCCATGTTTGCGGCTTTGAACATCTCCTGGATAACGATGCCTACGGTGTAGGGAAGGCCACCACCAAACCACTCTTCCGGCAGGTGGGCGGATGACCAACCCGAGTCCACGTATTTCTGATACGCCCCGGCAAACCCATCCGGGGTTACCACGACGTCGTCTACCAGCCTCGATCCCTGCTCGTCCCCGGATCGGTTGAGAGGAGCCATGACCTCGGAGAAGAATCGTCCGGCCTCTTCGAGGAGGCCCTCAACCGTGCCCGGGTCGGCATGCTGAAATCCATTGAGTTTCGCCACGTTCTCCAGGCCGGCGATGTGGTTCAACACGAAATTGATATCTTCGAGCGGAGGTTGATATCCGGACATACGCTAAGGATACCGACTCGAACGATTTCGGTGATTTGGGCCGGTCAACCCACCTGGATCTCACTGGTGATCGAGCGATGGGTCACCTCGTATCCGAGGTCCGCATAGAGCTTGAAGGCATCGGTCGGGTTCGCGGTGTCGACGCCGATGGCGGAATGAGTCATTCCCGCCGCCCTAAAAGCTGCGAACGAAGACTGGAGGAGAGCGGAAGCGATCCCGCGCTTTCTGAAGGGCCTCACCACTCCGAGGACGTCGACCCACCCGTCACGTCGACCCAAAAGCTCCTCATCCTCCGGAAAGTTGGCATTGAGGGCCACCCCAACCACTTCACCATCTGCAATCGCCAGAAACGACAGGTCGAGTCGGGAGCCAGTCCCGTTGAGTTGGTGTTGGAAGCTCTCGGCGTCGGTGGGTGTTGAGCCCCAATGGTCGTCGAATGCCTCATTGATGACTGTCATGGCCCGGTCGTCCATCGAGCGGTCCCAGGGAACGATCTCTACGCCGTCGATGTTTGGCACGGGCTGTGTTTCGGTGAGGGGTCTGAGCATTTCAGCGAAGAATCGGACCTGCTCAAATCCAAAACGCAGATAGAGCCGATGCGCCTCCTCGATCCAGTCCCATTCGTCGGCCCGGAGATACTTGGGCAGCGCATTCTCCACGGATTGCAATATCTCGGTTCCCCGGTCAATTTGCCATTGGAAGAGCTGTCGCCCCAGGCCTCGGCCCCGGTGTTCGGGATCGACCCAACCCTGCAGATAAGCCCTCTCCTGTCTGATTCCGCTGGGTCGGTGCCAGACCTGGCCATATGCGATCACCCGACCGTCCTCCCAGAACCCGAGGCTGTCGGTATCGAGGTTGAAGTGCGGTCTCTCGAGTTCCTCGACGATCTCCTCGATAGGAGTGACCATTGGGGCGTTCCACACCGTCTCCCACCTCCGGTGCAAACTATGGAGGTCGGCTGCGTCGGCCATTGTCACGGGGCGGATTTCCATTGTTGGCACACTATGAAGCCGAGTAGATGCGATGGGTCACATTTACGGCGCTGCGGGAGCCAGGGCGTCGACAAGAGCAGGCAGCAATTCCCCGATCGGGCCGTCGAGACGGGCCGTGGCCAGGTGGTCGGCTTCTGTCTCACCCATGTTGATGATGACTACCGGTACCGGTTTGAATGCTGCAGCCAGAACGACGTCGGATGCCGGATACACCGCCACCGTCGAGCCCACGACGATCAATGCGTCGGCCCGGTTGAGAAACTGGAATGCCCGGTCCATCGTCGTTGGGTCGAGTAGTTCGCCGAACATCACCACCTTGGTCTTGATGAGTCCGCCACATTTCGGGCAGTGCGGGTCGTCTTCGCCTTCGGCCACGCGAGAAAGAATGGTTTCAGTCGGCCATGTTGCCCCGCAACTCAAACAGTGCGAGTCCTTGAAATTTCCATGGACCTCGGCCATCTTCTCGGACGGCAGTCCGGCTGCCTGCTGCAGCCCGTCGATGTTCTGGGTTACCACACCGATCAATCGGCCTTTGATCCAGAGGTCGACCACAGCGTCATGTCCCCGATTCGGCACGGGGTCCACAGTTCCCCAACGCTCCCCGTTTGCATGCATTCTCCAACTGCGCGCCCTCAACTCTGGATCGGCGAGGTAGCGATCGATCGTGAAATCCTCCGGATCGACCCGCGTCCACAACCCGTTGGGACCGCGAAAGTCGGGTATCCCCGATTCGGTGGAAATACCGGCCCCGGAGAAGACCAGGATATTTCTCTTGTCCTCGAGGATTTCAATCGCAGCGGCAAGGGTGTCCATGTCGAATAATGGCACTCATACGTGGCATTTCGGCATGCATCCCACCGATGATTTTCTCCGATAGTCATTCAAGGAACGGGCCCAATAAGACGATAGGAATAGGACCCTCACCCGATGTAGGAGACTTCATGAACCGGTTCCGGTTGTCAGCGAAGCTGGCACTGGCAGTAATCCCAATTGGAATAGTCGCGCTGTTGGCGGCTGGATTCATCGCCAACTCGTTCCTGAAAGACTCAGCCGCCCAGAGCGAATCAGCGCGGGTGGCGATAGTAACCGCAGGTGCGCTTGAGACCCTCGACGCCGTCTGGGACGAGCAGACCCAGGCTCGGCAGTTGTACGTGTTCTTCGACCCCAACGCGGGAAGCGCGTACTCGGCGTCAGTGGAGCAATCCGACGCCGCCATTGATCGGCTCAGTTCTTCGATTTCGGCGTTGGCCAACGCCACCACCGGGCTCTCCAACGAAGTCGCCCTCTCGGCCGCCGATCAGGTGGAGGGGATCTCCGCAGCCCTCGATCGAATTCGATCTATTGATTCTCCGACGAACAGCGACGTCGCAAACTACGACGAGATCGCTGAAGGCGTGCTCTCGCTGATACCCAAATTCTCATCCCTGGTGTCGGACCGCGACCAGGCGCGTGCCCTCTCGACGGCCTACTACCTCGCCGAAGGTGGCCAGGTGTCGCTGGAACAGGAACAACTCGTCGAGGAGTTCCAGGCCTCGGCCTTCCCAACTTCCTCTGCCACTGCGACCTCCAATGCCCGGAACAACCTCCAGGCAACTCTCGAGATCCTGGAAAGAGACTTCGCTTCGTGGGGCCTGAGGGCGAGCCAGACCGCCAACGCGGACAACGAGGTGGTGCGGCAGTTCGCTGAGCCGATGCCGGTCGATATCGACACTTTCCCAACCGAACGAAACGATGAGATCCTCGGCCTTTCCGTCGGATTCTCCCAGAACGTGGCCGCCCAGTCCTCGGCCAATGCCGCACAGTCGGAACGGGAGGCATATCTCGTAGCGGGTGTCGCAGCGATAGTTCTCCTACTTGCCTTATGGGGCGCCTACTCGGTAATCAGGTCGATCGTGCAACGAGTCCGTGGGGTTACCGAGGCAGCCACCCAGGTCACGGAGGTAGATCTACCCAACCTCGTTGAGGCCTTACAGAACCCGACCGGTGCCGCGCCTGTCCTCCAACCCGCCGTTATCGAGGCGGCTGGATCGGACGAAGTCGGGGAACTCGCGGAGTCCTTCGTCGCGCTTCACACCACCCTTATCGAAGTTGCAGGCCAGCAAATGGAGATCCTCCGTCGTGGAGTCTCGGAAATCTTTGTGACGCTCGCACGAAGGAACCGCAGCCTCGTCGATCGACAGTTGGCGCTTCTCGACGAGTTGGAGTCGAGGGAAGAGGACGCCGAGACCCTGGGCGGGTATTACAAGCTCGACCATCTCGCCACCAGGATGCGTCGTAACGCTGAAAGTCTCCTGGTCCTCGCCGGCTCAGAACCAACCAGGGTCTGGGACGACCCGCTAGATGTCAGTGAGATCATTCGAGCCGCGCTCGGCGAGGTCGACGAGTACCAACGGGTGGACATCATGGCCCTCGAGCCGGCCCTGGTTTCGGGCCGGGCCGTGGCCGACATCGCCCACTTGATGTCAGAGCTTCTGGACAACGGCACTCAATATTCGTCCCCGTCGGATCGGGTTCGGGTGGCCGGGCTCTTTGATCCTGACGGGTACATGCTCACCGTATCCGATAGCGGTATCGGCATCACCGACGCCAAGCTCGCCGAGCTCAACGCGCTGCTCGAAGCGCCTCCCGTTCTCGGTCTGGCGCTGCAGCCGACGCTCGGCATGTATGTCGTGGCCCGCCTTGCCGCGAGGCACGGGGTAAAAGTCCAGCTGATTGCCGGATCGCCGGGTCTGACCATCCGGGTGCTCCTTCCCAAGGATCTGATCGAGCCGGCCAAGGCGAAGAAGGAGCCCAAGGTTGTCGAGGCGAGCGGCAGTGTCGCGTTGACCCACACGATTCCGTTCACGCCCGAACCGGTGGTGACTCATGGCGGGGTGCGCAGTGGTCACTCATTTGCCAACACCTCTGAGACACCGGCAACTGAGCAGTCTGAGAAAGTAGTTCAGAACGGCACAAGCACTTTGCCGGGGTCGATAGTCGGCAAGCACGAGCATCCCGGTCGGCAAAAGGGGAGCCGGAGTACTCCGGACGAGACTTTTGCCGTAGCAGCATTTGGTGCGGAGGACTCGACAGGAGACGTGGAGCCCGAAGGCCTGGTCCGACGGGTACCGGGTGACACCCTGCGTTCAAATCAAGACGAGTTCGAGGTGGTGGCGCACGAGATCGATGCGATTGATCGGGTCGAGATGGACGACGACTCTCCCTGGTGGACCAAGGACGTCGTGAATCCCGGAGCCAAGCCGGAAGAGAGCCGTTCCCTCTGGGATGAGGTCGAGCCCGCGCCTTTCGAGGTTGAGCCGGTGGCAACCGGGTTCGAGCCCGCTGACCCCGATGTCGAACCTGCAGAATCGGATGACGGGGCTGCGCATCCCCCGAGTGAGCCGACGACACCCAAGGTCCCGACCAAGTTCGCCCCGGCCAGAAACGACACGACCACGAAGCCCAAGAAAGAGAAAGTGCCGGTTGCGCCGGCGGCTGCAGTTTCAGGGTCCGGGCTACCGGTCCGCACACCGGGGGTTTCCTTCCACGATGAGGATGATGGTGGTGCAAGTTCGGCCGCAAGCGAGTCGGGTGCGATTGGCATCAAGTCGGCCCTCACGTCGTTTGCCGGAGGTCGCGACGCAGCCGACAGTGAGTTCCAGAACGAAGACGACGGCGACGGAGCGGACGGATGAGCGCTCACGCGTCCAACCTGAACTGGCTGATCGACCGTTTCGCTCAGACGGTCCCATCGATGCGTCAAGCCGTCGTCGTTTCTTCCGACGGGTTGCCGCTGGCCCTGTCATCCGGCGTGGAACGCGAGACGGCGGACCGCCTTGCGGCAGTGTCGTCAGGAATGATCGGGCTTGCGTACGGTTCCGCCGGCCGCTTCGGCGCCGGCTCGGTGTCGAATGTCATCATCGAAATGACCAACGGTTGGCTGTTCGTTACGGGGATCCGCGATGGGAGCCTTCTCTGCGTCCTCACCGAGAGATCGACCGATATCGGCGCGGTTGCATATGAGATGGCGGTTTTCTCGGAGAAGGCAGGGGACATGCTCACCCCTGAGGTACGAGAGGAACTCAAGGCCGACCTGGTGGGATTGAACTGAAGCGATGGCACGTCATTCCGCTGAGGGACGGCTGGTAAGGCCATACACGATGACCGGGGGTCGGACGGGTGAAGACGCACCGCCGATTGCACTCGAAGCGTTGGTTGCGGCCACCGCCGAAGGCCGCAAAGCCAAACACCAGTACCGCTGGGAGGCCGAGAGGCTCATCGAACTCGCCGGGGATGGGACCGCCCTCATCGAGCTGGCGGCACTGATGGACGTACCGATTGGCGTCGTCCGGGTCCTGGTCGCCGATCTTTCGAAGAGGGGATCTGTTGTCGTGTTGGACTCCCTGGGTGGAAATCCGACCGACCTCGACGGCATTGCATACGCCAACCTGCTGAAGAAGGTCCTGGATGGAATCCGAAGTCTTTAACCCGCGTCCGCTCCCGGTGAAGATTGTTATCGCTGGTGGTTTTGGGGTGGGTAAGACCACATTCGTCGGCGCGATTTCGGAGATCGAACCGCTCCGCAGCGAAGCACTGATAACCGAGGCCAGTTCCGGTGTAGACGAGCTCTTTGCCGACGGGACCAAGACGACCACAACTGTGGCGATGGACTTCGGGCGAATCTCCTTGAAAGACCACCTGGTGCTCTATCTATTCGGTACCCCGGGCCAGGATCGATTCCATTTCATGTGGCATGAACTCTCCAGGGGGGCAATTGGCGCCGTTGTTCTGGTGGATACCCGCCGTCTCGACGCCTGCTTCGCCGCCCTCGACTTCTTCGAACAGCGAGAGATCCCATTCATGGTCGTGGTCAACACTTTTGATGGCAGGTTGAATCACGGTCTGGACGAGGTCCGGGAGGCGCTCAACGTCTCCGATGACGTCCCGATGGCGTATTGCGACGCGCGGGTTCGGGTCGACGTGCAGAACATTCTCGTCCAGCTCGTCGAGTACGCCCTGCTCAAAGCGCTGCAGGAGATTCCGGCCTGATGACCGAACACGACGAAGCCACCATCATCAAGACATCCGACCTGGATCTCCTGGTCAAGGAGGTCGAGTCGACCCGGAAACGCCTCGCCGCAGCCGAATTTGCCCTGGCCAATCTGAGCGAGTCGGAAGACGGAGCCACCGACGAAAGCATCAAAGAGATGGTCGAGGCTGCGGTCGTTCAGGTGGATCAGATCTGGGCAGATGCCCGGATCAAAGTCGAAGAGTTGGTCCGAGATGCCGAGGAACTGAAGGCGATCGCCGCTCGCCAACTGGAAGAGGCAGATGCCCGGGCGCGAGAGTCTGTCGCCAGAAAGACCCAGGAGCTTCTTGCCGACGCCGACAAATTGCAAGAGGCGGCCAACGAGAAGGCAAATCGCATCATCGCAGAAGCCGAAGAGCGCGCCAGGCAGACTGAACAGGCCATGGATGCTCGATTGGCCGAGGCAGAGACGATGTATGAGCGAGTTGAGCGGCATGTGGCAAGCCGCGAGGCCATTCTTGCGGAGGTCCGCGCCAAGGCTGACCAGATAGTTCGCAACGCCAAGGTCACCGCCGAGACGATCCGCGACGAAGCGGTTGTGTCAGCGAAGAGGACAACCGACATCGCCTCCATCGAGGCTGCCCGGCTCATCCAGTCGGCAAAGGAAGAAGCCCGCTTGCAACAGGCCCGGGTCACCGCGCAGGAACGAGACGCCAAAGAGCGCCTTGCCAAGGCCCGCTCCGACGTCCAGGGCTAGAGCCCTCCATTTCCCCGGGCCACGAGTGGCGACAGGGACCTGCCTCGCCCCTCCCAAGCGTTAGCGTATGGCTTGATGGATTGGATCGAAGAAGCGCTGGGGATCGAACCCGACATTCAGGCGAAAATCCTCACCTCGGTCGTGGTCGTTGTCCTGGTGATGCTGCTCCGGTGGTCGATCATCCGTTATGTGACGTCCAAGGTCGTGGAAGGAGACGGCGAGGACGCCGTCTATCGGGCCCGCAAGATCGTGACCTATTTTGCGTTCGTCATCATCGCGATAACCCTCAGCTTCGTCTGGATCGACGCATTCGATAACTTTGCCACCTACCTCGGGCTCCTCTCCGCTGGTATTGCAATCGCCCTGGCCGATGTCCTCAAGAACATGGTCGGTTGGGCTTACATCCTGAGCCGGCGGCCGATGAGCGTTGGCGATCGGGTGGAGGTGGGTGGGACCCAGGGCGATGTGATAGATATCCGGCTGTTTAGGTTCACACTCATGGAGGTCGGCAACTGGGTGGGCGCCGACCAATCGACCGGTCGCCTGGTCCATGTGCCGAACGGCATCCTGTTTACGGAGAAGTTGGCTAACTACACCGAAGGGTTTAGCCACATCTGGGAGGATCTCCCGGTTCTCATCACCTTCGAGTCGGACTACGCCAAAGCTGAGGAGATACTGCGCCGGATCCTGGCCGAGCAGTGCCCTGACGTCGAGGCCACTGCGGGGAAGAAGATCAGGGAGACGGCGCGGCGTTACCACATCAGGGTTGGTGCTTTGACGCCAACGGTGTACCTGTCGGTGAAAGACAGCGGAGTGCTGCTCACCGCCAGATATCTGACCGAAAGCCGGTCGCGCCGGGGGACGGCCCAAGAAATCTGGCGGGCGGTACTCGACTCGTTTGGGGTCGAGTCGAACATAGAACTGGCGTATCCGACATACAGGATCTTCCGACCGGAGGGCTGATCCGGCCATGGGGTTCTATTTCTTCAGCTCGTAGAACCGCCACAGATCGTTCTCGATGGGGAGAACTCCGATCCCGATGAATCCGCCTTGTTTTGCATATTTCTCGAGTGTCGACGGTCGCATCACCGTCCCAGTTCCGACAGAGGGTTGGTGGGACAGCCCGTCTGGAAGACAAACAAACATCGAGAACCCGTACATCAGTCGTTCAACATCGTCGGTTCGTTCGCCGAATGCATCACCTACTGCCTCGTCCATCACCACGACGATTCCGTCGTCGGCCACCATTCGCCGCATCTTGGCCAGGACTCCCACCGGGTCGGACATGTCGTGAATACATTCGAATGCGGTCACCAGGTCGTAGCCACTCTGAACTTCGGTCGAGGCGGGGTCGACAGTATGAAACGTGACTCTGTCGTCCACCCCGGCGGCCGCAGCGTGCTGCCGTGCCGCCACCATCGAGGGTTCGTCTACGTCGTAGCCGTCTACTGATATTTCCGGGTAGGCGAGTGCCATCGCCAGCGACGACCAACCTTCGCCACATCCAACATCTGCGACGCGGGCACCAGGCACGAGCCTGTCGTGAATTCTCGGTACCGACGGGAACCAACTGGACCCGAGTTCATTGACAAACCACGGTCGGTTCATCTCGGCCTGGCCGGTCCTCATATCCGGACCGTATTGCGCCCACGGGACACCGCCGCCGGTTCGGTAGGCGTCGAGTAGTGCCGGCAGCTGGGTTCCCCCGGCGACGACGAGCCTCACGAATGGGGTCAGGTAGGACAGGCTGTCGCGATCGGTGAGTACCTCGGCGTGCCCTGGTGGCAGGGAGTAGAGCCGCGACGCCGCGTCTTTCGACGGATCATCGGCCGTGAGCAGGCCTCCCGTCACCTGATGCTCCAACCACTCCGTCAGATAGCGCTCGTGCATGCCACTCGCTGCGGCGAGGGGGGCGAGCTTCGACGGACCCTTGGCCAACAGGTCGTAGATCCCGAACTTGTCTCCGACATAGATCGCCCAGGTATCGAGCGCCCCGAGAACGGCGCCAAAGACACGTTCTGCGAGCGCGTCGGCGGTTTGCCCTTCTAGATCTGTCGTCACCTTTGCCTCCTTGAGAGTTCTTGCCAGGGGTAATAATGGGTAGGGAAACTACCCAACGACTTCGCAAATCTAGCGAAGCATCCAGCCCCGTCGCAGTAAGGCTGTGAGGTCAGCCAGGTTTCGGTGGTGGGCGGCCGCTTTTGGTGTAGCGGGTGCCGAGTCGGCTGGTCCAGAGGTAGTCACCGTCGGGGAGCCTGCGGTAGGTCCAGTCGAATTTGTGGCGGCAGACGTGGTCGTGTCTGCAGCTTGGTCCTGATTCGTCGATGGTGGTGATTCCCGTTTCGGCCCATGTTTTGGTGTGGTCGATGTCACATTCGGTGGCTGGCATACGACACCCGGGGGTGGCGCAGACCAGGTCTCGTAGTTGGATTTGGCGTTTTTGGTGGGTGTTGTGGCGCCGTTTCCGGGTTACTCCCATGTGGAGGGGTTGTCCGCTGTCGGGGTCGGTGACCCGGAACTGCCAATGGGCTCGGTCGGAGTTTTCTGCGACTTGTCGGGCTATGTCGGAGATGACCGGCCCGTAACCGGCGAGGTCGCCGGGATCGTCGTTGAGTCGGGCCAGGGTTTCGAGGTCGACGTGGATCACGACCTTTCCGGCCTTGGCTTTTCGATACTTGCCGTTGCCACACAAGAGGTCGACAGCGATGTCAGCACGGAGTTGATCCATCGTCCTGGTCTCCCCACCAACACGAAGACTCCTTGCGATCAGGTTGATCCGATCCAACGCTTCTGCTGCCCTATCGGGGGCGACGTTGGTGAGGAAGATGTTCGCAGTCCCATCGATGGTTGGTTCTTTCACCAACTTTCGTTCATCCAGTGCCGTTTCATATCGCAGTTCGGCCTCATCGGGTTCGATAGCGAAGCACAGTTTCTTAACCCGGGCCCGTAGTTCACCGGTGGTCAACTCACCCGCCCGGCCGATGACCTCATCGACCACGTGACGTGCTTGAGATTCGGTGAGATGGATGGTTTCGTCGATGAGGATCCGGGCCCGACGGACATCGACCCGGCCCGCTTCCAACTCAACAGCGACCTGGGGTAGCCGGTCGACCAGTTCTTGAGCGAAACCGATTTCGATATCAGCCGACCGTCGGGTCAAACGCAGGGCGGCCCGCAGTTCAAACGCTGCAGCCTCGGTGGCTAACTCCCAGTCCTCATCGAATTCGAACATGACATCGGTCAACGCAGCAATATCGGCGTAAACCTTCGCCTGGAAATGAGACACCAACTTTTGGTGGGCCCGTAACACCATGACCAGATCAACACCCGACAGTTCCTTGGGGTCGACCACCGACAAGAACGCCGCCAGTTCCGGGCCAGGGTCAGCGTCGAACACCGCTACGGGAAGAACCGAGTCCCGGTGCCTGGGCAAATCTCTATCAACAAGCTCTGTAGCGAACATACGTTCGATGATACAAACTGCCTAGGACAGATTCAATACCCTCATCGAGGAAATCGAAGATTCTTTTTCTTGCTACTTGCGAGCGATCGCAAGGTGCTCGAGGAGGCCGGCGCCAACCAAACCCAGGTCGGATGCGACGGCGGAAAACGTAAAACCCTCCCCGAAAGCCCTGGCAGCGGAAGCTCCGTCGCCGCAATGGAGCCCAGGTGTAATCCCGTTTGCGGAGGCCGCGGCGACCACCGCTTTGAATGCGTCCCCGAGAATCCCCGCATTGGGATGGATTCCATCGAAGACTTCGTTCACGTCGGGCGCTGGCACACCTCCGAGGCCCAAGCCGAGGTCGGCGGGGCCGACATAGAGCCCGTCGACCCCGTCGGTGGCAGCTACGGCGTCGATATTGTCTACCGATTCGGCCGTTTCGACCTGGATCATCACAAAGGGCTCTTCGTCGAAAGGCCCAATGCGCCGGGTCTGCATGCCATACGATCTCCCGCCCCGTGGAGAGTGCCTGGTGGCGTGAACCGCCGCGGCAGCGTCTTCGGCCGTATCGACAAGCGGAACGATGATTCCGGCTGCACCGAGATCGAGAGCCCTTCCGATCCGGCCCAGGTCGATCGATTCCACCCGAACCAATCCGGCAACCCCGTAGCTAGCCATGACGGTGAACACCGAGGCATCCAGACGACCCAGGTCGGCGCCATGTTGGGTGTCGATACAGATGAAATCGGGGCCGACCGATGCCGCCGCATCGACCACTGCCGGATCTCCGGTTGTGCACCAAAAGCCAAGTGTTTGATTTAGGTCTCGGAGAAAGGTGGCGTTCGACATGCCGGCCACGATACGCCGCTAGCCGGGAAGAAACGACAGCCGCACAGTTCTCATCGCATTGTCGACGTTGGTGTCGACCAACACGATCGACTGCCAGGTCCCCAGTTGGAGGCGACCCCCGACAACGGGAACCGTGATCGACGGGCTGATGAAGGCCGGAAGGACATGGTCCCGACCGTGGCCGGGACTTCCGTGTTCATGAACCCAGGCGCCGGGATCGCGAGGTAGCAGATTGTCAATCGCCATGAGGACGTCAGCGTCGCTTCCGGCGCCGGTCTCGAATATGGCTATCCCGGCTGTGGCATGGGGTGTGAAAACAGACAGAAGCCCGTCGCCGCGGTTGGCGCAGAATGTAACGGCCTGCGAGGTGATGTCCGTTGCCATCGGGTTCGACCCGGTCCGGATCTCAAATGTCTTCGTGTCCACGGCTTCGGGACATCGGAGTTAGCAGTTCGAGTCGAACCATTCGTCGATGTTGTCGCTGGCTTCTTCAAAGGCCTCATTGTCGATCGATTCGGACAAAGCCGACAATTGCGCCAGCTGGTCAGCGTTGGGCGTCGATCCCGCCTCGTAGCCGGTCTCGGCGAGAGCGGTGTAAAAGGCACTCAGCGCTTCTGCAAGCACACCCAGGTCGTCTTTGATTTCATCGGGAGCGGCTTCGGCCATGGCCTCTATTTGATCTGCAGTCTGCTGCAATGACTCGTCGTCGAGACTCCCGCCGAACGCCTGCGCCAAGCCTGTCGAATACGCGCTCATTGCTGCGGCCATACCTTGCGTGGCCTCGAGGCACGTTGACGAGAAGCTGTCGGGCCCTTCACCGTCC
>JBGTFH010000050.1:0-152560 GCA_041747375.1 Acidimicrobiia bacterium
GCTCCCCGGGGCCATACATTGATCAGACAGGATGACACCATGGTCCTATACGGGTACGCCGACGTGATTCGGGAACTCGCAGAGCGAAAGGTCGGCGTAGAAGGCGACCGCGCTCACGAAAACCACGTCCCTGAGATCGATGAGCGACACGATGAAGAAGATGCTGCCGACCCGATTTCGAAGATTTAGGAACTATGTGCCCAGGGCAAGTGCGGCACAACAAACGGCGATGGCAAGTGCAACCGGGCCCCAGCGTCGTTCCGCCCTCGATGGTGATACGAAATTCATCAACGCACCTATGGCAAATAGACCGGCGAGGACCCATAGGCCGATATCGGATGAGTTTGAGGCCGGCGGGCACGGAGTCACACAATCAGCGTCCTCGCCCACGAGTCCCACCGCTTCGAGCACCACCCAGATGACGAACGGGTAGAAGAAAAGCCCAACAACGCCACTCGCAACCCGATATCGGGTGGGCAAGACACCGGGATGTCGGCCTCCCCAGGCTGCTGAACCCCACGGCGCACCGAAGGCGAGTGCAATCTGGAATAGGGCGACCACGGTGAGCAGGGCCGTCGCGATGAATGCTGCCACTTCCACATCGGCAGCGTACCCCCATGGGGCCAGGTTCTATTTCGTCGCGAAAGCCACAACTTCCGCTCGGACCGTGTCGGTCGTACCCTTGTTTGCCCATGACCACGACTGAGGAGCGCATTCAGGAAGCCGACGCAGCGCTTCTCGGGGCAGGTGGGCATCTCATTGCCCGCCAGCTCGGACGGGCCAAGCGTGAATTTCTGGTTGGAGGGATCGGCACAGTCCTGTACGCGACG
This sequence comes from Acidimicrobiia bacterium, assembly GCA_041747375.1. Classification (GTDB taxonomy): domain Bacteria; phylum Actinomycetota; class Acidimicrobiia; order Spongiisociales; family ZC4RG35; genus MA-ANB-1. Next base: position 831 of record JBGTFH010000050.1, read on the forward strand.
ATGACAGTGGTCTCATCGTTCGTCATGGGATGGATCACCGATTCGATCCTGATCCCCTCGGTTGCCCTCGGCGATGTCGCGATGGCTTCACTCGCTGGAGCGGCAGTTGCGATCATCGGTGTGTCGGCTTTGAGGGCAATCGGCATCACCCTGAGACGAATGGGTGCTTACAACGCCCAATACCGGCTCCAGTATCGCGATCGCATCGAAGTAACCGATCGTTACCTCGAACTCCCGATCGAGTGGCACCGACGCCATCCCACCGGACAATTACTCGCCAACGTCAACGAGGACGTTGAGGCAGCGTCGTTCATCGCTGCTCCCCTACCGATGGCGTTCGGCGTGGTGCTGATGCTCATCATCACCGGGGTCATACTCATAGCCACCGACCCGTTCCTCGCTCTGATCGGGTTTCTGGTCGGGCCGTTGTTGATCGCTGCCAACTACATGTATCAAAAGAAGATGCGATTGGTGGCTGCCCGTGCACAACGGCTCCGCGCCGAGGTGGCCGACATCGCACACGAGTCTTTTGATGCCGCCCTGGTTGTCAAGACTCTGGGTCGTGAAGATGCCGAGGTAGGGCGTTTCGGAACGAGCTCAGACCAACTCCGTGACCGAATGGTCGAGGTTGGAAGACTGCGTGCGGTCTTCGATCCGATCATCGAAGCTCTCCCCAACATCGGAATCCTCGCTGTGCTCGCGGTCGGTGCCTGGCGGGTCGATCAAGGATTTCTCAGCCCGGGAGCCCTCATTTCGTTTGCGTACCTGTTCCGACTCGTCGCCCTACCGATGCGAGTTTTCGGATGGATGCTTGGAGAATTGCCCAGGGGGGTGGTCGGACTCGATCGAGTGGAAACGGTCCTCAACGAGACCGACCGGTTCTCGTATGGAGAAAAAGCACCCGAGGAAACGGGCGGGGCGAGTTCCGCTGCCGCGTCTGTTGCTTACACATATCCATCGACGACCCACGATGACCTGTCGACATCGTCCGTCGCAACCACGTCCAGCGAGGGCACAAGAGGCGTATCGGGTGTCACCCTCGACGTCGCACCGGGGAGGACTGTCGCGATCGTCGGGCCGACGGGTTCGGGCAAATCGACGATCGCCCACCTCCTGGTCCGCCTGTTCGATCCAGATCGCGGCGAGATATCTCTCGACGGACACGGCCTGTCCCAGATCGACCGCGATGCCCTGTCCGGGGCTGTCAGCCTCGTGTTCCAGGAAACCTTTCTGTTCGATGACAGTGTCTATGAGAACATCACTCTCGGGGAACCGTTCACCGATGAACAAGTAGTCGCTGCAGCACAGCTGGCACAGGCAGACACGTTCATTCGAAACCTCGAGTATGGATACGAAACCAGGGTTGGCGAGCGGGGTTCGTCACTCTCCGGTGGGCAACGACAGCGGATCGCCATCGCCCGAGCCCTGGTTCGCCGGCCCCGACTGCTCGTCCTCGACGATGCCACGTCGGCGGTCGACCCATCCGTCGAGGGTGAAATACTGGCGGGCCTGGCCGATCTGAACACGACGGTTGTCATAGTCGCCTATCGGAGGTCCTCGATAGTCCTGGCAGATGAGGTCATATACGTCGAGGACGGGCGGGTGATGGACCGGGGTGATCACGAGACCCTCTATGAGAGCTCACCCGAATACCGACGGCTGATCGACGCCTACGGGCTCAGCGAGGGGGTGGAATGACCACCACGACCCGACGTGCGAAAGATGCCGGTGAGGAGCGAGATGGGGCCTGGGCCACGGTGCGGCGTGGGCTCAGCCTGTCACCTGAACTCCGGAGAGGCCTTGCCGGCACCATCGCAATCGCCCTCGTTGCCACCGCCGGGAGGATCATCGTCCCGCTGACGATCCAGCGGATCATGGATGGTGGCCTCGCGGGCGAGAGCGTTGAGATGAGTTTTGTGATTCAGATGACCGCAGTTGCCATGGTGGCTGTGCTCATAACTGCCGTCGCAACAGGATGGATGCATCTCCGTCTCGCCAAGGTCTCAGAAACCGCCCTATCGGGTCTCCGGATCCGGGCTTTCCGTCACATCCACGATCTTTCGATGCTCCATCAGGCATCGGAGCAAAGAGGGGTCCTGGTTGCCCGCGTCACCTCGGACGTCGACCAGATCAGCAGGTTCATGCAGTGGGCCGGGCTGATGCTTCTCGTCAACGGTGGGCAGGCCCTTCTCGCAATTGCAGCAATGCTCTACCTCTCGGTGCCCTTGGGCCTGGTGGTGGTGGCGCTGGTCCCCTTCATCCTGCTGGTTATCAATTGGTTTCAGGCCAGATTGGAAGTGGCCTATATGACCGTGCGGGAACGCGTGGGGCGCATGCTGGGATTGCTGGCCGAAACGGTTGTGGGCGCTCCGGTCATACGGGCATATGGAGTCGAAGAGAGGACCCGCGAAAAGCTCGAGACTGCGATCGAGGGCCATCGGAAAGCAGGAGTCAAGGCAGGTGGCCTTTCGGCGGCATTCTCTGGTGCCGCCGAATTCGTCTCCTCTTTTGTCGTGGCGGCGGTTGTGGTGGTGGGCACGACCCTGGCGGTGAACGGCAGCACCACGGTTGGCACGGTCGTGGCGTTCCTGTTTCTCGTTCAACTGTTCGTGCAACCTGTTCAGATCCTCGGAGAAGCAGTGAATGAGGCCCAAACCGCGGTCGCTGGCTGGCGCCGGGTCCTCGACATCCTGGACATAGCACCGGACGTGGGCGATCCCGGTGAGAGCGGCGTTGAGCTACCACATACGCCCGTGGGTGCTGTTTTTCACCAGGTGGTGTTTCGGTACCCGAAATCGGGCCAGATCGCATCGGAGGCCGCGTCAGCGCCGGCCTTGCGCTCGACGTCGGTATCGATACCTGCCGAACAGAAGGTGGCGATCGTTGGGGAGACCGGATCAGGGAAGACAACATTTGCCAAGCTATTGACCCGACTCATGGATCCATCGGAAGGCACCGTCGAGGTGGGCAACATCGATCTCCGCAGAGTGAAGTTCGACTCCCTGCGCGATCGGGTGGTAATGGTTCCACAAGAAGGCGTCCTGTTCCGCGGTTCGATCGCCGACAACGTTCGAATGGGCCGACCGGAAGCGACCGATCAGGAATTGCAGGCAACCTTCGACGAACTGGGCATCAGCGATTGGCTCAATGAACTCGTCGACGGCCTCGATACCCAGGTCGGGGAGCGAGGCAACGCTCTCTCAGTCGGCGAACGCCAGTTGGTGACGTTGGTGCGAGCCGCCATCGCCGATCCCGACTTGCTGGTTCTGGACGAGGCCACCTCTGCTGTGGACCCGGTTACCGAGGTGAGAATCAGTCGTACCCTCTCCGAACTGACGACGGGACGGACGGTCGTCACCATCGCCCACAGAATGTCCACGGCGGAAAGTGCGGACCGGGTCCTGGTATTCGACGGGGGGGAAATCGTCCAGGACGGCCCACATTCCAAGCTCATCGCCGAGGGGGGTATCTATGGTCGCCTCTATGAATCCTGGCAGCGCGGCACCGCCTAGCAATACCTTTCGGATTCATCGCCGCGCTGGGGCATTACTACTCGTTGTCGCCATGTCTGGGTGTACTGTCGAGGGGGTCACCCCGGTCGAATCGACACTGCCGCCAACCACGTCTGTTCATTCAACGACGACCGTTACCACTGCCGTGCCGACTTCGACCACGACCTCGACAGCACCGGACCCGTCCCCGACCACGACCACGCCAACAACGTGCCGGCCCGACCCGTTTGCTGCCCCATTCCCGGACGCGCTTTCCACCCGATACCCCGGAAAGAAGATCACCGCCCACGTCTATGACACCAGGACTGGCTGCATGTATAGCTTGAACCCGTCGAATCGTCAGCCCACTGCGTCAGTTTTCAAGGTCATGGTCATGGCGGGGACACTTCTCGAGGCGCAGGAGGACAACCGGGAAGTGAGCGACTGGGAGTTGAGCCAGCTGACGCCCATGATCACTCAATCGACGAATCCGCAGGTCCGCAGTCTCTGGAGTGCTTTTGGCTCTTCACCGTGGTTCCGACAGCAGACCGAGATATTCGAACTCGATGAGACGACGGTCACCGCCGACGGAGGTTCAGCGTGGGGACGCACCTTGACCTCGGCTTCTGACCAGGTCGACCTGATGCGTCAGGTGTTGCTCGGCGAGTGGGGACCACTGGCAGCAGATTATCGAGACGAGGCGCTGGCGTTGATGACGTCGGTGGTGCCCTCGCAGACGTGGGGGGTTACCGCGGGTGTGCCATCTACGTGGACGGTGGCGCAGAAGAACGGATTTGCCGGCGTGACCACCAACTCTGTTGGATGGGTCGACGAACCGGGGCCGAGTGATGGCTACCTAGTGGCCATTTTGAGTACCGGATGGCCCAACTTCACCACCGGGATCCCGGCGGTGGAGACAGTGAGTTTCGCCATCGCCGATGCGCTGATCGACAAGGTGGCTGGAGTCGAATAGTCGCATCGTCCGACCGTGGGTAGATTTGCGTCGTGGATCCCGTGATCGAATTTTCACAGGCGTTGAGGGCGGGGCGAGCAATCATTTCACGGTCCAGCATCACCCGTCTGCCCGGCGGTACCCCAACCGAGGATCGTTAAGCTCGCCAGCGATGACCGACGAGCAACGCACAAATCGGATTTTTACCGATTCGCGGAAGAAGCAGCTGCTTTCCATCGCGGTAGTACTTCTGGTATTCGTGTTTTGCTGGGAGATGTACAAGGTCGTATGGCAGGCTCTGGGTTGGATCCGTCCGGTCAGACCCGACGACACGACGATGCCCCACACCTGGGACATGGTCATCGAGCTGTTTCGACCGGTACGGCGCGGCGGCCAACTGCTCATTATCGACCTGACCACTCGTTCCTTCTTTACCCTGCGGGAAGCATTGGCGGGGTTCGTTCTGGGTGGGCTGTTCGGCTTTAGTCTCAGCGTCGTATTCGTCAGATCCCGCTTGTTGGAACGAGCGTTCATGCCGTATGTCGTCGCGAGCCAGACTATCCCCATTATCGCCATTGCACCCATGGTGGTGGTCTGGGGTGGGAGGGCCGATCTGCCGCAGTGGATGGCGGTGGCCGTCATCAGTGCCTATTTGACCTTCTTTCCAGTGGCCATCAATACCCTTCGCGGTCTCAGGTCGCCGGATCCCAACGCCATGGAGCTGATGAGATCGTATGCTGCTTCGCCCAATGAGATTCTGTGGAAGGTCCAGGTTCCCGCCGCCCTCCCCTACATTTTCACAGCGCTCAAGGTGTCGGCTACCGCAAGCATCATCGGTGCCCTCATCGGTGAGCTGCCTGCCGGGTTTGGCGAGGGCCTGGGGCGGGCCTTGCTGACATTCTCATCGCAATTCGGGGCACGCAGTGAGAAGTTGTATGCAACCGTTATCGTCACCGCGATTGTTGGAATCATCTTCGTCGGAACCGTGATCTTTATCGAGAAGCGCGTGATCAAGCAGCGAAGGCTCGATGAGCACGAACTGATTGGTCGCGCGGTGTGAGCTCTTCACCGTCAGTAGTCGAAGCAAGTGGAGTAGGAAAGGTCTTCGGCTCAGGCACTGCAGCAGTGACTGCCCTGACCGGTATCGATCTCAGCATTGCTCCGGGTGAGTTCATCTCGTTGATCGGCCCTTCAGGTTGTGGCAAGAGCACCCTCCTCCGGTTGATCGGTGATCTCACCGGCCCGACGTCGGGACAACTCACCATCAACGGCAAATCGCCGGAAGAGGCCCGCCTCGACCGCGATTATGGGATCGTTTTCCAAAAGGCGACTCTGCTCGACTGGCGGACAGTCACCAAGAATGTCGAATTACCCCTGGAGATCATGAACCAGTCGGAGCGGGACGGCCGGGCCGCTCGTATGCTCGATCTGGTACAACTCCGTGACTTCGCCGAGCACTACCCATGGCAGCTCTCGGGAGGGATGCAACAACGCGTCGCAATCGCACGCGCCCTCGTGTTCGAGCCATCGCTGCTTCTCATGGACGAGCCATTCGGGGCGCTCGACGAAATGACGAGAGAGCTGATGCAACAAGAAGTTCTACGGATCTGGGGAGAAACCAACACCACGGTTGTGTTTGTCACCCATTCCATACCTGAAGCCGTGTTCCTCTCCACGAGGGTTGTGGTCATGTCAGCACGACCGGGACGAATTAGCTCGGTTATCGAGACCACGCTCCCCCACCCGCGGGACGTCGAGACCAGGGAGTCTCCAGAGTTCTATGCCAGGGTGACCGAGGTAAGGGAAGCCTTGCGGCAGGGCGAGAGCACGTGAGCACCACGCCATTCGACGCCTTCGATGGTGACCTGCCGATGGGAACCAAGGCGCCCTTCTTTTTGGGAGCCACACTCCGCGAGTACGGTCCGGCCCTGGTCCTGTTCGTGGGTGGAATTCTTCTCTGGGAAGGGGCAGTACGCCTCTTCAACATCGAAGCTTTTGTACTTCCCGCACCGTCCGTCATCTTCGAAAGTCTCCAGTCGCAATGGCCGGAGATCTCGGCGGCCGCAGGGAACACCATGTTCGAGGCGCTTGGGGGGTTGGTTGCCGGGATTACGTTGGGTGTGGTCATGGCGCTCAGCGTGGTGCGCTTCTCCGCCATGCGGGACGGTTTCATGCCTTTCGCCATCGCGACCAACGCCATCCCGATAATCGCGTTGGCCCCAATTCTCAACAACATGTTCCCGATTACGAGCCCGGTCTCGAAAATGGCAGCCGTGGCAATAGTGATCTTCTTCCCGGTGATCATCAATACCTCCCGTGGCCTCACCGAAGTAGACCCGGACGAGTTGGAGCTGATGCGATCGCTGGCTTCCACACCGCGTGAGGTGTTCACCCGGGTGAGAATCCCCCACGCTCTCCCCTACTTCTTCAGTGCAGTGAAGATCGCCACGACTCTGTCCATAATCGTCGCAATTGTCTCCGAGTACTTCGGGGGCCGGCAGGACACCCTGGGCCAATACATCATCCGCAAAGCAAATCTCTTCGTGTTTCCCGATGCCTGGGCTGCCATCCTCGTTGCATCTCTCGTTGGGATCGCCCTCTACGGGTTGATTCTGGCCATCGAACGGGTGAGCATGCCCTGGCATGTTGCCTATCAGTCTGGTGATGCGAACTGACGACAATCCCCGGTTCAATTCGATAGTGTGCGGGTTCGAATTCCAAGGAGGAAATCTGTGTTAGGTACCAAGTCATGGCGACGTTGGATCGTGCTGCTCATGTCGATGGCGATCGTCGTCGCCGCCTGTGGGGATGACACCGGAACCGGAGACGGTGAAACGTCCACCACGGCAGGTGACGACGGCGCGACCTGCGAGACGGTGGACGATGTGCGGGTCCAGTTGCAGTGGGTGGCGCAATCGCAATTCGCCGGCTATTTCGTGGCCAAAGATCTCGGGTTCTATGAGGACGAGTGCCTCAACGTCGAGATACTCGAAGGTGCCGTTGAAATCGTCCCCCAGACGGTCCTCGCAACAGGTGGGGCTGAGTTCGGTCTGGCGTGGGTGCCTAAAGCCCTGGTGTCCCGCGAGCAAGGCGCTGATATCGTCAACATCGCCCAGGTATTCGAGCGATCCGGGACCCTGGAGGTTTCGTTCGCCGACTCAGGAATAACCACTCCTGAGGACTGGGCCGGAAAGAAGGTCGGGAACTGGGGTTTCGGAAACGAATTCGAGCTGACCGCAGCGATTGAGATGTTCGATGTTCAAGATGTGGAATTGGTTGGACAGAACTTCGACATGCTTGCGCTGCTCAACGGCGAGATCGATGCCGCGGAGGCGATGATCTACAACGAGTACGCCCAGGTGCTCGAAGCAGTCAATCCCGACACCGGAGAGTTGTATCAGCCGGAAGACCTGAACGTCATCAACTTCAATGACGTCGGCACCGCCATGCTCCAGGATGCCGTTTGGGTGAATGCCGAATGGATTGCAGAAGAAGGCAATGAGGACGTGGCGACACGTTTCCTCAAAGCCACTTTCAGAGGCTGGATCCACTGCCTCGATGCCTTCGATGAATGCGTCGACGTCGTGCTCGACAACGGGTCGACCCTCGGTCAGAGCCATCAGGCGTGGCAGCTCAATGAGATTCTCGCGTTGATCTTCCCGGCGACAAACGGGATCGGCGTGATGAATGAGGACCTGTGGAGTCAGACCGTTGAAATCGCCACGAGTCAGATAGTGGAGCTCGAGGGCGTAACCGTCGACGACGATGCCTACCGGTCCGACCTCGCTCAGGCCGCGGTGGACGCTCTCGAGGCAGAGGGCCTCGACATCAGTGGGGCCACCTACGAGCGAAGGGACATCGAGCTCGTCGAAGGCGGCGAGTAGTAGACAGCGCAGGTCGAGACCCGAGCGGGTCCGACCAGGTTGAAATGTGAACGGCCGGAGGCGCCCATGGTGTTTCCGGCCGTTTGCATCCGCTAGATTTGTCCCACAAGCGAGATTTTTGAGGGCACGAACCTCAGGATTGGAGAATCGATATGGCCAACATCGTGAGAGCAGCCATTGTCCAAACAGAGTGGACCGGCGACAAAGACTCGATGATCAAGAAGAACGCCGACTACGCGCGCGAGGCGGCGAAACAGGGTGCCCAGGTCATGTGTTTTCAGGAGATCTTCTACAGCCCGTACTTCTGCCAGGTCCAGGAGAATGAGCACTTCGATTACGCCGAGCCGATTCCGGATGGACCGACCACCAAGCTGATGCAGGATCTGGCTAAGGAAACCGGGATGGTGCTGGTGATTCCAATCTTTGAGAAGGAAGACGAGGGCTTCTACTACAACACTGCTGCGGTCATCGATGCCGACGGGACCTATCTCGGCAAATATCGCAAGCAGCACATTCCCCATGTGAAGGGTTTCTGGGAGAAGTTCTACTTCCGCCCCGGCAACGGTGGTTATCCCGTCTTCGACACAGCGGTGGGCAAAGTCGGGGTCTACATCTGTTACGACCGCCACTTTCCCGAAGGGTGGCGCGCCCTCGGCCTCAACGGAGCGAAGATCGTCTTCAACCCCAGTGCCACCAGCCGCGGCCTCTCGATGTACCTGTGGAACCTGGAGCAACCTGCGGCAGCGGTAGCTAACGAATACTTCATTGGCGCCATCAACCGGGTAGGCAAGGAGGAGTACGGCGACAACGACTTCTATGGATCGTCGTATTTCGTCGGCCCCCGCGGTCAGATCATTGGCGACGCTGCTTCCGACACGGAGGAGGAACTGGTAATCCGCGACCTCAACCTCGACGAGATCGAGGACGTCCGGCAGCAGTGGGCTTTCTATCGTGATCGGCGTCCCGACGCCTACGACGACCTGGTAGTTCGTTGACAGAGGGCAAGCATTCTGAGTTGCTCGCCCGTCATCGCGAGGTGCTCCCCGCCTGGATGGCGTTGTATTACAACGAGCCGATCGCATTGGTCGACGGCGAGGGTCGTCGTGTCGTTGACGCCGAAGGTAATCAATATCTCGACTTCTTCGGCGGGATACTCACCACGATGTCTGGATACAAGGTCCCCGAGGTGGTGGAGGCGATCCGTGAGCAGGCCAACAAAATGCTCCACACCTCCACGCTCTATCTAATCGAAAACCAGATTGAGCTCGCGGAAAAGATTGCGGAATTATCGGGAATCCCGGATGCCAAGGTTTTTTTCACCAACTCAGGCACCGAGGCAAACGACACCGCTTTGATGATGATGACCCAATACCGGAAGTCGAACCAGGTCATCGCGATTCGGGGCAGCTATCACGGCAAGTCTCACTCCACGGTTGCCATCACAGGGCAAAAGGCCTGGTCAGCAACGCAATTGACCCCGTTCCACACCATTTATGTGCACGGGCCGTACAAGTACCGTTCACCGTTCGGGCATATGTCAGACGACGATTACACCCGGGCTTGTGCTGATGACCTCCGCAACTTGCTCGACATCGCGGTATCGGGAGATGTGGCGGGGATGATCGCCGAACCCATTCAGGGAGTTGGTGGTTTTGCCACACCTCCTGACGGCTTCTTCGCCCCCATGAAGGAGATTCTCGAGGAGCAAGGCGGGCTCTTCATCAGTGATGAGGTCCAGACCGGGTGGGGCCGAACCGGAGAGCACTTCTGGGGCTACCAGGCTCACGGCATCACCCCCGATCTCCTCACTTTTGCCAAGGGTTTGGGAAACGGTTTGGCAATGGCTGGTGTGGTCGGCCGCGCCGAGATCATCGACTGTCTGGCCGCCAATTCGATCTCCACCTTCGGTGGAAACCCCCTGTCAACTGCGGGTGCTCTGGCGAACCTGGGCTACCTGCTGGACAATGACCTGCAGACCAATGCATACAAGGTGGGCCAACGGCTGATGTCCGGGATCGTCGACATGCAGTCGAGATTCCCGATCATTGGAGATGTCCGCGGAAAAGGGCTGATGATCGGGGTCGAATTCGTCCATCCTGGAGGCAAGGAGCCCGACGCCCCCACTACCGCTGCCGTTATGGAAGCCGCCAAGGCGAAAGGACTGTTGATCGGCAAGGGAGGCCTCCACGGCAACACCCTCAGAATCGCACCCCCGCTCTCGGTCACCGAAGAAGAAGCAGACGAAGGCCTTGGCCTGCTCGAAGCAGCCATCGCCGCTGCCACCACATAAGAGGAGAGACGAATGGCCAAAACACTGATCAGGGGTGGCACGGTTATCACCGCCACCGAGACAATGGAGGCCGATGTCCTGATCGACGGCGGCAAAGTCGTCGCGCTACTCGGCCGGGAGCACACGGCCGAGGCAGACGAGGTCATTGACGCCACCGACAAGTACGTGATGCCAGGAGGCATCGATGTCCATACCCATATGGAACTCCCGTTCGGGGGCACGTTCGCAGCCGATACCTTCGAGACCGGTACCCGCGCTGCGGCATGGGGCGGGACAACCTCGATCGTTGACTTCGCCGTCCAAACCAAGGGCCAATCGGCAATGGACGGGTTTGAGGCCTGGATGGACAAGGCCGCAAACAACTGCGCCATCGACTACGGGTTCCACATGATCACCGGGGACATCAACGAGCAGACCCTCAAGGAGATGCAGATGTTGATGGACGAAGGCGTTTCCAGCTTCAAGATGTTCATGGCCTATCCCGGTGTCTTCTATTCCGATGACGGCGAGATTCTCCGTGCCATGCAAAAGGGTGCGGAGATCGGCGCCACCATTTGCATGCACGCCGAAAATGGCATTGCGATCGACGTGTTGGTCGAACAAGCCCTCGCCCGTGGCGAGACCGACCCGGTCTATCACGGTATCGTCCGCAAGTCGATCCTGGAAGGCGAGGCGGCGCATCGGGCCATCAAGCTCGCCGAACTAACCGGTGTTCCCCTTTACATCGTCCACCTCTCCGCCAAAGAGGCACTCGACCAGGTAATTCAGGCCCGCGACGAGGGGCGGAACGTGTTTGCTGAGACCTGCCCTCAGTATCTCTTTCTTTCACTCGATGACATGCGCGACGGCTTCGAAGGGGCCAAGTATGTGGCCTCTCCCCCGTTACGGGACTCGGCGGACGGACACCAGGAGCGACTCTGGCAGGGACTGCGAACCAACGACCTCCAGGTGATCTCGACCGACCATTGCCCGTTCTGCATGGGTGATCATCCGCAGTTCGGTACCCAGAAGCAGCTCGGCAAGGACGACTTCTCCAAGATCCCCAACGGCATGCCCGGTGTCGAGCCGCGATTCGGCCTGATCTACAACGGAGGAGTTGCAGGGGGCCGCTTCTCGGTGAACCGGTTTGTCGAATTGGTTGCCACCACACCGGCGAAGATGTTCGGGATGTATCCCAAGAAGGGGACCATCGCTATCGGTTCCGATGCTGACATTGTGGTGTTCGACCCCAGTGGGAAGACACTGGTTTCGGTCGACACCCACCACATGGCAGTCGATTACTCGGCCTACGAAGGGTACGAACTAGCCGGCAAGATCGACGTCGTCCTCTCCAAGGGGAAGGCGATCATTAAGGACGACGAATACCACGGCCAGCCCGGTGACGGCGAATACCTGCACCGTGGCACCAACCAATACCTGATTTAGGAGTTCCGATGAAACTGATCACTCACTGGATCAATGGTGAACTGGTTACCGGGCGTCCCGAGCGAACCGGGATCGTGTTCGACCCCTCGACGGGTGAACGTCAAGCCGAAGTGGCAATGGCAACCGCTGAGACCGTCGACCTCGCGGTCAGAGCCGCCAAGAACGCCTTTGAGACCTGGCGCGATGCTCCCCTCACCACGAGGCAAAACATCATGTTTGCCTATCGCGAGATCGTGGTCGCCCGCAAGGAAGAGATGGCAAGGGTCCTCAGCTCAGAGCATGGGAAGACCCTCGACGATGCCATGGGCGAAGTGCAACGAGGTCTTGAGGTCATCGAGTTCGCATGCAATATCGCCCACCTTCTCAAGGGCGACTACTCAGAGCAGGTTTCGACAAGCGTCGACACCTACACCATTCGCCAACCGCTGGGGGTGGTGGCCGGTATCACGCCATTCAATTTTCCGGCGATGGTCCCGATGTGGATGTACCCGATCGCAATTGCATGCGGCAACACCTTCATCCTGAAACCTTCGGAGAAGGATCCGTCCACATCGGAGTTGGCAGCACGCTGGTTGGCGGACGCCGGGTTGCCGGACGGTGTGTTCAACGTGGTGCACGGGGACAAGGTGGCGGTCGACGCCATCCTCAACCATCCCGACATAGCGGCGGTTTCGTTTGTCGGATCGACCCCGATCGCGAGATATATCTACGAAACCGGAACGGCAACGGGGAAACGGGTCCAGGCACTGGGTGGGGCAAAGAACCACATGATCGTGCTCCCCGACGCCGACATGGATCTGGCCGCAGACAGCGCAGTTTCGGCCGGCTATGGATCCGCCGGTGAGCGTTGCATGGCGATTTCGGTAGTCACGACGGTCGGAGACGCCGCCGAACGTCTCATTCCCAAGATCAGAGAGCGGATTTCGGCCCTTACAGTCGGGCCCTCGCTCGAAACCACGTCGCAAATGGGGCCTCTGATCACCGGGGAACATCGTGACAAGGTGAAGGGCTATGTCGACGCCGGTGAGCGAGAAGGAGCCTCTCTCCTCGATGACGGACGCGATCTGGTTGTGTCCGGCCATGAGAGCGGCTTTTTCGTCGGGCCCACCCTCTTCGACAACGTGACACCGGAGATGAGCATCTACACCGATGAGATATTCGGACCGGTGCTCTCGATCGTTCGTACCGACCACTACGAAGATGCGATCAAGCTGATAAACGAGAACCCATACGGAAACGGGACGGCTGTCTTCACAAACGACGGGGGCACCGCCCGAAAATTCCAGAACGAGATCGAGGTGGGCATGGTTGGAATCAATGTCCCGATACCTGTTCCACTCGCTTTCTACAGCTTTGGTGGCTGGAAGAACTCGATCTTCGGGTCCCATGCCATATACGGGCCGGAGGGTGTTCACTTCTACACCAAGCAGAAAGTGGTTATCAGCCGGTGGCCGGATCCGATTCATCGTGGAGTCGATCTCGGCTTCCCCCAACACGGCAAGTAGATGGATTTCGGAGTCGTCCTCCAAACTGACCCTCCTGCCTCCCGGGTGATCGAGCTTGCCGTCATGGCAGAGCAAGAGGGATTCAGCTACGGGTGGACGTTCGATTCTCACGTGTTGTGGCAAGAGCCATTTGTCATCTACAGCCAGATGCTGGCTGCAACCGAGCGAATGATTGTCGGCCCCATGGTCACCAACCCCGGCACCAGAGACGCAACGGTGTTGGCGTCCCTCTTCGCCACGCTCAACGACATGTTCGACGGGCGGACCATCTGCGGGATCGGTCGGGGCGACTCCGCCTTGCGCTACATCGGAAAAACGCCGAAGACACTCGATGAGATGGTTGTCGCGGGTCAGCTGATCAAAGCCCTCGTCGCCGGGGACAAAGTCGACTACGAAGGTACCGAACTCCAGATTCCATGGATCAAGGATGGTTGGGACCTGCCGATCTGGATGGCCGGGTATGGCCCGAAAGCCCTGGCAACAGTAGGGGCCTACGCCGATGGTTTCATTCTCCAACTCGCCGACCCGCAGATCCTGGAATGGACCATGGGCGCCGTCCGCACGGCGGCGAAGGAAGCAGGGCGGGACCCTGACTCGATCGACATTTGTGTGGTGGCACCGGCTTACGTAGGCGACGACCTCGCTCACCAGCGTGACCAACTGCGGTGGTTCGGGGGAATGGTGGGAAATCACGTCCATGATCTCGTCAACCGTTATGGGGCCGACAGCCCGACTATCCCAAGGGCACTGTCCGACTATATAAAGGCGCGTGAGGGCTACGACTATTCCCATCATGGTCGGGCCGACAACGAGTCAACCGATTTCGTCCCCGACGAGATAGTCGACCGGTTCTGCGTTCTCGGCACGGTGGAACAGCACCTCGAAAAGCTGTCGCTCCTCCGGGAAATGGGAGTGAAGCAGTTCGGGATATATCTCATGCACGACCAGCAGGAGGAAACCCTGAGCGCCTATGGCTCACAGATAATTCCCGCGCTCGGCGGGTAGGCATGCAATCCAGGCAGTTATTGGAGAATGACGATGTGGATACGTAGCAACAATTTCGAAGACGGCGGCCCGATTCCCGGTGACAATGCCCTGGCCGTGGTCGCCCCGGTGGGCCACGTCGAGTTTTCGTTGAATCGGAACCCCCACCTCGAATGGGGGGAAGTACCGGACGGAACACGATCAATCGCAATCACGATGATCGACCAGGATGTGCCCACTGTTGGCGACGATGTCAATCAGGAAGATCGCGAGGTCCCGGCCGACCTCCCGAGGAACACCTTTTCTCATTGGCTCCTGATAGACGTGCCTCCAGAAGATCGATCGGTGATCGAAGCCGAGTTCTCTGACCGGGTCATCCCCCATGGTAAGCCGGGGTTATCCGGACGTCCACGGGAAGGAGTCAACGACTACACCGGGTGGTTTGCCGGAGACGAAGACATGGCGGGCACCTACAAGGGCTACGACGGGCCAGGTCCACCATGGAACGACAGCATCATCCACCACTACGAAGTCCGGGTAATGGCGCTAGATGTCGAGCGCCTCGAGGTCGATGACGATTTCACGGCCGCCGACCTGGAAAGTGCCGCCGCCGGGCACATCCTCGATGCGGCATCGATTACAGGGCTCTATGCCCTCAATCCCCGGCTCCTCCCCTACTGAGTCATCCCAACTCGGGATCTTCGCAGACAGAAGCCGACAAGCCACGCTGAGGAGTGAACACCCTCGGTTCATCGATGGATCCCTGCCCCTGCCGATTGGTCTTCAGATAGGCCGTAACCGCGTCCGCTACCGCCAACCCGGCGACACTCACATACTCCTCTGTCGCCAGCAGTTCGGCCTCGGGCCGATGAGAGATGTAAGCCAGTTCGACCAGAGCGGTGGTTGTCTCGGGGCTTCTCAGCATGCCATAGGCATCGGTACCCCGGGTATTGAGGACTTCGAGGACACCGGCGTCGGGTGCCCTGGACCAGACCACGTCATCGAACATCCCGAGCGCGTCCACAATTTCTTCATAGAGGAGGGCACCCAGCCGTCCTGAGTCCGGAGAGTCGTGCTGGGCGAAGACTTCCGTTCCAGGCTCAGGGCCGAGATTCGCAGTTGGTGCGTTGTGGTGAATCGAAACCATGATCTCGGCACCCACATGATCGGCAAAGAGCGCTCGAACTCCGATGACGGATGCGTAGTCGTAAGTCCTTGTCAGTGCAACAACCACACCGCGACTCTCGAGAATCCGCTGCGCGTCTCGCGCCACATTCAGGTTGACCTCGGCTTCTTTGAGCCCATTTGCCCCAACCGCGCCAGGGTCAGGGCTCCCACCGTGTCCCGGGTCGAGGACCACATCGACGATGCCTATCTCTTCACCGGACGCGACGATTGCCTCGTTTCCACACGGGGTACGGACCCTGTATCCGAATGACGAGTCCTCGAGCACGGCCACGATCACACCTGTAGCCGTGATCAGTGCAGCTACGGGTTCGGGCGGACCGCCTGTGGGAACTTCGGCCCCAACAACACCCGTGGTGGTCGTGGTCACCGCCGCGCTGGTAGAGGTGGTGCTGGCGGTGTCAGCGACTGTCGACCCGGTGACCTGGGAGATAGGAGGTGTTGCCGAAGCCGAGGTACATGCCTGGACGATCAGGGTAAGGAGCGTGATGAGAATTATTGGCTGCGTGTGACTTCGGGTCATATGTGATTGGTAGGGAGGACAATACCGTGGAGGCGGTAGTCTTCTGGCCATGTTCGGCCCTCTCAACGGTGTGCGAGTCGCACTCGTCGCAAGCGCTGTATTTGCCGCGATCGCAGCCGTTTTTGCCGGATACGTCGGCGCAGGGCTGGTGGTGCTGGCCGGAGTTGCCCTCCATGGTCTCGGCTGGCTCTACTTATACAATCAAGATGCCGGGCCAGAGAACTCGACTGGCGACTAGTCAGCCTGAAGCCTTCCCTCCAGCAATGAGGCGAACTCCCGGGCAGTTTGCTCGGCCATGCTCAGACATGACTCGCGTTGGATTTGTAATTCTTCCCTTGTCGTCGCCGCGATCACGTCTTCACGGATATCGACGTAGATCTTCAATTTGGGCTCGGTACCGCTGGGCCGTGCCAGTATCCGCCCCCCGTCGAGGTCGAGTTGAACGAGCGGTTGGGCACCCAGCCAGGGCGGTCTGTGCTCGGCGCCGATCCGGTAGTCGACCATTCCGGCAACCGTTCTGCCGGCGATTGCCTCAGGTGGGTCGTTGGCGATCGCCTCGACGGCACGAACGATATCGCGCTGGCCTTGCTCTCCCGGCCTGACCAGTGACTTCTGTGTGCTGACCCACAGCCCGTGCCGACGCCACAGGTCATGAAGCAGGTCGAGAAGCGAGAAACCCTTTTCAGATTGCAGAGCGGCGATGTCGGCGAGCAGGATGGCTGCGGCCATCCCGTCTTTGTCACGCACGGTTCGACCCACGGAATACCCGAGCGCCTCCTCATAGCCAAAGAGGAACTCCCCCGCCCCCTCAGACTCTACGGCGAGCGCTGCGTTGATGATCCACTTGAACCCGGTCAGAGTCACCAGGTGCTCGGCGCCGTAGACGGCGGCAATGTCGGTAAGCATCGGGCTCGACACCACCGAATTGGCCGTGATCGGCCGTTTTGACAGATTCGCAGGCGGATTCTCGAGTAGATGCGATCCGAGGATTACCCCTAGTTCGTTACCGGTGAACAGGCGCCATCCGCTTCCCTCTGCCACCGCTCCTGCGAGCCGATCGGCATCCGGGTCGTTGGCGACCACCAATCGGGCTGAGATCTCTGTAGCCTTCTCCAAGGCCAGATCGAGGGCACCGGGCTCTTCAGGATTGGGGAAGGCAACGGTGGGAAAGGTGCCGTCCGGATCGAACTGCGATTCCACGACGTGAAAGTCGTCGTGGAGCGTCCTGGAAAACAGGTCGACGACGGTCGGCCCTCCGACGCCGTGAAGTGGCGTGTACACGATTTTGATGGTCTCAACCGGAACACGAGTCCGGTAGGCACTTACTTCGTCCCAGTATCGATCCAGGAGTGCACCGGGTGCGCTCCGGACCAGTGGATCGGACACCCCGAACGGGTCGGGCAGACGTGGGATCGAATTGGCTGGCCCGGTCCGAGCGATGGCAGCGGCGATTCCCGTGTCGGTCGGGGAGATAATCTGGGCCGCGTTCGGTCCGTACACCTTGTAGCCGTTGTCGGCGGGAGGGTTGTGGCTTGCTGTTACCACAACCGCACCGCGAGCTTTGAGGACCTTCGCAGCAAACGCAACCAGAGGCGTTGGTGTGACGTCCTCGAAATATACGACCTGGAGCCCGGCAGCGGCGAGCACACCCACTGTGTCCTCAGCAAACTGGCGGCTCGATGGCCGCGCATCGAACCCCACCACCACCGGAGCTTCCGGGCCTGCTTCTACGCTGTCGAGGAGAAAGTCGGCCAAACCTCTTGTCGTCTTGATCACAACGGCGCGATTCATCTGATTCGATCCCGGCCCGACGACGCCACGGATCCCGGCGGTGCCGAACTCGAGAGAGCCGCCCATGGCCTTTATCAGCGAGGCCCGGTCGCCCGATTCCACGATGGACATGAGCGCTGCGGCAGTTACCGGATCAGGGTCTCCGGCGGCCCAATCCCGCGCCTTCGATTCGATGTTCGTCAACGAGGTCTCCGGCTGACCCAGTTCCACGAGTCCCGGCACATGTCGCTCAGATCGAGCTTGGTGCTCCAACCGAGTCGTGCGTAGGCCTTTTGCACATCAGCGTACGAAGCAGCCACATCTCCGGGGCGGCGGGCCTCGATAACGAACGGGATGTCAACTCCTGATTCCCTGGAATAGGCTTCGATGACCTCGAGAACACTGTTTCCCCGTCCGGTGCCCAGGTTGTACACGTGGACTCCGGCTTCATCGCTGTGGGTCTCGAGAGCGCGCACATGGCCCTCAGCGAGATCCTCGACGTGGATGTAATCACGCACCCCGGTGCCGTCGGGAGTCGGGTAGTCGTTGCCGAACACTCTGACGTGGTCGAGTTCGCCAGCAGCGACCTTGGCGACGTATGGCATCAAATTGTTGGGGATCCCGCTTGGCTCCTCGCCGATCAAACCCGACGGATGGGCTCCCACCGGGTTGAAATACCTGAGGAGGCAGATGCTCCAGTCGGGGTTGGCGGTCTGGACGTCGATCAACACCCGTTCCATCATTATCTTGCTCCACCCGTACGGATTGGTGGCCACGCCTACCGGCATGTCCTCCCGTAACGGCAGATCAGCCGCTTCACCGTAAACGGTCGCTGACGAACTGAAGATGAACTGTTTCACATTCGCCTCCCGCAGTGCGGCGAGGAGAGAAGTGGTGCCGCTGACATTGTTGTCGTAGTACCGCAGCGGTTCTTCGACCGACTCCCCCACTGATTTGAGGGCCGCAAAGTGAATGCAAGCGTCGATTTCGTCGAGGACCCCCGCCACACGCTCTGTGTCGCGAATGTCGACCTTGTGGAATTCGGGGACCACACCGGTCAGTTCCCCAATCCGGCCAACGACACCCTCGTTCGAGTTGGATAGGTTGTCGATGATTATCGGCTCATGACCGGAGTTGATGAGGGATGCGACGGTATGGCTACCGATGAAGCCGCTTCCTCCGGTGACTAATACGCGCATTCAACTGAGGTTAGGCGGTGGCGGGGATCAACCACAGGGCAGATATAGCGAGAAGCGGGAACGGTTGTCAGCATGCGTATAACGGACGTCGCCTCCCATGAGGCGGGCGAGCTTTCGGGATACCGGGAGCCCGAGTCCGACCGAGTTGGGGTAGGTCTTTCGCCGTTCCTGCCCGAACGGCTCGAAGATCTTGCCCACGAACTCTCCGTCGATCGGATCACCGCTGTCACAAACGGTTATCACCGCCCAGGAGTCCTCGACGGCAATCTCCACGGTCACTTCATCACCACCGTAACGGTGGGCGTTGCTGATCAGGTTGCGGAGAATCTGACGGGTCCTCCCCGGATCCGCGTAAACGGATATGTCGCCTTCTGAAACTATCTCGACGGGCGGTTGAGCCATGGACACGATCCGCTCGGCCTCGGCCTGAACCGAGAACACGGTGGCGACCAAACTGAGCTCGCGTCGCCCGTCGTGATAGGCGACAAGGAGGTCCTCGATGAGCCATGCCGCCTCTTCTGATTCCCTGGCAATGAGTTCGACCATCTTGCGTCGTTCCTCATCGTTGAAGGACTCATAGGCATCGGCCATTTCCTGACTCAGCCCGAGAGCCACGGAAATCGGGTTGCGTAGCTCATGTGACACCGTCGCAATGAACTCTTCCTGGGATCGGCGGAGGCGGACCTTTTCGCTGACATCGACCAGTGCCCCTTCGAAATAGAGAACTCCGCCGCCGGCGCTTCTCGCAACCCGCGCGGTGTCCCGCACCCAGATTGTGGAGCCATCCCCCCGGGTCAATTCGAAGTCGAGTTCCTCAACCCGGCCGTGCCCCTCGATTTCGTCAATCCAACCATCCCGGATCGAACCGTCGACGTAGTAGTCGGCCACATTGCTTCCATGGGTCATCAATTCTTCGGTGGACTCAAATCCAAGGAGTTCCGCCAGTGCCTGGTTCGCCGCAAGCAACTCTCCATCGGGCGAGGTCCGATAGAGCGCGACAGGAAGAAGATGAAAGAAGTCATCGAGGTTCTCCACGTTTGGCACCCGCATATATCGGCAGTATCGGGCAATTTCCTAACCGTCGCCGTCGAAAACCGGTCCAATCTCGTCTTTAACGAGGCTGAGACCGGCATGATCGAGTCGAAACATGCCATCAGCAGCCGCTGGGGCCTCCCCACACGACACCACAAATTTGGACCCGTAGAGGGTATTGGCCACAAACCCGGCGGTGACCAGAATCTGGTCAGGCTCCCGAAGAATCAACCCGCACGGGGCTGTACCGATTCGGATCATCTCGGCCAGGACCGTTGCCGATGAACTGCTACCCCGACCGTGCGGCATCGCCAGGATCAACCCCTTTATCGTCACACCGCATTCGGGATGATTTCCGTCGACGATTGTTCCCGTTATCGGGTCTACGCCACCCCAGAACGACAGCGGAGCCGAAAGAACGAGCAGTTCCCCGACTGCGACCCCCGGGAGGAGACACCTCATCACACCTGGAAGGGGTCTTCGAGATGTATCTTCCCGGATATCGCCGATTTGACGCACTCTTCCAGTCCGGCGAACACGACATCGAACCCGAGATTGGCGGGGGCGTAGTACGCCCATTTTCCTGAATTCGTCATCACCGGACCTTCTACCGCACCCATGATCGGGGTGATGTAGGTACAGGTATCCGTAACCACCGTCGCCCCAAAAGCCTCGATCGCGGCAACGACGCTCCCCGGAACCGAGGAGAGAACGTCACGGCCGGTATTGACGTAAAAGGGGATCCGGCTCTTCTCATCGCCGACGAGAAAGGCAAGTTGTCGCAATTCGGCGGCGGACATGTGCGGCGTCCCGACAGATACCGCACCGGGGTCATCATGGCCAACACCAAGCGCCACTCTCACCTCGACCAAATCGATCATTTCGACCTGAATTCGAGGGATGTCTGGTGAAGCCTGGCACTCCTCGAGTGTCGACGCCTCGGGAGTCAACCCAACAGCATGGAACATTGCCGTTGAGCCCGACGACGCCGCGGCCGCTCCCAACGCCTTAAGATTGTCTTCGGTCGTCTCAGTCGGCAGCCCGGAGATTGCCGCCACCCGGTTACCGGTGTTGACGCCAAGCCAGTGCCCGAGAAGGGGAAACACGATTTCGTAGGCGAATGCCGATTCTGGAATTCTCACCTCGACCAGCACATCTGCCCTGCGGCCCGAGTCGAGGTGCAATCCCGACAGAGGGGCTCGCCCGACAACCGCACAGGAGATGTCGGCGAAGTCGCCATAACGATTGGTCCTCGCTCCGAGTACCGAATTGGCGAACACAATGGCGTTGGACTCACCCCACGCAACCTGGCTGCCCAATTTCGGTCGATCGGGCAGCTGATAGGGCGCGCAGGTCCAGGTGGGTGCGCAACCCAGTTCGACATGCAAGTCCATAAGTTGCCGAGCAGCTTCACCCTCACCGGGGCTCCCCCGGTAGAGATCCGGGTGCAGCAAGTCAAGGGACGAGACGTTGAGTGTCGTCGGCACCTGGACCGTTGCCCCACCCTCGACCAGGGCGCGGGCGAAATCTATCCCGACCTGGCCGTGGAAAAGGCACCCATCGATATGCGCCCCTTCGATATCGATGAAACCGGTGGCACCCTCAGTCTCGGCGATTGCGACCAACAGGCCCATCGCAAGGGCCACACCCTCGCCCAGATCTCCGTCGAGGCAAGCCCGGTCGCGATCGCTGAGCTCGAGAACAGAATCAGGGCTCAAAGGAGAAGGACATTTGGTCTTCAGGTCGCTCGTAGCGGCTGAGGCCGTTCCAGATGAGGTGGTCCATGAACACCCATGACTTTCTGTGGATCACACTCGGGCCGAATGCTTGAAGTGCCGCCTTGTGGACCGGACAGGGGTAACCCTTATTGGCCTCAAAATTGAAAGCGGGATAGTTGGGGGACAACTCTCGCATGATCCGATCACGGGTCACCTTGGCCAGGATCGATGCCGAAGCGATCGAGAGCGAGGTGGCATCACCACGTACAATCGTCTTCGACCAACCGATGAAATCCCACCTTCCGTCCAACAAGATCTGGTCCGGTGGCTGCCGGAGACCGGCCATCGCCCGTCTCGCCGCAAGCCGCTGAGCATCCGACATTCCCAGGCGGTCGCACTCTTCGGCCGAGGCGTGGCCAACCGACCAGTCCTCCACCCAATCGGCGATTCGCTCAAACAACGCTTCGCGTTCCACCTCGGTCAGCATCTTTGAATCCCTGATCTTGTACACCCTGCGCTCCCTGGGCACAACGGCCGCTCCCACTGAAATCGGGCCCGCCCAGGAGCCCCGGCCAACTTCATCTACACCCACCACGATGCGGGAACCTCGATCCCAATAGACCCGCTCGACGTCGAGACCGGGTGCTCTTCGTTTCAGCGAAGGACGGAGTTTTGGGGCGGTCCGGGTGGTCACCATTCTCAGGGTAGAGCGGGGACATGCAATTTGATGTCAGTTCAGCGACGGATCTGCGGGAAAGTTCGCGACCATCGCCAGTTTTCCGGGCTGACGCCGGAGCACTGCCGTCCAGAGGTCCTCAGAATTGGAAAACGGGTCGTCAGGTGAAGCCCCGACGAGATACCACGAGCCTTCGGCCAGTTCCGACTCCAATTGTCCCGGCCCCCACCCGGAATATCCGGCGTAGATTCGCGCTCCCCGTTGCGTGGGCTTCGGGCCACTTTCCAGGTCGACGAGGGAAACGCCCGGCAGCGGGCTCGCCCCTCCGGTGGTACCCGGACAGAGGCCGATTCCGACGTCGGGCTCGACAGGGCCACCGATATGAATGACACCGGGATCGGCCACAGATTCAGCCCACATAGGCAGGAGCTCCGCGACGGGTTCATCGGTCGGTTGGTTGAGCACGAGTCCGGCGGCGCCATCGTCGCCATGTTCGAGGATCAAAACGACCGAACGGAAGAAGGTCTGCTCGACGATGAGGGTCGAAGCGATCAGTAAATGACCCGTCAACGAGCCAAACCCGTCCATCTTGCGGCCCTCCTTATTGTTAGCGTGACACCCATGCCAGTTATTACACCGACCACCTCTGGGGCGACCGTGGGTGGCCGGGCGTCTTTGACTTGTGATCGAGACGGTACCCGACGATTGTCGCTGATGCTCAACATGACGAACCCGGCCCACCGATGAGAGCCCTGGTGAAACATGCCGACGAACCCGGTCTCAGACTGGAGGAGTTGCCCACCCCACAGCCGGGGCCCGACGAGGTACTCATCGCGGTCCATTCTGCAGGATTGTGCGGTACCGACCTCCACATCTACCAGTGGGACGAATGGGCCAGGCAAACCGTCCCCACACCGATGACCATCGGGCACGAGTACTCCGGCAAAATTGCTGCCCTCGGTTCCGCGGTATCCGGATTCGAGGTGGGAGAGTTCGTGGGAGGAGAGGGGCATATAGTCTGTAACCGGTGCCGCAATTGCCTGGCCGGGCGGCGTCATCTCTGCAGCGACACGCGCGGGATCGGCGTCGACATTCCCGGTGCCTTCGCCGACTATGTCGTGGTCCCCAAGTCGAACGTCTGGCGGCACACCGAAGGAATCGACCCCGAAATCGCCGCTTTGTTCGACCCGTTCGGAAACGCAGTGCATACCGCTCTGAAGTTCCCCGTCCACGGCGAGGATGTGCTGATCACCGGGGCCGGGCCGATAGGTGTGATGGCTGCCGCCGTCGCCGCGCATGCCGGAGCTCGCAATGTCGTGGTGACAGATGTCAACCGGTTTCGGCTGGAGATCGCCGAACAGATGGGCGCCACCAGGGTTGTCGACCGTTCCACGACAGATCTGCGGACGGTTCAGGATGAAATCGGGATGACCGAGGGCTTCGATGTCGCCATGGAGATGTCGGGAAACCCATCGGCTTATCAGGACATATTGGAGAACACCATCCACGGGGCAAATGTTGCGCTGCTGGGAATTCCTTCCGACCAATTCCCCATCGATTGGAGTGTTGTGATCTTCAACATGATCAACCTGAAGGGAATCTATGGGCGCGAGCTCTATGACACCTGGTACAAAATGAATGTGTTGATCGATTCGGGTATCGACCTCTCACCGGTCATTACCCATCGCTACCCGCTCGAACAGTACGAAGCGGCTTTTGAGGCGGCTGCATCCCGTGAATCGGGGAAGGTCCTCCTCAACATCTACGAGACGGCCTAGCCCGATGACCCCAGATTCTCCTCGATCCATTCAACGACCTCGGCAACCAACTGGGGGCCCTCGGGTTCGTTGAATATCTCGTGGCGTAGTTTCGGGTAGAGGCGTCGTTCGACACCGTCGCATTCACCGAGGACGACCGTCGATGCAGGAGGGACTATCGAATCGGACCCTCCATGCATCACCAGAGTCGGCACCTGCAGCTCACCGAGATGAGGGGCGGCAGCGGCCTGGGCAGTGAACAGATGATTTCCCAATCGCGTGGTGGTCTTGAAGACCATGAGTGGATCGGAGAAATAGGCTTCTCCCACCAGGGGGTCGCGGCTCAGCTGTTCGCCCTTGAGATTGTTGGGGATAAGCATCTTCGGAGCGATACGAGCCAACACGGGCGCCAGGCCCTTCTGCCAAACGGCACCACCACCAATGGCAGGGGCGGAAAGGACCAACAAGTCTGGCTGGGGGCGGTCGCTGAGGGCGTAACTGGTGGCGACCAGTCCTCCCATTGAGTGACCAAGAAGAATCACGGGACGATCTGACGCATCGATCAACCGGCCCACCTGGTCGAGGTAGTCGCCCCAATCGCCGACATCGGCCCGGTCACCCCCACTTCGGCCGAAACCAAAGAGGTCCGGCGCAACCACCTCGAATCCACTCTCGGCAAAGAGGCTGCCGACCCTTTCGTAACGGCCGGTGTGCTCGGCGAGCCCATGGACCAGAACCACGCAACCCTTGCTGGCCCCTCCGGCTGTCCATTCCCGGATCAGTTCGGTCCCGTAGATCACGTTCGACTGACTCCGGGTGGTTGATTTGATAGGGCTCACCAGCGAATCCTAGATCGTGGGTGGCGATTCACTGAGACTGCTCCTTGTGGAGTGGCGCTTTCTTGAAATGCCCCTTTACATGCTTGCCCCTGATATCGATCTCAACACTTTGAGATCCGCCGGCGGGTGGGCTCATGTACGCCATACCGACTCCTTTCCCCAGGACCGGGCTCATATTTCCCGAAGTCACCTCGCCATGGCTCATTCCCGAGGTTGCACGGTGCCCGTGCCTGGGTACACCAGGCTCATCGAGCACGAATCCCATGAGAAGTGAAGGGATTCCCGAAGTCTTCTGTTCGAGGAGTGCTTGCCTCCCGTTGAAATCGTGGTCGAAGTCCACGGCGAATCCGAGATCAGCCTCCAGTGGAGTCCTGGTTTCATCGAGGTCCTGGCCCCAAAGTGGGAACCCCGCCTCGAGACGCAGCGTGTCGCGGGCGCCCAGGCCACAAAGGCGGACCCCATCCGATGCCAGCTCGTCCGCCAGCACGATTGCCGTATCAGGGTCGGTCACGATTTCGCCGCCTTGCTCGCCGGTGTATCCGGTGCCGGCCATCGCGACCACTCTCCCCCGCCATTTGATTCGAACCGTTCGAAATCTTCGTGGTGTCTCACCCAGTATTCGCCCAAAAACTGAGCTGGAATCGGGGCCCTGGAGGGCGATCATCGCCGTCGACATCTGCAGATCGGCGACCTCGCATCCTTCCTGACTTCCAAATTCGGCCATGACGCGTGGCTGGTTGGAGGCATTGGGCATAACCCAGTAGTCGCTGTCCCCCCACCACCAAACGATGATGTCGTCGACCACTCCACCGTGGTCGTTGAGGAGCATGGTGTACTGGGCACGCCCGGGCTCGACCCGTGCCAGGTTGTTGCAAAGCAGCCGATCGAGCGCCCCGGCCGCCCCCCAACCTGACAATGAGAATCGACCGAGGTGCGAGACGTCGAACAAACCCACCGTTCCCCGCACCGAAAGGTGCTCTTCGATCACGGACTCGTACTGGACAGGCATTTCCCAACCCCCGAAATCGACCATACGGGCACCGTGGTCGAGATTGAATTGATGAAGGGGCGACCGGTTCATCCAGTCAGTTGTTCTCCGCGGTCTTCGAGCCTCTTGATCGAGGGGCGACCGGGCATTCTCGTAGGGGCCGCAATGTCGTCGAGGCTCTCCGGTTCTTCAAGCCCGTATTTGACCACCAGATGCAGGTAGTCGCGTTGATAGAAGACTTTGCAGTTGACCTCTGGATACAACTCGCCGAGACGACGGACTTTTCGATTCTTCTTCGTCACCAATTTCTGATTCATCGTGGTGATCTCGATGAATAGATCGTCTTCCGGCAAATAGAAGTCGGGTGTGAAGAACTGAGTTGGTTCCCCATCTCGACCCCAGGCAATAGGGAAGGACCTGGGCTCGTACTCCCAATCGACACCATAAAAGTCCAATAGGAGTGCGAATTGTCGTTCACTATTGTGAGCGAAGGGGACCTCGTGAGCGGAAAGAGCCGTCTTGTTCAGATTACGCCTACCTCGATAACCCCGGCATATGCCTGTTCTCGATCAGGGTAAAGCTGGTGTATCGCACCCTCGACTTCGGACTCGACCGGGCCGATCGCAATTCCAAAAACGCCCTGTCCGCGACGGAATACGTCAACGACCTCCTCTTCCGAGTGCGCCGCGTAGATGGTCTGGCCGTCACTCAGAAGTGTCACGTCGCCGAGGGGTCGGTCAGATTCCATTTGTTCCCGGAGGATTTCAACTGCCTGACGGATCTTCTTGAGACTCATACCTGCATCGAGGAGTCGCTTGATGACTTTGAGCTGCACGACGTCGGAGAACGAATAGAGCCTCTGTGACCCGGAACCCGCCGCACGTTGCAGTGAGGGTGAGATCAGGTCGGTTCGCGCCCAGTAGTCCAACTGCCGGTAGGTGATTCCAACCAGATTGCACACCTGGGGCGCCCTGTAACCAAATTCCCGCTCTTGCACCATAATTCTCCGCGACTCCTCCAGCTTACACGGTCGTAATTTCGCCGTTGTGAGAAAGCTACCTGGATCGGGTCGCCGGGTCAATGATTTCTGTGGAAAAGTTGTCTGGATTCATCCCCAGAAGAGGCAGTCCCCACCTATTTGGAAAGCTTATTCGGCCGATTCCCCACCAAGAAAATCTTCGACGGTCACTTCTTCGAGTAGCCGACGGAAACGGCTCACCTCGTCATCTTCGGAGTCATCCTCGAATTCGATACCGGCCTCGTCGAGAACCGAAGGCAACGCAAACACCGGTGTCCCACAACGAGCCGCGATCGCGATAGCGTCAGATGGGCGGCACGAAATGTGGATGTCCCGGCCCTCGTGATCGATGGCAAGGTCGGCGAAATAGACCGAGTCGCGCATCTCGGTGATTGTGATCCGGGCCGGCAGTGCCCCGACTGAATCGAGGACCGACCGCATCAAATCGTGAGTGAGCGGCCGCGGCGGCACCACTCCCTCGAGGGCTGTCGCAATCGAAGTGGCTTCATTGCCGCCAATCCAGATCGGCAGGTAACGACTCCCGTGGGTCTCTTTGAGGAGGACTATCGGTTGGTTGGACGGCAGCTCAACACGAACTCCCACAACCTCCATCGAAACTGGCTCGTGTGCTCCCGACATCCTTCCGAGGTTATCACCGGTTCCGACTCATTCGCTCCGAATCATTCCGCGAAGACCTTGCGGGCCAGGATCTCAGGATCTTTGACGAACCCCTCGATGTCGAGGATCGCCCACATCGAGGGGAGATTTCGATACAGGCCCTCCCAGTCGAGGCCGTACCCGACAATGAATTCGTCACCTACCTCGAACCCGCGGTACTCGATCGGCACGTCGGTGACACGCCTTCTGGCCTTGTCGAGCAAACCCACCGTTGCCACCGACCTGGCCCCCCGGTCACGCATCATCTGGCGTAAGACGTTGAGGGTGAGCCCGGTGTCGATTATGTCTTCGACGATGACCACATCCCGATCTTCCATCGAACGCGACACGTCCATCGACACGGAGATGCGTCCACTGTCACCGAAACGATTCAGTGCGAGAAAGTCGACCTCGACCGGCACGTCAATGGCGCGGATCAAGTCGGCCGAGAACAAAACCGAGCCGGTCAAAACGGTGACGAAGACGGGATTCCTGCCTCGATAATCTTCGGCGATCGCCACTCCGAGCTCACCCACCCGGGACCTGACGTCTTCCGCAGCGATCACCTCGGTTGCGAACGGATAACTCCGCAGCTGGTTGTCACTCACCCGCTGAGAACCAGAAGGTGACCGCACCCCAGAATGAGTCCGGGCCTGCTTCAGGCGATCTCGTCGTTTCAACGACCGGGGATGGCTCCGGGATGGGCTCGCCGCCAATCGGGCCCGGTTGTTCGAGGAGCAATCCCTCCCCGGCGAGGTGGAGCATCACTTCTGAATCCCGGGCAACCGTCCGTGGCCCGGGGGCGACCCGGGGTTGTGGGGAAACGTAGGGCTGGCCGCTGCTCAACATCTGGTAGTAGGGCATGTCGTCGAATGCGTAGTCGAATAGGAGTTCGGCGTCAGCGAAGTGCTGGCGTCTCCCTTCGCTCCCCAAGACAACAACATAGATCATCCGCCCATCGCGTTCGGCGGCGGCGACGAATGTCAGCAGCGCCTGGAAGGTGAATCCCGTCTTGATACCGGCCATACCCTCGTACTCACCCAACATGAGATTGGTGGTCTGGGCGATCCGGGCGGTGCCGTCGGGCGCCGGCGGGAACGCATACGAGCGGGACCGGACCGCTTCGGCAAATTCGGGGTAGGCCATGGCTTCCCTGGTGAGTACCACCAGGTCTCGCGCCGACGAGTAATGGTTGGCGGCATCGAGCCCGTGCGGGTTGGCGAAATTCGTGTGTTCCAGACCCAACGCGGCGACGCGAGTATTCATGAGGCCGACAAATCCGTCGACCGAACCCCCGATGTGCTCGGCGAGGGCAGTGGCAGCGTCATTTGCCGAATGGATCATCAAGGCCTTGAAGAGTTGCTCTACGGTTACCTTCTCACCGGCCTCGAGCTCGATCTCCTTCTCGCCCGTCGCCGCGGCCTTCTCCGAAACCGTCACCAACTCGTCGGGATGCCCGTATTCCATGACGAGGAGGCCGGTCATGATTTTAGTAATGGACGCAATCGCCCGTTCATCGTTGGAATTGCGGGACGCAAGGATGGCGTCGGCATTGGCGTCATAGACCAACCAGCTCGGCGCTGTCGGATGCGGGGCGTTCGGGACCGGCCACGGATCATCGATCTGGACGGGATAAGTCAGGGGCGCAGCCGAGGCGGGCACCACCAGGCCGGACAGCGCCGCGACGGCGAGGAGTATCGTTATGGAGCGTCTCATATGTTGAAAAGGCGGCGGAGTTCTCCGTTGAGCATCGCTTTGTGCATTGCTTGAATCGAGTCGTTCGAGGCCGCAAGCAGATCACGCGCCTGTTCCTGTGCCTCTGCGTTGCTGGCCCGGTTCAGCGGCTCGACGAGCTGGCGGATCAAATCGGCTTCCCGGTCGACTGACAGCTTGATCGAACGGATATGCCGGGGTTCAAGGCCAAGCTCCATGAGGCGTCTCGCTTCGGAAGCAATAATACCGGCCTGCGGGGGGAATACGTCTGAGTCGTCGATCGGGACGACGATTCTGGCGTCGATGAGCGCGTCCAGGTCGCCTTCGGATAGTGACGACCGTTTCAAGATCTCATCGCGACTCAATGGCTCCCCGGCACCATCTGAATTGAGATCCTCGACTTCATCACGGCCCGGTTCCTCACCCCGCTCCCAGAGGGTCAACTTGGACTTGATCACCTTCAAAGGGAGGAAATGGTCGCGCTGTTGTTGAAGGATGAACCTGATTCGGGCGATCTCATCCCGCCCGAACTGGCGGTATCCACTCGACGTCCGATGCGGATCGACCAGCCCCTGCGACTCGAGAAACCTGATCTTCGATACCGAAACGTCGGGAAATTCGTCCCTGAGCTGGTTGATCACCTCGCCGATGCTGAGAAGATCGGTCTCAGACATCGCCATGGGCGACTACGAAGTGGAACCGCCCAACCAACACCTCATCACCGGGCGACAGAGGCGAAGAATCAACCCTCTGTTCGTTGACATAGGTCCCGTTTGTCGACCCGCTGTCCTCGACACTCAGTTCGGTGTCGGCCACCACAAACCTGCAGTGATGACGCGATACGGTGACGTCGTTGAGGAATACGTCACTCTCCGGGTGCCGCCCCACCGTGGTGTTCCCCTCGGGCAGGAGAAATGTGAGTCCGGCGCGGGGGCCCTGCTCGACGACGAGGGCAAATCCGGAAAACCCCTCGACACTGGAGGCTTCCTCCCTGGTCAGCGGGTGTTCGGCACGATCGTTGAGCGGCACATAAACCACTGTTGGGTCATTGTCGACCTCAACTACAGGTTCATTGTCGGGTTCGGGGCGGTTTTCGTCAGCCATCAAGGTCAGATGATACATGCGCGATCTGGCTGAATCCGGATTCGGGTCCTATTCGGTCAGGCTGCGATATGCACCCGCGTCGAGGAAGGTGCTGGTGTCCAGTTCTTCGTCAGGTTGGATCTCCACAAGCCAACCCTCGTCATATGGGCTCTTGTTGACGAGTTCAGGGTTGGCGGAAACACTTTCATTGACGGCGACGATCTCGCCTGCGACCGGGGCGTACACCTCACCAACCGATTTGGTCGATTCCACCTCCACCAGGATGTCTTCCTTCGCAACCCGCGATCCG
Source organism: Acidimicrobiia bacterium (assembly GCA_041747375.1). Taxonomy (GTDB): domain Bacteria; phylum Actinomycetota; class Acidimicrobiia; order Spongiisociales; family ZC4RG35; genus MA-ANB-1. The sequence continues at coordinate 31,830 of JBGTFH010000050.1, forward strand.
ACTTCTGGTAGTTCCACGTAGACGATGTCACCTAGTTGGTCCTGCGCAAAGTCGGAGATCCCGATCCGCAGAAGACCATCGAGTTGTTGAATCCACTCGTGTTCGTCTGTGTAAGAAAGGCCTTCGGGTATTTGCATTAGTTCTCCTCGATCCTGCTGCTGGCAGTGGAAGTCGACTCTACCGCCGAGAGACGGTCACGGGCATCACCGATGTACTGGAACAGCACATACCAGTACAGGACCAGACCGATGAGACCGAACACCCAACCGAGGAGGAGGAACAGGTCATGCCACACGTCGGCACCGGCGAGATAGAAGGCGGGGATTGCACCGTAGATGATGAAGGTGGCCCATTTTCCGAGTTTCCGCACAGGCAGGGTGCCGCCACCGCGAGAAATCAGGACCAGCGCCACGACGGCCATGATCACCTCCCGGAGCAAAAGTGGAATCCCGATCCAACCGGGGACGACTCCCACGATGAGACCACCGACTACAGCGGACACGATCATTAGCCGATCGGCGATAGGGTCGAGGGCCTTCCCCAAATCTGAGACCTGATTGAGCCTGCGGGCGAGATACCCGTCGATCCAATCGGTCCAACCGATGAGAAAGATCAGCCACGCTCCCATGACGATGTTCTCTTCGACCAGGATGACCCACCAGAAGACACCGACACCGATAAGACGGATAAACGTGACGACGTTGGGAATCGTCAGGATTCGGCTGGATGTCGTTGCGGGGACTGCCACCGGGCCAGGCTATCCGGTTTTCTAGGGCTTGGGGGTCACCAGCTCGATCCCGGCGAAGGCGGCCTGTATCCCTCCGAGAACCTGCTGGTCCGGGAATGTGACCAGATCCGATCGATAGGCCTCAGTTATCTGGCTCGCGTAGAGCGGGAGATAAGGCAGGTCTGCCGCGATCAAGGCCTCGATCTCCCAGATGATCTCCCTGGCCCGCTCATCGTCGGGCGCCGAATCGAGCATTCTCACCAGGCGGTCCATGGCCGGGCTGGTGTATCCCGTGTTGTTGGCGGCGCCCTTCGAGCCGAAGAGGTCGCCATAAAAAGAGGGGAGACCCGGATTACCCAACGACCAGCCGAGGAGAACCATGTCGTATTGGAGATTGCCGGTTTCATCAGGGGTAAATGTGAGGTCAACGACACTGGCGAAGTCGGTAGTGACGGGAATCACCTCGAACCCGAGCAATTCGATCGACGACGCGATTTGGTCGGCGTAGTCGGGTCGGGCTGGGTCGTAGGAATCGCCGGACGTGAGGATGGTGAGGGCAGCGGGTGGACGGCCCTGGATCTGTAGGCCCTCGCCTGCGACCATTTCGCTGCCATTCCATGTGGGCTCGACGCTCCAGGTGTACCCGGCTGCTTTCAGGCCGGCCAGCACCGCCGCCAGACCCTCTGCGGGCTCAATTGAGTAGCCCTCAGCAATGGCAGCAGCCGCTTCGGTGTCATACCAGGCGGTTGCAGCCGCTGGCAGCATCGTGTTCGCCAGCGGGGTGGAAGCAACTTCCGATGCGAGGGTGTCTCTGTCGACCAGGAACGCGACGGCCTGTCGAAACGCGACTTCCTTCATCGGTTCGCGGTGGGTGTTGAAGCTGAGATACCTGACCCCGAATTTCGGGTTGGTGACCGTAGCCACACCGTCGACACCGGCCAGGTCTGCCACCTGGTCGGGTTGAAGCCCATTCGGGGAGGCCAACAGGTCTACGTGGCCGTCAACCAGAGCTGAAACTGCATCGTCTTCGGACGCAAAGACCAGATATTCCACAGTCGGAGCAGAGTTGTTGTCCGGATAACCGGGATTGGCCCGGGCGACAATACGGCCCTCACCCACCTCCACGATCTCACTCGGGCCCCCGGCGACGTCATGATGGGCGTCGAGCGCAAACAAGTCCTCCGGAGTCATCCCGGTGCTGAGATTGGTCCCCCAGATATGGCTTGCCATCACCGGTGCCGTCCCCGCGCCATACGGCCAGGTACTGAGACTGGGACGTGAGGCAAAAGTGATCTCGACATGGACATCGTCTAGCGCAGAGACACCGGTCACGCTCGGCGGGAATACGTCGGCCCATTGGCCGCCAAGGCCGAGTGATCTGACCGTGCGATAAGTGAACGCAACGTCACTCGCGGTCATCCGTATGCCATCGCTCCACATCATGTCATCTCGCAACGTCACTATCGTGCGCCACCCGTCGGCATTCCAGGTTGGATCGGCGAGTGATACAGCGAGCTCCGGGATGATTTCCAGGGTCGTCGGGTCGACTCGATAGAGGCTAGCTTTGGTTGGTGCGAGGATGTAGGCGTCCCAAACAGTTGGCGCCGAGCCGAAGTACTTCCAGAAGTTCTCTGTGCTCACACCGTCAAGCAGGCCCAGCTTGTATACAAAGTCTTCATCGTCGACAACCTGGTCCACAGGTGCGGCCGTTGAGGTCTCTCCGGTCGGGGCTGCCTCAACCGGGTTGAGGTCCTGCTCGAAGATCTCGACGGGCTTTTCCTCGGAATGGGAAAGAAGTTGCACCGAGGCCCCGATCGCGAGGGCGACCAGAATTGACGATGCAGCGAAGGTTCGAATGAGTTTGTCGGGCAATTTCTGTTTGTCCTCCCGACGAATTGTCGGCAGGAATCAACTGTCCCTTAATGAAAAGCCCTTCCCCGGCATCGAGAGGACCCGGGTGCGGTCTTGACCGATCGCCCGATTAGTATTCCCGGTTCCGGGCTGTGGCGCAGCTTGGTTAGCGCGCCGGTCTGGGGGACCGGAGGTCGGGAGTTCAAATCTCCCCAGCCCGACTGATTCCAGGCACCCGGCTATCCGCTGAGTGCCTGGAACAGCCACACCACAGCCTGGCCGAGACGGTAGAGCAGGTAGAGGCCGACCAGCACCACCATGATTTTGAAGCTGAGCGGTGTCGGAAGATCCAACTCCTGGTGATTCTCTTCGAATTCCTCGCCAGGCCCGACTGTCATTTCCTCGCCTTCTTCCGGGCCACGATGTGCACCGGATTCCCGATGAAATCGAATGAATCGCGAAGTTTGTTCTCCAGATATCTCAGATAATCATCCGGCAGGTCACCGCCCGAAGTGAAGAGAACGAATGTTGGCGGGGCCACCCCCGCTTGGACGGCATAGTGAATCTTGGTCCTTCGCCCTTTCCGGATAGGCGGCAGATGGGCGGAGGTCCAATCCCTGATAAGGCGATTCAATTGGCCCGTCCCCACCCGGTTGACCCTCGCCTCGAGTACCGATTCGACGATCCCACCGAGACGTCCCAGCCTCGCACCTGTTGCCGAAGAGAGCCTCATCACCGGCGCCCAATCGACGAAGCCGAACCGATCGGGAATTGACTGCTCGGTTTCCTCTCTCTGCTCTTCGTCGATCGCATCCCACTTGTTGAGCAATATGACCAAGCCGGTCCCGGCGTCCGCGACTTCACGGGCAATCCGCTGGTCCTGGTGGGTCACCCCATCGAGTGCGTCGATCATCAACAGGGCGACGTCGGCCTCTTTAAGAGCTTCCCGTGCCCGGACCACCGCATAGAAGTCGGCGTCTTCGGCGATTTGGGGCTTGCGGCGGATTCCGGCGGTGTCAACGAGGGTGTACTCCACGCCATCCATCTCGATCTCGACGTCAATAGGGTCGCGTGTCGTACCCGGGGTGTCTGACACGATCACCCTGTTCTCGCCGACGAGTTTGTTGAGGAGGGTCGATTTGCCGACATTGGGCCGGCCGATGATGGCCAGACGGGGACGAGTTCTGGCGCGCTGTCCTCCTTCATCTTCCGGCAAGAGAGAAACCATACGATCGAGGAGCTCACCGACGCCTCGCCCGTGGTATGCGCTGATCGGAAACGGCTCGTCGAGCCCGAGCTTCCACAGTCTGCCGACGTCGACCTCGGCGCCTGCGTTGTCCACCTTGTTGGCGACCAGCACCACCGGTACCCCGGCGTCGCGGAGCACCGAAATCACTCCGGTGTCGTCATCGGAGAGATCGGCCATGGCATCGACCACCACCATCACGACATCGGCCCCGGAAAGGGCGGCCTCGGCCTGCTCTTTGATGGAGAGGTCGATGCCCGAGACCGGTTTCAGCTCCCATCCGCCGGTATCGACCAGGATGAATTCTCGCCCCGCCCACTCGGCCTCGAAAAGCCGTCGGTCACGTGTCACACCCGGCATTTCCTCGACTACGGCTGTTCTGCTCCCGATAATCCGATTGACCAGCGTCGACTTCCCGACATTGGGCCGGCCCACCACGGCGACCACGGGCAGGGTGCTCATTTCAGGCGCTTATGAGATTGAGGGCTTCGGAGGCGGTCCAGGTACGGTCGTTCTCGAGATAACCCGGTCCCCCGGTTTTCTGCGCCGTCACACCGGCCTCGACCAACGTCTGGAGCGTGCTCACAAACGCACGGAGCTGCGGGGGCAATGGGAAGTACTCGCCCTCCTCGGTCACTCTCCACAACTCGAAACCATTTGCAGGGTCGAGACGATCGATAACCTCCTGGATGAGATGATCGGGCGCACTGGCGCCGGCAGTCAACCCCACCACCTTCTTATCCGTCAGCCACTCAGGACGAATGTCTTCTGCCGAATCGATCCGATAGGCATCCACTCCGGATTCGAGGGCGTAACGCACCAGGGCCTGGGTGTTCGACGAATTGTGGGAACCGACCACGAGAATAAGATCACATTCCGCACTCAACTGGCCAACCGCTTCCTGACGATTGGTCGTTGCGTAGCAAAGGTCCGACTTCCGGGCCGTCGCCAGCTCGGGAAATCGCTCACTGGCGTCTTCCATGACCTGACGCCATTCATGGACACCCAAAGTGGTCTGGGCGAGGAGGGCCACCTTCGACGGATCGGCCGGCTGATAATCGCCGAGACCGGTTTCGGGTTCGACGAGGGTTATCGATTCCGGTGCCTCCGCAACGGTGCCCACGGCCTCGTCATGTCCGTTGTGACCTATGTAGATGATCTCATAGCCCTTCCCGGCCATCGTTTTCACCTCATGGTGCACCTTGGTCACGAGGGGGCATACCGCGTCGATCACGACTGCGGCACGGTTGCCGGCCGCCGAAACCACCTCGGGCGCAGACCCGTGAGCGGAGAGCATGATCGGGGCGCCTTCAGGCACTTCCCCGATGTCGTTGACGAAGATCACCCCGACCTTCTCGAATGCTTGAACCACCCACTCGTTGTGGACGATCTCGTGATAGCAGTACACGGGAGGTTCGAAAATCCGTGTCATCCAGGTGAGTGCCTTGATCGCCATTTCCACACCTGCGCAAAATCCACGCGGCTCGGCAAGCAGCACTCGGTCAATTGTCATACCCACCATGGTAGGTGGACTTACCGGGAAGCGGTTCTGACCAACTCGACGATTCGCTCGACCACATCGGACACTTCGAGATTCGAGGTGTCGATTAGGAAGGCGTCATCGGGGACGACCAGAGGAGAAGCATCCCGGAGTGAGTCCTGGCTGTCCCGACTGCCCAGCTCGGCAAGAACGTCACCGAATTTCTGACCCGTTTCCCGGGCTCTTCGGGCCGCTCTCACTGATGGGTCGGCCTCGAGGAAGACTTTCACTCCGGCATCCGGAAATACCACAGAGCCGATGTCACGCCCTTCGACGACACCGGTGTCGCCATGGAGCTCGACCCAGCACCGCTGATGATCAACGAGGGCCGACCGGACCTTGGGATGTGTCGCCACGGTTGATGAGGCGGTGGCTACAAGGGGGTCACGGATCTCGACCGAGACGTCTTCGCCGTCGATCAACATTCGGCCGTCCTCCTGATCGAAAAATGCCGATCCCACCGCTGCCACCACCCCCGATTCGTCGTCGAGGTCAACTCCATTGCGCAGTGCGACCAGGGCGGCGGCCCGATAAAAGGCACCCGTGTCGAGATGCGGCAGGCCCAAAGCCGCGGCCACGCGCCGGGAAACGGTGCTCTTGCCGGTGCCGGCCGGTCCATCAATGGTGACGATGAGAGATCTCAACCAATGCGAGCATAAACCGAAGTGAAATCAAAAACGGAGAGGTACCGGCCCGGGGCGTCCTAGATGGGGGTTGTCTGGACAATGGGGGCAATTGGACCGGTATGACCCTCTCCGTACATTACAAACATAGCAAAAGCGATTCGAAGTAGGAACTCTTTTGTAGAACTTTTTGAACGATGGTTCAAGCGATGGATACTCCCGCGCCTGTGGTCGTCAACCACTCCCAGAAGTCGGGCCAGGTCTTGGAGACGGCGTCACTGTTCCTCACCGAAATGCCCTCGGCGATCAGGCCCAGCATCGCCAGACTCATTGCTAGACGGTGGTCGTTGTGGCTGTTGAGGACATTGCCGTGCACGGGGACGGCGGGGGTTATCGAAAGAGCGTCGCCAAGGATCTCGACGCTCGCCCCGACCAGCTCCAGCTCGGTGCGGAGCGCTTCGAGGCGATCGGACTCCTTGTGGCGGAGGCTGCCCAGTCCCCCGATCCGGCTCGGGCCTCTGGCTACGGCGGCCAATACTGCGAGAGCAACCGCTGAGTCCGGGGCCATGCTCATATCGCAAACAATCCCGTCCAGCCGGTCCGGCCCGACCACCTTCACAGCTCCGGGGCGACGCCGTATCTGGCAACCCATTTCCTGGAGAATGTCAAAGAAGGCGAGGTCGGGATGGTTTCCAGGATCGCCAAGGATGGTCACAGATCCAGCTGAGATGGCGGCCGCCGCCGCGGGATAGACCATCGACGAGCCATCTGATGGAACAACAAATTTCGTACCCTGGTATCCCGTGGCGGGCACCATCCAACCGTCGTCCGTCGAATGGGCCTCGACACCAAACGACCGCATCATCTCCACAGTCATCTGTATGTATCCAGTCGAGATCGAACCTCCCACGATTTCAAGCAGCACTCGTTCCCGGGCGAGCGGTGCCACCGAGAGAAGTGCGGAAACACTCTGACTGCTTGTCGAGCCATCAACCTCCATGCGACCGCCCGGGATGCTGCCCTTGCCGTGTATCTCCCACGGATACTGGTGGCGGACCTGGATACCGAGCGATGCGACAGCGTCGAGAATCGATCCCATCGGGCGCTCGGGTAAACGGCCCCTGCCTGTAATGGTGGTCACACCGTCGACGAGACACGATGCCCCCATCAGGAACCGGGCTGTCAAACCTGATTCGCCTACATCGAGGGGGTGGCCTGGAGAGACAAGAGCGCCTCCGGTCCCTGTAACGGTCCACTCGTTGGCGTCCTCTTTTATTGGCACACCCAGGTCACGGAGGCAATTACGGGCGCGAGTCGTGTCTTCGGAATCGAGCCCATTGACGATCGTGCTGTCTCCTCGAGCCAGCCCGGCGAGAAATAGCGCCCGAATCGAATGTGATTTCGATCCAGGAGGGGACGCAACGGCCTCGATCCGGCCGGCCGGTGGAGAGACGACTCTCGTCGTCACTGTTGGACCGCTTGAGCAAACAAGTCGGCGATCTCCTGACGGCTGAGGTGTCTCCACTCACCGGGTCGAAGGTGCGGGTCGGCAATAGGCCCTATCGCCGTGCGGACCAAACGGAGGACCGGGTGGCCGATCGCCTCCATCATCCTCCTCACCTCGCGTTTTCTCCCTTCCCCCATGACGATCTCGACCTGAGACTTATCGCGACGGCTATCGACGACAGTTGCCGAAAGTGCCATGGCCTGGCCGTCCTCGAGGTCAATGCCTGTGGTGAGTCGTCGTAGCGTGCTCCGGGCCACCGTTCCTTCGACCTCGACGAAGTATTTCTTGCGAATCCCGTATCTCGGGTGGGTAACTCTCTCGGTGAGAAGCCCATCGTTGGAAAGTAGAATCAGCCCCTCGGAGTCGGAATCGAGCCTGCCCACCGGATAGAGGCGGGTCTCGGAGCCGACGATTTCCACAACGGTCGGGCGACCCTGAGGATCGTCCGCGGTCGAGATCACTCCCACAGGCTTGTAGAGGAGAATGGTCTGATTCGCGGGATTGACCGGAAGGATCGCCCCGTGGACCATGACTACTTGACTTTCTACGTCAACCCGATCACCGAGCACGGCGGTAATACCGTCGATGCTCACCTCGCCGGCGGAGATCTTCTCCTCAGCAGCGCGGCGGGACATCAGGCCGGCATGAGCTATTGCCTTTTGGAGGCGGACCGGATCGGCCACTGTTCAACTCCCGGGGCGGAGCGACTCTTCGAGCCCTTCGAGGGCAGACGCAGGAGGCACATGATCGGCAAGGGGCGGCAACTCGCTCAAATCATTCAAACCCAATTTCTCCAGGAACAGACGTGTCGTTCCGTAAACCGCCGGATTGCCTGGAAGATCGAGTCGATCCACTTCTTCTATCAATCCGAGCCGATCCAGGGTTCTCACCGCGGAATCGGAATCCACACCCCGGATCTCTGAAATTTGACTCCGGGCGACGGGCTGTCGATAGGCAACGACCGCAAGGGTTTCGATGGCGGCAGGCGAGATACGGCGGGCGGTTGCACTCGAGCTAAACCGTTCCAGGTAGGGATAGGCATCCGGGTGGCTGTAGATCCGCCATCCGCCGGCCACGGAGCGAAGCACCAGTCCCGACTCGCGTGCTGTGAATGCCTCCGCCATCTCCTCGAGAATCGACTCGACCTGGTTCGGGCTCATCTCGAGAATCTGGGCGAGCTCATTCAGCGGAACCGGCTCCTCGGTGACAAAGAGGATCGCCTCCAACGCCGCCCGAGCGTTCACGAGGCCCACTCCGAAGTGAGGTCAACACCACTGCGTTGCACGTGCTTGACCTGGATGCTGGACAGCCAGTCCTCTTGATGGACCTCGACCAATCCCCATCTCGCCATTTCGAGCAGCGCAAGAAAATATGCCGCTACCTCGACGGGACGTTCGCAATGTTCGGTGAGGGTTTCGAAGTCGGACAGAGCGAGGTCGGCGATGCGAGATCGCAACTCGTCCATCGCCGAGGCCACGGAAGGCATGTCGAGCTCGAGATGGTCGAGATCGGGTTCTTCGGCCTCCCGTCGGAAGACGCCTACCGCGGAGTCTCTGAGACCGGCCGCGTCGACCGTAAGTGTGAAATCCAACGGCTGTCGGGTGATCTTCTGGTCGAGGCCCGACATGCGCGCCACCAACCGATTTGCCTCTTGAAGACGCAGCGTCAAAACAGCAGCGACATCTTTGAAGGTCACACAGGCGAGAAGACGTGAGAGCAGCCGGTCACGCTCTTCGAGGAGTAGTAGCTCATCATCCAGGTCGAATCGACCACGGTCAGGCAGTAACGAGTTGGCCTTCAACTGCACCAGCGTTGCCGCGATCAACAGGAACTCAGACGTCACTTCGAGATCGAGATGGGTCATCTCGTCGAGAAATGCGATGTACTCTGAAACCACATCGGTAAGCCCGACGGCAGAGATCTCCAACTGGTGTTTGGAAATGAGTTGGAGGAGAAGGTCGAGCGGCCCTTCGAAAACGGCGGTCTTCACTTGATAGGTCATCGCTGATGTCAGGTTATCGCCTTTGCACCCCGATCAGCGACTCTGTGGAATAAACCGGTCAACGATCCGATTCTTGCAAAACTTCCCACAGGCCAGGATCGATGTCGGCCGGACATTGGCCGTGGTGGCTCCGGGCAAAGCTGACGACGACACCTGCAGATCCGATTGAAATGAGGTCGGCGGCCCCGATCTCACCGTGGTCTCGATACATCAACATGCGACGGCTGAGCGGGAGTCTGAGTTTGATCAGAATCGATGCCACGGACCGTCCCACCGCACCAAGCCCGGCGTGCCGCTTTCCGACATCGTGGAGAGCGCCGGCACTTATCGCCGATCGGTCCCCCGGATAGATCGCGGCGACCGACGCTCCGGCGTTGAAGCCGTGTCGCTGGTCCCGACTGTCCTGTGCGAAAAAGAGTTCGCCTTCCGCAGGGGTCAACCAGGCGGTAACCGTCTCGATTTCGACGTCGGTGAGAGGCCGGGACGATACGAAGTCGAAGAATCTCCTGAAGAGATGGGGAAAAGAGCCGGGCAATGCTTGACGAGCTAGACGCTGGCCGCCGACTTGCAGTCGACGCAGAGAATAGAAGCTGGCCGCGCATCGAGACGTTCCTGCGAAATCGCGGCGCCGCATTTGGCGCAAGTCCCATATGAGCCGTCGGCGAGCCGACTCAGCGCGGCATCGACATCGTTGAGCTGGGCCTTGATCGAATCGACGAGGCCAATTACTTCGGTCCGCTCGGCTGTCACCGATGCTGCGTCCGCAAAACTCCCACCAAAATCGATATCGGGCCTGAGATCACCAGATTCACTGGCACCCAACTCATCGAGCTGATGGACGAGATGTGCCCTGTCGGCTTCGAGTGTTTCCTTGATTTTGGATGTGCTGAAGCTGCTCATTTGCTCCTCGGGTGCGCTTCGATGTAGATCTCCATGAGATGTGCGGCACTCACTCTCGTGTAGACCTGCGTAGTGCTAATCGTAGCGTGTCCCAACATTTCCTGGACGGTTCTTAAATCCGCACCCCCCTCGACCATGTGGGTCGCGGCTGAATGACGGAGGACATGAGGGGAGACCTTCGCCGGGTCGAGGCCGATTCTCGCGGCGGATTCTCTAACAATGTTGAAGACGGCCTGACGGCTGAGCCGGCGACCCCGGACGCTGGTGAACATCGGGTCGCCGCGTTGGTCCCGTCTAATCAGATCGAGACGATCGGGCAACCACCGTGACAACGCCATGACCGCCTTACTCCCCAGGGGGACTATTCGCTGTTTCGCTCCCTTGCCGGTGACTATCGCAATCGCGTCGTCCAAGTCGACATATGTCAGGTCCAGGCCTGTGGCTTCGGACACACGGGCGCCTGTGCCATAGAGGAATTCCAGGACAGCGGAATCCCTTCGCCCTTTGAGAGTGGAGATGTCGGGTGATTCGACCAGTTTTATCGCTTCGTCGACACTCAGGGCCTTGGGCAACGGTTCTCCGAGCCGCGGTGTCTCCAGGAGGAGAGTTGGGTCGGTCTCTCGAAAATCCTCCGCCACCAGAAACCTGTGCAGTCCCCGAATCGATGCGACTTTCCGGGCCACACTGGCACGAGATATGTTGGCGTCATGGAGGCTGGACACCCATCCCTCGACCAGGGTCATATCGGGCTCGCGGCCGTCGAGGTAGCCGAGATATTGAGCAATATCGCGCCCGTAGGCGGCGATGGTATTCGGTGCCAGACCCCTTTCCACCCGTAGCGATATCAGATATTCGTCGACGCAGAGAGCGAACGACTCATTCCTGTTCACCGGTTGGCCAGGGCCTCACTGACCGGTGTGTATGCGTCGCCCAGACTCTCGGCGACACCAGGGTGGCAAACCTTGTCGTCAATCACGTTGACACCTGATATCAGCTCAGGATGGTCGAGGAACGCGCCGTCCAGACCATTGTCAGCCAGGGAGATCACGTAACGAAGCGTCGAGTTGGTCAACGCGTAAGTGGAGGTGTGCGGTACGGCGCCCGGGATGTTGCCGACTGCATAGTGGACGACATCGTGAACCAGATAGGTCGGTTCGGCGTGCGTTGTCTCCCGGGAAGTGGCAAAGCATCCGCCCTGATCGATGGCCACATCGACCAGCACCGAGCCCTTCTTCATGGCCCTGACCATGTCTTCCGTGACGAGCTTCGGCGCAGCGGCGCCGGGTATCAGGACCGTCCCGATAACGAGGTCGGCTGCTGTCACCTGCTCCTCGAGGTTCAACCGGTTGGAATGCATCGTCACGATCCGACCTTGATAAAGAGAATCCAACATGCGCAGCTTGTTCATATCGGTGTCGAGGACCATTACGTCGGCCTGCATGCCCATCGCGATCACCGCGGCGTTGGAACCGGCCATCCCCCCACCGATTACAACAACTTTGGCTGGAGCAACGCCGGCGACACCACCGAGCAGCACTCCACGGCCACCATGCGCCTTCTCCAGGAAGTAGGCGCCGGCCTGCGTCGCCATCCTCCCGGCTATCTCCGACATCGGTGCCAGCAACGGGAGACTCCGGTCGGCGAGCTGAACGGTCTCGTAGGCGATCGCAACCACGCCCCGTTTGCGCAGACCTGCCGCGAGGGTGGGATACGCCGCGAGATGGAGATAGGTGAAGAGGACCTGTCCGGGTCGGAACATCTCCACTTCGGTTGACTGGGGCTCCTTGACCTTGATGATCATCTCAGCGTCTGCGAACACCTCGGCGGCTGTCGGAACGATCGTCGCTCCCTGCGCAACGAATTCTTCGTCGGCGATGGTCGAACCGAGACCGGCGCCGGCCTCGATCAAAACGGTATGACCTCGATCCGCCAACTCCCGGACACCTACCGGAGTGATTGCGATCCGATGTTCGGCAGTTTTTATTTCTTTAGGAACACCAACAAACACGAAACGATCCTCCTGGAGATTCCGGGACACCGACGATACAGCGACAGACCCCTGGTGAGCGACTAGACCTTATTCGAGTGAGATATCCGCTGGTTCCCGTCGCTGCGGTTTACCGGCTGCCACCTTCCCGGCAGCCCGCACCAGACCACTAAATAGCGGGTGTGGTTCGTCGGGGCGGGAGCGGAATTCGGGATGAGCCTGCGTGGCGACGAAGTAGGGGTGATCGATCATTTCGATGTACTCGACGAGGTTTTCGTCAGGGGAAACGCCGGACAACCGAAGCCCGGCACTCTCCAGTTCTTTGCGGTAGCGATTATTCACCTCCCAACGATGACGGTGCCTCTCGTATACGAGCTCATCCCCGTAGAGCTCCCGCACCAACGAGCCTTCGGCGAGCTTGGCCGCATAAAGGCCGAGACGCATCGTCCCGCCCTTCTCTTCCACGTCCTCCTGGCTCTCCATGAGGTCGATGACCGGATGAGGAGTGGTCGGATCGAATTCGGTTGAGTTGGCATCACCGTGGCCGAGGACATCGCGTGCGAATTCGATGACGGCGCACTGCAGGCCCAGGCAGAGCCCGAGGAACGGGATGCCGTTTTCCCGGGCGAATCGGATGGCTTGGATCTTTCCTTCGACCCCGCGGTAGCCAAATCCCCCTGGAACCACTATTCCGTCGAGATCTTCGAGATAGGAGTCGGCGAGTAGACCGGTGAGCTCATCGCTTGGAATCCAGGCAAGGTCGAGCTTGAGGCCATGTGCCGCAGCACCGTGGCGCAATGCTTCGGCCACGGATAGATATGCGTCGGGAAGGTCGACGTACTTTCCGACAATGCCGATACGAACCGAATCGGTGGCCCGCCTCGCTTTTTCGACCATTGCCCTCCAGTTGTCCAGGTTGGGCGGTCCCGTGACCAGACCCAGCTGATCGCACACCACCCGATCGAGACCACCATCATGGAGGACGAGTGGGACCTCATAGATGTCCCCGGCATCGGGGGCAGCTATGACCGCTTCCGGGGAAACGTCGCAGAAAAGGCTGATCTTGCGGACCACGGCTTCGTCGATCTCCCGATCGGATCGAACGATGATCACATCGGGATGGATCCCCTTGCTGCGGAGTTCCGCCACCGAATGCTGAGTGGGTTTGGTCTTGAGCTCTTCGGAAGTCGAAATGTAAGGAACCAGGGTGACGTGGATGAACAGAACATTCTTCTTGCCGACGTCATTGCCGTACTGTCGGATCGCCTCAAGGAACGGCAGGCTCTCGATGTCACCAACTGTTCCACCGACCTCCGTGATCACCACGTCGACGTCGCCGGACGAGCCAACCCTCCTGATCCGATCCTTGATCTCATTCGTGATATGCGGGATCACCTGGACGGTGTCGCCCAGGTAGTCGCCGCGGCGTTCCTTTTGGATCACACTCATATAGACCGAGCCTGACGTCACATTGGAGGTCCGCTTCAGGTTCTCGCCGGTGAATCGTTCGTAATGTCCGAGGTCGAGATCGGTTTCCCCGCCATCGTCGGTGACGAACACCTCACCATGCTGGAACGGATTCATCGTTCCGGGATCGACATTGATGTACGGATCGAGCTTCTGGTTGACGACCCTCAGACCCCGGGCCTTGAGCAACCGACCCAGAGAGGAAGCCGCAATCCCTTTGCCTAGCGATGAAACGACACCACCGGTGACAAACACGTACTTGGTCTTTTGCGGGGGTGTTGAAGGAGTGTCGGGCATCGAATCAGATGTCGTTCCTTGCGAAAAAAGTGACCCGTCCATGACGGGATGCCAGCGTAGCATCAGAATCGAAGGACGCCATGTTTGTCACCTTCGACTCATTTCCAATAGCTCTGCGGCGGCATCCTGGCCCCGATCGCTCTCCGGCAGTCCCGCCATCATCCGGGAGATTTCCTCCAGACGCGCTTCATCCTCGACGAGTTCCAGCGCCGCCTCCGCCCCATTTCTCCTTATCACGTAGTGTCTATCGGCGAAAGCGGCCACCTGGGGAAGATGGGTGACACAGAGCAATTGCTGCCCGGCTGCGAGATCGGATAGTTTCCGGCCCACCGCCAGAGCGGTGGCTCCCCCCACCCCAGCATCGACCTCATCGAATACCAGGGTGTGCCTGGCACCAGTACCGGTCGCAAGGTTGATGGCGAGAATCAGGCGGGACAGTTCACCACCCGACGCCACTTTTGATATCGGGCCGGCTTGAAGCCGGTTATGGGAGGAGAACATCAACTCGACACGATCGGCACCAGAGGCTGCCGGCTCGCGCCTGGAGAATTCAAATCGCAAAATCGCGCTGGGGAGCCCGACATCACTGAGATGGGACTCGACCCCGGATGCAAGTCGACCCGCGGTTGCCTCTCTCGATATTGACAGGTGGGTGGCAAGGTCTGCCACACGGCTGCTGGCTTCCTCGACTTCACTATCGATCGAGCTGGCGCGGTCGAGTAGCGCGGCCAACTCGGATGCGCGCTGTCCGGCCCCGTCGCCGTAGGCAATCACCTCGGCCAGGGTCTTCCCGTACTTCATCTTCAGATCTCCGAGAAGAGTCAGCCGTCTCTCGATGTCGGCGCCCGACTCGGGATCCAGGTCGAGGTCGGCAATTCGGCCGGCCAACTCGCGGGCCAGGTCAGCCGTCGAAATCGACAACCCCTCGGCGGTATCGGCCATCGTCTGCAACGATGGGTCGAGCGCCGCGACCTTGCGGAGGAACGAGACGAGTTCTCCGGTGTCATCGACCAATTTCTCCAACAGCCGACCCGAGTTGCCCAGGTGCTCCTGGATCTCTTCCAGATTGCGGAGACGCATGGCGGATTGTTCGAGGACCACATCTTCTCCGTCCTCGAATCCGGCGCGGGAGATTTCTTCTTGCTGATACCGGGCCAGGTCCAGCTCCCGGGCCAGCTCGATTCGGGACCCACCCAACTTTGACTGCTCATCGAGGAGACCGGCGAGACGGGCCCAGGAATCCTGATAATCGTTGACAATCCGCAACCCTTCTTCGTCGAGGTTGGCGTCGAGCAGGCCCACGACGTACTGGCTCTTCTTCAGATCGAGCTGATCATGTTGTCCGATGATCTGGACTCTCGATCCGAGCTCATCCCGCAGAGTGGTCGCCGACACGATGACGCCGTCGCGATATGCCCGGGAGCGTCCATCCCGCGGAACGATCCTGCTGACCGGGAGCTCTTCGACGTCGAGAAACACACCTTCGGCAGTGGCGCTGTCGCCATACGGGCCAACCATGGAGGAGTCGGCGTTTTCGCCGAGCAGAAGCCGTAGAGCACCGAGAAGTAGGGTCTTGCCGGCACCTGTCTCCCCCGTGATCACCGTGAATCCATCCGCAGGGACCAATTCGGCTTCGTTGATCAGGCCCAGATTTCTAGCCGCCAGGTGGATGAGCATCAGGGCAAATCGAACTTGTCTTTTACCAGGCCCGCAAAAGACGGTGACCCGAAGGTGACGAACTGTACGGGCCGGTCTCCCCGGGTCACTACTACCTTGTCTCCGTTTCCGAGCTCGCCGAGATTTTGCTTATCCACGCTTACCTTGACCGCACGGTCGCGGTGGACCGTGATCGTTATCTCTTGCTCCGCCGGCAGCACGATCGACCTTGAAAATAGGGAGTGGGCGGCAACCGGGGTAAGGACAATGGCATCGACCGCCGGCGAAACAAGCGGGCCGCCTGCCGAGAATGAGTAGGCGGTAGAACCCGTGGGCGATGCCACGATGAGGCCATCTGCCCGATAGGTGGCAAACTCGACCCCGCCGATTGCAACCTCCAGTTCGACAAGCCGCTGGTTGTCGACCTTCTCGATCACCACGTCGTTTACGCCATGGAACACCCCTCCATTCGTCCGGGCGGCGACAGTCATCCGGTTGTCGATGTCGTAGTCACCGTCAACCAGACGGGAGACCACCGATTGCAGGTCTTCGGGGTCTGCGGTTGTGAGAAAGCCGAGAGTGCCGAGGTTGAATCCAAGGACGGGCAGGTCGGCTGCATGAGCTACCGCCGCCGCCGAAAGCATGGTCCCATCTCCACCCACAGCGATCACCATGTCGGCGTCTTCGGCCACAGCTGTAACTTCAACGCCGCGATCCCGAAGTGCCCCGACCAACTCCCGGGAGAACCGATCGACTGCCGGCCGCTCTGCTCTGAGTACCAAGACAACCTTCACTTCAATCCACCGGTGAGTCTCGCCACATAGACCTATTTGATCTCGACGTCTTCGAGGAGGCCACCGAGAATCTCGGCGAGCTCGGCGGCAGGCTGCGGCAGTTCTGCCGGGTCGAGTTCGGCCAATTCGCGGAGCTTCTCCTCGATTTCAGTGCGGACGTCTTCGGGAATGTTCATTTCCCGATTATTGCCGATCTGCGGTGGCGAACACCAGATCTACGGCGGATTCCACATCAGCAACGACATGGTCCGCTGATTCGAGGTTCATCTTTTCGTCGGTGACACCCGTGAGCACCAGGATCGAAGTCCAGTCGGGCTCACCTTCGGCCAGGGCGATATCGGTTTCGAGGCGGTCGCCGATGACCCAGGCACGATCGATTCCGGAAGCCTTAATCAGATTTCTCATTGGCAGCTCGGGCTTGCCGGCCTCGATCGGGTCGACTCCGGAAGCGGTAGCGACCGCCGCCACAATCGCACCGGCACCGGGGAGCAGTCCCGATTCGACGGGGAAAGTCGCATCGGTATTGGATGCCACAAACAGGGCTCCATGACGGATTTCGTCGGATGCCCTGGTCAAGGCGGCGTAGTCGAATTGCTGATCGATGCCAACGAGCACGGCATCGGCACCCGAAGTGACTATCTGGCGTCCCGAATCGGTGACGGCCGCAACAATTCCCTCTCCGCCGATGACCATGCATTTGGACGCTTCTTCGGGTAGCACTGAAACGGCGGCCATGGCCGACGTCAGGATTGCTTCAGGTGCCACCTCGACACCCAGGACGATGAGAATCTTTTCTGCCACCTGCGCCGGGGTCCGGCTGCTGTTGTTGGTGACAAACACCACCCTGTATCCCCCGGATTCGAGCCGACGGAGGGCCCCGGCTGCTCCCGGTATTGCCTGCCGACCCCGATAGATGACGCCATCCAGGTCACAAATAACACTCCTCAACGCCAAAACCCGGCACCCAGATCATCCACAAATTCCTTCCCCTCCGGGGAAGGTGGCTCCACCGCTCGGGGTGGAGTCGGAAGGGGAAGCCAAAACACCAACTCAAGCCTCACCCGCGATTTACCCATCACTCTCCTACCTCGACTGTCCAAAACGTTCGAGGATCTCGACATAGAGCCGGGTGGTCTTCTCCACCGACTCGACTGAGACCTTCTCGTTGTGTCCGTGGAACAGGGCCAGCATCTCCGAGAACGAAGTGCGGTCATCAAAGAGCCCCACCCCGTAGGCGATGGTCCCCTTCTTCCTCCAGAAGCGCGCATCTGTGGCGGCCGTAATCGTGGTCGGGAAGATACTTCGATGGCCCTCGACGACTTCCACCGAGTCAGCAATGACCTCCCATAGATGGGTGTCCCGCCGGGAAAGAGTCGCCTCGAGGTCCATGACAGGGTCGATGTCGACATCATCAGACGCCGAACCCATTGCTTTTCGCAGGTAGATATCGATGTCTAACCGGCTCGTGCCCGGCAGAGCTCGGATGTCTACTTCGGACCAGGCCCGGTCGGCGATGATATTGGTTTTCGTCCCGCCCTTCATCCGATTGGGCGACACAGTCAGTCGCGTCGCTGCGTGTGCATAGCGGGCAAATAGCGGGTCAGAAATGGCGACTCTTTCGATCGCTTCGTCAACGCGGTCAGGGTCGGTGAGGTCATTCTTCAGCTCGTCGCTGAGCGGCAACTCTTGGACAAAGGCCCGCCACTCGTCGGTGATGGTGACAGGCGATTCGCCCGCGAAAATCCCGGCCACCGCTGTGACCATTTTTCCCAGGGCATTATCGGAGCGATACGGCGCCGACCCGTGGCCCGGCGTTCCGGATGTACTCAAGACGGACCAAAAGGCCCCCTTCTCGCCTACAGACACGGGTATCGCCGAGCCCGGCTTCCCGTCATAGGTCGGATATGCGACTTCGGTGAGGAGATAGTCGGTGCCGACCAGGTCCCAGTGGTCTTCCACCAGAGGCTGAGCACCATACTTCCCGCCTGACTCCTCATCGGCCACTGCAGCGAACATGAGGTCACCCGCGGGTACCTTTTCCCCGGTGATGTATGGGCGAAATGCCACCGCCATGGCGGAGGTCACATTGAGCATGTCAACTGCCCCCCTCCCGTAGATCCACCCGTCATGGATCTCTGCACCAAAGGGATCCCAATCCCACCCTGTCGGGTCGACCGGAACAACATCGAGATGGGGCACCATGGCAAGTGACGGTGCGTTCGACCCGGATCCGGCCACCCGATAGACGACCGACTGCCTCCCGGGCACCGGCTCGAAGACCTGGCCGGCGCTTCCGAAGAACTCCTGGAGGGTTGCCACCGACCTGTGCTCGTGGCCGCTGATGGCCGTTCCGTCATTGACGCAACCGTTCCGGATGAGGGCCTGGAGCAATTCGATGGAATGGCTCAATGCTCATCCATCATCTCGAGTAGAACTTCTAACAGTTCATACATGGTGTCGGGCATATCCAGTTCGAAGGCCGCCTCTAGGTCAACCCATTGCACCTCGGCGGCGTCGTCCCCCGCCTCTATCTCGCCCCCGGTAGGCGCTCCGAGGAAGTCGACGAGAACGAGATGAGTGTCGAAGTCGATGAACTCCCCTACCCACACGATCTCGTCCAGTTCGACCAGGATGCCTGTCTCTTCCTTGACTTCGCGGGTTGCAGCTTCGGCCAGTGTCTCGCCGAAGTCCACTTTGCCGCCGGGTACGGCCCACATGCCCTTGTTGGGTTGCCTGCCTCTCCGGACCAGCAATATCTGGCCTTCCTCAACGACGGCCACCCCCGTGGCGACGACAGGGAATCTGCTACTTATTGTCGTCATGGTGCATCACGATCGATCTTGCACTAAAACCACCCGCTTCGAAGAAGTTCTTGGCCAGACGGTGCCCGGGGAGGACATGGGCATCGAACTTAGTCAATCCCATCTCCCGGAAGCGGGCCAGAGCGAGGCCGCGCATCTCCTCGCCGATCGCGATCTGGCGTGCCTCTTCCTCGACAAAAACGATCCGTATCGAGCCCAGCCGCTCTCCCCCGGCTTGCGGGAGCATCTTCTCGATCCTGCCCAGTAGAAAACCGAACGGATATTCCCAGGCCTTCCCGATGATCACGAACGAGTCGGGGCCGTCGATTGCCTGAAGCATGGAGTCTGAGACAGGCTCTGCCAGGCCATCGGCCAGGGGCCACATCGGGTGCAGAGCGGTCATTTCCGATTCCAAAGAACGATAGAGGTCGATCAGAATATCGATGTCACCGGCTGTCGCGAATGAAACGGTGATCATTTCCAGAACGCCAGGCGACGTTTCCAACGGTCCCATCCCCACCGCGTCACCAGGCCCATCGCCTCTCTCACGATGTCCGGCCCCATTTTCGAAATTCCGTGGGCACGGTCATGAAATGCTATTGGGACTTCGACGATGTTGAGACCCTGTTTGGTTGCATGCCAGGCCATCTCGACCTGGAACCCATAGCCGGAAGCCTCGGCGCTTGCATAGGGCAGCGCCCTCAAAGCTTCGACACCGAAAGCGCGGAATCCAGCAGTAGCGTCGCGAACCTCCAATCCGAGCATGAACCGCGAGTAGACGTTTCCGCCCCGCGAAATCAGACGTCGATGCAAGGGCCAGTCCGGCGTTGACCCGCCCGGAACGTAACGGGAGCCAATGGCCAGATCGGCCCCATTCTCGACCGCGGCGACCAGACGCGGGAGGTCAGCCGGATCGTGGGAAAAGTCTGCGTCCATTTCGACAACGATCCTGGCGCCGTCGGCAATTGCCCGATCGAATCCGGCGGCGTACGCGGGTCCGAGACCCGCCTTTTCCCTCCGGTGTAGGGTGGACATCGATTCGTTCTCCGATGCCAGGCGCCGGGCAAGGTCGCCGGTTCCATCCGGAGAATTATCGTCGACCACGAGAAGCCGGTAGCCCTGGTGGAGAACCGCCGACACGATGTGCGCGAGATTCTCACGCTCGTTGTAGGTGGGAACTACGACGGTTACCCGGTCATTCGGCACAATCCGTGCAGAGCTGCTTTCTCTTGTTGGCCAGCTGGCTCATCCGCTTGACCATGAAACACGATTGGCACACAAATTCGTCGGCACGCTGGAGTTGGGTGTCTACGTTCATGGTGAGTTCTTCGCGGCGGATTGCTCGAAGTTCTTCAACCTCATCTATGAGGAGATTGTCGTTCTTCTCCTCATCCAGTGTCTGCAACTCCTGGCTCTCCAGCTCCTCGAGGGCTTCGGTGGTCTCCTCGTCCTGGTCGTCCTTCTCCTCGTCGTCATCGTCAAAATCGACATCGTCATCGTCGTCGCCGTCGAGTTCGATGTCCTCTTCGACGATCACATCGATGTCAAGATCTTCGACTTCCAGGTCTTCCTCATCGGGATCGAGATCGGCCTCATCGATATCTTCGATGTCAGGAGTGTCATCGCCAACTTCGTCGGTTACTTTCGTCTTCTTCTTGGTTGCCATTTCCTACCCCTCGCTGAGCGCCGGGAGTATACGCCCGGTTGTCTAGATCTTTAGGTTGATCGCGGCCGGGATAACCCGACCCGAGATATCTGTATTCCCCAAATGATCACCGTCCGCTTCGACGGGCCATGCCGGTTCCGACTTCAGGTCGAACTCCGCAACAGAAAATCGCCGCACGGCAGGATCACCGAGATGGGTACCTTTTACCACCTTCGGCACCAAAGCGGGGGCTCTCCTCTTGGCAGTGTCGATTATCTGCAGGTCGAGCACGCCATCGATCAGCGTTGCACGTGGAGCCACATTCCACCCGCCGGCGAAGAATTGGGCATTGGCAAAGATCACTGCAAGGGCCTCTGTCTCGATCGACCGCTTCTCGGTGGTGAGAGTGATCGTTGCCCGGGGGAACCGGGGCAACCGTGCCAGAAACGCCAGCGGATAACGTGTCGGGCCCAGTGAACGCACGAGCCGGCGGGCCGACTCAGCGGCAGCGGCACCTACGCCGGCTTGGGCGACATTTACAAAGAACCGCCTGCCCCAACTCCCATCCAGATAGGCGACATCGATCATATATCTGGAGTCTGAACCAAGATGTTTGGCTGCCTCGCCGAGATTCTGCGATATTCCGAAGGTACGCAAAAGATCACACCCGGTGCCGGCGGGCAGGATTCCAATCGTCGGTTTCTCGCCGAGGTCGAGAGGCATGAGCGCATTCACAGCCAGATTGACCGTGCCGTCTCCACCTACCATTACAAAGTGGGTGCATCCCTCCCGGGAAGCATCGACGATGGCCTCAATCATTTCCAGACGTGTTGTCGGAGCCACCATCTCGTATTCGATCCCGGTCGTGCCCAACACCTCGCGTAATGTCGACAGACTCACCGACTTTCTCCCGGCGGCGCCGTTTACCGCCACCAGCCAGCGTTTCATCCGGCCCCTTGTGCCGCCACAACGCCCCGATCCAACCCTTTGAGTGCCTGTGCGCACTCGTTGGCCATGTCGGGGGCGATATCGCGCACCTGCTTCAGAAGGTCGACCAACTGGCGGTTGACCCTGACAAAGTCCCCGGGTGCCATCGACCCGGTGGTGATCTCGTCGAAGTCTTCCCCGCTTACCCACCGAAATGCCTGGCGGCCAAACCCCGGATCGGGTCTTCCCGTTGGCGACAGCTTCGCCCGACGCTCCCGGTCGACGAGATCGTCCCAGATACCTTCTATCTGCTGCCAGCGTTCTGCGAGCACCGCTGATGGCCAGTTGGCCGGCGATGCCTGATCTGAACGGGGTTCGTAAACGAACACCGAAAGCAGCGAGGCGAGTGCAGCCGGCTCGAGACCGTAGAAAATGCCCTGTTCGACACACTCGGTGAGGAGGAGATCAGATTCGTTGTAAACACCCCTGAGCCTCTCTCCCCGTGGAGTCAGCTTCCATCCTCTCAAGTAGTCGAGATCTTCGAGCAGGCCCAGAATGGCGTGGAATTCCTCGACCAGCCCGAATCCACCGGACCGGCGAGCGGTCCTCATTTGCTCCACCTTTCGCTCCAATATCCGAGCCCGTCGGGCGGCAACGAGATGACGTCCCATATCGGGACAGTCAGCCACCGGGTGGGTGGCCTCCCGGGGGGGGCGACTCCGGTCCTTCTCCTTGTTCGGAATCTTGCGGAGACGCCGCAAAGTCTCCTGGACAAACCGACGATCACGGGGACGCACCGGACGGGGCAGGTCCAGAGTTGCTGCATGCGCCGACCCGGCAACGATTTCGCGACGACCCAGGCTCGACACCCTTCCTGATGTGGAAAGGACGAGATACCTGGCACCACTATCCTTGCTGGACAGCCGTTTCAAAACCACATAGCGGCCCTGTCGGGCACCTCCGGCGATGTCGACGACGGCTCCCTCGTTCAAGGTGGATGCGATCGAGTCGTTGTGAGGTTGGGGCGACGACGACTCGATGAGGCTCAGATACTCCTCAACCGATCCCAGATCACACCTCGACTTCTCCAACTCGGCGGCATATTGCGCCTCCAACGCATCAATGGTGCGTTCGGCGGCGTGCCTGTCCCCTTCGCGCTGGTAGGCGGCGAACGAGGATGCGAGAAGTTCCTCGGCCTGGTCTCGCTGGTACTTGGAGACGAGGTTGGCTGTCATGTTGTAGGTCGGCCTGAAACTCGATTTCAGCGGATGGCTTCCGACTGCCGCTATATCGGTGACACTCGAGAACTTGACAAACGGAGAGTGCAGCACGACCCCATAACCCTCGACGTCGATACCCCGCCTTCCTGCTCGCCCTGTGAGTTGGGTGTAGTCGCCGGGGCGGAGGATCTCGTGTGACTCGCCGTTATATCGGGAGAGGTTCTCGATCACGACGCTTCTGGCAGGCATATTGATCCCGAGCGCCAGTGTCTCCGTGGCGAACACCACCCTGAGCAGGCCGCTCTCGAAGAGCTCTTCCACCGTCTCCTTGAAGGCGGGGACCAATCCGGCATGATGCGCCCCGATCCCTTCCTCGAGGGCGGCGGCCCACGCATCGTATCCGAGCACCTTGAGGTCCTGGTCCTCGAGATGAGCGGTTCTCGTCTCGGCAATCATCCTGATTCGCTTCCGCTCATCCGAGGTAGTCAGCCGGGCCCCGGAGTCTGCCAGTGTCCGGGCCGCAGTATCGCAGCCGGCGCGGCTGAAAATGAAGTAGATCGCAGGAAGCAGTCGCTCCTCGTGGAGGCGTTCAATTGTGTCCACCCGGTTGGGGGTCTTGAACCGCCGCCGTCTCCCCCTGTCCAGCCCGAGCATGTGCTCGATTCGAGGATTCGAACGTCGACGGCCATCGCGGGAGACGAAAGTGGGAAGAAGATGCAAAGCCTGCGATCCCAACTTGTCCTTGATCATGTACATCGACTCCAGTGGTACAGGCCGGTGGTCCGTCGAGATCAAACGCGTCGAGCCACGACGTTCTCCGACCCAGGCCGCGAACTCCACGTTGTTGGATACCGTTGCGGAAAGACAGACCAGCTTTACGTGCTTCGGGCAGTGGATGATCACCTCTTCCCACACCGCACCACGCATCCGGTCCTGGAGGTAATGGACCTCGTCGAGGACAACGATGCTGACCCTGTGGAGCCGGGAGCTGTCTGCATAGATCATGTTGCGAAGCACTTCCGTGGTCATCACGACGATGTCTGCGTCGCCATTGATGACATTGTCTCCGGTCAGCAATCCAACCTTCTCGACGCCGTGCACCGCCACCAGGTCGGCGTACTTCTGGTTGGATAGCGCCTTGATCGGCGTGGTGTAGAAGGCCCGTTTCCCATCGAGCAAAGCCAGATATATCGCCGCATCGGCCACCAATGTCTTGCCGGAGCCGGTCGGGGCGGTGACCACGACCGAGTGCCCATCCTCCATGGCCTGGCCCGCCTCGTACTGAAATTCGTCGGGAACGATCGATAGCCCGTCCCAGAACCCGTCAAGCCTGTTGCTCATCGTTTCAATGTCAGACGGATCAGCCAATATGTCACTTCGTACATCACATAGAGCGGGATCGATAAGACGAATAATGTGAATAGGTCGCCACTTGGCGTGATTGCCGCGGCCCCAATCACGATAATCAGGACCGCCCACCGACGGCCGCTGGCGAGTTGTTTCGACGTGATGAGATGCGCTGCCGCAGCCGCGTAGAGAAACACCGGATATAGAAATGCGATCCCGAAGGCCAGCATGAACCTGAGGGTGAATGAGTAGTACTGACCGATCTGCAGGTTGGTATCCACGCCGGGGAAGATGTCGAGAAGAAACTCAAGGCCACGGGGCAATGACCAATAGCCGAAGGCGACTCCGCTGATGAACAACACAACGAGAGCGGCCACGATCGGAATCGCCCATTTGCGTTCGGTTGCCTTCAGTGCAGGATTGATGAATGCCCAGATTTGATAGAGCACCACAGGACTCGCAATGATGAGACCGCCGAATAGGGCGATCCTCATCAAAACACCCCATTGTTCACCAACTGCCAATGACTGTAGGTTCGAATCGGGGACGGCCTCGTTAAACGGACGCTCGAGGAAAACCCTGATCTGGTCCACAAATATGAAGGACAGAACCCCTGCTGCAATCACTGCGATGGCGATCTTGAGCAGGCGCCATCGCAGTTCATCGAGATGGGCAAGGATCGATTGAGGTTGGTCCGAGGTCATTCCTCTTCACCGCCCGCGTCAATGCCCCTTGACCTGAGATACTCTTGCCGTTCGATCTCTTCGAGATCGGCCATCGCATCGGCAGGGGTAGGCCCCGAAACGGGTTTGGGCCCCGTCCATTCGAGACGGCTGACCCCGACTTCGTCTACGGCATTCTTAATGTCGCCAAGCGGCTTCTTGAAGTCATCCTTGATTCCCTTCCACTCGTCGCTGACTTCTTTGAGCCCGGCCACCTCGGACTCGAGGCCGCGTTGAATTTCGCGTGCTGCCTTGCGAAGTTCGGCTGCGTATTCGCCTGCCTTACGTGCGATTTCGGGTAGACGGGCCGGACCGAGGACGATGAGGGCCACGATCAGGATGATGATGAGTTCGCCGCCTTGAAACATGGGGCGATGGTAAAGGGTTCTTCACCCATTAACGAGAAGTGGCGACTCCCCCAAGAAGTCGCCACTTCTCATCGACCGGTGTCCTGCCCCGGACACCCACCGAAGTTTGTCGTCTAGATCAGCCGGCCAGGAGTCGGAACGGATCAGGTTCCGAATCGAGGGCGTCGACAAAAGCCGTGATCTCAGACTCGGTGATCGGCTCGTCATTGATAACTTCAAAAGCAACTCCGGTGGCCAGTAGGACGCTAACGACTCGAGAGTTCGCAGGTCTTCGCTGTTGGGAGGTACAGGACGGGCACTTAAAGCGGTAATCGCCTTCCCGTCCACCCGGGCGGAGTTCCAACGCTACGTCATCCGGTGTCAAATGGATATCGCCGCACTGTCCGCAAGTTGTCTTTATTGTTGTCATTCCGATTCTCCGGTCACCCATGACAGAAGTTTCGGCAGGCAGTGGCTTTACCTGTATAGAGGATTGGTAGGTCGTAAGCCCTATCGGTACATCCGGACCAGCTGGTCGCCCAATTGTTCAACCCGGGCGGCAACCTCCGCACCCTCCTTGAGTTTGGCCGCGCCTCCGAGGCGGAGCAGGAGGCGAGCGGGCAGCTCGGCATCGGGCGACGAAAATCGTATCGTGGTGGCCCTCGCTGTTTCCTTTACGACTTCCACCGGGTAGTACTCGAGAACCCAGCGAGACTGTGGCGACAGCTCGATGACGGCACTGATGTCACCGTCTGACGGCGTGTAACCGACACCCGGTTCTGGAAGCTGGGGAGGGGGCACGAAAGTGTCGGGGAGCACTGTGATGTCTTTGATTCGATCGATCCGGAACGTCCGTGAGTCATCAACCATCCGGCAGTGTCCGATGACATACCAGTTGCCCAGGGTCGTGAACACCGTCCACGGTTCGATGGTCCTCGTCGTCGTCTCTTCACGACTCAGCGATCGATAAGTTATCTCCACCGCATTAAGGCTCTTCGCAGCACCACGTAGCGCCCGAACCTCGTCGGAGACTGCCGCAAGGTCGACCTCGAGAGCATCGCCGGCCTCTGGCAACAACACCGCTGTCAGCTTCTTTATCGCCGAGTCGAGCGCTTCGGTGCCCTGCCCCGAAGCTGCGACCGCGAGAGCCGCCGATAGGAGGCCGAGGGCCTCCGTTGAGGTGAGTCGGGGGGCACGGGAAAAGTAGTCGGCGGAGTCGATCACCACCTCGTCCTCGTCGATATAGGCCTCCATGAGATCACCGGGGCCGTATCCGGGTAGTCCGCAGACGAACACGGAATTGAGATCGCGAGAGAGTTCGGCCAGGGTGTATCCGAAGCGCTCCATGACCTCATCGACTTCGACTCCGGGATTTGCCAGTACGTAAGGGATCAGGGCGAGGATCCGTGACAGCCGGGAGACTGTGCGATTGGCGCTCACAGCTTCACGCCAAGGAGGCTGGCCCCGACACGCTGGAGGATCGCCTCACGCAGGCTCTCGGGTGCGAGAACCTCGGCGCTTGGCCCGAAACTGAGGATCCATCCGATAAACGCGTCCTGATTCGACATCGGTACCGAGACTTCGAGCGGCCCTTCCTGGTGATCGATCCCCAGGGTCCGGCTTGCCCACCAGGCAACATCTGAATCGAAGCGAACAGTTGCCTCGACTTCGTCTTCCCCGCCGCTTTCCCACGGATGGGACTGGAGGAAATCTTTGGCCGAAAAACCCTTCGGCCGTTTGAAAGCCCCCGGAATGCCAACGTCCACCCCGGACATCCTGTCGACCCGATAGACCCGCTCATCGCCGTCGACCGCCCCGATCAGATACCAATGGCCCCTCCGGTAGGCAACACCATAGGGGTTGATGGAACGATGGTTCCCGCGATACGTGAATCCGACGGGCCGGCGCTCGGATACCGCTTCGAACAGCTTTCCCAGAGCTTCACCCGCATCGCCGAGGTCGGAGCCGAAAGATTCAACTCCGGATCCACGTTCGATACCACCCAGCTTGTGGAGGCCGTCGACACCGGCAAAAGAGCCTCCGAGTCGGACCATCCGTGCCGCGAGGGAAAGTGCGGCTTTCTCTTCGTCACTCAGTCCCGGGTCGCCGATGGCGTACTGATCCGGGTCCACCGAGTAGCCGAAGTCGACCTCCCAGCCATCGAGGGCAACGAGTTCGAGTGGCACTCCGAGGTCGCGGAGCACGTTCTTGTCTCTCTCGAACATCCGGTGAAACGCTTCGTCGCTGTCGGTTGAATATCCCGGGACCGTCTGTCGGATGTCCTCGGCGGTTACCGGACGCGGCGACTCCAACAAGAAAATAAGTACGTTGAGCACCCGCTCGATGACATTTTGCATTCGGAGCGGATTGTATCCCCGACTCGGTATTCGTCCCGGCACACTTCGCCACCATTTGGTCTTTCCCCCACGTTTTTCCCCCACGTTGTTCCCCTCTGGTCCTTCCCCCTCCGGCACTCCCCCCTCCGGCACTCCCCCCTCTGGTTCTTCCCCCACGTTGTTCCCCTCCGGTTCTTCCCCCTCCGGGGGAAGTGGGACCGGGTCCGAAAGGACCCGGTCTCGAAGGGGGACGTGAGCACCACCGAAGCCGTTGCCCGAGGGTTCTGGGGGCGTAACCAACCCCTCCGACGATCCCCAACGGGATCGCCACCTCCCCTCAAAGGGGAGGAAATGTGGCCCATGGGTCGATACAGAAGAAGCGGCTACAGGCTCTCGATCAGCTTGTCGACACGCTCGTCGAAGGCTTTGAACGGGTCTTTACACATCACCGTGCGTTGGGCCTGGTCGTTGAGTTTGAGGTGTACCCAATCGACCGTGAAATCGCGCTTTTTCGCTTTTGCGGCCTTGATGAATTCACCGCGAAGACGGGCCCTTGTGGTCTGGGGTGGCTTGCGAACTGCCTCGGCAATTCTTTCGTCGGTAACGACCCGGTCCATCATCCCCTTGTCCTGCAGGAGATAGAAGAGGCCGCGGGACCTGTCGACGTCGTGGTAGGCGAGGTCCATCATCGCCAGACGCGGATCCGACATTTGAAGACCGCGACGGTCGGCGTACCTCTCCAGGAGTCGGAACTTGGCAACCCAGTCGACTTCCCGGTCCAACGTCATAGGGTCTTTCTCCAGGCCTGTGAGAAGATGCTCCCAGCGGTCGACCGCCGCCTTCACCTGGGGCGGAAATCCGGGGCTTCTCGAATACCGCATCGCCCGATCCAGATACTCCCACTGGATGTCGAGGGCGGACAACTCCCGTCCATTGGTCAAGCGGATCAGTCTCCGACAGGTGGGGTCGTGGGCGATTTCACGAATCGCACGGATCGGGTTCTCCAAGCTCAGGTCGCGGAAGACCACTTCACTCTCGATCATCTGCAGCAGGGCGACCATTGTCCCGATCTTCACAAACGATGCGTACTCGCTCATGTTCGAGTCTCCAGCGATGACGTGGAGCCTCCGATACCGCTCGGCATCGGCATGTGGCTCATCCCGCGTGTTGATGATTGGCCGCGACCTCGTCGTCGCCGACGAGACCCCCTCCCAGATATGGTCGGCACGTTGGGAGATGGAGTATGTGGTGCCGCGCGGGGTTTGGGTCAACTTTCCCGCCCCGAGGAAAATCTGTCTGGTGACCAGAAACGGGATGAGCACCTCAACCGTCCGATGGAAGTCTTTATGTCTGCTCACCAGGTAGTTCTCGTGGCAACCGTAGGAATTGCCCGCCGAGTCGGTGTTGTTCTTGAAGACGAAGATCTCGCCTCGAATCCCTTCTTCTTCGAGACGCTCTTCAGCACCTTGAACGAGACCTTCGAGAATGCGCTCCCCCGCCTTGTCGTGTGCCACCACATCGAAGAGGTCGTCACACTCCGGAGTTGCAAACTCGGGGTGAGAGCCCACGTCGAGATAGAGTCGGGCGCCGTTCTCGAGAAAGACATTGGAACTCCGGCCCCATGAAACCACCCGGCGAAACAAGTAGCGGGCCACTTCGTCGGGACTGAGCCGGCGTTGGCCGCGCAGAGTACAGGTCACTCCGTACTCGTTCTCCAGCCCAAAGATCCTGCGGTCCACCCCAGCAGGCTAAACCAACCTAGGTCATTCGGAAGTAGATGTTCCCTTTATCTCGGGTAGGGCATCGGGGCTGAGACGACGAAAGGCACGTCGACCGTTCGAGTTGTCGAGGACAGCCACCTCCCACCCCTCAGAGTCGCGGCCTTCGGCCCGACGGAAGGCGTCGACACCGGCGAGGAAGGCATCATCGAAACTCATCCCCGGTGACCAGAGTTCGCCGAGAGCCTCCTCGAGTTGTTCCGACTTGCCTCCGATCGCCACAAAATTCCGCTCGTCGTAGAGAGTGCCGTCGTAGGTAATCCGGAAAAGACGATGCTCAGACCCATCCTGGGAAATTTCGGCAAGGAGCAATTCGACTTCGAACGGTTTCGGGTCCCGGGTGAAGATGATTCCCATGGTCTGAGCGAATTGCGTCGCCAGGCCCATGGCAGTGACGTCTTCGCGCGAATAGAGGTACCCCATCAGGTCGGCCTGGCGAATTCCGGCTTTGCGCAAAGTCTCGAATTCGTTGTACTTCCCCACGCCGGCGAAGGCAATCCGATCGTAGACCTCGGAGATCTTATGGAGGGCTGTAGACGGGTTCTCCGCCATCAACAGGACGCCGTCGCCGTAATCGGCGGCGACAATCGAGCGGCCGCGGGCGATGCCCTTGCGCGCAAACTCGGCCTTGTCCCGGACCAGCTGTTCCGGGGCGACATAGAACGGGATGGTCATCGGATGCTTTCCACGGCCACCTCGGCCAGAGCTGCAACGACCTCGTCGCTCAACTCTTCGAGACCATCGGCGTCAATTCTGACCACGGTTGGATAGATCCCACGTTTGAGGTCGGGGCCACCTGTGGCGGTGTCTTCCTGGGAGGCCGACACCAAAGCTCTGACCGCGAAGTCAGCCGCCTGGTCGGCGCTCAGATCGTCTTCGAAAACGGTGCGGAGATAGGACTTGGCGAGACGCGCACCAGATCCGGTGCTACCGAAGTCGATCTCCTCGTATCGTCCCCCGACCACGTCATAGCTGTACAAACGCCCGATCTGATCGGAATGGTCGTAGCCGGCGAACATGGGGACAACCACTAGACCCTGGAAGGCCATCGGCAATTGGTTTCTAACCAGACGGGCGAGAAATGACGCCTTGCCTTCCAGCGAAAGACGAACACCCTCGATTTTCTCGTAGTGCTCCAACTCGACCTGGAACAGGCGAACCATATCGATGGCCAGACCGGCGGTACCGGCGATTGCCACCGCGGAATATTTGTCGGCGGCGAAAACTTTCCGGATCCGCCGGTGGGCAACGAGATGACCCTCGGTGGCTCTGCGGTCGCCTGCCATAACCACCCCGTCCTTGAATCGGAGTGCCAGGACCGTTGTCCCCTCAGGCGCTGCGGGTGGCTTTTCGCCGACCCCGAAGTTCATGGTCGGTAACGCTCCCATCGAATCGAGCAAATCGGTGAAGCTGGATCCAGGCAATGGTGCGTCCATAGGTAGGGGCAGACTGGG
This sequence comes from Acidimicrobiia bacterium, assembly GCA_041747375.1. Taxonomy (GTDB): domain Bacteria; phylum Actinomycetota; class Acidimicrobiia; order Spongiisociales; family ZC4RG35; genus MA-ANB-1. The sequence goes on from JBGTFH010000050.1 coordinate 63,004, forward strand.
GGGAGTTATCACTCTCCACCTTTCTGCACATAGTTTTTGACGAATTCTTCGGCGTTTTCCTCGAGAACCTCGTCGATTTCGTCGAGGAGATCGTCCAGTGCCTCGAGATCGGTTTCGCTATTGGCAGCGGCTTCTCCGCTTTCGGCCTGTTCGTCCGAAGTCGACTTCTTTTCCTTGGAACGTTCACGGTCTGACATTTTGATATTTACCCTTCCAACCGCCTGAGCAGTTCTGCAGCGTCCTCAGATTCTTCGATGATCGTACCGACGAGAGCGGCATCACCCCGCAACGGTTCCATCATAGGAACCCGCTTGAGATGCGGTTCCCCTACATCAAAAACGAGGGAGTCCCAGTTGGCGGCGACCACGGACTTGCTGAACTTGTCAACACACCGCCCACGGAAATATGCCCGGGTCCGCTCTGGAGGGTTAACGGCCGCACGTGCGATCTCTTCGTCGGTGAAGAGTCGGCGAAATCCGCCGCGGGCGTTGATGCGGTTATAAAGGCCCTTGACAGGGTCGACATCATGATATTGGAGATCGAGCGCCCTCAGTTTCGAACTGGTGAGGTCGAGGCCGTCCCGATCGGCATATCCCTCGAAGATGCGGCGTTTGGCAACCCAGTCGAGGGTGTCGGCCAGGGACATGACGTCATTTTCCAGGCCGTCGAGCACCCGCGCCCACTCTTCGATGAGCTGATTCCAAACGGGATCGTCGAGTTCCTTCTCCACGTACTTGGATAGCCATTCGAGATACCGACCCTGAATTTCCAGAGCGGTCGCAGTTCCGCCACCGTCGAGATCGATGGCACCGGTCATCGAGGTGTCATGACTCACCCGCCAGCAGGCGTCGACGGGATCGGCCAGGTCGAGCGGATCTGGGATCGCGCCGTCTTCGAGTGCGGCCAGCATCAGCGCTGTCGTCCCGACCTTGAGAAAATTCTGTACCTCAGACAGGTTGGCATCACCGATGATGACGTGGAGCCGCCGGTATCGGGACGGGTCTCCGTGGGGTTCGTCCCGGGTATTTATGATCGGCCGTTTCAAGGTGGTCTCGAGACCCACTTCTTCCTCGAAGAAGTCAGCGCGCTGGGTTATCTGGAAATCGACGTCCGGCCGATCGTTCTCCGACCCGATCTTGCCGGCACCGGTGAAGATCTGACGGGTGACCAAAAAGGTCATCGCATAACGGATGATGTCGCCGAAGGGAGTCTCCCGCGACATCAGATAATTCTCATGCGCTCCGTAGGAGTTTCCCTTTCCGTCTGAGTTGTTCTTGTAGAGCGAGATGTGCTTGCCCCCGCCCTCCAGGGCGGCTGCAACGGCCGACCTCATCACATATTCGCCCACCTTGTCGTAGAGAGCAGCCTCGAGTGGGTCGTAGCATTCGGGCCCGGAGTACTCCGGATGGGCGTGGTCGACATAGAGCCGGGCACCGTTGGCCAGGACGGAGTTGACCACCGCACCCTCAGGATCGAGGGGGCCATACGTCTCATGGCCAAAACCTCGTGCGTCACGGCCCGGCGACTCCTCCTCGTACGACCATTGCACCCGCACCCGCCTACCCGGATATGAGTTCACCACGAGTGAAGAGGCGACGGCCGGGTTGAATCCCGGTTCCCCACGGACTGTTATCCCATATTCGGTCTCGGTGCCGAGGACCTTGTGGAGCGCCATCAGAGGTATTGGCCGCCCGAGACCTTCTCGATTTGCCGGCTCTCGTCATCGCCGCCGACAAGGGTTCGGACATAGACGATCCGCTCTCCCTTTTTGCCGGAAATCTTGGCCCAATCATCGGGGTTGGTTGTGTTGGGCAGGTCTTCTTGTTCGCGGAATTCCTGTTTGATGGCCACGACGAGATCGCTCTGGCTCACTCCGCTCTCACCGTCGGCAATTTGCCGCTTGATCGCGTCTTTTTTCGCCCGGCGGACGATGTTCTCGATCATCGCACCTGATGCAAAGTCTTTGAAGTAGAGGACCTCACGGTCGCCACCGGCGTAGGTGACCTCGAGGAAGCGGTTCTCGTCTTCCTCCGAATACATGTGCTCGACGGTGACCTCGATCATCTCTTTGATATAGGCAGCGCGATCTCCTCCGTGGGCCTCCAGACCACCCTTATCCAGGGGCGTGTTCATCGACAGGAAAATGCCGAAGATCTCACGTGCCGCTTCCGGCTCAGGCCGATTGATCTTGATCTTCACATCGAGGCGCCCGGGTCGCAGAATCGCCGGGTCGATCAGATCCTCGCGATTGGAGGCGCCAATCACCACCACGTTTTTCAACGCTTCCACGCCGTCGAGTTCGGAGAGGAGTTGGGGAACGATGGTGGATTCCACATCCGAGCTGATCCCCGTGCCCCTGGTTCGGAAGAGCGAATCCATCTCGTCGAAGAAAACGATCACCGGGACGCCCTCGTCAGCCTTTTCCTTGGCCCGTTGGAAAATCATGCGAATTTGCCGCTCTGTTTCACCAACCCACTTGTTGAGGAGTTCCGGCCCTTTGATGTTGAGGAAATAGGACCGAACATCAGGATTGCCGGTGCGTTCGGAGACCTTCTTGGCAAGGCTGTTGGCCACCGCCTTCGCTATCAGTGTCTTCCCGCACCCCGGTGGCCCGTAAAGGAGGATTCCCTTTGGCGGTTCTAACTCATATTCCCTGAAAAGGTCGCGATGCAGGTAGGGAAGCTCGACGGTGTCACGGATTTGCTCGATCTGTTCGGCGAGCCCGCCGACCTGGGCGTAGGTGACATCCGGCACTTCTTCGAGGACCAGTTCTTCGACCTCCGGCCGCTCCATCTTCTCGAGGATGAGCCTGGTCTTCGAATCGACGCGTACATAGTCGCCAGGACGGAGAAACACATCCTTCATCTCGTCGGATCGACTGAGCACGCTCTCCTCGTCGGCGCGGGCGGTGACCACAACGCGGGAGTCGTCCAGGACCTCTCTGATCCGAAGCACCTCTCCGGATTGCTCGAACTGGCGAACATCGATGATATTGAAGGCTTCGTTCAGGAGAATCTCCTGTCCAACCTGCAGTTGTTTGACCTCGATGCTGGGCTGCGCGGAGACCCTGAGCTTCCGGTTCCCGGTCACGACATCGACCGTACCGTCCACATTGACCTGCAACACAGTGCCGAAGTTGTTGGGCGGGGCGGTCAGCTTGTCTACTTCCTCGCGGAGAACGCCGAGTTGTTGACGCGCCTCCTCGAGGACCGCGGCCAATTTGTCGTTTTGCAGGTTTGACCGCTCCAGACGTTCTTTGGTGCGTTCCAACTCGGTTTCCAGCTCCCGGACCCTCTCCGGAGCACCGGTGGCGCGGCGGCGAAGAATGGCTATCTCTTCCTCGAGAGCCTCCACCAGTCGACGCAATTCTGCGGCGTCGTCTTGTGTTCTTCGTTCTTCCACGGGCTTCCTTCCTGGTTGGTCGCCTTTTGGCAGTATACGAATAGCCTGGTTTAGTTCGAGGACTTCTTGAATGGTCCGCTAAACCTGTTCTCACCCACCTTACGGGTAAACACCAGGAATCCGGTGTGACCAACCATGTTATGTTCGGGCCTGACCGATCGCCCTGAGATGTTCCAATCCCGCATCAAGACCTCGCGAACTTCGGTTTCCGCGTAAACACCCAATCTTTCGGCCGTCTCGACCAGTGTCTGAACCTGAGGCACTGTCGGGAGGTAGGCCGCCACGACACCCCCGTCTCGGAGGTGGTGACCGGATGCCTCGAGGACCCGCCATGGCTCCGGCAGGTCCAATATCAACCGATCCGGTGCGACATCCTCGATATGATCGGCAACGTCTCCGATTCTCAGCTCCAGGTTGTCGGGCCACGAACCAAACCAGCGCTCGATTGCCTTCCTGGCGTGGGCTGAATGGTCTTCGCGTACGTCTAATGAGACCACCCTCCCACTCGGGCCGACCGCTCGGGCCAGTGCCAGAGTCAACGCCCCACTGCCGGTGCCGGCTTCGAGGACGGTCATACCAGGAGCGACATCGGCAAACATGAGAATCGGCCCGATGTCTTTCGGATACACGACCTGGGCACTCCGTTTCATCCTGAGGATGTAATCGGCAAGCCGGGGACGGAGCAGCAACATCTCGGCCCCTGCCGACGACTGCACCCACGCCCCATCCTCGAGCCCGATCAAATCGGTGTGCGGAATATTTCCGTTGTGAAATTGAAATGTGCGTTGCGGGTCGAGCTTGAGGAGGAACTGACGACCTTTGGAGTCGATGAGGAGCGCAACGTCACCTTCGGAGAAATTCACAGAAACGCGGTGATGCCGGTCACGACGAGACCGGCCACCATGGCGATGACGACCACCCAGACGGTAATTTGTACGAACTTCTTGTTTTGCATTGCCGGTTCCTGTTCTAAGGTTGTCCACGGTACAAGATGGATCAGTTGTTACGCACTTTGTTCGGCACGGCCAGTATGCGCTCGCAGGGTTACGGGCGAACCCTTCGCGGGTTGAGACAGAATGACCGACGTGAGCTCATGTTGGGCCTTGCGCTCACGACTCTGGCTGTTATCCGCGACTCGAGGGGGCGAAAGGAACTGCTATTCCGGAAGAAGATTCCAGCCGGATCAGCCATTGTCATCCATCACAAGAGGCGCGGCGATCCGAAGATCGAGGTAATCAAGCCTGATAAGGCTCAGACCTTATAGACCTCTACCACGGTTTTATTGCTCTTGCCTCGACGCCGGCCGAAATAGAAAGCCGCCAAAACGACTCCGGCAACCACCACTCCGGCGATCATCGACTTCTGCTTCACAGACTCGGCGGTCTCCTCGACCGTTCCGACGATCTGACGCGCTTTTGCTTCGAGGTCATCCCTGGAGATAGTCACTATCAAGCCTCCATCCGACTATCGCGGCTGTTCCCGCAGCTCCCACTGCGGTCAAAAACCGTGCGAGTACTACATACCATTCCGACGTTGGGAGCACCATCAGCAGGAGTGAATACAGGCCGAGCACCGCCAGAAACGCACCCAGCGAGAAAAGGACCGCGCCACCGATACCCATCCCTGCTTGTTTCCCCAGTTTTTTGGCAGGTTCGACCGTCTCTTGAAGGAGATATTCCTTCGACATCTCGATCAGATCGTTGAATTGTTGGGGAATCTCTTGGAAGTCTTTCATATATGCTCTGCACAGGCTAACAAGCCGTGGACACAGTACCAGCAGAGGTTTATGGTGACCGCTCGGTGAGCTACACACGCAGTCTGACTTCATTGGGGTCGAGGTATACCGCTCTTTGGGTTGGCCAGACTGTCAGCCAATTCGGTACCTATGTCGCGTTTCTGACCCTCCCCTTCCTGGTCGTGTATATCCAGAACCAGACTGGCTCCACCTCGATACTCGACGTCGCCTTCACCTACGCACTGGAAAATATTCCGATCCTGCTCGTCGGACTCCTCGGCGGCGTGCTCCTCGACCGTTGGCCACTCCGGCCGGTAATGATCGCTGCTGATCTGGCGCGGGCGAGCGCATTCTTCTATCTGGCAGCGAACCTCGATGGGTATGGAGTGACAACCGTCTTCGCGGTCGCGTTTCTCGTCGGGTCGATGACGACGATGTTCGACGGGGCCATGTACGCGATGATTCCGTCGATTGTTCCAGACCACGAGTTGGCCAGGGCAAATGCCTACATCTCGGCCAGCCAGCAAGCCAACTTCGCGTTGGGGCCTCTAGCCGCAGGGATCATGGCGGTCACCACCGGTAGCCCGGCGCTGGGCCTGATCATCAACGGACTGACGTTTGTGGTTTCGGCGATCTCGCTGAATTGGGTGGGACGCGTCGGCCATCATCACACCTCACGAGACGATCGTCAGGGTTTTCTCACCGAAGCAGCAAACGGAATTCGTTACATCATGACCGAATCGAGACTGCGGGTCGTCACGTTCGCGTCGGCAATCCCCAACTTTGTAGTCGGCTTCGTCGAGGCCACCTTTGTCATCCTCGCCGCAGTCGTCTTCGAGACAGAGAACGACGCCCAAATCGGGATTCTGTTCGCCGCCCTAGGCGTTGGTGGGGTGATCGGGGCACTCGTCGCGCCCCGCTTGGTAGCCCGGATCGGCCTTGGGAAAACCCTAACCATCGGGATGTCGATCACCGGCGTCTGCCTCTTGGCCGTGATGTTCACCACATTCGGTGTCGCCACCCTCGGACTCCAGGTCGGTTGGATGTTCGGCGTCTCCCTGGTCAATGTGCCTCTGGCCACCATCCGACAGCATTACTCCTCCGAAGCGATGTTGGGACGCGTCGTCACGGCATCCCGGGCCATCGGGTGGGCGACGCTACCGCTCGGCGCCATGATCGGCGGCTGGTTGGGCGATAGTGAAACTACCTATCCGGTGGTGGCCCGAACGTTCCCGCTGCTTCTCCTCGGGACCGCAATCTGGCTGTACACCACAGTGATCTGGAAGGACACGTTCGGCCCGGCAGAACGCAACGAGTTGGATTTCAACCACACCCTGGCACCGAATTCAGGAACCACGCAGCCACCCAAGGCGAGGTAACTGCATCGAACGCATCTATGGCCCGGTGAACCGGGCCATAGATCTTCTCAGTCGGCAGGTTTCACGGACACGGGGCGACATCAGGATTGAAGTCGGCAAACATTCCGTCAGGGTTTGTCTTCCAGACCCACACGTGGAGTATGTAAACCGGCAAGAACGCATGAGGATGGAACATTTGCCCGTACAGCATGGGTGGATTCGCCGGGTCCACCTCCGTCTCGGGAATGATGTACTCCACCGCCACCAGCCTCGTCGACCCATTTCGCCTGACCTCGTACACCATGGCCTCGGGGTCATTGGCATCGACGATCCCGTCGATATTTCTCACATAGTGGAGCCCCATTCCCCCGGCAGCGCTATCGAAACAGGTCGGTGTGTTTGGATCGTCAGGGTCGAGCGAAAACGCTACGAACCCGTCGGCGATAGCAGCATCGATCGTCCGATATTCGACGGTGGCTTCCTTCAACTCGCCAAATTGGCTGATGGGCAATTCGCGAGCTGTAGCCACTGTTGCCCCGGTGAGCACCAGTAAGGCGGTTGCCGCGGCGACAAATCTTTTTCTCATGTTTCCTCCTAGCTATATTCCCCGACGGGATAGATCTCATCGGCAACCAGGCCATGAGCTTCCCGATGCACGGAGATGGCGGATTCGGCGCTATCGGCTTCAACAAGACAGAAGATCTTCCCCGCTGCTTCGTCGACCCAGTACTTCTTGTAATCCACCCCGTAGGCATCCTGGGTTTCCAGGTCCTTCTGGTGGGCACCGGCGACATCTGCCGCCGCGACCCCACCTTCGAGCGTATGTACATCCATGAACAGTGGCATTCGACCCTCCTCGGCCTTTTCCTCGCCCTCTGCGGGGCCTTACGAGGAATGTACGAAACCGACGTCTGAAACGCATCGGGGTAATTACCTATATTCGAGCGCTATCCGGAAACGTGATAGGCATAGGGATCGAGCACCGAAATCTCGGTGATTCGATCAACCGGAAGCTGATTGCTGGATGCGGTGAGCCGGATCGCCTCCGGGCTTGGTGCGTCGTAGATACAAAATGACTTTCCCCGCTCGATCGACACATAGGAATGGACCCAGATCACCCTACGATCGGAATTGCAGGCGACGATCGAAAGCAAGAGCTTGCGTCCTTCGGGGCCGGATGCGACCACGAGGCCATCAGGGAACGAACGTTCGACTAGATAGCGTGGCACTTGCTCAGGCCCATGCAGTTGAGGCTATTGCTCGTGACTTTTCTTTGAATCGGGCAAATTGCCTAATTTTGACTGGCGGCCAGATCCAACCACCCTGACGAGACGGCGACTGCAACCGCCTCGGTTCGATTCGAAGCATTCAATTTGGACAGAATCGACGATACATGGTGACTCGCGGTTTTTTCACTGATGTAGAGCTCTTCTGCGATCGATGCATTGGAAAGCCCGGAGGAGATGAGCGAGAGAACTTCCAGCTCGCGGTTGGTCAACTTCCCGCCGTTCCGACGGGTGCTTGGCCTGCTCCCCCTCGGGACATTTTGAACACCTCGGCGCTGTAACTCTCGACGCAACCCGGCGACGACACCTGCTGCTCCCGCGGAACTCAACTCATTCAGGATCTGGTGCAAGTCAGAGCCGGGCACTAGGGCCCTGGTTATGGCTGATTCGATGAAATACCCTGCTTCCTCCCATGCATTCGCACTACCAAGAGGGTCGCCCAGCCATTCGAATCGGGACGGGCCGGTAAATTCGCCCGGGGGTGGTTCGAGCTCGAGGCGCTGTGCCCAGAAAGCGAGCAAATTGTGGTTCACGACATCGTGGATAACTCGCCCGCCCACCACTCGGTGGTAGTAATCGCCGACCGCTTCGACGGGGATCAGGCCGACCCACCCCGCCTCCATCACAAGGCCACAGGTTGTCTCCAGAACTTCGCGGTCAGTCGAGTCCGCAACCCGATCGATGATCGTGTCGATGAGCTCGGCACCTCCTGGATCCCCCCGCCTGATCCTCAACGTGGCCAAAGCAATGGCAATCTCTATTTCTGTTTCGATACAGGTTTTCTGCCCGGCCACCACCTCCAGATCGCGGTCGGCCCAATCCCAGCGCCCCGAGCCGACATTGGTGGTAGCCCTTGATGCAACGGATGCGACGTACCAGGCGTCGAGCTCCTTGCTGGAGGCATATTCGGCGGCGCGCCCGAAGGTATCGGCCGCAGCATTCAGGTCGAATTCAGTCCACCTGAGAGCACCCGATGCGTACATAGCTGTAGCTCCAAACTCGCCGAGACCCTCGGAAACCGCAAGATCGACGACTGCATCCAATTTTTCCGGGCCTGTGGGGTCGCCTATCGCGCTCAGCAAGCGTGCCGCTGTCAGGGCGGCTCTGACTTCAAAGTCTTGCGCGCCAACGTCTCGGGCTACCGCCACTGCACGCTCGGACAGTTCGAGCGCCTCGGCAATATTCCCTTCCACTCCTTCGACCCACGCCCAGCTGGATAGGGCAACGGCGAGCTCCTTACAGGGCGACATGTCCTCGAGAACTTCTGTCGCCTTGACCGCTTCGGTTCTCACTCCCGAAAGGTTGTTCTTTCTGCAATGGAAATAGGCAAGCCACGCCCTCGCCTTCGCTTCATCTTCGACAGACCGGGCCAGCTCAATGCGCTCGGCAGCAAAAACACACGCCCGATCGTCGTTATTGATAGTCATGTCTTCTGTCGCCGCGGCAAGTAACAGCCTCGATCGACGTTCCGGATCACTGCCGTCGTCTGCAGTGAGAGCATTTACATAATGGAGCGAGGCTTGACGATGAGCTCCAACCATTGCCGCGTTGTCGCCTGCTTGCGACGAATAGACAAAGGCCTTCTTGGAGTTCCCTGAACCAACGCTGTGATACGCGAGTCGGGAAATCTCGTTGAGGTCGGATGATGAATCTTCCAGGGCCTCCAATAGCCTCTCATGCCGACGTTGCTTCCGAATCGGCGACATCGCCTGGATAAGGCTGTCGCGGATCAATTCATGTCGACATGTCACGACACCCCCTTCACAGGTCAGGATGCGCTTATGAATCGGGAGTTCGAGTAGCTGTTCGGCATCGGGGACAAGGGTCGACAGGAGGTCAAGGCTGAGTCCATCCCGAGACAAAGCCACCAGACCCACGACTTCTGTCGACCCAGCTGATAGTTCGTCGGCATTGGCCAGCACCGCATTCTGAATCGTTGGAGGCACATCGGCACCGGGATAACGAAGCACCTCCTCCACGAAGAAAGGATTTCCGAGTGTGGCCAAATGTATCTCGACCGGATCCACATCCTGGCCGGCCGCCATCTCTTTGATCCCGGTCGGTGTCAGTGCCGGTAGGTCAATCCTCACCGCGCCTGGCCCCAGGTCAGCCACTACGAGTCGCAGGGGCGGCGAAAGATCGAGATGTTCTGAACGATAAGAAAGCACAAGACAACTGCTCGTTGCCTCGATCCGACGACCAATGTACCGCATCAGGCCGAGTGTTGCTTCGTCGGCCCAGTGGATATCTTCGAAAACCAAAACCACGTGCTCGTTCTTGAGAAAGTCGAGAAGTCCGGCCCCGACTGGGGCGACGCCACCGCCACGGCGAATATCTGAGGCGAGTTCAATGGGGATGTCGTTGATGATGTCGTAGAGCGGTGCGAATGCAGTCGGAATGCCCACCGGTTCGCATGTGGCGACGAGCAAAGTGTGCTTGTGATCGAGGCTACCCAATGCCGCTTTGATCAGAGAGGTCTTGCCGTGCCCGGCCTCACCGGACACCAAGACGACTTTTCCCGAGTCCAATGTCGAGCCGCTGACGTCGGTCAGCGCGCCAAATTGGGCATCCCTCTCCACCAGATTCACTACAGCTCTCACCTGGGCGCAGAATCTACCAGCGACCACCGACTCCTGTATGAGAATCGGGACGTACTGGCTACAACTCTCAACTGGGCTTGATTGTGGTGTTTACCGCCCCCCTCCGGCCGTTCCTGTCCGGAACGGCCAACCTCCCCGTCGTTCCTCCGAGGAGGAGTAACCAGGCTCGATGTGGCCCCACCAAACAAAAGTAACTGAAACGGCTCGGCCGAAGGCTGAGCCGCAGTGTCGGAGAGAGGACTCGAACCTCCACCAGGAAAACTCCCGACCAGGTCCTTAGCCTGGCGCGTCTACCAATTCCGCCACTCCGACATCGAGGGCGTGTGAGATTTTATCGCCCTGTTAGCTCAAGGCGAAGGTAAGGGCGAAAGTACTCATCCCGAAGAGGACACCAACGATCCAGGTCAACCGGTCGAGATTCCGCTCGACAACGGTCGAACCACCGAGATTCGACGTGCTCATCCCGCCACCGAACACATCAGTGAGCCCGCCACCCTTACCGGAGTGGAGCAGCACGAGTGCGATTAGGCCCAGTGAGAGCAGGATGTGGATGACGATAAAAATTGCTTGTGCAACAGCCATAGTTTCTTCGTACCTAGAGAAGCCGTCCCGGAAGCGGACGGCTTTCGAAATTGTAACACCCCGTTGCCTGTTGACTAAACCCCGACCTACTCACTCCGACTTCGTGGCCTGGGCGGCCACCGCCTCAGCCGCAGCGCGAGCTGCCTCTTCGTCTCCCAGGTAGCGACTAGCAACAGGGTTCATCGATGAGTCCAATTCGTAGATCAGGGGGATCCCGGTGGGGATATTGAGTTCGACGATCGCCTCCTCGGAAACGTCATCGAGATGCTTCACCAAAGCCCGCAACGAATTCCCGTGGGCGGCGATGAGTGGAGTTCTCCCCTCCTCGAGCTGGGGAACTATCGAATCGTGCCAGTAGGGGAGCATCCGGGCAACGACGTCTGACAATGCTTCGGTGGCCGGCAGTTCATCGGGAGACAGGGCGGCATATCGCCGGTCGTGGGAGGGGTGACGCTCATCGTCGAGTTCCAATGGTGGCGGCGCGACGTCGTACGAACGGCGCCACTTCAGTACTTGTTCTGCGCCATGGCGCTCGGCTGTCTGTGCCTTGTCGAGACCTTGCAGAGCTCCGTAGTGTCGTTCATTGAGCCGCCAGGACCTTTGAACCGGGAGCCAGGAGAGGTCCATCTCGGTCAGTGCCAACTCGGCGGTATGGATGGCGCGCTTCAACAACGAGGTATGGAGATCGGTAGGCAGATACCCCTCTTCAGCCATCAGTTTGCCGGCACTTACCGCTTCTTCGCGTCCCAAATCGGTCAGTCCGACATCAGTCCACCCTGTGAACAGATTGTCGAGATTCCATTGGGACTGCCCGTGGCGGAGGAGGATGAGTGTGGATGTCACAGCCGGTATCGGACGATGGCAGCGAACTCGTCGGGGTCGAGCGAAGCCCCGCCGACCAACGCTCCGTTGATATTCTTCTTGGCCATGATGTCTCCGACATTGGCAGGGTTGACCGAGCCCCCGTACAGGATTCTGACTCCGGCGCCGGCTTCGCTGTTGGCTAGCCGGGTCAACTCTTCGCGGATATGGTCGGCCATGGCGCCTGCATCCTCAGGCAAAGCCGTGCGACCCGTGCCGATCGCCCACACTGGCTCGTAGGCAACGGCGACACTGCCGACCTGTTCGGCCCCGAACCTGGAGAAAGCCCCCTTCAGTTGTTCGGACACTACCGACTCGGCCTGTCCGGCCTCCCGCTGTTCCAACGACTCGCCGACACAGATGACAGGCGTCATTCCTGAATCCAAAACCGCACGGGCACGTTTGTTGACCAAATCGTCGGTTTCTCCAAAGAATTGTCGGCGCTCGGAGTGTCCCACAATCACAAACCGCACGGCGAGTCGCTCGAGCATCGGCGCGGAGACCTCCCCGGTGAATGCCCCTTTTTCCTGCCAATGTACGTGCTGGGCGGCCAACCCGATAGGCATGCGGTCCGCTTCGATCACGGTCTGGGCGGAACGCAGAGCGGTGAATGGAGGGGCCACCACTACCTCGACCTTCTCGTAGTCGTTCGTTTCCAGACGGTAGAACAACTTCTGGATCATCTGGATGGCATCGAGATGGGTGGCGTTCATCTTCCAGTTGCCGATTATCAGGTCTGGTGTCATTGAGCCCATTTTTCCAGAGCTGCCACTCCAGGAAGAATCCGCCCTTCCAGAAGCTCGAGCCCGGCACCACCGCCAGTGGAGAGATGGTCGATTGCATCGTCGTAGCCGAGCAGTCGCATCGCTGCCACCGAGTCACCGCCCCCGACGCCGGTGAAAGCGGGAGTTGTTGCAATGGCGCTCGCAACTCGCTCGGTGCCGTGCCGATAGGCGGTCCATTCAAAAACTCCCATGGGACCGTTCCAGAAGACAGTTCTGGAGCGGTTGATCGTATCCGCAAAGAGGTTTGCTGTCGCCGGGCCGATGTCGAGGCCCCTCTCATGCTCTGAAATCGAATGAACGTCAACTATCCGGTTGGCGCCCGTCGGACTGAACGCCGTCGCGGCCACGACATCGATGGGCAGGACGATCCGATCCGCAAAAGGACCCTCGAGTATTCCGGCGACGACATCGACCATCTCCTTCTCGACCATCGACGCCCCCACCGATTCACCTCTCGCCGCAAGCAGGGTGAAACACATTCCACCCCCGATGAGCATCCTGTCAACTTTCTGGATCAGGTTCGAGATGACACCGAGTTTGTCCGAGATCTTGGCCCCTCCCAAAACCAGGGTGTAGGGCTGTTCCGGGTCGTCGGTGAAACGAGCGAATGCCTTCAACTCATCGTCGAGCAGCGGGCCGGCCACCGAACGGACCCTCTCCGCGACGCCAACTGTCGAGGCGTGGGCGCGATGGACCGAACCGAATGCGTCCTGAACGAAAAGGTCGACACCGTCGGCCAATTGGGCGGCAAACGCTGGCGAGTTGTCTTCCTCGCCGGAATGGAATCTGGTGTTCTCGAGAACTCGCACGTCTCCGCCGGAACCCCTTCCAAATCGGACATCGAGGCGGGACAAGTCGTTGAGTCGGTCGGCCACCGGTTCGAGGGACAAGGTGCTGTCTTCGCCGTCGGGGCGGCCCAAATGCGAACATACCTCAACGGTCGCCCCCATGTTCACCAGTCGTTCAAGGGTCGGCACCGACGAACGAATTCGGAAATCGTCCGTTATCGAACCATCCGGGCTCATCGGCACGTTGTAGTCGGCGCGAACGAGAACTGTCTTGCCACTCACCACCACGTCGTCGAGGGTGAGGTATGTCATCGCTGACCGTGGAAGACTTTCTCCAACACGCGTCCCAGCCGTAGTGGGTCGTGGGTGGGCCATTCAGCATCCCGGGCTGCCACGTCGGCGTAAATCACTCTCCAACCGCGTTCGGCGGCCGTATCCGAATCGATAGTCATCGCATGGTGTCCCTCCGGCACAGCCAGCTCGCCCTCGTGGGCTACAACAACTGATGGGCCCACAATACCCGCATGGGCCTCGAGAGCCTCCAGATGCTGGCCACCATCCATGTCCATCGTCTCCCCATCCTGACTCACCAGATTCAGCACGAACACCCTCTGTGCCGGTGCTTGCATCACGGCCTCCGACAGCATCTTGACTTTTAGCGCCGAGATGATCGACGTGTACAGGCTCCCCGGGCCGATGACCATCTGATCTGCCTTCGCGATCGCCGCCAGGGCGCGGGTGGAGGCCACGACGTCGTCGGGCTCGATCCAGATATCCTCGAACACCCCTCTGCTCAGCGAAATCAACTTCTGGCCAACGACATCACGACCATCGATCCGTGCATGGAGAGTTAGCGGATCGTTTGCCAGGGGAATCACGTCTCCGACCGCTCCGAGCATTCGCCCGGCTGTCGTGATCGCCGACTCGAAATCGCCATACAAATGGGCCAATCCAGCAATGATCAAATTCCCCAACGAATGATCGACGACATCGCCATCGGAGAAACGGTGGGCGAAGAGCTCCGACCACAACGACGGTTCCGGGGTCAAGGCGAGCAGGCATCTTCGCAAGTCGCCGGGGGCAGGTATCCCGAGATCGGTCAGACGCCCCGACGAGCCCCCGTCGTCCGCAACCGTCACCAGTGCGGTGATTCGGGATGCATAACACTGGATCGCCTCGAGGGCCGCGGCCTGGCCATGCCCGCCGCCAATCGCGACCACGTTAGGGCCGTTGGGGTCCAGCAGAAGTGGCTGGAGGGCAGTCTCGATCGCGGTTTGGGGTTTCAAGTTTCTATGTCGCGGTGTCTGACCGCTGCTCGTACGTCGTGACTGTTGAGTCTCTTCCCCAATTCCTCCGCGATAGCCACAGACCGGTGATGCCCACCGGTGCAGCCGATCCCGACGGAGAGGTAGGACTTTCCCTCACTCTCGAATCGGGGGACCAGGAACAAGAGCATTTCCTCGAGCTTGTCGACGAATTCGCGGGCAGACTCGTCGCCGAGGACGTATTCGCTCACTGGTCCATCGGTTCCCCTCTGGTCACGGAGTTCATCGACCCAGTGCGGGTTGGGGAGGAATCGGACGTCAAACAGCAGATCGATGTCGCGAGGGGCACCATGTTTGAATCCAAAGGATCGGATCGACACGCGCATCGGGTTGGTGCGTTCCTCGTCGGCGAAAAGGGAACTCAGCTGGTCGCGCAGCTGATGTACATTCATCGTCGAGGTGTCGATGTAGTAGTCAGCGACCGTGCGCAGGTCGGCCAGCAAAATGCGCTCCGCCTCTATGGCTGCCGAGATAGTGGGCTCGCCCAGAGGATGGGGCCGACGATTCTCCTCATAGCGACGAACAATCACGTCGTCGTCAGCGTCGAGAAACACGATCTTGCTCTGAACTCCATCTCGAGCCAGCTCGAATACCGCGGCGCTCAGTTCTTCGATGGGCAGACCGCCCCGGGAGTCGATAACCACGGCCAGCTGCTTGTTTTGTTCCGGGATGTCGTGGGCTTTGACCGCGTCGGCGAGCAGCTTTGGGGGAAGATTGTCGATCACCACGTAGCCAAGATCTTCAATGACTTTTGCGGCGGAAGACCTACCGGCCCCGGACATGCCCGTCACCACGAGGACCCGGGGAACATCGATTGTCGCCTTCTCCATGGGGCTCCCTATGTGTGGAGTACAGCGTACAGGTCGTCAGCCACGCCAACGGGGAGTACAGCGGCAAGATCTTCGACGGTCGCTGCCCGAATCCTCTTGAGCGATCCGAACTGTCGGAGCAGATTCCTCTTTCGTTTCGCGCCGATTCCGGGCACCTCGTCGAGGATCGAGTCGATCATTGACTTCGAACGGAGGTCGCGATGGAATGTGATGGCGAATCTGTGGGCCTCGTCGCGCACCTGTTGGAGCAGATACAACGCTTCGGCATCGCGGGCAATCTGGATGGTCCCCGGCCGGCCGGGCAGATACACCTCTTCCATCTTCTTGGCCAGCCCGATCACCGGGATATCGAGCCCTAACTCGTCGAGCACCTTCACAGCCCGCCCCAGTTGCCCCGCACCGCCGTCAATGACGATTAGAGAAGGTGGATAGGAGAACTTTCCCTGTTCGGCAATCGGCTTCTTACGTTCGGCGAGATAAGCCGTGAAACGGCGCCGAACCGTCTCCTCCATCGAAGCGAAGTCGTCCTGACCCTCTACCGTCCTGATCTTGAAACGCCGATATTGGGATGGGCGAGGGATGCCGTCTTCGAGAACGACCATCGAGGCCACCGTATTTGTACCCTGCAAAGTAGAGATGTCGTAGGCCTCGATCCGCAGCGGCGATTCGGGGAGGTCGAGTTCTTCCTGCAAGGAACGGAGGGCCTTGGCCCGGGCGTTGTGGTCTCTCTGACGTTTCAGACGGTGACGGGCGAACGCTTCTGCAGCATTCACCGAAGTGGTTTCCATCAGACGGCGCTTGGCGCCGCGTTGCGGGGTTCGGAGGCTGACCAGGGTGCCGCGTCGTTCCTCGAGCCACGCTGTGAGAAGGTCTTTCTCGTCGGGTTCGAGAGATACCAGCACCTCGCGTGGCGGTTCCTCGTCACCGTATAACTCTCTGATGACCCGGGCCATGAGTTCGGCGTCCGTCAATTCTTCGACCCGATCGACCACCGTTCCCTTCCGACCCACCACTCTCCCCCGGCGGACGTAAATGATCTGAAATGCCGACTCGAGTTCGTCGCCGTGGAAAGAGATCAGATCGAAGTTCTCTGGCCTCTCGGTGATCACCTCCTGTCGGAGCATCGCCCGCCTGACATCTTCGACCCGATCGCGGTGCCGGGCCGCCAGTTCGAACTCCTGACGTGCCGACGCTTCCCACATCTGTTCCTTGAGATCTGCCATCACTCCCTCGGTGTCGCCACCGAGAAAGGACGCCAGACCGTCGACCATTTGCCCGTATTCGACCGCCGAAACTTCACTAATACATGGGCCGGAGCATTTCTCGATATGGAAGAGGAGACACGGTCGGCCCTGCGCTTGCTGGCGATCAAACATTGCATTCGAGCAAGTACGGATGGGGAAGGTGCGGAGCAGTTGATCAAGAGTCTTTCGTATGGCGTATGTGTGCGCGTACGGCCCGAAGTATTGGTTCCCTTTGCGCTTTTTCCCCCTCATCACTTGAGCTCGGGGCCATTCGTGGGTGCGGGTGATCGCCAGATACGGATACGATTTGTCGTCAACGAGCTTGACGTTGAACCGGGGACGATGCTCCTTGATCAGGTTGAATTCGAGCATGAGGGCATCGACCTCAGAATCGGTGATGATCCACTCCACGGTTCTGGCGCCGTCGACCATTGCCTGGGTCCGCGGATGCAATCCGACACCGAAGTACGACGAAACCCGACTCCGCAGGGACTTGGCTTTCCCGACATAAACAACCCGCCCATTCTTGTCACGGAATAAATAGGCGCCGGATTTGTCCGGGATTTCCGATGGTT
Organism: Acidimicrobiia bacterium; assembly: GCA_041747375.1. Taxonomy (GTDB): domain Bacteria; phylum Actinomycetota; class Acidimicrobiia; order Spongiisociales; family ZC4RG35; genus MA-ANB-1. The sequence continues at coordinate 80,375 of JBGTFH010000050.1, forward strand.
GGGGGCGTTCGAACATGAGCTAGTTGTCAGGGTACGAGACGCCACCGACAAGCGAGCAAGCGAGGTATTCCTGCCTGATCGACGATTTCGTGGTGGGGTCGCTCAACCATCATCTCCAAGGACCATCCGGCATCGGCGGCGGCGTTTACGAGTCCGGCCATGGAGCGATGATGGAACCGGATCGTCGAGTTCCCGGCACGTTCATCGGTGTAGCCGTTGCCGAAGTAGTCGCCCGATCGCCAGAACACCTCTCCATCGGTGTCATCCGTAATTGGGGTCGACCCGGGGGCCGTCCAGATCGGATGGTTGATCACAAGGGAAAAGATCCCACCCGGCTTAACCACTCTGGCAAGAGATTGGAAGAAGACTCCGAGATCGGGGATGTGTTCCAGGGCCAACGCACAGTAAGCGGCGTCCACCCCGTCGGACTGAAGGAACGCCAGGTCGGGTAACCGCCCGATGACGGTTGGTGAGACTTTGGCAGCATGTGCGGCGAGACCGGGCGACAATTCAACCCCGATGGTTCGGCCATGGTGTTCGCCGACAGTCCGCATCACACGTCCGTCCCCACAACCGAGATCGAGGTAAACCGAGCCTGGTTCAATGTTGAGAACCTCAAGGAGCAGTGGTGTGACCAGGTCCTCGTAGGAGCGGTCGTCAGCTATCTCTTTGAGCCACCATTCCGAAAGGTCGTTCCACGACATCTAGATGTCAGCAAGCAAATGCATATTCGATGGCTTCGCAGATTCTGCGCATCTCATCTTGGGATAGCTCTCCGATCCGCGCTTTTACATTCTTTTGCGAAATAGTGTGAACACCGTCGCAATTGACGGCGGACTCCCGATCCAACCCAGAGCCTCCGGGTTCGATCAAGACTTCGCTTTCCAACCCTCTAATGCTTGTCGTAATCTCGGCCAAAGTGACCAATGATCGGAAATTGATCACCTCGGATCGGGTCAAGACGACTCCCGGTCGAGTCTTTCCCCCGATTTCCGCAAGCCACACTTCACCCCGCGTCATTCGTCACCCCAGGTCTCAAGGTCTCCCCAAACCGGGTCGATTAATTCGGGATTCCGCTTGTATGCATCGATGTCGTTCTTGACCATCGCCAGCCTGATCGCTTCAGCAAGTCCATCACGGGCCGCAGCAGAGACATTGACGCCGAGCGCCTTGGCTCTTTCCAGAAGATGATCCTCCACCGTAAAAGTAGTCCTGACAGATGCCATCGCCATAGTATAGCTCTCCTTGCTAGCGTCGGCTCAGCTTTCAAAGGTGACGATGCCGGGTCATAAACCCAAATTCAAGATGCCTGACTCATATCTTCATCGGATTCGCACTCAGACCGGCCCTGATTGGAGCATCAGGGTCGACCGGTCTTAGAGTTCGAGGACCTGTTTGAACCAGGGAAGCGTGAGTTCCAGGCCCTGACGGAGGCTGATCTGGGCCTTCCAGCCGAGGATCTCCTCGGCCTTGGTGGTGTCGGGGCGGCGCACCTTGGGGTCGTCCTCCGGCATTTCGCGGTATTCGACGCCGGAATGGTTGCCAACGACGTCCTGGACGGCTTCAGCCAGTTCCAACATGCTGACCTCTTCGGGGTTACCGATGTTGACCGGTCCGGTCTCGTCAGAAAGAAGTAGTCGGAGAATTCCCTCGACTTCGTCGTCCACGTAACAAAGCGAACGAGTCTGTGAACCGTCGCCGAAGACCGGCAACGGTTTGTTCTGCAACGCCGCTTTGAAGAATGCTGGGATGGCCCGCCCGTCGTTGGGGCGCATCCGGGGACCGTAGGTGTTGAAGATGCGGACGATCCTGGTCTCGATGCCGTGCTCGCGCTGGTACGCAAGGGTGAGCGCCTCGGCGAACCGCTTCGCCTCGTCATAGACCCCGCGGGGACCGATCGGGTTGACATTGCCCCAGTACGACTCAGGCTGGGGGTTGACCAAAGGATCTCCGTAGACCTCAGAGGTGGAGGCCAGGAAAAAGGTCGCATCCTTCTCTTTGGCCAGGCCGAGCCCTTTGTGAGTTCCGAAGGCACCGACCTTGAGTGTGTGAATCGGCCACTTCAGATAGTCGACCGGAGATGCCGGCGAAGCGAAGTTGAGCACGTAGTCGACATCTCCCTCGACATGGAGAAAGTCGGTGACGTCGTAGTCGATCAACCGGAATTTCTTGTCGCCCATGAGGTGGGTGACATTGGATGCGTTGCCGGTGATCAGGTTGTCGATACAGGTGACCCGAGCGCCCGAGTATGTGAGCCAGGTACAGATATGTGAGCCGAGAAAACCGGCTCCGCCCATGACGACGGCGTGCTTCCCTTCCAGCTCCCGGAATCCACCGAAAGCGGAACGTCGCATGTCGAACATTGATTCATTCTCCAAATTGGTTACCAGGGTACATCGGCATGGGCGTCAGCGATGTTTAGGTGGATGGGTCGATTGACCCCCGCACTATGCGCCGACTATCTCCCTGAGAAACTTTCCGGTGTAGCTCTCCCCGACCTGAGCGACTTCTTCGGGTGTGCCTATTGCGATTACCCGCCCGCCGCCGCTACCACCCTCAGGGCCGAGGTCGATCACATGGTCGACCGATTTGATCACATCGAGATTGTGCTCGATGACGACAACCGTGTTGCCCGAGTCCACCAGGCGCTGTAACACCTGGAGGAGTTTGCGGATGTCCTCGAAGTGGAGTCCCGTGGTCGGTTCATCAAGGATGTAAAACGTCTTCCCGGTGGACCGCTTGCCCAGTTCAGAAGCGAGCTTGATCCTCTGCGCCTCCCCACCTGAAAGAGTCGTTGCAGGTTGGCCCAACCGGACGTAACCCAAACCAACGTCGTAGAGAGTCTGCAGAATACGGCCGATCTTGGGTTGGTTCTCGAAGAAAGTCAGAGCTTCCTCGACGGGCATGTCCAGGATGTCCGAAATCGTGTGACCCTTCCACAGGATTTCTAGCGTCTCCCTGTTGTACCGCTTCCCTCCACACACCTCACAAGGCACATAAACGTCGGGAAGGAAGTGCATCTCGATCTTGATCGTCCCGTCGCCCTTGCACGCCTCACAGCGCCCTCCGGAAACATTGAAGGAGAACCTGCCAGGCTTGTATCCCCGGGCCCTTGCTTCCTGGGTCTGGGTGAACAGTGTCCGGATATGGTCAAAGAGTTTGGTGTACGTGGCCGGATTGGAACGAGGCGTGCGCCCGATGGGTGATTGGTCGATATCGATCACTTTGTCGATTAGCTCGATGCCCACAACCTTCTTGTGGCGTCCGGGCACGACCCTGGCCCTGTTGACTTTGTTGGCGAGTGTCTTCCAGAGAATCCCTTCGACGAGTGTCGATTTTCCGGAACCGGACACCCCGGTCACTGCAGTGAACACCCCGAGCGGAAATTCGACGTCGAGGCCCTGGAGGTTGTTCTCGGTGGCTCCGAGGACCGAGATCGACTCGCCACTCCCCTGTCTGCGGATCATCGGCGTTTCGATCTGACGCCTCCCGCTGAGATAGTCGCCGGTGAGGGAGTCTGAAGCCATGATCAGGGCGTCGAGGTCACCTTCGACAACGACATGGCCGCCATGCTCCCCGGCTCCCGGACCGATATCGACGATGTGGTCGGCTACTCGAATCGTCTCCTCATCGTGTTCCACCACGATCAGAGTGTTTCCCAGGTCGCGGAGCCGGAGCAGGGTCTCAATGAGACGTTGATTGTCCCGTTGGTGGAGGCCGATCGATGGCTCGTCGAGAATGTAAAGCACTCCGACCAGGCCCGAGCCGATCTGGGTAGCCAGCCTGATTCTCTGTGCCTCACCGCCGGCAAGTGTCGCCGCTGATCTGCTCAGCGTCAGGTAATCGAGCCCGACATCGAGGAGGAACTTGACCCGGGCACGGATCTCCTTGAGCACCCGTTCGGCGATGGTGGTCTCCCGCTCGTCGAGTTCGACGCTTTCGAAAAATTCATAGGCATCACCGAGACTCAGATCAGAGATCTCGGCGATATTGCGATCGGCGATGGTGACCGCCAGCGAGATCTGATTGAGACGTCCACCATTGCAGGTCTGGCAGGGGACGATCGCCATGTACTCCTGGTAATACTCCCTCGCCGAGTCGGACTCTGCCTGCTCGTGTCGCCGTTCGAGAAATGGGATCGCTCCCTCGAATTGGGCATCCCATTTCCGTTTCCGGCCGAATCGGTTGACATATTCGACCGTGACCCTCTGCTCACCGGTCCCGTAGAGAATCTTCTTCTGAACATCGGGATCGAGATCCCTCCAGGAGTCGCTCATCGAAAACCCGAAAACCTTGCTCAGACCGGTCAGCAGACGGTGGTAATAGCGCATCCGGTTTGAGGCCCACATGGGTATCGCACCCTCATCGAGTGAGAGGTCGGGGTCGCCGATCACAAGATCGGCGTCGACGGTGAATCTCGTTCCGATCCCCGAACATCCCGGGCACGCTCCATAGGGGCTGTTGAAGGAGAAATTGCGGGGTTGGAGATCTTCGAAACTGAGGCCGCATTTGGGACAGGCCAGATGCTGGCTGAAGGTGAGGGTCGGCCCGTCGATGATGTCGATATCGGCGATGCCATCAGCCAGAGTCAAGGCAGTCTCCATCGACTGGGTCAGCCGGGTTTCGATACCCTCCTTTCGAACGAGGCGATCGACCACCACCTCGATCGTGTGCTGGACATACCGGTCCATCTTGATCTCTTCGGTGAGTTCGTAAGTCTCACCGTCGACCCGCACCCTGGAGAACCCCTGCTTCGCCAGATCCTCGAGAAGGGACTCGTATTCGCCTTTCCTTCCCCGGACCACCGGAGCAAGGATCTGGAAACGGGTCTCCTCGGGCAATTCGAGGATCCGATCGACGATCTGCTGCGGGGTTTGGCGCGCTACCGGCGTGCCGTCGTTGGGACAATGGGCAATCCCGATCCGGGCGTAGAGGAGTCGTAGGTAGTCGTGGACCTCGGTGACCGTCCCCACTGTGGATCGAGGGTTCTTCGATGACGTCTTCTGGTCGATCGAGATGGCCGGTGAAAGCCCGTCGATAAAGTCGACATCCGGTTTGTCCATCTGACCGAGGAACTGGCGGGCATAGGCGGAGAGTGACTCGACATAGCGGCGCTGGCCCTCGGCATAGATGGTGTCGAAGGCGAGGGAGGACTTACCTGAGCCGGAAAGTCCGGTGAAAACAATAAGCTTTTCCCTGGGTAATTCAAGGGTTAGGTTCTTGAGGTTGTGCTCTCGAGCGCCCCGTATCAGTATCGAATCGGTCGACAATTTCTCCGCCTGGTGGTCACAAGTTACGACAGTGTAATCAGTTTCTCACCGAACACTTGTTCGCTTTGAGTGCAGGCTGTCTGCGCTGTGCCACGTGGCGTTGCGGAAAGCGACGTACAGTTGGAAACCAGATATTCCGATAGGACCGACAGTGGAAACAACTCGAAAAGTCGTTGTCGCGTTACCGGCCTTCAACGAGGAACCCAATTTGCCCGACCTCCTGGCACGGATCGACCTCGCCTTGTCCGAGGTCCAACTCTCCTATCGGATCCTCCTCGTCGACGATGGCTCCACAGATAGGACGGCTCTCGTGGCCGAAGAGTGGGCCCAGAAGATTCCAATACAGGTTCGACGGCACGAAACCAACCTCGGACTCGGGGCAACCCTACGCGATGGCCTTGAATGGGCACGAGATATCGCCAGCCCTCAAGACGTCATCGTCACCATGGATTCGGACAACACCCACACTCCTGAGCTGATCGTCCGAATGGTGCGGATGGTCCGTGAGGGCTACGACGTCGTAGTGGCATCGCGATTCCAGGAAGGCAGCAGGGTGCGAGGTGTTCCAATGTCACGGCGGGTCCTGAGCCGTCTTGCCTCGTGGCTGTTTCGGGTCTCTTTCCCGATCAAAGGCATCAAGGACTACACCAGTGGCTACCGGGCATACAAGGCAGGGGTGCTGCAAGATGCCCTCGCCCACGACCCGGTCTTCTTCGACCAGGACGGATTTCAGGCGATGGTCGACGTCCTCCTCAAACTGCGGCGTGATCAGAGCTTGATATTCGGGGAGGCTCCACTGATTCTTCGTTACGACCTCAAAGAAGGAGAGAGCAAGATGGACGTAGGTGCCACAGTCTCCAAGACGCTCCGACTGATGATGACTCGGCGGTTGGGAAAATGACTGTGCGACCGATTCCTGAGCCTGACTACTTCGATGCCAACTATCGATCCTACGACGGGCAAAACCCCCCTCACAAACTCGCTCACTACGTTGCAAATATCGAGCAATCCATCCCGACCGACTCGCCGTCAGTATTGGATATTGGGTGTGGGCGAGGAGCATTTCTCAAGTATTCGGCCAACCACCGTCCTGCGTGGGAGTTGTACGGATCTGATATCAACGATCGGGCCGTAGAGGACCTCCGGGTAGAACTAGCGGGAAAAGCAACATTGGAGGTCGCCTCAGCCGACCGACGTCCATTTGGCACAAGGGAGTTTGACGTCATCACAGCCTTCGACGTCCTCGAGCACCTGGACGAACCGGCCGGCACGCTGGCGTCGATACGTAGCTGGCTCAAGCCTGGTGGCGTCGCCGTCTTTGTCGTCCCGGTATACGACGGCCCTACCGGACCGTTGATTCGACGCCTGGACCACGACGAGACGCACGTACAAAAACACGGTCGTCGGTTCTGGGTGGATTTGGCAGAGTCCGAGTTCTCAGACGTAAGTTGGCACGGGATCTTCAGGTTCCTCGTGACACGAAACCTTTACATTCACTTAGCCAGCGATCGATTGAGAGGGATGAGTCCGGCCATCCTGGTTAGCTGTCGCAACTCCGATCGCTGACAGGCCCGCGAGTCCGGCCAACAACACCCAATAGTTGGGAAAAGCCGAAGTTGTGAGGAACAAAATCGCCAGCAGGCCTGTCCCGCCCGGGAGCAACATCTCCTGATCGATATCGCGCCGCCAGAGCCAAAAGGCGCAGCCCACGACAAGAAGGAGTGCCAGGCCGAATGGGATGAGGAAGTCCCCATCGAACGCAGCGATCACGCCATTGATACTCTGGGTGTCAGGACGAAACCCGATGCCGAGTGTATTCCCCAGAATGGCGTTGAAGTACGTAGAAACCCCGAAGACGGCCGGGAACAGCGTGACTGCGGCAGCGGTCGCCAGCGAGACCCAACCCGGCCTCTTCCCCTTCTCATTTCGGTACATGAGCGCAACCGGGGCAAGAACCACGAGGTACTGCTTGCTGGCCAGGGCGACGCCCAGCAAGACCCAACCCCACTTCCGATTCTTTCCGATGGCGAGGAGCGAACCCGCGATCAGGGCCACGACCATCGGTTCCGTCCAGGCCATGAATAGGGTCATCCTCCAGATGGGCAAGGTGCAGATCAGGAGAAGTGCCCCTAGCCCTGCGTCAGAAAATATGCCCTTTCCGAGGGCGATGACGCTAAGCGCAACGGCAACGAACAACCACGAGACCAACGACACAACACGGGCATCGGTCACAGTGGAAATGAGGCCATAGCTCACCAGGGCAGGCGGCGGATATGGGTACCCCACAACGAGGGTACCTTCCGGTTTGTTGGGGTCTCCACTCTCGAACACCACGGCATCCGAGTAAGGGTTCTGCCCCGAGACGAGAGCTTCCCCGGCGGCGACATGCGCCCGGTACACATCAGAGCTCACGACCGGCTCCCAATCGGGTATCAAGATCGCGGCAGAACCGAGAATCAGGGTTCCAAGAGCGAGCAAGATAGAAACTTTACGGGTCAAGCTGTTTTCAGAGAAGAAGGCCGTTCCGGCGGCGCCGATAGAAAGAAAAACCCAAATCTGGTAGCTGCCGGGCTGAAGCGAGAACGTCGCCATCTCCTGAGAATTGGATACCGCGCCCACCAGAAACACCATCAGCCCGCCTACAACAGGCAGGCGGAGACCAAACTTGAACCGGTCGGTCAACGCGACGAATACGGAGAGCAGCCCTAGAGATGTGAAGAATACCGAGCCGCGCGGGTCGGCGATCGTTGCTCCTGCGGAAAAGCCTGCGGCTGCGATCAGCAGCCAGTTGGCTCTGGCCACAGGTAAATCGGTATGAACAGTCAGACTATCTCCCTCCGGCGCAGCGACTCGACCATTCTCATCGAGGCCTTGCCGTCTCCGTAAGGGCTCGGGATCGCGGCAAGATTGCCCAACCGCCCGCCGTCTTCAAGAATCGCTATGGCTAGTTCGAGCATTTCTCCAGGGTCATCAGTCAAGTCGGCGAACGTCCCCAGAACCTCCGGCCGCTCCGTGGACCGTCTCACCACGATGACGGGCACTTTGAGAACTGAGACTTCTTCCTGAATACCCCCTGAGTCCGAAATAGCGAGAGCGCTCGAACCGAGAAGTCCGAGGAAATCCCTGTAGCCCAACGGTTCAACGATTTGAAGGGGAGCCAGCAGCGCATGGAGGCCCGCTTTCTCGACGGTGGCCGCTGTTCGGGGATGCATCGGAAACAATACGGGTATTGGGACCTTCGCCAGCTTCTCCAAAATGTCGCGTAACCGAATCGGATCGTCCACATTTTCAGGTCGGTGGAGCGTCGTTATCACAAACCCGTGCCTGCTCACATCGTGACGGTCGAGCAGGGAGGAGACTTGATGGTCGGGCGGAAGAGCCGTTTCGAGGGCTTCGATGATCGTGTTTCCCGTTTTCTCTACCCGTTGGTCAGGAATTCCTTCCGCTGCGAGATTCGCCAAATTGACATCAGTGGGCGCCCAGCAAACATCGGCGAGATGATCGATGAGAACACGGTTGTGTTCCTCGGGCATTCGCCGGTCATAGGAGCGGAGACCCGATTCAATATGGAAGAGGGGAACTCCGAGGGCATTTGCCCCGAGCCCTCCGGCCAGGGCGCTATTCGTGTCACCCTGCACAACGACCCCTCGCATGGGCCGGAGCACGGATTCGAGCCCGAGCATTGAATGGGCAATCTGGGCGGACCTTGTCTTCCCGCCCACTTCCAGTGTGAGGTCAGCCTCAGGCATCTCCAGGTCGGCTGCAATTCTCCCCGACATCGCCGGATCGAAGTGTTGCCCGGTATTCACCAAAAGCACCGACTCACGAATCAGGTTGACTACCGGAGCGAGCTTGATTATCTCCGGACGCGTTCCATAGACGACCGCAACGGTCTGCATCACCCAACTCTCCCGATCATGGAGGTGTCCCCCCGCCGACGATCCAGGTGGCGGTTCCGCCATCAACACCTAGGGGGCCGCCTGGAACCCTGGTGCGGCGATCGTGAAAACGGCGCAAAATCGGACTCTCGACGAAGTGCCACGAGGCGGCAGCGATCAGGAATGTGACTCCGGCGACCACCAGTCGTTTAGCCAGCGTGTCATTGGACGCGGTCATGAAAAGGAAAGGGGCATGCCATAGATACCATCCGTACGAGATCCGACCTACATACCTGAGCCATCGTGCTTCGAACAATTCGGACGGCTGGTGAATCAGCGCCCATATCGCTACCGCTCCGAGGACGGTCACGATCGGCGGCACCCATAGAGAGCGACCGAGCAGAATGTCCAAAGAGGGGACGGGCCAGGAAGCGATAAGTGTCATGGCCAGGACTGAGGCCATCGCAAAGGACTGCGGAACCCGAAAGCGTATGCCCTCGGCGTAAAGGGCGCCAACAGCACAACCGACAATCAGGGCGTAACTATTAGTCAATGAGCCGTGGTAAGCCCAGAAGGTCGATATCAAGCCAACGGCGAATCGAAGAACGAGGAGGCCCACCGCCCACGTCAGGAGGGTTCGAGCTCGGGGAAGCGATTTCCGCAGACTGAGAATAAGCGGCCAAACGAGGTAGAAATGCTCTTCCACCGACAAACTCCACAAATGGGTGTTGGGTTCGACCGGGTATCCCGCTATCTGCGCATAATTGGAAAAGTAGAAAACGGCAGGAATCGCCGCCACAATTGGGCGGTACGTGGGGAGTAGAAACACGATTATTACCCCGCCCAGTGCAAGAAAGAGCCATAGCGCAGGTAGTAATCGAATCGCTCGCCGCTTGTAGAAGGCCTTCAGCGAGATCCCACCGGATTTTCTCAGCTCGGCGATGAGGATCGAGGTAATCAAGAACCCCGACAGGACAAAGAAGAGGGTGACGCCGACCTGTCCACCGAGAGGCCCGAGAATGAACCCCGCGTGTGCCAGCACCACCAGGAGGATCGCGACCCCCCGAAGCCCGTCGAGACCCGGCCAATACTCCCGGCCGGGCGAAGACTCGATAGCCGCCGTCACAACGCCACCCGGACAGGCTCGACCTCGCCCGTACTGGTCTCGGCCCGGGCGGCGAATGCGAGCAATATGTAGGCCGTGTACACCGGAGCGACGGCTCGAGAAATGTTGAAATAGCCGTCCCATACCGGTCCGGTGAGAAGGAATGCCAGGGGGGCAAACAGGGCGAAGCCCCAGGCGAGGAGTGACGGAAATCGAATCGCACGGATCGACAGGAACAAGAGGACGAGTACCGTGACCAAGCCCACGGCGAGCTCGATTGGATCCTCTATCCAATTGGGTAGATTCTCCAGGAAGCCTGCGAAAGGAACTCCGAGGTTTCCCGCTACGACATCACCATCAGCGGGTAGTCTCGCCCGGAGAAACAACGCCCACAAAGCTGCCCCTAACACCGGCGTCGTGGCAAAAATCATTGCCGGTCTCCGCTCCCCCTTGAAGAACAGGTATCCGGCTCCCCCGATAGCAGTCACGACCATCACTTCACGAGACAGAACCGAGGCGACGATGAGAACAGTTGCTATCGCTAGCCTGCGATCCATGAGGTAGAGAATTGCGCCAAACGCCGCCGCGGCGGCGACAATCCCGGCACCACCGACACTGAATTCGCTGATCAGACCTATGTTTAGCGGGAATGTTATCCCCCACCAGGGAGAACCGCCGAGTCGGATCGCAATGGCCGCGGCAGCCATCGCTCCGCTGGCCATGGCCAGGACATTGACAACGATCATGCCCCAGGTGACACCCTCGGGTCCCAGCAATCCTCCAGCACTCGCTAGCACGGGATAAAGCATTCTCTGGCTTCGATAGGTGGGCCGATCCAAGACCGAAGCGTTTTCATCAGGGTCAACGAGCCAGGGGTCATTTCCTTGGACAAAGAAAAAGCGTCCGTCATGGCCCAGGTGCGGCCTGAGGATGACATCTTCTAGCCTTGCTTCGGCATACTCTCGTATCGCCTGGTCACTTTCGCCGAAAGCCGTGAATATTGTCGGATTCCAGTCGTTCTGAGCAAGATGGCTGCCCGCGAAAAGCAGGGTGACGATCATGGTTGTCATTCCGACCATAGATGCCGTCGACGATGCCCTCCTCATGCTGACAGGCTTCTTGATTGACGGCTCACACGAAACCTCGCTCCTCTCTCTTCGCCAGGAAAGGAATACACAGGAAAACCAGTGTCGCCACGGGCGTAAGCGCCCTGCTCGCGTCGAAGTAGTGTCCCCAGACTTCACCGACCATGAGAATCGCAATCAGCGAGAAACCGGCGGACATCAATGGCAGGAGACTCAATCGTGTCACCGCCAGGTAGAGGAGGAAAAAGCACGCCGCGAGAAGCAAAATCGCGATTACGAACTCATCGACATGGGCTCGTTCCCCAATCCATTCCTGCATCGCTTCTATCAAACCGTCAAAGGGCAGACCGATTGCTTTCACGTCCTGAATCCCATCGCTCAGATACCCGATCCGGAAGCGGACGTAGAGCCACCACCCACCCACTGCAACGAACGGAGCGGCCATCCGCCAATCGAGACGTTTCTCGCGCACCCAGAAGAAAATCATCCAGCCGACGACGGATAAGAGCATGGTCTCTCGCGACAATGAAGAGAAGGTGAGAAATGCTGCCGCTGGGCCGATCCTCCCCCGCATGACCATCAGGATGCCTCCCATCAGAGTCACCATCGCCAGTACTTCGGCGGTATCGATCACGGCCGAAGACAGCACTCCGGGATTGATGAAGAAGGCCAACCCGAATATTGGACTAAGCCTCAACTCGATCGCCACGAGAGCGGTGATCCAACAGCCGACTCCAACACCCACCACATTCAGGATCAGCAGAGACCACGCAGTGGTCGTCGGAGAGAACAGGCCGAACCCTCCTGCAATCGTCGGATAAAGCATCCTCTGGGCCCGGTAGGTCGGCCGATCCAACAGACGTGCATGCACGTCTGGCTCCATGAAGAACGGATCACTCGCCTGGATAAAGAAGAACTTTCCGTCGTGACCCTCTCGCCCAGCGTATGCCACCTCATCGAATCGACCAGTCGCATACTCCGACATGCCCGGTGTCACCTGATCGAACTTTACGAACAGAGTCGGGTTCCAGTTGCTCCCGGACAGCAGCCCGAGGACAATGTATCCGGTCAGGAGGAGCCCAACCAGCCCAACGACCGGAGGGGTGAAGATTCGAGACCGCTTGACGCTCTCCTGGACGTTGGTCACGCTCATCCTCCGATGAGCCGCGACACCACGAACTCCTGGTCGTCGCTCGTAATCCCCGGATACATCGGGAGCGAAAGAGCGTGGTCTGCGAGATGCTCGCTGTTGGGAAACGAACCGCTCCCCCGTCCGAGCTCCTGATACGCACCTTGAAGATGGATCGGAATCGGATAGTGGATGCCGGCGCCTATGCCTGCTTCATTGAGGGCCTTGAGAACCCGGTCACGGTCGTCGACCTGGAGGACGAAAAGATGCCAAACATGTTCGTTGCCGTCGGCGACCGTGGGAAGGACGAGGTCGGAGCCATCGAGAGCATCGAGGTATCGCCCGGCGGCATCGACCCGCAGCTTGTTCCACTGTTCAAGGCGGGCCAGTTTCGCAAGCAGCACGACTGCTTGGATGGTGTCGAGCCGTGAGTTGAAGCCCTTTTCCGGATGGAAATACTTGACATCACTCCCCCAGTTTCGGAGTTTGTGGACCTGCTCACCGAGATCGGAGTCGTTGGTCAGCACCGCGCCAGCGTCCCCGTACGCGCCAATGTTCTTCCCCGGGTAGAAACTCGTCGCCCCGATGTGGCCGACCGAACCCGACGGCCTCCCGTGCCGCGTGGCGCCCTGGGATTGGGCACCGTCTTCGATGACGATCAGTTCGGAAAAGGCCTCCATGATCTCCTGGACCGGAGCCATTTGACCGTAGAGATGGACAGGGACTATTGCTTTTGTCCTGGTGTTCACCGCTGGCGCGATGGTTTCGGCCGTTATCAGATAGGTCTCGGGATCGCAGTCGACCAGAACCGGTGTGGCACCCGACCGCGTCACTGCCAACGCTGTGGCAATAAAGGTGTTTGCCGGCAGGACAACCTCGTCTCCAGGGCCGACGCCAGCGGCGCGGAAAGCCAACTCCAGGGCGTCTGTGCCACTTCCCACACCAATGCAGTGCTCAACACCACTGAATCTTGCAAATTCGGCCTCGAACTGCCCCACCTGGGGACCGAGTATGAACGACTTCCGCTCCAGGACATCGCTCCAGCCTGCGAGTACCTCATCCTTGATCTGCTCGTGTTGCCAACCCAGGTCGACGAGGGGGACGTTCCGCTGATCAGTCATTTGTCACCTCGCCGAGACCGTTGTTCTGTTTGTCGTACTTCCTGTGACAGCTGGAACAGATCAAGTTCACCGGGAGCTTTCGACCACATCGACAGACCCAACCGACGATCCGTCCGGGGTTACCGACTACCAGTGCATGAGAGTCGACGTTTTGAGTTACCACGGTCCCGGCGCCGATCAACGCATCGTGGCCGATGGATATGCCGCACACGATCGTCGAATTTGCGCCGATTGAAACTCCCGACTCGACAACGGTGTCAACCCAATCCTCCGGACCACTCTGGACGTGGGCCCTCGGATTGAGGTCATTTGTGAAAACGACATTGGGTCCGATGAAACAGTCATCGCCGATCATCACCCCATGCCAGATCAAAGCATTGTTCTTGATGGTTACGCGGTCGCCGATTACGGCTCCGCCTTCGATGAATGAATGGTCTCCGATCTTGCACTGCTCGCCGACCACCGCACCCGGCATTATGTGGACAAATGCCCAGATCGCCGATCCGTCGCCGACCTCGGTTGTCTCGACGATTGCAGAACTGTGGACCTGGATGGTCATCTGATTGCCTCAACGGGCGTCAGCGCACCATCGTCGTCCATCGACTTATCGGCCGCCACCAACGATGCAACCACCTCGGCGCCCGCCCATCCATCGCTGACGACACCGGATCCACCCCGGACTCTGTCGAGAAATTCTTCGCATTCGGTTCGAAGTGGTTCACCGGCTGTGACCCGGGGAATTATGATCTGGCCCTCCCTGATTTGGGCGCGGAAGCCAGCGAAAGTGTCGGAAACTGACTGGTCGCTGCTTTCGTCGATACCCTTGTCGTATATACGCAACGGCTCCATCAATTCCATATCGTCCACCGTCAGCATCTGCTCACTGCCCACCACCGATATCAGGCGCCGCTTGCTGGGATTCATCCACGACGCCTCGATATGAACGAGAACGTTCTCTGGATACTTCAGCGTCAAGAAAACAGAGTCATGGATACCTTCGTTGACCCAGGAGCCACCAATCGCAGAAACCGCAGTCGGCATCGACCCGAGCCAGTAGTTGGCGATGGAAACGTCATGTGAGGCCAGGTCCCATGCGGCATTGACGTCGTACCTCACCGGTCCCAAGTTGGTGCGGATCATCGATATATATCTGATCCGCCCCAGTTGCTGATCGGTGATGTAGCCCCTGGCAGCGTTGACGGCTCCGTTGAAAAGAAAGACATGGCCCACCATCAGGACCAGGCCCGACTCCTCGGCGAGGGTGCACAGACGAATGGCTTGCTCGAGGTCGTTGGTGAGCGGCTTCTCGACCAGCACATGTTTGCCGGCCTGGAGAGCCTTTTCGACCAGTCCGAAATGTGTTCTGGTCGGCGTCGCCACCACCACAGCGTCCACCCTATCGTCGGCCAGCACGTCATCGATGTCGTCTGAGACCGAGGTCCCCGGGAATCGTTCGGCTACGGACTTTCTCCGGTCGGCGTCAGTGTCGACGACCCATAGGGCCTGAGAGCCGTGGAGTGTCGAGAAGTTGCGGACCAAATGCGGACCCCAATGGCCGGCACCGACAACGGCAAGGCCTGTCATCATTCTTGTTGTCCTCGCTTATTTCTTTATCCGCAGACCCAATAAAAGGAGTGGGCGCAAAATCGACCACCAGCCAACTATCGGCTTCATTTTGGTTTGTCCTAAGTCTTTCGGAGGATAGGTTTTGGTGACCGGGACCTCGGTCACCCGGTACCCGATCTTCGATGCTTTGTAGAGTAAATAGACCTCAAGTTCGTACTCGTCCAGCCAGCGTTGATCAAGCGAAAGCTTCGGATCGCTCAGCAGTTCAGCAGAGGCAGCGCGAAACCCATTGGTGGTATCAGTCATCTTGGCACCCGAAATCAAGTTGAAGAGGGTCGGGTGCAACCTGGTTGCAACCCTCCGGTAAAGGGGCATCTCGCCCAGGTCACCGACTTTCCCCAGCCAGCGCGAGCCTTGAACGAGATCTGCCTGGCCCCGGACTATCGGCTCGAGGAGAATCGGGATCTCTTCGGGGTGGTCCTTGTTGTTCCCGGCCATCACGACCGCGATATCAAATCCATTTTCGACGGCGTATTCATATCCTGTGCGAATTGCGGCACCCACGCCGATGGTCGATCCGAGCGAGATCGTCTTTGCTCCCAATTCCTCGACGACGGCGAGGGAACGATCGGTCGAGCCATCGTCAACGATGAGAATCTCGTCGACAATCTCACGGGGAACCCGTTGGACCACCATCCCTATCTTCTTCTCCTCATTGAAGACAGGAGCGATGGCGATGACCGATTTACCCTGGAACACAGGTCTGTTCTAACAGGATGATTGTTGATTGTGGGGCATTCATGGCAGCCATCGAGGGCTCTATCCGGCTTCTGCTACCTCGCGGAGTTCCCGCTTTAGCTCATTGACTTCGTCTCGCAATCGGGCCGCATATTCGAACCGTAACTCCCGGGCCGCATCGTTCATCTCTTCTTCGAGGCTGAGAATGAGTGCGGTCAAGTCTTCGCCCTCGAGATTGATCGGGGCGCGCCGTTCGGTTTCGCGGCGGCGTCGCTCCCCCGCCGGCCTTTCTGACTGGACCAGCTCAAGGATGTCAGAAACCCTCTTGCGCACGGTTGTGGGGTCGATCCCGTGTGCTTCGTTCCACTGCCTTTGTGTTTCCCGTCGCCGATTGGTCTCGTAAATCGCCTTTTTCATCGAGGCTGTGATGTTGTCGGCGTACATGACCACCTGGCCATCGACATTGCGCGCCGCCCGACCGATGATCTGTATGAGCGACGTCGCCGAGCGGAGGAAACCCTCCTTGTCGGCGTCGAGAATGGCAACAAGAGAGACTTCGGGAAGGTCGAGACCCTCACGAAGGAGATTGATCCCGACGAGGACGTCGAACTCTCCCAACCTCAACTCGCGCATGATCTGGACTCGCTCCAGCGTGTCGATCTCAGAGTGCATATACCGGGCGCGGACACCCATCTCCAGCAAATAGTCGGTGAGGTCCTCAGCCATTTTCTTGGTCAGTGTTGTGACTAGAACCCTCTGCTCCCGAACAGCCCGCTCTCTGATCTCGCCCAAAAGGTCGTCGATCTGACCCTTGGTCGGGCGGATCATCACCTCGGGGTCGATGAGCCCGGTGGGTCGGATTATCTGCTCCACCACCTGCGTACTGTGCGATATCTCGAAATCGCTCGGAGTCGCCGAAAGGAATACCACCTGATTCGCCTTCTCCAGCCACTCGTCAAAACGGAGGGGACGGTTGTCCTTGGCAGATGGGAGCCGAAATCCATGCTCTACCAGCACATCCTTCCGGGACCGATCGCCTTCGAACTGCCCGCCTATCTGAGGGATGGTCACATGGGACTCGTCGATGATCGTCAGATAATCGTCGGGGAAATAGTCGAGGAGTGTGTAGGGCGCCTCCCCGGGTTCCCTGCCATCGAGGTGCCGCGAATAGTTCTCGATGCCTGAGCAGAAGCCAACCTCCCGCATCATCTCGATGTCGTAATTGGTTCTCATACGGAGCCTCTGCGCCTCGAGCATCTTCCCGTGTCTCTCGAACCAGCCGAGCCGGTCTTCTGCCTCTTCCTCGATGGTCCCGATCGCCTTGAGAAGACGCTCACGCTCGGTCACATAGTGGGTGGCCGGGAACACGAAGAGCTCGCTGAGCTCTTCAATGACTTCACCGGTAACCGGGTTGATTCGGAGGATCCTCTCCACCTCGTCGCCCCAATACTGAACCCGGATGATGGTCTCTGCGTATGAGGGGAACAATTCGAGCGTGTCCCCGCGGACACGGAATTTGCCCCGGATCAATTGGACCTCGTTGCGTTCGTATTGAATATCAACGAGTCGCTTGATCGCATCCTGCATCGGATACTCGACACCGGCAACCAGACGGAGCAACTGCCCCTGATATTGGTCAGGCGAGCCAAGTCCATAAATGCAAGACACCGATGCGACGATGATCACGTCGTCACGGACTAGCAAACCAGCAGTGGCGGCGTGACGGAGACGGTCGATCTCGTCGTTGACGGTGGCATCTTTCTCGATGAAAGTGTCGGTTTGGGGCATGTACGCCTCGGGCTGGTAGTAGTCGTAATACGAGACGAAGTACTCGACGCGATTCTCCGGGAAGAGCTGACGGAACTCGTTGGCTAGCTGGGCGGCGAGAGCCTTATTCGGTGCAATCACCAGCGTGGGTTTCTGCACCTGCTCGATCGTCCACGCCATGGTGGCCGATTTACCAGACCCGGTGATGCCGAGGAGGGTCTGGAACTTGTCTCCACGGTTGACCCCTTCGGCAAGCTGGGCTATCGCCTTGGGTTGGTCTCCGGCAGGTGAGAAATCAGAAATGACTTTGAATGCGGGCACCATGCAAGGTTACAGCCACCCTGAGACAGAATTAGTGGCTAGCCCCGACCGAACAGCGACGCCGCCACCGCTTCAACTGACTCCTCCAACTCTTCGATCGCCCCGGGATTTGGGATGACGAGGTCGGCCGCCGCCAGCCATTCCCCACGGGTTGGCTGTGCCGCCATCCGCGCCCGAAGGTCTTCTTCGGTTTGGCCACGACGCATCCCACGTTCCAAACGGACCGAATCGGGGGCGTCAACGACCATCACCTGCCATTCGTCCCACATTGTCGGTCGCAAAATGGGTATCTCGACGATGAGCGGTCCTTCGGATCGTTGAGCTCGGGCGGTGATTTCGCCGAAAATCAGGGGGTGCGTCATGCCCTCCAACGCGGCCAGATCATCCGGAGAATTGAAGACGATCTTTGCCAGAGCTCCCCGATCGATCACACCATCGATCAATACGCCGGGCCATTCCTCCGCTACCCGGTCGAACGCTGCCCCTCCCGGTTCGAGCAAGGAATGGCCGATCGAATCGGAATCGATTGTTCCGAGCCCGTGCGTTTCGAACATCGCCCGGACGGCGCTCTTGCCCGAACCGATACCGCCGGAAAGAAGCCAATGCTGGTACCTCTCGCTCACCAGCCTTCACGGTAGCCTCATTCAATGCTCGAATTGGCCCCCTGGGAGCGCCGTGTCCATCGTGTCATCACGATCACCCTCTGGGTGGCGATGATCATCGGGGCGAGCGCCGACATCATCACCCGGGGGCTTACCACCAACGTGACAATTTCGCTCGTCAGCGCTGTTGTCTACGTGGTAAGCGCAACGACGGTATCTGACCGCTGGTTCGGTGTGCGCTTCGGAATCGAAACGGTGACGTTGATGGGGGCACTCGTGGTGGCCGTCACACTCACATTCTCCGGCGGGGCCGATAGCCCGTACCTGCTCATGTCGGTGGGGCCGACCGCAATCGCCACCCTCTACGGTGGCATACGAGCTGGACTGACCACCGGATTGCTCTCCGCTGGCCTCCTGGCATTGATCTCGGTGGCCACCGACTCCCTCGGCACCCAGGTTGTGTCAGGTATGGCGCTCTACATTTTGTTTGTGCTCCTCCTGGCAACTATCAGGAGGCTGCTCCAGGACATCTTCAACCAGGCGCAGTCGATAGCCCTAGAAGGACAAGATGCGGTCCGTCAATTCAAGTCCCTCGAAGAGACCCATAACACGCTCCTCCAACTGTCGGAGGACATATCTGCCGGGCGATTGAACGCAGTGGATGTTGGCGCGACCATGCTCGACGCACTTATCAATAGATTTCCCGGTTCGGCCGGAAAGCTCATCGTCAACCATGATCAGGGTGCCGTGGTGCTGGCTGCCCGGGGCGTCCCGGAGAACGAAGGGTTTCCACGAACTTACCCCTTGGCGACGGCCGATTTACAAATAGGCAATCTCGAGTTCACGACTCCCGAAATGCTCGGCCAGGCCGAGGAACAGGCGATAGAGGATGCAATTCAGCCGGTCGCACTTGCCTTCGCCAACCTCCAACTTCTCGAGGAAATCGTCGGCACCGCAGTCGCCGAGGAGAGAATCAGGTTGGCCCGCGAGATGCATGACGAGATTGGGCCTTCGCTCGCATCGCTGGGCCTCGCCTTGGATATGACCGCGATGCAACAAGGCGACGATCCCGAACTCGCCGCCGACTTGATGGTCCTGAGGTCAAATGTCACCAAGCTGGTCGAGGATGTAAGGGCCACTGTTGCCGACCTGAGAAGTGCCCCTGGCCCGACAATCACCGCCCGAATCATCCAGGCAACGGTTGCTTTCGCCGGGAGTCCGGAGGTCGTGGTCGACATCGAAGAGCGTCGTCCACCCCGGCCGGCAATCATCGGAGATCTCACGGCAATAGTCACCGAGGCGGCCAGAAACGCCCACCGGCACTCCAAAGGGACCAAAATCATCATCTCGGGCCAGGTTGACCGCAGTCGGGGAATTTGTGCAGTAAGCGACGACGGGGTTGGATTCGACCCTTCCGTCGAGCCCCGTGGACATTTTGGCCTCATGGGGATGAAAGAACGCGCCGAAAAGATAGGTGCAGAGATCGAATTCCTCTCCGAGCCCGGAGTTGGGACCACCATCACCATCGAATGGGGAAAATAAATGATCCGCGTAACAATCGCCGACGACCACCAGCTTTTTGCCGATGGCCTCTACCAGGCGCTCAATAGCCTCCCGGACACCCGCGTGGTAGGAATCGTGAATTCCGGACCCGACCTCGAAGCGGCATTGGATAGTCAGCCTTCTGAAGTTTGTGTTGTCGACATCGAAATGCCACTGGGTGACGGGATCGAAGCGATCGCTGAACTCGGACGTCGATCGAAGGCAATCGTGGTCTCCATGCACGCCTCCGATGAGCAGAAACTCAGAGCTCACAAGGCCGGGGCGAAAGGATTCTTCTCCAAGGCGGTGCCGCTCACCACACTGGCCGCAGCGATCAGGGCCGTCGCCGGTGGTGAGGATCTCATGATCCTCGACGACGAGGAGCGCGACGAGGTCTTAGAACGTCACATGAAGGCCCAACTCGACCCGGGGGCGGCTGCCCTGACCCCGCGGGAGATCGAGATACTCCAACTCCTCGCTGTAGGAGTTTCCGCTACGGACGAATTGGCCGAAAGGCTGTTCATCTCGCAAAAAACCGTGAAGAACCATCTGGCCTCCATATTCCAAAAGCTTGCGGTAGCCGACCGGACCCAGGCTGCTATCGAGGCTATCCGACTCGGTCTCGCCCGCCCTCAGTAGCGCAATCGGATGAGTCATTAGACCCATCACTATTCAGGTAACCCCCTCTTAAAATATGGCGGATAGGAGTACCAATGCTACGCATATACAACCGACTGAACACAGATAGAGGCGCTTCAATGATCGAATACGCCCTCCTGGCGGTTCTCATTGCGATCGTTGCCTTGCTAGCCGTCAAGTACATGGGCCAGGAGACTTCCGGGTTGTACAGCGACATCAACTCTGGCATCGTCGACGCCCGTACTCCGTAGACCTTCCGGTCTCGAGCCCTCCACCCCCGGTGGAGTCCAATTCGAAATCACCCCGGTGCGAGCCGATATACATGGTCCCGACGCCCTATTGCTGGGTCCCAAATCGGCCCTGCATGCCGAGAATGGGTCGATTTACCCAGCCGGTGGCTATCAAGACCTCATCCCGTCCGCCGATACATGTTATTAGGTGATGGGACGAAAGACCCATTGCGGAAAGATACATCTGAGTTAATTTGCTCGGTGTAAGTCCAATAAGTTCTACCCAAGGAGGGGTAAATGCTTGCTCTGTGGACCAAGGTAACAAGCTGGATGCAGGAAGAGAAGGGCGCCTCAATGGTTGAGTACGCACTCCTCGTTGTCCTCATCGCCATCATTGCGCTCGTCGCGGTCCGGTTCGCCGGTCGTGAGGTATCGAGCACCTTCAGCGAAATCGGTTCCGGTCTCACCTAAACCTGAGTCAGAACCAACAACCAGAAGAGGGACCCTCGGGTCCCTCTTCTTCGTTTTCGGGACCGATTACCCCGCTGAGACGATTACGAAGTCGGTGCCCTGGCCGTAGGTTATGACCCAGCCTGCCTCTTCCAACCAGCCCACCATCGGCTCGTCCGCCGCCAGAAGCGCCTGAGAGATGCCATATCGCTCGAATACGGGCTCCCAGGGCTCTTTCCCTACCCGGATGTCCACAAACTCCTCCATGCGCTCCTGATACAGCTCAGCACGGTCGTCGATGAAAACCTCCAATTCGGGGCCACGGGACCAGATCAAGTACCCACCGACGACATCATTGTGAAACACCGGGGCGACGTCGAGCTGTTCGGCTGCCTGGATCGGGAACCTGTCTTCGGAAAGGGTCGCTTCTCCGATCAAGAGGAAGGGCAGAAGGATGATGGCGCCCGCGAACACTGCCGCGGCGCCTGTCCCGAACCGGGCCGGCAGTCGGGGCCGCTCGCCCGCCAACGCCACCCCCACGAGGACGACCAGCGAAATCCACGCCGGCGGCACCGATCGCAGAGAGGTCAGGGCAATGGCGAAGAAGGGGACAACGACCACGAGATCGAGAGGTTTGATCCTCCCGCGGGTGGCGCCGTACATGATGAGGACAATCCCCACGAAGAACGGGAAAAAGACCGGTGAGAGGAGTTCGGGCGTCCGCCATTCGCTCAGGAGACTCAAGTAGGGGCGGGCAGCGACGAAGTCGGTGAGGATCTTGATGACACCGAGGCCGTGGGCAGTCAGGAGTGTGGCCAAACCGGAAGCGATGGCGACGGGCAACGCTTTCCAGTCTTTCTTGGATAGAAGCCGCAGCCCGACGTATGCGAGCCCGATGAAGAATGATCCGTGCACGGACGCCCAAAGCCAGAACAGGAAGGGTAAAAGCCACCGTGTCTGCCGCCGTTCCCAGCTGAGAATCACCAGAACCGACAGCAGGTAGGAGAAGATCACCGGCCGGGGGACGAGAAAGCTGACCATGAGCACAGTAGAGATAATCAGGATGATCCCGGTTACCAGTACGTTGTTCGAGCTCCGGTACGCAAGTAGCCCGAGGCCAAAGAATGTCAGCACCATGACAACCAGCATCATCAGTGGGACGAACCCGAGCCCGCTGGAGGCCTCCAGACGCCCATAAATCAGTTCTGCGAGCCAGCTTTGCGTGAGCCAGGCCTCACCACCCGCGGTAAACGAAAATGGGTCCCGGGTGATCACAGAGCCCGCATCCAGTTGTATGCTGCCGGCCCGGATGTGCCATAGGAACGAATTGTCCCCGATCGGAGACCAGGCATCGATGACCAGCGCAATCCAGGGTATGAGCAGCAGGAAATGGGCTATCGACAACTTACGTCGCGGATCGCCCTCCGCTGTTTGCATCAGGTGCTAGCGAAAGCTTCGGTGATCTGAATCGCCGCAGGGCCGAGTAGAACGATAAACAAGGCCGGGAAGATGCAAAACACCAACGGAAACACCAGCTTCACCGGAGCGGCGAAAGCCTTCTCCTGAGCTCTCTGACGCCGCTTTATCCTCATCTCATCGGCCTGCACCCGAAGCACGTTGGCAATCGTGACACCAAACGCCTCCGCCTGGATCATCGCCAGCAGGAACGAACGGAGCTCGTCGAGGTCGGTGCGGTCCATGAGATGGCGCATCGCCTCCCGCCGGCTGACGCCCACCCGGGTCTCCTGCAGCATGCGGAAGAATTCCTCGGACAGGGGTCCGGGGACGGTGGCGACCACGCGGGACATCGCCGAATCGAATCCGAGCCCGGCCTCTACCGAGATGACCAGAAGGTCGAGGAGGTCGGGCAGCGCCTTCTGCATGGCGAGTCGCCGTTCGTCGCGCTTGCGGGCCAACCAAGCATCGGGACCGAAAAACCCGAGGGCGATGGGCATGACGAACAAGAAAATCCTCTGAAAGGATGAGGATCCGAAGTCGACGAGCAGGAAACCGAGTACGACACCGACGATTGCCCCGAGCATCTTGATCACCACGAATGATGGTGCGTCGAGGTTGGCCGGCGATCCCGCAATCACCAGGTTGTGCTGTTTCTTGTCCATGTACCCTACAGGGGTGAATCGACCCAGAAAACCTGACGTCTTGAGGACGAGTGGTGCGATGGCCCGCTGTGCAAAAGGTTTGGCCAACTCGTCGTCGCGCGTCGTTGGTGCATTCCTGCGTCCATAGAGTGCAAGACGGTCGGTCATGTCCTCCTGCTCCCTGGTGACGCCGAACCCGATCCAGACCACGACAAACATCACGAGGAGAAACACTCCGATTACGGCAAGAGTCAACGGTTCAACACTCATACGTCAATGTCCACAATCTTCTTGAGCCAGAAAAGACCGGCGGCGATTAGGAGTAGTCCGAGACCGATTGCTATCTGGCCAACAGTCTCTTCGAGCAGTGGGGACAGATATTCCCTGTTGGTTGCATACAGGAAGGCGAACATCACAAATGGCAGAGCGCCGAGAATGATCGCCGACAGACGGCCTTCTGCAGTTAGGGCCTTGATCTCGCCCCTGAGACGATTTCTTTGCAGCATCGTGTTGGCGACGGTCTGCAATACCTCTGCGAGGTTACCGCCGACCTCGCGTTGGATCTCGATCGCCATCACCGCCCATTCGAAGTCCTGCGACTGGGTGCGGGTCGATATTCCAGCCAGCGAGTCCGGCACCGACCGTCCCAAACGTGCCTCGACGAGCGCCCGGCCGAACTCCCGTGCCGTCGGATCTTGCGCCTCCGAAGCCACTGCTTCCACCGCCTGGAGCAGCGAATAGCCAGCCCGGAGCGAGGTCGCCATCAAAGTCAGGGTGTCTGGTAGTTGCTTCTCGAAACGCTTCTTCTCCCGGTTCCCGGTCCATGAGATCAGGAAGACGAAGAGGAAGAGGATCAC
The DNA here is from genome assembly GCA_041747375.1 of Acidimicrobiia bacterium. GTDB lineage: Bacteria > Actinomycetota > Acidimicrobiia > Spongiisociales > ZC4RG35 > MA-ANB-1. Next base: position 104,774 of record JBGTFH010000050.1, read on the forward strand.
GATGAAGGAGACCAAGCCCACCACGGCCCCATTGAAGATACCCAGGATGAAACCGCCGACGGCAGCCAGCCCGAAGAGGGCGAGTACGGCCTCGCCGGGTGACATCGGGATGTTGGCCTGTTCCAGGGCGGAATTCATGCCCGACAGGAGCCCGCGGCGCTTTACTTCCTCTTCAGCGGCCTGCGAGAACTTGTTGATGAGCGGGATACGCTCAACCCAGGGCCGTTTCTCCTCGTTGCCGGACCCTTTACGTCCATATGCCTCGAGCCTCTTGGCAAACCGCCCTCCGCCCTCTTCGTCTTCCCGGCCGAACAGGATGACGATGAACAGGAACAACGTCAGTCCCAGGCCGACAGCACCAATCAGGATCAACGTCTGTGAATCGAGGAACAGCGGACTGTCGATCACCACTGACGTCGGGGGCGCGAAAGTCACCGTAGTGGTGCCTTCCGGCGGCACCGTTGTCGTTGTGGCGAACCCGGAGACCTGGAAGTCGACCGATGAGGACAAGTCTGCGTAGCTGGCGGCGAAAGTCACGGTTCCCGGGGCCGAGATCGGCGAAACAAACCGTGCGACCAACGTATTGTTGATCTCCTGCCCGATCTGCTGATAGAGGCCCGCCAATTCTTCCGGATTGGGAGTGGACAGGAAGAGCCCGTTTCCGGCTTCAGCGATCTGTTGCACCGGATCGGGATTGAAATCTGGAGACTCGAGGGCGACGCCGAAGAATTTGATGTCGGCGCCTGAGACCTTCGCAACGGCTTCCTCGAGTGTTGCGACCGAGACCGTGTCGTCACCGTCGGTGAGGACAATCGCATTCCTCAGAAAATTTTCGCTTGCGGACTCGTCAAAGAGGTCAACCGTTTTGATTACAGCGTCGTTGAACGCCGTCTCACCGTCGGCGACGATGGCGGCGATCCTGGTCGTCAACTCGTTGCCGTTCGATGTGAATCCAGAAGCCACCACTACCTCATCGGCGAAGGTGATGAGCGCGATCTGATCTTCGTTTCGCTTCTGGTCGACAAACGCCTGCGCTGAGGCCTTGGCAGCCTCAATTGGCGCCCCTTGCATCGAGCCGGAGGAGTCGATCACCAGCGCGATCCGAACGGGGACCGCCGACTCTCCGAGACTTCGTACCTCGAGACCTGTGACGGGCTGCCCGTCGGCAGTTATCGTCAACAACGCCGGGTCGGGTGCCGTGGTGAAGTTGGAGAAGTCGATGAGCATGGTGGTCTGGCCACCATCGGCATAACGCGCTCCGTTGATGTCGACGATCTCTATCGACGGCTCGGAAGACTGCGCGAACGCAGTTCCCGCCGTCAGCAGGACGGCGACTACAACTAGAAGCAGTCGCTTCATCTGCCCTTCCTAGCGAAAGGCTCGGGGTCGAAGAGGTCTGCCGGCAATGCTATGCCTTGATTGGCCAGATCCTCGGAGAAGGACGGCCGGATACCTGTGGCCTTGAGGCGGCCCTGGTAGACCCCGTCGTCGTCGACACCCATGCCAAAGTCGAAGAGGAAGATGTCCTGCAAGGTGATCACATCGCCTTCCATGCCCTCAACTTCTGTCACGTGGGTGACACGACGGGTTCCGTCGCGTAGACGGGAGACATGGATGATCAGATGGACTGCCGAGGAAATCTGCTCCCGAATCGCTCGGATCGGCAGATCGAAACCGGCCATCAACACCATGGTCTCGATACGACTGAGGGTGTCACGGGGGCTGTTGGAGTGGACGGTGGTGAGAGAACCGTCATGACCGGTGTTCATAGCCTGGAGCATGTCGAGTGCCTCGGCACCACGAACCTCTCCGACCACGATGCGGTCGGGACGCATACGAAGTGTGTTTTTCACCAGGTCCCTGATCATGACCGCACCCTTGCCCTCGATGTTGGGAGGGCGGGACTCGAGCGTTAGGACGTGTTCCTGGTGCATCTGGAGTTCAGCGGCGTCTTCCACGGTGACGATTCGCTCGTCGCCGGGGATATACGATGACATCACGTTGAGTGTCGTGGTCTTCCCCGAACCGGTACCACCTGAAATGATCACATTGAGACGACCACGGACACACGCCCGACAAAAGTCGGCAACACGCTGGGAGATGGTGCCGAAGTTGATCAGGTCGGCTTCCTGATACGGGTCAACCGAGAACTTACGAATCGTAAGGAACGGCCCACCGATCGCCAGGGGTGAAATGACCGCGTTGACACGAGAACCATCGGGGAGACGGGCATCCACCATAGGAGTGGCCTCATCGACACGACGCCCGATCTGACCGACGATCTTGTCGATAATCCGGCGGAGATGGGTTTCGTCGACGAACTTGGCGTCTGATTTCGTGATCCGACCCTTCTTCTCGAAGTAGATATCGTGTGGGCCATTGGCCATGACTTCAGTGATGTCCGGGTCATTGAGCAACGGGTCGATGGGGCCGTAGCCGAGAACGTCAGAGGCGATTTCGTTGAGCAGGGCGCGCCGGTCGGCACTGGTGAGGGGCAATCCCTGTTCCTGGTCCACAGCCCACTCGAGCATTTCGAGTACCCGAAGGCGGAGCTCCGCATCGGACATCCCGCGGTCGTAGAGCGTTGGGCCCAGTTCTTCGACGACCTTGAAGTGCAGTCGGCCTCTCAGGTCTCCGAGCGCGTCGGTTCGATTGGTCGCGATGTCCGCAGATTCCCCCTGCCTGGCCGCCGCGACTCTTTCAGATAATGATGGCATAGATCTCTCCTCCCCCTACTTTCGACCGAACAGCCCGGATTTCCCCGAGCCGTCGGGTATGTCACTTGCTACTAATGCAGCGACCGATTCCATTCCTTTGGACACTTTTGACCGCGGCTCAGACTCCACGACGGGACGCCCTTCATTGACCGACGCCGCAATCGATGCGTCGGACGGCACTGCGGCGTCGATCGACATCTTCAGGGCCGATGAGATCTCTTTGTTGTCGAGCTTGGAGCGAGAATTCGACCGATTCATAACCAGGCTCACGGCGCTTGTGCTGAATTTGAGGAGCCGCATGGTGTCGAGGGCGAGCTTGGCGTTCTTCACGCTGGGCAAATCCATGTCAACGACCATGAGCACCTGATCCGACTTCTCCACGAGTGACAGGATCAGCTCGTCGAGCATCGACGCGGTGTCAACGATCACGTAGTCGTATGAGTCTTGGAGGAGATCGATCATCTGCATCAACCCGGCAGTGGTTATGTCATCGGCAAACGCTGGCTCCAGCGGCGCGGCCAGGACCTTGAGGCCACTGGGATGCTCTGTCAACAGGCTGTCGAGGAGCTCGGGGTCGAGATGATGGAGTTCATGAGCGGCGTTGACCATCGTGAACTTCGGCTCCAACTGCAGGACAAGGCAGACGTCACCGAACTGCAAGTCGGCGTCAACCAGGACGACCTTCTTATCTTCTATCCGGTTGAGCAACAGAGAAACATTGGTGGCCACGACAGTCGTCCCGCTGCCTCCTTTGGCAGACCAAACTGTCACGACCTTGCCCCGACCGGTATCTTCGATATTGTCGCTCTGCTTCGTCACCCCACCCTGGCGCTTCAGCACATCATGGGCGAAGCGTTCGATCGCCTCCTCGATTTTCTGCTCTTCCAGCGGAATTTCGAGGACGTCAGAAACACCTGCCCTCATTGCGTTTCGGAGTAGATCGGAGGTGACCAGTTCGGCCACCAGCATGATGAGCAGGGACGGATCCGAGTTGTGAACAGCCCGGATCTCGTCCATCGACGTCTCAGTCGTATATGAAGGGCCGAGCAGCAGCATTCTCACCTTGCCGGACTGAAGACTCTCCTCAGCCATTTCCAGCGATCGTGCCGTTGGTAGCCGACCATCGAACAACTCTTTTGCTTTCGCAAGAAAGTCATCGTCCTGGTCGACAACCAGCAGGTTGTGCTCAGCCATTGACATGAATCAGTACCTCAGTTGGAAAAGATGTCGTCGAGAAGATTTCCACCGAAAAGCGTATCAATAATAACGCCGTTGGTTTCAACTTCTACAAAGTCTTCGGGAACCAGAGTCATCCACACCGAACCGTTCTCGACGGCGAATGCCAGACGCTCGGCGTCTTCGGGGCTTACCTCGAGGACGAACTGCGTGATGATGACATTCTCCTCCGGCGCCGGCGTCTCCGTTCCATCGGGGTTTACCGGGGTAGTCGTCGGAACAGTCACAACCGGGGGTGCGTCCGGGTCTGGTCGCACTTCTTTGCCGACTGCGAGGACGGGCAGGCCCTGCAGCACAAACCGGGTGTATGTGACGGTGACCGCCTGATCTCCAGGTGCCGCTGCGCCATCTCCCGTATCGGGTTGCAGTGTCGGGAAGTCGGCAGGAATGATGTCGGCAGCGATGTCGAGTGTGACAATGAGATTGACCCTGTCGCCGGGTTGCACGAACCCATTCACACCACGGATCTCATCGAGACCCAAGGCAATCGCCTGCTTGCCCGAAGGTATCAACTCCGCCAGGGGTGTCACATCGCTGGTGACTTCGACCCACTGGCTACGGGTGATGATGGCGTTGTCGGAAATCGGTCCGGCGGCAAAACGCCCGCTCAGGATATTGTTGAGCTCCTCCTGGGTGGTGATAGCGTCTTCCGGGAGGTCGATCTGTTCCTCGGTGCCGGCCTCGAGCAGACCGTCGGTAGAGAGAAGGATTGACCCATCGGTGCCTTCGGAAATCGCTCCGTTGGCCCGGAACACGTCGACCTGGACCTGTTCGGCCTCGGCGTCCGTTTTTACACCATCTAAAAAGTTCCATACCGCCCAGGCGGCTAGTCCGGCCAAAATCAAGGCCACTAGAAGAACTATTGCTCTCCTACCCATTGAGTCCCCTTCGGTTATACCCTCGGTGGCTCGCCACTTGTGCGACGACTTGCCCGAGGCATGCTACCGGCGAGGCGGTCCCCGCCCGGCGTTTCAGTTCAATTTCCACAGAGATTGTTTCGGAACACAAATCCCGCCCCTTGAGCAATTCTCTGCCGGAACATAGTAAGCGATCGTGCCCGTGCCCCCCGATAAACGATATGGGACTTGCGACCTTGTTTTGAAGGGGTTGCCCGGGCCGCTACCTGCGGCCGATACCGCGTTCTTTGAGTTCTTGAAGGATCGCTTCTAGAGAGGCGTCGACGGGCATCGGCGGTCGCTCGTCCTCGGTGGCGCCGAACTCCCGCTCAAACTCCCGGGGCTGGTTGCGCCGGCCGGGCTTCTTGGCCCCTGAAGGCTCATCGACCGGAGCCGAGCGTTCCTTGTAATCAGGCGCCGCCTGTTTGATCGAGAGCGAGATGCGACGCCGCTCGTCATCTTTCTCGGTGATCTTCACCTTAACGGCCTGGCCGATGGACAGTTCCAACTCCGGGGACTCCACACGATGAACCGCGATTTCGGACACATGAACCAGACCCTCGACCCCCTCACCGACGGAGACGAACGCACCAAACGGGACGGTCTTGGTGACGGTGCCGTCGACGACATCTCCGACGTCGTGTCCTTCGGCGAACACATCCCACGGATCTTCTGTCGTCTGGCGGATCGAAAGTGAAATTCGCTCCCGGCTCAAGTCGACTTCGAGAACTTTGACCCGCACCTTGTCGCCAACGTTGACCAACTCATTGGGATGGTTGACGTGCTGCCATGAAAGCTCTGATACGTGGACCAATCCGTCCATACCGCCAAGGTCGACGAATGCACCGAAATGCACGACTGAAGAGACAACTCCGTCGCGGATTTCGCCTTCGGCGAGATCGTCGAGGAAACCCTGGCGTTCTTCGGCCTGGGCTTCTTCGAGAAAGGCCCTCCGACTGAGTACGACATTGTTGCGAGCCCTGTCGAGTTCGATCACCTTGGCGGTGATTGTCTCCCCGATGAACGGGTCGAGGTCGCGTACCCGACGCAGGTCGACGAGTGAGGCCGGGAGAAACCCTCGCAGCCCGATGTCGACGATGAGCCCACCTTTGACCACCTCGATAACTGTTCCCTCGACGGTTTCATCGGCGGCCGCAATTTCGTGGATCTTGCCCCACGCGCGCTCGTACATGGCGCGCTTCTTCGACAGGAGCAGGCGCCCCTCGTCATCTTCCTTGGTGAGGACCACCGCTTCTACCCGATCGCCCACCTTCACCGAGTCGTGGGGGTCGATGTTGTTTCGGATGGAGAGTTCTCTGGTGGGGATCAATCCCTCTGACTTGTATCCAACGTCGATCATTGCGCCGTCGCTATCGACACTGACCACGGTCCCTTCAACGATGTCACCATCGTTGAACTCGAGAACGGTGGCGGCGATTGCAGCTTCGAAGTCATCGCCGATGTCATCGGGGAGGTCGCTGAGATCGGGAGCGACCAGGGCGATTCTGGGGGTCGGCGCTTCCATATTCGCCACGGAGTTGGCGGGGGGTTCGTCGCTTGATGCGGAGGACTCTTCCTTCGGACTGTCTACGGATGGTGCGGCGACAGCCGGTTCCGGGTTCTCATCTGTACCTGCTGGGGCCTGTTGGGTCGTGATCTCCTCAGCGGCGGTGGCCTCGATCGTCGGCTCATCCGTGGTTTCGGCTGCCGGTGTTTCAACTTCGGACGTTACGGCCTCCGCGGTTTCGGCTGCCGGTGTTTCAACTTCGGGCGTTACGGCCTCCGCGGTTTCGGCTGCCGGTGTTTCAACTTCGGGCGTTACGGTTTCCGTGGTTTCGGCTGCTGGGGTCTCGGGCGCTTCTTCCGAAATTCCTTCGGGCGCGGTGTTTACTTGATCGCTGGACATGTGTAGGGAAATACCTCTTTGGAAGAACTCTGCACGGGAACCGCACAGGCTGGTCGTGATTCTATGCCAATGGGCTGTCAAAGGCGAACAGAAATCGCCGGTCAGTCTTTTACCGCCGCCAGGCTCTTTCCTGTCGAGACATCGACGCGCAGCGGAACGTCGAGACTGGTGACGTGTTCCATGCTCTCCACGACCACGGCTGTTGCCTGAGATAGCTCGTTCTCGGGGCACTCCAGTATCAATTCGTCGTGGATCTGGAGCAGCATCCTCGACTCCAGTGCCCCGGCCCTGATCCGATTGTCGAGGTCAATCATCGCTTTTTTGATCACGTCGGCGGCGGTCCCCTGGACCGGGGCGTTCAGCGCCATCCGCTCCCCCATCTGCCGAACTCTGAAGTTGTCCGACTTGAGTTCGGGGAGATAACGCCTCCGCCCGAACAGCGTGGTGGTATATCCGTCATTCCGGGCACGGGTCACCACGTTCGCCATGAACGCTTTCACATCTTCAAACTGGTCGAAATACGAATCGATGTGCTGTTTGGCTTCCTCACGCCCGATTCCGAGGCGGTCGGCGAGACCGAACGCCTCCATCCCGTAGAGGAGGCCGAAGTTGATCATTTTGGCCGTACGGCGCTGCTCGACTGTCACCTCTTCTAGCGGAAGCTGCCAGACCCGGGCAGCCGTGGCCGCGTGAATGTCGAGATCGTTCTTGAAGGCGTCGATCAGGAACGGATCCCCCGACATATGGGCGAGGATCCTCAACTCGATCTGGGAGTAGTCAGCAACCAAAAAGGTCGAACCCGGGTCGGCCACGAATGCCTTGCGAACGGTCATCCCGGACTCGGATCGAATGGGAATGTTCTGGAGGTTTGGGCGGTCGGACGATAACCGACCGGTTGTGGCCGCCATCTGGTTGAACCGGGTGTGAATCCGCCCGTCGCCCTCGATCAGCGGAAGATACCCATCGACGTACGTGCTGCGGAGCTTTTCGTACTCTCGATACTCGAGCAGTGCCTCCACCAGGGGATGATCGAGTTTTTTGAGTACGGATTGGTCGGTAGACGGCTTCCCGGTGGAGGTCTTCTTCAGAACCGGCAACTCCAGTTTTTCGAACAGGATGGAGCGCAGCTGGTCTGTGGAGTTGACATTGAACGGCTCTCCGGCGAGATCCTGGATCGTGGACTCCAACCTGGCCAGCCGCACCCGCAGATCATCCCCCAAATTCTCGAGATACTTGCGATCCACCCCGATCCCGGCGTGCTCCATCCGGGCCAGCACGGGGATCAGAGGAAGCTCGAATTCGTTGAATAGTTTCGCCTCGGCCTTGTCCGATAGCTCTTTCGTGAGGAATTCGGAAAGTCGTCTGACAGCCTCGATCCGGTTCCCTTCTGTATCCAGATCAGGCCCGGTTTCGAACGGGAGCATTCCCGCACCGCTGTCCTCCCCGTCAACTGACACCACTTCGAGGCTCAACAACCGTTCGGCGAGTTCCTCGAGCTCGTAGGTCCGTTGCGACGGGTTGACGACATATGCGGCCAGTGCCGTGTCCATCCTCAGGGCAGTGATGTCGTATCGCAAGCCGAGCAGCACCCGGGTGAAGGTTTTCAGGTCATGGCCGATTGCCGCCGTTTTCCCGGAGGTCAAGCTGTCCAGAATCGGCCCGGCGGCGTCCATCGGGACAACGACAGCTCGGCCGGGACCCGTCGAAATCGCCAATCCGAAGGGATCCTCGGGACCGCCGACCAAACCGACGACCAGTTCGGACTGCCCCGCCAGGGCTGCCACTCGCGCCGGGTCGACGAGTTGGGATGTCTCGACATCAAGGATTTCGCCTTGTGGAGTGGCGCCTGGAAGGGCCTGTTCCAGATCCGACCACATCGAATGAAACTCCAACGAGTCAAAGAGATCTTTGACAGTCGCCCGGTCCCATTCTTTGACGGTGTACTCATCGGTCGAGAAGGGAAGATCGAGATCGTCGACGAGGGCCATCAGTCGCCGGTTGAGAAAAACCTGCTCCCGGGCAGCCGCCATATTCTCCCGCAACTTGGGTGTCTGGTCCTGCAGCGCCGCAAAGATCGCCTCGAGACTCCCGTAATCGCCGATCAACCTGGCAGCGGTCTTCTCCCCGACACCGGGCACCCCCGGCAAATTGTCGGAATTGTCCCCTCTGAGGGCGGCGTATTCCACATACTGGTCGGGTCTGATCCCGTAACGGCCCTCGATATAGTCAGCATCGGCGGTGATGGTCTCCGAAATTCCCCGCATCGGATACACCACCTTCACCGGGCCGCCCACCAGTTGAAAAGCATCGCGGTCCCCGGTCACGACCAGGACCTCCCAAGCGTCTTTCGCCGCTTGTTTGGCGATCGACGCGATGATGTCGTCGGCTTCAAACCCTTCCCGGCGTATCTGATTGATCTGGAGGGCCTGCAGCACTTCGTCCATCAGCCCGAGTTGGCTGCGGAAGTGGTCAGGGGCCTTGGAACGATTCGCCTTGTACTCCGGATATGCCTCGGTCCTGAAGGTCTGGCGGGAGACGTCCCATGCAACCGCAATTCCATCCGGGTCGTGATCTTTGAGGAGTCGAATCAGCATCCGGGTGAACCCGAAGACGGCATTGGTGACCTGGCCACTCTTGGTAGCGAGGTCTTCGGGTAGGGCGTAGAAGGCGCGATAAGCGATCGAATTGCCGTCAATGAGGATCAGGGTGGGCACTTCGGCGACAGTAGCGAGCTAGCCCGGCAAGCGGTCGAGGAGCTTGGCCTGTTTGACGTAGAGAGATTCCTGCTTGGCAGCCAACCGGTCGATGGTCTTTTCGAATCGGCGGACGTCGCCTCTGGTCAACGAGGCTTCTTCACGATCGATGTAGTTCCCGATTGCGGCGTCGCGCTGGGCATCCTCGTTTATCGATCGGTGATACTCCAGTTCGGACCTGGCTAGGCGGAGCTCCCGATCAACAGCCGCTATTTTGTCGTTGACTGCGAACAACCGACGGTGAATTCGCTTCATCCCGAAGATGCTGTCGCCCATAAGACAGGATTATGCCAGAGCCTTCAAATCCGTTCTGTGAGTGTTTTTGCACCGTGGCGGTATAAAGGCACTCACAGAAGGGGGCGTTCTCGCCAATACCTCGGACCGGTCGTAGAATTGCCGCCACTCATGCCGGAGTGGCGGAATGGCAGACGCGATGGACTCAAAATCCATTGTCCGATAAGGGCGTGTGGGTTCGAGTCCCACCTCCGGCACAGACCTTCGGACCCAACCTAAGGCGTCCAGCAACTCTTTGTCCCGGCCGCTCGTGCCCCCCGGACTCCGTCGGTGATGTACATCTCCAGTAGACGCCAGGGTCATCGGGCATTGGTGCCGCATAAACATGTGGTCCCAGGTACTCGGCCGTCTCGGGTATTGGAAAATATCCATCCCAGCTCCCGCTACAAAATTCCCCGTTCTTTGCCATTCTGACGGTGGTCCCATATCGTTCGAGTTCGACCACCTCGTAAGGTTCTTCAGCCGCCTGCCCATCGTGAGTCAGAGCCCAGACCAACCAGGATCCAGCGACGACCACCACTGCAAGGATGAACCACCTCATCTTGTACTCCCGATTACCGAGCCGGCTCATTTTACTCAAACCCCTGGCTGATCAACTCCTGGGATCAGCACTGTGATCTTGGTGCCAATTCCTTTTTCCGATTCGGCGGCTACCGAGCCGCCCAACTTCTCAGCAAGACCCTTGACGATCGATAGGCCCAGGCCGGTCCCTTCGTTCCGAATCTGACGCTGCCCGCCCACGGCGAAGTGCCGGTCAAAGATGTTGGGGAGGACTTCGGGGCTGATACCCGTTCCCGTGTCCTCGACTCCAAGCGAGACGCCTTCGCCCGATGGAGCGACACTCACCGTGATTCGACCGGAAGCCGGTGTGAAGCGGAGGGCGTTTTGCACCAGATTTTGTGCGATCTGCGCGATGCGATCAGGGTCGGTCTCCAACGGATCGGTGGGTTCGGCATTGACCTCGAGCGTGATGTCGAGTTCTTCCGCCCGTCTCCGGAAGGCCTCCACCACCTCGGTCACATGCGCACTGAGGTCGACCTCTTCCAATCGAAGATCAAACTCGGGCTGTTCGAGACGGGCAAGCAATGTGATGTCCTCGATGAGCCTGCCCAGGTGACGGCTCTGGACGCCGATAATCGAGCCGATTCTCATCAACTCGCCCGAATCGACCTCGCCCGATTCCAGAGCTTCGGCGTACCCGGCGATCGTGGTCAACGGGGTTCGGAGATCATGTCCCACACCGAGAAGGAACTCCCGCTCCCGAACCCGGCTCTCCCCCAATTGCTCGGCCATCTCGTTGAAAGCTGAAACGAGGTCAGCGAGTTCGGGGTCTCCAGGGTCGGGAACGCGGGCGCTCAGATCGCCCGAGGCAACCCGTCGTGACGCCGACGCCAGCGGTTCGAGGCTTCTAATGGTTCGGTCCGCGAGCAAACGGGCCAGGAGAGACGAAGCCAGGATCATCCCTGCGAAAATCACCACCATCGACCCGGACCGGTCCGACAGTCGGACGACCGGAGTGTTCCGGGCCAGGGCTGCGATGAAAACCAGGTCGACGCCGTTCACGGTCAGCTCGGTTCCGGTCACCACCACCAGATCGTTGTTTTCGGCGCTGTAGATGCGGGTATCGCCGGGTTCGATCGCGGCCAGATCGATGTTCAGCCGGGAGAAAACGTCTCCGTTGGTCAGAAATTCACCGTTTGGCGCAACCGCCGCAAACGACAGATCTGATCCGCCCGCCGCCGACACCAGACGCCCGAGGAGGAAGGCAAATTGGTCGTTCTCCAACAAGGCGAACACTTCTCCCATTGCAAGTGGTCGCTCTTCGCCACGCTCGATTGCCTCTTCGATGATCGCGACGACTTCCGTGGCAGCGCGTTCCAGTTCGCGCTGTGTGGCGTCACGGGCGGCTCGCTGGGAAGAGACCAATGAGGCAACCAACACAAGTGAGCCCATGACCATCGACACGCCGGCAATCGTCCAGAAAAGACGGCGACGCATCAGCTGAGACCGGGTTGAGTCATATCAGTCGCCGAGTCGATATCCGACGCCCCACACAGTTTCGATCGGAATCCCATCGATCTTCTTGCGCAGTTGCCGGATATGGACGTCGACGGTCCTGGTCTCGCCAAAGTACTCATACCCCCACACCGTTTCGAGAATCTGGTTACGGGAGAGCGCAATCCCCTGATTCTCGGCGAGAAACCAGAGGAGATCGAACTCGCGGGCGGTAGGTGTTTGCTTCAAACCCGCGGGTGTGGTCACGATGCGTTTGCCACCGTCGATCTCGAAGCCTGCGATCTCGAGGATTCGCGGTTTCCGGACTGGCTCTTCGGAACGTCGCAACACCGCTTTGACCCGTGCCATCAACTCCCGTGGCGAAAAGGGCTTGGTGACGTAGTCGTCAGCACCCAACTCCAGGCCGAGCACCTTGTCGATCTCGCTATCGCGGGCGGTGAGCATCAACACCGGGACCTGGGTGAACTCCCTGATGCGACGACAGGTCTCGACACCGTCCATTCCCGAGAGGTTGAGATCGAGCAGGACCACCGACACCGGTCTGATCCGGAGTCGCTCGATTGCTTCTTCGCCGGTGAGCGCATGGAGAAACCTGAACCCGTCACGCTCAAAAAAGCCACGGAGCATGTCGGCGATCGAATCATCGTCCTCGACGAGCAGGATGGATTTGGTGGGTCCGGACACCGACACAGTCTGGTCTACCAGTTGTTAAGAAGTGGTGAAGCTTCCGGCAGTTTTTCGGGGAAGTTCCTTGACCGTCGTTGGTACACCATCGGCGGAGACGAGATCACCTGGTTCAACTTCACGCCAGAGTAGGGAGAGACCTGAGGTTCCGGCAGACGAAGTCACCGTGCCCACCTCCTTGTCCCCGGCCTTCAAGGTAGTGCCCACCGGCACCGGAGACTCGAACTCGAGCACCCGAAGATGATGGTTGACCCGGCCGCCTCTGGAGTCGAGACGCGCCACCAACTCCTGGCCGAGGAAGCAACCCTTATCGAAGGAAACGGCATCGGAGACAACACCGGCCTCCTGAGGAATTGTTTTCTCGTTGACGTCGATCCCAAAGACCGGAATGCCATCACCGATTCGTATGGCGGTGAGCTCGGACGGGTCAACCTCGGGGAGATCGGGCCTGGTGCCCCCGATCTGAAGGAGACGGGGCAGCGACGGCCAGGAAATATCAGCGATCAGGGCATCGACTGTCTGCGCAAATCGTCCCGTCTTCTCAGGCCCGGGACCCACGATGAGGTAGATGGGGCTCGATTCGAGCTCGATCTCGACATCGACTCTGATCCGATACCGGCTGAGTCGGGCTACCAATTCCTCTCCCCTCCCATCCTCGGTGACCAACCCCACGACGTCGTCTCCACGCAGCACCCAGAGCATGAAGTCGAGCTTTCCCTGCGGGTCGAGCAAGAGCGAACGCGTGACCGATCCTGGTTCCACCGCTCCGATTTCCTGGCTGATCAGATCGTTCAAGAACTTGACGGCATCGGGGCCGCGAAACCAAACCAGCTGTGGAGCGGGGGCAATGGCTGGCTTCATCAAACGTCCTGCAGTCCGCGGAGGAGAGGCACCGAGTCAAACCAGTTGACGATGGCGTTTGAGATGGTCCCTACTGTCCCTGTGATCATCATGACGCCAAAGGTGGCCAGCAAAAGTCCCGAAACGATGTTGATGGTGCGCAGGTATGGCTTGAGCCGTCCGACGACCTTGAGAAGACCAAGACCGGCAAGCAGGAATGGAACTCCAAGCCCCATTGAATAGGTGACAAGGAGCAAGATCCCCGCCGGCACCGAACCCTGAGTGCCGGCCGTAGCGAGGATCACGGTGAGGACAGGCCCGATACAGGGAGTCCAGCCGAATGCGAAGGCGGCACCCATCACTGGCGGCGCCCACCTCCCCAGCTTCGATGGGCGGAGGTCGACCCGTTTGTCTTGATTGAAAGTGGAAAGAAATCCGCGGTTCGAAAGGGCCATCGCCACCATGAGCAGGCCAAAGGCGATGATGACGACGCCGGCGATCCTGGTAAACGAGTCCAGATTCCTGGTGAGAACGTTGCCCAGACTGGCGGCAGCAGCGCCGAGCATGGCAAAAATCACCGTGAAACCGCCGATAAAGAGGAGGATCACCCTGGTCATCCGGCGTGTTGACACATCGCCCGATTGGATCTCTGCCGCCGAATACCCCGACATCATCGACAGGTATCCCGGAAGCAGTGGGAGCACACATGGTGAGACGAACGAGATGATACCGGCGCCAAAGGCGACCACCATCTGCACGATGAAGGTTGCCTGGTCGACATTTTCAAACATACGTACCGATCACAACAGGGACCATTGGCTTGATCTTCCCACAGGGATGGTTGATAGGAGGTAAAGGCAGGAGACCCGCCTTCGAAGTTCGAGCCATCATTACTGTGACCGACTGATGCCATCTGCCCTCCGCCGTGTGATCGAGCCGATGTTGCCGGTGGGTCGGTTCGACTCCCGGGCCAAGCGGATCGTGGCGATCATCTGGTTGGCGGGTTTGTTCCAGGGGTTCGCGCAGGCGCAGGCGTCAGCCACTCTCCCGTTCACCAGGGCCGGGCTCGGACTCTCGGAAGCAGAGATGAGCCTCATTCTCGGATTTGCGAGGCTCGCCGCCTTCGGGGCCTTGCCGCTCGGGTGGCTCGGAGACCACATCGGGCGGAGGCGCCCGTTTCTCTGGGCAATGACCCTCGTCCTGGGAGGGGCCACGATCGCGGGGCTGGCGCTCGAGTCATGGCAATACGGTGTGTCGCAGGCAATCCTTCGGACCGGTAGCGCCGCCGTCAGTGGCCTGGCGGTAGTGATCCTGGCCGAGCACGTGGCTCCGGACATCCGCGCCTACTCGATCTCCTTCTATGGGGCGGCGATCTCATTGGGAAGCGGTTTTGCGCTCATGACCCTCCCTCTCGCCGACGGGGGCGGAAACTCGTGGCGGATCCCCCACCTGCTAACGGCGACGGGTTTCCTCGCCCTCCCCTTCCTGATCCGGAACGTTCCCGAAAGCGAGATCTTCGAGCGTGCGGAGCACGAGGGCCATTGGTCAGAGCTGCTCCGGGGGAAATGGGCTCGTTCGTTCTGGATCGTCGGGGCGATCGGATTCGTCGCCTCAGCTTTTTCGGCCGTCGCAATCGCTTTCTCCACAGGGCGTCTCATCGAAGGCGTTGGCATGAGCACCGCGGAAGCCGTTGTGATCAGTCTTCTCGGTGGCACGTTTGGTGGCATCGGATTCTTCGTTGGGGGTCATCTGGCCGATGCGTGGGGCCGAAAACCGACCACGGTTGTTTCATTGCTGATGGCTTTGGCCGGGGGCCTCGCTCTCTATTGGACCTATTCGGTGCCGTTGATCGTCCTGGCAGTGATGGTCAGTTCTTTTGGAACATTCGCTTTCGTCCCCGCCGGAGGCAGCCATCGCGCCGAACTCTTCCCCACCCACCTTCGCTCCAGCGCAACGACAGCGGCCTCCAACTTCGCAGTGGTCGGATCCGCGATGGGGTTGATACTCGGCGTGTTCACGATCGACCGGTTTGGAGTTTCAGAAACTGTGACTGTGCTCGGCGTCGGCATGGGCATGGCGGCACTAATGACATTGCTGCTCCCTGAAACCATGGGTCAAGATCTCACTGCAGCCGTCACCGACCGCCCGTAGGAAAACACAAACACCAATGAGCGGACGACCATCATCGCCGCAAGGGCGAGCCATATGCCCGGCAGGGAATCTCCCATTGCGGTGAACCCCATCAGGCCCACTGCCACCAATGCTCCGAGACCGGTCGAAGCCACCAGGGCTCCGAGTGCGAGTAGCCCGAGGAAGATCCCATCAGCCACGAACAACGGGGCGGTGAGAGGCTGCATACCAGCCGCCACCGCCCCCGCCTCGACAGCGAGCGCACCAACTTCGGGATTGCCCGCCAGCGTCTCCAACAATCCCCGGGAAGACCAGAACGCAACCAACAGAAAACCACCAACGGCCACTCCCCAGGCCATCAGACGGCGCGTCGTCGCGTGGATGCTTGCTTTGTCGTTGTGCCCGACGGCATCACCCACCATCACCTGGCCGGCGATTGCATAGGCGTCCGCCAGCATCGAGGCGAGCAACCACATCTGCATGACCAGTTGGTGGGCGGCGATCGACTCCGGGCCCAACCGGGTGGCGCGACTCGCCGAATATGTGAAGGCGACGAGGAGTGAAGCAGTACGAACAGATACCAGCACTCCGTCACGACCCATGGCCAACATGCTGGGTATCGCCTCGACGAGATTCTCCGGACGGGTGACCATCGAGCGTTTCACCAGCAACCGGAGGAAGATTCCAGCTCCGACCCATTGTGCAAAGACCGTGGCGACCGCGGCGCCTTCCAAACCCCAACCCATCCCGAAGATGAGCAACGGATCGAGAACCAGATTGATCAGGTTCACCACCAGGATCACATATAGAGGTGTCCTGGTGTCATGGTGTCCCCGGAACGAACCGTTGCTGGCGAGTACCAGGAGGACCGCCGGGGTGGCGATGGCGCGAATCCGGACATAGTCGACCGCGGGGCCTGAGATCTCAGACGACGCCCCCATCAGGTCGACCAGCAGAGGCGCTGTGACCACCATGAGTAAAGCCACCGGAATCCCCAGGATCACAGCCAGGGTCAGGGCATCGCCGCCCCACCGTCGAGCGGCCTCCCGGTCGCCACGACCCAGCGCTTGGGCCACCAGAGGGGTGGTGACGATGGCCAGGAAGTTGAACCCGAAGAAGGCAAAACCGAGTATCGCGGTGTCGACGCCAAGAGCCGCCAACTCGATTACCCCGAGTCTGGCCACGAACGCGGTGTCGGCCAGTGTCAGGAGCGGGTCGATTGCCAGAGAGCCCAGGGCCGGTATTGCCAGGCGAAAGATCGTCCGGTTCACTTGCGTGCAGCTATTTCAAACCGATCGGGCCATTCGCAGAGATTGAACAATTCGCACTCGCCGCACAAGGGCTGGCGAGCGTCGCATGTGTCCCGTCCGAATTGGATGAATCGCATCGAGAGGCCCGACCAGAGACTGACCGGGTACAGGGCCATCAGATCTCTCTCGATCTTCTCCGGTTTTGACTCGGTCGTGAGGCCCAAACGACGTGAAACCCGATTCACGTGGGTGTCAACAGCAATGGCCGGAAAGTCCCACACTTCGGCGAGGACAACACTTGCTGTCTTTCTGCCCACCCCGTGCAGCATGGTCAGTTCATCGAGATCGGCCGGGACAACCCCCCCATACAACTCGAGCAGACTCCGGGACAGGGTGATGATTGATTTCGTCTTCTGCCGGTAAAACCCGGTGGAGTAGATGATCCTCTCGACGTCTTCGGGGTTGGCATCGGCGAGTGATTCGGCGTCCGGGTATGCCCTGAACAATTCCGGGGCGACCTTGTTGACGTTCTCGTCGGT
Organism: Acidimicrobiia bacterium; assembly: GCA_041747375.1. Classification (GTDB taxonomy): domain Bacteria; phylum Actinomycetota; class Acidimicrobiia; order Spongiisociales; family ZC4RG35; genus MA-ANB-1. The sequence goes on from JBGTFH010000050.1 coordinate 122,035, forward strand.
GGTCTGTGCCGAGATCGCAGTAACCACGAGCAGTTGCCAGGCGCTCTTGTATTCGAGGGCGGTCTTGATCATCGGGTATCGCTTGAGCAAGCGGTTGAAGACGGCCCTGGCTTTTCCTCGCTCCGCCGGGGTTGGAGCATCCCCATTGGCGAGAAGGCGCTTCATGAGGGTGGCATTGTAAGACACCGCGCGGCGCCGGGAATCACTCAGTCAGAGCGCGGTTTCGTTTCTCGTATGGCGTAGGTGTCGGAATGGAGACGCCGGGAGAGTCTGACGACCAGCCGAATCAGCAACACCACGACAAACATCGCGAGCGTGAGAATCAGGAGGAGCTCAAACGGCGTTGTGTAGGGAACCTGGCATGCCTCGATACCGGCGGGGCAGAGACCGAAACCCGTGCCACCCTGGAGCAGATCGAGCATGACCAGCAGAGGCACGATGGCAATTCCAAGGGCGGCGACTATCAGGAGGAGTATCGAGATTCGTAACAGCCACACAGACATACCAACGGGACGGTACATCGTGTTGGTTCCGTTCCCGATACAATCGCTCGCCCGTGCCGGTATACCACCAAGAGGATTTCACGCCCGAGGAGAGACAGATTCTCGATCGCTTCGTCACCAACACGGACCTGCCGGTGTTCGGCTTGGTGAATTTGCCCGAAGTGGTGAAGGGCGCCTTGTTCGCACGCTACTCCAGATCGCCCAAGTCATTGCGCAGGCTCCTCATCGACGAGTTTGTCAACGAGTCGGAGACCGGCATCCAAGCCATCGCTCTAAATATCGATGACGACCCACAGGTCGCTTTGAAGAGAGCGGAGGAGCTTTACACCCGTGTGTTCTTCGAATACGGGGACGACTCGGTTGCCCAGTTGGGCGGAGCCCATCTCGCCTGTGAGCAGGCTTCCAACCTGCTCACCAAGGTGTTGGAGTGGGGTCGGCTCGCCGCATATCTGGAACAGTCAACCCGTTACATCAGATACGACGCCCGCCTCGGTGACAGATACCGGTACTTCACACCGACCGAGATCGCTAACAGCAAGTATGCGGGGCGTTACTCCGCCCATATGGAACGGGTATTCGAGGAGTACTCGTCAATGGTCGCGTCGATGAGCTCACACTTCGAGAGCCTCCATCCCCGCTCGGAATCAGACTCCAAGATGATCTACAACGCGACCATTCGCGCCAAGGCTTGCGACACAGTCCGTGGCCTCCTCCCCATCGCCACCATGTCGAACGTTGGGATCTACGCGACCGGCCAGGCATATGAAATGGCATTGGTTCGGATGCGGGCAAACCCGCTTCTGGAAGTGCGCGAGTACGGGGACCTCATGCTCGGCGAACTCCGCAAGATCATCCCCTCCTTCCTCACCAGGGTCGATCTGGTCGACCGTGGAGTGAAGTCCTCCGAGTACCTCGAGGTGGTGCGCTCCGGATTGGAGGCCCTTGTAACCGGGTTTGGCCAGCCTGACGACAAAGGCCCGGCGGTGACATTGACCGATTGGGATCCTGATGCGGAGACCAAGATCGCCGCCGCGGCACTCTATGCCGTTGCCGAGCTTTCGGATCACCAAATTCAGGAGAGGGTCTCGGCCATGTCTGAATCGGAACGGGCCCGAATCATCAGTGCGATGGTCGGCGAGAGGTCCAATCGACGCCACCGTCCCGGTAGGGCCATGGAGCGCACGATGTACCGCTTCGATGTGAGATGCGATATCGGTGCGTTCCGTGATCTGCAACGACATCGTTTGATGACCCTGGAATGGCAGAGATACTCGACGAGACTCGGCTACGACGTTCCGGCCGATGTGATTGGCATGGGCCTTGGCGATCGCTGGTCCGCGATCATGGACTCCGCCGGCGAGATCTACGAAGAAATGAGAGACGACCTGGGAATCCATGTCGCCCAGTACGTCGTTCCCTTTGCCTACAACGTGAGGTTCATCATGGAGATGAATCCCCGCCAGGCGTTTCACTTGATCGAATTGCGCAGCCAATCAGCCGGGCACCCGGCGTATCGAAGGGTTGCCCATGAAATGCATCGGGCAATCAGGGAAGTCGCAGGACATCGTTTGATCGCAGACGCGATGACTTTCGTCGACTACAACGAGGTCGAGTTGGAGAGGTTGGAGTCGGAGCGGAGATCCGAGCAGAAACGCGCTAGCAACTAACCTGCTCCTATGGCTCAATTCGATGTCGACGCAATGATCCAGCGCTATGCCCGTCGGGCGCAATCAGTGAAAGATCGCCCTCTACCCCCGGTTGCCGGTGAAGAACGAAAGAAGTTCATCGACCAGGCAGAGGCCGACTACACAGACTTTCTTCTCGTATCGCGGGCGGAGTGGGGCGTTGTTGACGGCAATCTGGTCCTGACAATCCCTCTCAGCTCGGAATAGCACAGGTGCTCGAAAAACGACTCCTTGTCGTTTCCGGCAAGGGTGGAGTTGGCAAATCGGCTGTGGCGGCAGGACTCGGCCAACTCGCCGCACGCAAAGGGAAACGCGTTCTCCTTATGGACATGGGCAATAGTGGAGGGCTCGCCGCCCATCTCGGCACCGGCCCCCTCGAATTCGACCCACGTGAGGTCGGGAACGGAATCTCTGCGATGAGAATCGTCAGATCCGATGCGCTGCTCGAGTATCTGACAATTCAGCTTTCCCTTCGCGGTCTGAATCGTTTCGGGGCCCTGGCCCGTGCATTCGATGCCCTTGCCACCGCAGCCCCGGCGATCAGGGAGATCGTGACCATGGGGAAAGTGCTCTGGGAGGTCCGTGAACAACACTGGGACCTGGTGATCGCCGATGCGCCCCCCACCGGTCAAATCGGGTCATTTTTGAGGGCGCCGACCAGTATTTCCGAACTCGTCCCTACCGGAAGGATCCAACGCCAGGCAGCGTGGATGACTCATACGCTCAAAGACCCGTCCACCACCCACCTCATACTGGTCAATCTGGCCGAGGAGCTTCCGACCACGGAGACCATTCAAACCCTGGGTTGGCTCGAGGAAAACGACCTCGTCCCGCCGCCTTCGGTTTTGACCAACAGGATTCTCGATGACCTTCAAACCGACCCTGCCGGCGATGGCCCAATTCTGGAAGCCGCGGTTCATCATCGCTCGGTTTACAGCGAACAACAGGAGTGGTTGGAGAATTTGAAGCCTGACATCAAACTGCCGTTTCTCTTCGGGCTTCTGACACCGCCCGAGGTTTCCGCCCGGGTCGGCGAAATCCTCGAGGGAGTCCTGTGACCGCCACCATTCTCGTCACCGGGGCCGGCGGGGTCGGTAAGACCACTGTTTCAGCCGCGATTGCCGTCACTGCGGCGCGATCCGGCTTGAGGACGCTGGTACTGACGGTCGATCCGGCGAAACGCCTGGCGTCAGCCCTGGGTACGGCAAACCTGGGTTATGAACCCCAGCCCCACACGGATGAGCCCAACCTGTGGGCCGCCATGCTCGACGCGTCCCATTCCTGGCAGTCGGTCGCGGTCAGACACGCCGAGCCGGAGGTGGCCGAGCGCCTTGTGAACAACGAATTCTTTATCGCGGCCAGTGAGCACTTCCCCGCTTCGCAATCCTACGCGGCGGCCGATCAGGCAGTCACGTTCGTCGAGGCCCTGGCGTGGGACCTGGTGGTTGTGGACACACCGCCGTCGGCGGGCGGCATCGATTTCTTCACCGCTCCGGCGCAGATGGCCGATCTCGTCGGCGGAAAACTTCTCAGATGGCTGACCGGTGGCCCCCTTCCGGGCAGACGGTTCTTGTATACCCGTGCCGGAAAGCCGATTCTCCGAATGGCTGATTCGCTCCTGGGCAACGACCTATTGGAGCGGGTTGCGGAGTTCCTTCTCGATCTGAGAACCACCTATGACGGTGTGGCCAACCGCGGGCGACAGATCGAGGCTGTTTTTTCGACCTCGGCAATTCTCGTCGTGACCACGGCTGACCCGGCTCCGGTCGCCGAAGCCTCTCGATTCTTCCGCGAGCTGCCTGGAGTGGCCAGCGATCCGATCGCCGTCCTCTTCAACCGCACGTTGCCCGGCAGCTGGATCGGGGCAAGACCTGCGGGCACAGCTCACCCCGAGCTCGCGGAAAACCTGAGGAGATGGGGTGCGGAGAGCCTTCGTCAGACAGACACACGGACCGAGTTCGCTGCGGTCAACAAGGCACGAGTGGTCGCCATCCCATGGATGGCACACCCGCCTACCGATCTCGATAGTCTGGAAGCTCTGATCCTCAACTCGAGCGAGTTCCCCTTCACGGAGCTGGCAATTACCGTGGCACCGTAGACTGGGGGCAAGATGAGTCATTCCGCAGCCTTTTTTGATCTCGATCGCACATTGATCTCGGGAGCTTCGGCGTTTCCAATCGGAGTCGAAGCCTGGAGGCAGGGCCTTGCCAGCAACAAGGACATCTCCAACTGGGCCAAGGCCGCTGTGGGATTCCTGGTGCTCGGCGACCGTGGTGGTGCATCCGATGACACCCGGACCGCCTTTCTCTCTCGCATCGAAGGCACATCCGCAGACGCGATGGACAATCTGGCGACGGGTGTTCTGCCCAAGCTCGTTGCACGTGTGCGCCCGGAATCGAAGAAGTTGCTGAAGATGCACCGTGATGCCGGCCGCGACACCTGGATAGTCTCGGCGTCACCGACTGTGATCGTAGAACCCCTCGCCCGAGCCTTGAATATGGAGGGCGGGCTCGGCACCACCGGAAAGCAAGTCGACGGGCACTACACGGGCGAACTCGACGGTCCTTTCATGTACGGGCGGGGCAAAGCCGAAGCTATCGAGAAGTTGGCCTCCGAGCGCGGATACGACATGGAGCGGTGCTACGCCTACTCAGATTCGGTATCCGACCTTCCGATGATGGAGTTGGTTGGCCACCCGGTGGCGGTCAACCCTGACGGGCTCCTCGACGAGGTGGCCCACGAACGGGGATGGCCGGTCGTCATCTTCGCCAGAAAGACCAAGCGAGCAGTCGCCGCGAGCTCCGTGGGAGCGGTCACTGCAGGAATCGCAACCGGCGCCTACCTGCTTGGCCGGAAACATGGCCGTTCGGTGACGCTGGTCAGGGTGGCGAAGCGAAACATCTTTGGGGAGCGTCGCTAGAGAATCGCCTTGGGGCCAAGCAGTTCCTTGAGCTCGGCCATCAGTGCGGACCTTGGCTCGACACGATGCGAGTCGGCCAGTTTCATCACCTTCTCGGAACCGTCATTCGTCATGTGGAGAAATACTCCAGAAGCGCCGGGGTGGTTGGCCAGGATCAATTTGAGCTGGGACACGATTTCGGGCGTGAGCCTCGAGGCAGGTACCCGGAGCCGGATCGTTGAATCGTCGCGGATCTCCAACTCCTTCAGCTCCCGACCGACGAATTTGACGTCATCCCCGCGATTGTCGATGTTGCCAATGACGAGGACCACCGCGTCTTCGACTACCAGATGCCCATAGTCCTTCACGGTCTTGGGAAACGTCAGGACCTCGACCGATCCTTCCAGACCCTCGAGTTGGAAGAAAATCATCGGCTCCCCGTTGCGTGTCCACCGACGGGTAATGGCCCCGACCAGCCCACCGATGGTCGCCCGCGTTTTGTCGGGCTGCTCGACTAGGTCGGTGATCGCGCAGGTCGTGGCGGCCACCAGCGAAGGCCCGATCGTGAGCAAGGGATGATCCGAGACATAGAGCCCGAGCATTTCTTTTTCGAACGCGAGACGGATCTTTTGCGGCCATGACTGATCGGGAATTTCGAATTTCTCGGTCTCGGTCGTGCCCGAACTCTCCGCGAACAGTGAGTACTGCCCCATCTCCTCGTTGCGCCGGCGCTCCAGGGTGGCGTCGAGAATCTGCTCATGGACGAGCATCAGCCCTTTGCGGGTATCCCCGAGGCCATCAAACGCACCGGCCTTGATCAGCGACTCGACCGACCGCTTATTCAACGCGGACGGATCGACCCTGTTGACAAAATCGAGGAACGAGACGAAACCACCATCGCTGCGCGCTTCGATGATCTTCTCCACAGCTCCTTCGCCGACGTTACGAATGGCGGAGAGCCCGAATCGGATCCGTCCTTCGTGCACGGTGAAGTCGGAATGGGATTCATTGACGTCCGGCACGAGAACCTCGATGCCATGCTGCCGACAATCGTTGAGATAGATGGCTGTGCGGTCTTTATTCGATTTGGTCGCGGTGAGCGTGGCCGCCAGGAACTCAGCGGGATAGTGAGCTTTGAGATAGGCGGTCTGATAGGACACCAGGGCGTAACCCGTGGAGTGGGATTTGTTGAACCCGTAACCGGCGAAGTGCTCGATCAGCTCGAACAAATCGCGGCCTACCGACTCAGCATGACCCTTAGAGATGCAACCTGAGACGAACTTCTCTTCTTCGGCTGCCATTACAGACTTGATCTTCTTGCCCATCGCCTTGCGGAATTGCTCGGCATCGGCCATCGAGTATCCGGCCATCTCCTGTGCCACCTGCATGACTTGCTCCTGATACACCATGATCTGATAGGTGTCGGCCAGCATCGGCGTGATCGCAGGGTGCAATTCCTCGATTTCGGCCCGGCCATTTTTGCGGTCGGCGTAGAGGTTGTGCATGTTGGCACCCATCGGGCCGGGGCGGTACAAAGCCTCCAGGGCGATCACATCGTTGAAGGAATCCGGTCGGAGCGAGCGGATTAGGGAACGCATGGCAGAACCCTCGAACTGGAAAACCCCGATGGTGTCTGCCGCCCGGAGGAGCTCGAAGGTCTTTTCATCATCGAGGGGCACGTTGTCGATGTCTGGCCTGATCCCCGAGCTCAGCTCGACAAGCTCGAGACAGCGCTCGATGATCGAGAGGTTGCGGAGGCCCAGGAAATCCATTTTGAGGAGGCCGAGACTCTCGACGCCGTGCATCTCGTACTGGGTGACGATCTCGGCGTCCAGGCCCTTGCGTTGCACTGGGACGATGTTGGTCACCGGTTCGGGAGCGATCACCACCGCGGCAGCATGAATGCTGTCCTGACGTCGCAATCCCTCGAGGCCCCGCGCCGCGACAACGATTTCAGCGGCGGCCGGGTCGGTCTCGATGAGGGTCCGGAGACCCTGGCCGTTGGCGTACCAGTCTTTGATTTCTCCTTCGGCATCGGCGTCCGGAGCTTCGAGGACCTGGGTCAGTGTCGGGTCCTTGCCGAGGATCGACGCCGGCATCTCTTTGGCGATCCTGTCGCCCAATCCGTAGGGATGACCGAGGACCCTGGCGGCGTCTCGAACTGCCTGTTTGCCTTTGATGGTTGAGAAAGTGACGATCTGGGCGACACGGTCGGCGCCATACTTCTCCGTTGCGTAACGGATCATCTCTCCCCGATACCGCTCGTCGAAGTCCATGTCGATATCCGGCATCTGGACCCGACCCGGATTGAGGAATCTCTCGAAGATGAGGCCATATGTGAGTGGCTCGATGTCGGTGATTCGCAACACGTAAGACACGATGGAACCCGCCGCCGACCCCCGCCCCGGTCCCACCCGGATCTGATTCTCACGGGCATGGCGAATCAGGTCCCAGACGATGAGGAAGTAGGCAGGAAACCCCATGTTCTCGATGATCTTGAGCTCGTGCTCAACCCTGTCCAGAACCTGCTCACCCGGCCGGGTGCCATAGCGTTCGGAGACTCCGTTTTCCACGAGATGGCGTAGGTAGCTGACTTCCGTCTCTCCGGAAGGAACAGGGAAATGAGGGAGCAGGATCTGGTCGAAGTCGAGCTCGACATTGGACCGCTCTGCAATCCAAAGCGTGTTGTCACAAGCTGCCGGGTAGTCGTCGGCGCCGAATAACTGGCGCATCTCGGCCCCGGTTTTCAAATAGTGCTCGCTTCCTTCAAAACGAAGCCGGTTGGCCTCGTTACGGAGCGACCCGGTCTGGATGCAGAGCAGCACATCGTGGGTCTCGTGCTCGCTGCGTCTCGTGTAGTGGGCATCGTTGGTGGCGAGGAGCGGGGCGCCGATCTTCCTTGAGATCTCCACGAGGTCGGGCATGACCCGCCTTTGCGCTTCGATCCCGTGGTCCTGCAACTCGATGAAGAAGTTGTCCTTACCGAATATGTCCTGGAATCTTCCGGCTGCAGCCAGTGCGCCCTCAAAGTCTCGGACCTGGCCCTTGTTGCCTTCTTCGCCGGCATCCGGGGCGAGGAGCTGCGGCACCAGGCCTCCGAGACAACCCGAAGTTGCGATGATTCCGTCGGAATGCTCACTGAGCAGTTCCCAGTCCATCCGCGGCTTGTAGTAATAGCCCTCGAGATATGCCCGGGAGCTCAGCTGGAGCAGATTGCGATATCCAACGGCGTTCTCCGCCAACAGATTCATATGGAATCTCTTGTTGGCGTCGCCAACCGGTCGGTCACGGCGGCCCCCGTCCGTGAAATACGCCTCGATCCCGATAATGGGTTTGATGCCGGCGGATTTGGCAGCTTTCACAAAATCGACCACGCCGTACATGACACCGTGGTCGGTGATGGCGATGGCGGGTTGTTTGTCGCGGGCCGCGGCTTCGACTACGTCAGAGATCCGGGCCGCGCCGTCGAGCATCGAGTATTCGGTATGAAGATGGAGATGGGCAAACGACACTATCTAGAACTCTGAAAAGTTACATGGCTGTAGTTTCTCGAACATAGCAGGCGGCCGGTCGTTACCGGTCGCGGATCACAGTACGGAAATTGCGGCGAGGACGGCGACTCCGACCCCAACCAGGGTCCGATAGAGATTCGTCTGTGGGCCCCGGATCCGTGACCACGCTTCGCTGATCAGGAACCCGGCTACGAAGCCACCGAGATGCGCCTGCCATCCGACGCCCGGGATCAAGAACGGTATGGCCAGGTTGATCAACAACAAGAATCCCATCTGGGAGAGAATCGCCCGCCCTTGAACCGTGTTGCGTCTCCGCAGACCCTGGTTCAGCCAGAGGCCGAAGAGTCCGAAGATCGCCCCGGAGGCCCCAACCGCTGACGCAAACGGACCTGCCAGGTGGTAGAAAACAGCTCCGCCGACTCCGGCACTGGCAATGTAGAGCGCAAGGAACGGCAGCGCCCCGAAGTCACGCTCGACCTGGGGGCCCAGGACCCAGAGTGCCCACATGTTGAACAGGATGTGCGTAACTGAGGCATGAAGCAATGCGGCGGTGAATATCCTCCACCACTGCCCTTCGGCGATGAAGATGTTGATCTGGCCGAGGGTCTCGAACAACCAATCGTTCAGACCGAAGAAACCCAACCCGAAGATAATCGATGTAATGGTGATCAGACCCACCGTCACCGGGGCAAGGGCACGGGCGGTCAGGCGGGACCGGGCCGGGATGATCTTCTGGGTACCTTCGGAGCGGACGCACTCGACACATCTTTGCCCGACAGCCGCATCGACCGAACACTCGGAGCAGATCGGCTTTCCGCATCTGCTACACGAAAGAAGAGTGCTCCGGTCGGGGTGCCGGTAACAGACCGGGGCGGTAGTGGCTGATTCGCTGCTCACAACCGGAACGGTAGAGCGGAATAGGGTTTAACCATTGTCTGGTTGGTCCAGCTTGCCGAGAACATCTGCCAGGTCCGGAGGCAATGGGGCCTCGACGACCGTGCTCTCTCCCGTGACGGGATGTAGAAAAGTTAGCCTGCCGGCATGGAGAAACACACGCGGGCTCCGCAGTCCCGACGGTGTCGTGTTGTAGGTCGGGTCCCCGACCAGCGGGTGCCCGATAGCGAGGAAGTGCACTCGAATCTGGTGGGTCCTCCCGGTCTCCAGCACCACATCGAGAAGGGCGACATCATGATCGGGATAGTTCTTCACAACGCTGTAGTGAGTCCGTGCGGGTTTTCCCTCTGGTGTGACCGTCCGACGGGTCGGGCTGGACAGGTCACGTCCGACGGCGGCGTCAATTGTTCCCGTTGGCGGAGATACGACGCCGGCAACCAACGCCAGATACTCCCGCTTGATTTCTCTGGAACGCAACATCGCCGTGAGCGAGTCAAAAGTTTCTTGATCTCGTGCCACGAGCAGAGCCCCGGACGTGTCCTTGTCCAGTCGGTGGATCAACCCCCATCGACCCGGAGTACCCACGCCGCTGACTTCGGGGTAGCTGTGGAGTAGACCAGCGGCGAGGGTTCCAGTTCGCTGGCCGGCACCAGGATGCACCACCAGACCGGGCGGTTTATTGACCACCACAAGATGGTCATCCTCATACGCAACTGAGAACTCGACGTCTTCGGGTGCAAGTTGTTCGGGCACGGGCGGAGGCGGGGATTCGATGGTCTGACCCTCGCGGACCCGGGTGTTTGGTCTCGCTGTCGAACCATCGACGGTGACACCGGCATCGATCATGGATCGGGAGACAGCGCGGCTCACATCGAGGAGGACAGCAAGAGACTTGTCGAGTCGCTCGGCGTCGAGGTCGGCCGGGACGACGAGTTTCAGCGTCGACGCCATGCGTCAATGATGAGAAGCACAACTGCGACGGTGATCGCGGTATCCGCCAAGTTGAAAGTCGGAATGAACCAGAGGTCGATCCAGTCGATCACCGTGCCGTCGAGGAATGTCTCCGCCCTCCATATCCGATCAGCGAGATTGCCGGCGGCACCTCCGATCACAAACCCGAATCCAACCACTTCGAGGAGCGGGCGGTCGCTACGAAGCGCGAAGAGGAGGTAACCGATAACGGCGACAGCGGCCAGGGCGAGGAAGGGCCCTCCGGCCTGGAAGCTCGAAAAAGCCGCACCGGGATTTTCCGTGTAGGTGAAGCTGAGGAATCCCGGGATCACTTCGACATCGGCTCCGGAGAAATGGATGGCGGCGTATCGCTTCGTGAGCAGGTCGGCAATCACCACTCCCGCGGCGATCGACACCGCGGTTATGTAGTTGCGCCTCACCTCAGGCTGGCGCAGGCAACACAGGTGACGGTGTAGGGCAATGCATCGAGCCGGGCGATCGGGATCGACTCGCCACAGCGCTCGCACAGGCCATAACCCCCTGCCTCGATACGAGCTAGTGCAGTGTCAACCTTGGACCTCAGGTCGATGAGATTCTGTTCGATCGAAAGTTCCTTCTCGTACTCGAATTTGAGCGAACCCGCTTCGGCGTTTCCAGGGTCGGGACTCCGATCAGCCGATGACTCGGTCATACGCGCTTCTTCACGTTCACGCTCATAGTCGGCGACCATCGCGTCGAGTCTGAGGCCCTCTTCGACAAGGCGCTTCTTGTATCGATTAACAGTTGATTTGGCTAAGGCTCGTGCCATATTCTTCCCTCTAAAGGACGGGAACCCTACCAATAACCATCGACTATTCGCGAGGATTCCCCGAATTCTCGACCCGACACTCATGGCCTTCTCCTTGCGGGGGAATTCCGTTTTGGATTGGCGCGTTTACCATGCCCTCCTCCAATCGTCGACGAAAGATCCAATTGACCGCCAACCAGCCGACCTTCTCCAGGGTTCTCCCCTCGGTCGATATCCCCGGGATGGAATCCGGCGTTCTCGATTTCTGGCGCGAAACCAACGCCTTCGCAGAGTCGATCAATCGACGGCCGGCCGACCGCGAATACGTCTTCTACGACGGGCCTCCCTTCCCGACCGGCAGCCCACACTATGGAAATCTCCTGGCCGGCATCATCAAGGACGTCGTTCCCCGGTACTGGACCATGCGCGGGTATCGGGTGGAGAGACGTTTCGGCTGGGATACCCATGGGCTCCCCGTCGAGATGGAAGTGGAGAAGAAGATCGGGATCTCCGGGCCGAAGCAAATTCAGGAATATGGCATCGACCGGTTCAACGAGGCCTGCCGGATCGAGGTCCAGGCCAATACGGAGAACTGGGAGGTCCTCACCGAGCGTATCGGCCGGTGGGTCGACTTCGAGAACGACTACAAGACAATGGACCCCGAATTCATGGAAACCGTCTGGTGGGTGTTCAAGCAGCTCTGGGACAAGGGACTGGTCTATAAGGATCGCCACGTTTTGCCGTACTCGTGGGGTGCGACAACCCCGCTCTCCAACTTCGAAGCAAACCTCGACTATCGCGACACCGAAGACCCTTCGATAACCGTGCGGCTTGTCGCACTCGAAGACTCCGGGCCCGTGGTTGCCGGAGATTTCTTTCTTATCTGGACCACCACACCCTGGACGCTTCCCGGGAACCTGGCCGTGGCGGTAGGTGAAGAGATCGAATATGCGAGGGTGGCCCACGAGAGCGAGCACTTCTGGCTGGCCTCTGCGCTGGTGGACACACTCTTCGCCCCGGGAGAGGTCACCGCGACGGCAAAGGGAACCGATCTACTCGGCACCTCCTATGAACCCCCGTTTGACTACTTCGGCGAGGAGCGGGACAAAGGCGCTTTCCGGATCATCCCCTCCGAAGAGATCAGCTTCGATGAGGGTACCGGCCTGGTCCATATGGCGCCCGCTTATGGTGAGGCCGACTTCGCCGCTATCCAGAATGCCGGCATCCCCGCGCTCCTCGATCCGGTCGATTGGGATGGCAAGTTCACCGAGGAAGTCCCTGATGTTGCCGGAGTCAATATCAAGGAAGCCGACAAGACACTGATCCGACTGCTGAAAGAGTCTGGAAAACTGGTGAAATCGGAGCGGATCAACCACTCGTACCCCTTCTGTTACCGCACCGGCACACCCCTGATCTATAAGGCAATTCCAACCTGGTTTGTCGCCGTGGAGTCGTTCCGGGAACGCATTACCGAACTCAACAGCACGATCCACTGGGTGCCGGACTACGTGGGCGAGAGACGGTTCGGAAACTGGCTCGCCAATGCTCGGGATTGGGCGATAAGCCGGAACCGGTATTGGGGTTCATGCATCCCGGTGTGGGAATGCGACAAGTGTGACCATACGATGGCGATCGGCTCCCTCGACGAACTCGAGGCGCTGAGCGGACAGCGCCCCGATGATCTCCACAAGCACATAATCGACGATATCGGATGGGAGTGCCCGCAGTGTGGTGGTGCAATGATCCGGGTGCCGGAGGTTCTCGACTGCTGGTTTGAAAGCGGGTCGATGCCATATGGACAGATGCACTATCCATTCGAAAACAAAGAGCGATTCGAGGCGACTTACCCGGCGAAGTTCATCGCCGAGGGACTCGACCAAACCCGGGGTTGGTTCTACACATTGATGATTCTCTCCACCGCTCTATTCGACCAACCGGCTTTTGAGAACTGTGTCGTCAACGGGTTGATCCTGGCCGAGGACGGACGGAAGATGTCCAAGAGTTTGAAGAACTATCCCGATCCGACCGGCATATTCGAAAAATTCGGCGCCGACGCATTGCGGGCCTTCTTGATCAACTCACCGGTCCTGAAGGCCGAACCCCTTCGATTCTCCGAAGATGGGGTCGGCGAAGTGGTTCGCACCGTCCTGCTCCCGTTGTGGAACACGTACAGCTTTTTCACCACCTATGCCGAAGCCGACGGGATCACCATCGCCGACCTGGAGGCGGCGCCACCACGGACCCAACGAGGAGAGATGGACCGTTGGATCCTGTCGATGCTGCAGAGCCTCATTCGGGAAGTCAACACTCAGATGGAGGGTTATTACCTCTACAACGTGGTGCCACCGGTGCTCGGGTTCATCGACCATCTAACCAATTGGTACATCCGGCGATCACGACGCAGGTTCTGGAGCGCCCGCGGAGAATCGGGTGAATCCGACAGCGACAAACTGGCAGCATTTGCCACCCTCTACGAAGTCCTCACCACTTTCAATGACGTCCTCGCACCTGTCCTGCCCTTCATCACCGAACACCTGTATCAAGACCTGATTGCGCGCCACGATGTCTCCGCCGTTCGGAGTGTCCATCATCGCGACTATCCGGTCGCCGACACCGACATTATCGACGCAGATCTCGAGGCTTCGATGGAGTCGGTGCGGGAGGTCATTCGTCTCGGCCGATACCTGAGGAAGAAGGAGGGCCGCCGGATCCGTCAACCGCTCTCGACACTCACCGTTCTGACCCGGGACGTTTCGATACGCGCCGCAGTAGAAGCCCACGTTGAGATAATTGTCGACGAGCTCAACATAAAGAGTGTCGTCACCAGCGAAGCGGAGTCCGAGCTCGTGACCCTCTCAGCGAAAGCGAATTTCCGCAAGCTCGGGCCTGAGCTGGGCCGGGAAATGGGACCATTCGCTGGGCTGATCGCCCAACTCTCGCCGGCACAGATTGAAACGCTAATCGGGGGCGGGGACCTCGAGTTGGGTGGCCGAACCATCAAACTGGAGGACGTCATCGTCGAACGATCGCCGCACGAGCACATGCTGGTTGAGACGGGAGACGGTTTCGCTGTGGCCCTCGACACCGCTCTCACTGACGAACTCCTGCGTGAAGGGTTTGCCCGTGAGGTGATCAGCAAGATCCAGAACATGCGACGGAAGTTGGAGCTCGACGTCACTGATCGCATCGGCGTGAGCTGGCACTCCCCCGACCAACTGGCCATCGATGCCATCAATGAGTACGAGGACCGGATCCAGGCCGAGGTTCTCGCCACGTCGATCGCCCCGCTACCCGACGTCGTCGGCGAATCGGTCGAGGTCGATGGTGCGCGATTGACTGTTTCGATCAGCTCTGTCTAGTTCTGCCGCCCCTCAGGTTCGACCTGAACTTGTCCCACCTTTGTCAGCCTCGTCGTCGTCGTCATCGCCATCCGGGTAGTCGAAGTAGTCATCTTCGGCCTCGTCGTCATCTTCGGCCTCGTCGTCATCGACGGCCTCGACGGCAGAGCCTCCGGCTTCTGAGGATGGCGTTGAGCTCTTCACGTCATCGGCCGGGTCTTCTTCGTCTTCTTCTTCGGCGTCGGCGTCGTCCCCGTCGTCACTATCCGCGTCGTCGGACGAGTCATTCTCAAACTCATACTCGTCCTGGTCATAGATCGCCGGGCTCGATTCATCGCCATCCGGATCAGATTCTTTCTCAACAGCTTCCGTGGCGTCATCGCTACTGCCGGGATCGGGAATGGCATCGAGTCCCTCGGCGGCTTCGTCGAGCGCCGACGACATCGAGTCGAGGTCGACCCCGACCGACGTGGCCAGTTCGGACAGGTCGGCCTTCACCTTGGTGACCAGCCCGTCGATTCGGGAAAGGTCGCGGTTGGCCTCTTCCTTCCGCTTCTCGCGTTCTTCGTTGTAGCTTTCAGCTTCATCCTGGGCAGATTTGACGATCAGATCCGCTTCACCGCGGGCATCGTTCAGGATCCGCTCGGCCATTTCCTGTGCGGCCACCAGGGCCTTGCCGACGGCCGACTCGTCGATCTTGACCTCCGGAACTTCCGGCTCAGGCGTTGCGGCCGGTGCGGGCACGGGAACAGGGACGACCGCCGCAGGAGTCACTCCTTCCCCGGATCGAGCCTCTTCCAACTCTTCCTGGAGTTTTCGCATCGAGCGAACGATCTCGTCAAGAAAATCATCGACCTCGTCGAGGTTGTAGCCACGAAGCGCTGTCGAGAAAGTCTTCTGTTCAATGTCTGACGGGGTGAGAGTCATCGGTTTCTACTCCTTGGATGTGGCGTCAGATTACGTGCGCACACGGCTAATCATGGGATTTGGTGGGCGATTTCCTGAACTTCTAGTTAATGATGTTGATCAGGATTTGAATTGCGATGATGAGGACGATCGGGGAGAGATCGAGGAGCGCCCCACCCATCCGTAACGGCGGGATGACCCGTCGGAGCGGGAGAATTACCGGATAGACCAGGCGATCGAGGAGAAGCGATAACCGGGCAACCGGGTGATCCGGGGAAACCCGGATCCAGGAGAGGATGATCCAGGCGATGACGACGAACAAATATATCGTCAAAACCGTGACGGCGATACCAGCCAATTCAGTCGTCTACATCGTCGAGTTCGTAGGCACCCAACCCTGCCAGACGCCGCTTCTCATCACGACTCAGAGTGACTCTCGGAGGTAGCACCAGTACCAAACCGTCACCCACTTTTCTCATCGAGCCATCCAGCGCATAAATCAAGCCTGATGAGAAGTCGACGATGCGGCGCACCATGTCGCCATCGATGTTCCTCATATCCAGGACGACCGGCGTCCGGTCCCGGACGCGGTCGGCCAGGGCGCGGGCATCGGCAAATTCCTCGATGAAGAGGATGTCGGACTGGATTTCCACCGGACGCACCATGGCGGTGGCCGCCGAAGGGGCTGGCACATTGAGTGCACGGCCGCGACTTTGCGGAACTGTTGCCGCCCGGGCCGTCGGGGGCGGCTCTACCCTTCGCTCCACTTCGACAGGTTCTACTCGGCGAGAGGAGTCGGCATTGTCGCTGCTACCCGATTGTTCACCATTGAGGTCGCCGGGACCTCCCTGGTCTTCATCGACCAACCCGAGATAGACAAGTGCTTTGGAAAATAGTGATGACATTTATTGATCCTGTAGAAGGCGTGGCCCAAAGATAGCCCTTCCGATCCGTATCATAGATGCACCTTCCTCAATTGCTATCTCGAAGTCGTCCGTCATACCCATTGAGAGCTCTAAACGAGACCCGCTTTCAAGCGCAAGGCCGTCCCGGGCACTGCGCAGGGCGGCGAAGTAAGGGCGACTATCATCTGGCTGATCCCCCACCGGCGGGATTGTCATCAACCCGCGCACCCGGAGACCAATCGCGTTCGCCTTGTGCCAGAGGTCGAGCAGTGAGTCTGGTGCGACCCCGCCTTTCTGGGCTTCGTCTCCCACATCAACCTGAATCAGGACCGGAGGTGGTTCGCCGATACCCTTAACCCAGGCCTTGGCGAGTGAGGCCCGATCTACCGAATGGAGCAATGACGTGACATTCCGGACCAGCCGTACCTTGTTCGATTGCAGACTCCCCACGTAGTGCCACCGGATGTCGGTTGGCAACTGTGCGGCCTTGTCGGCCATTTCCTGGGCACGGTTCTCGCCGAAGTCGCGATGGCCGAGTTCATACAATTCGCCGACTTCCTCGACGGGTTGGCCCTTGGATACTGCGATGAGAGTTATCTCTTCGGCGGACCTCCCCGACCGCTCCGTGGCCTCATTGACCCGGCCCGCAACGACCCGATAGCGTTCTACATCCATCCGACGGCCGCCATCCGCTCGCTCGTACCGGTTCCCCGATGACTGAACCAACCCTCCTGATGTTTCGTGCATTGGCCATTGGTCCAAACTTCCATCCCGATCGCCGCTCGGGACAGGATGTGGCCCCGGAGGTCGACTGAGGGGGTAGCCCAGGTGGTCCGCGCCTGATGTTCGGGGAATTGTCCGGATACATCGGGCCCAACTTCAAAACAACACGGGCCGATCCCGGGCCCGATGGCCATCTTTTCCGGCCGATGTCCTGATTCGGTCATGGCATCGATCAAGCGATCGACCACACCGGCTGCTGCACCCCTCCATCCGGCGTGGGCAACACCAACCGCCCCCGGTGCAATTGCGGCGACGGCAAAACAATCAGCGGTAAAGATCGCAACGGGCAATCCGTCCCTCCTCGTCCAGATCCCGTCGGCGTCACCCTGGTTCCCCGGCTCGGTCGCCTCGACAACCCGGTCGCCGTGGACTTGTTTCACGGTGGCCCAGTCGTCAGGGATACAGAGTTTGTGGGAGAAGCCGGCACGAGCAGATCGGTCGTTCCTGAGGTCGCCATCACGGCTTTCGCTGAACGCAACGCCGCCCCACCCGGGCGGTGTCATCATCCCTGGACGAAATTCGGAATGTCGAGGTCGTCTTCGCCGTCGGAGTAGCCGCGGTTCGATACCGATGATGGAGTCGATGAACCCGGTGCCGCGCGGTTGGGCCGCCTCTTGTCGAAGCCGGCCGCGATCACTGTCACCTTCATCTCTTCACCGAGATCGTCATCGACGATCGCCCCAAAAATGAACTCGGCCTCGGGGTCGGCATGGTCGGCGACAATCCGGGCAGCTTCGGTTGCCTCATGGAGCGTCATCGAGGTGGGCCCGGAGACTGAGAGCAAAACTCCCTTGGCTCCCTCCATCGAACTCTCCAGCATGGGCGAAGAGATTGCTCGTTCGGCTGCCTGACTGGCCCGGTTCTCTCCGGTGGCGCGCCCTATACCCATTACCGCCGCACCAGCGTCGGCCATAATCGTGCGGACATCGGCAAAGTCGACATTTATCAATCCCGGCGTGGTGATCACATCGGTGATCCCGGTGACGCCACTCATCAAGACTTCGTCGGCGAGTCGGAAGGTCTCCGACATGGGAGCCGTTGGATCGCCAACATCGAGCAGTCGATCGTTGGGGATGACGATGAGGGTGTCTACGGCCTCACGTAGGGAATCGATGCCCTGTTCGGCGTGGACGGCACGGCGACGCCCTTCAAATCCGAACGGCCTGGTAACCACGCCGACGGTGAGGGCTCCAACCGAGCGAGCCACCTCGGCAACCACCGGTGCTCCACCGGTGCCGGTTCCTCCACCTTCGCCAGCGGTAATAAAGACCATGTCGGATCCCTTGAGAACTTCCTCCAGGTCGGAGCGGTGTTCGTCGGCCGCCGCCCGGCCGATCTCAGGGTTGGCACCGGCACCAAGGCCCCGGGTTACCTCCCTGCCGATGTCCAATTTGACGTCGGCATCGCTCATCAGCAGCGCCTGGGCGTCGGTGTTCAATGCGATGAACTCGACACCGCGAACCCCGGCTTCCACCATACGATTAACCGCGTTTACCCCACCGCCGCCAATGCCTACAACCTTTATTACAGCGAGATACCCGCCACTAGAAGAACTCATTTGTGGAAACCTCCGTCGTCAGTTTCGTGCACTTTTTCTGAACCTTGAATAAGAGGTTTACACTTGTTGGGACCATAAGTAAACCCCAAACCCTTAAGTATCAACTAGAGGTTTAGGGTCGGTGCCTGAGTTATCCCCAGGCCCTTGCCGACTCCCCCCGCCGGAAGAACACCTCACCCGGATCGGCGCATCGGGCACTCTGTTCGGCTTCTAGCCATTCCCGGGCGCACTCACCGCGGGATTTGTCGGAGCGATGAGATTGATTTCAGCGCCGGGTGGGATATTTTCCTGAAGAAGGGTGGCCAGTGTGAGAGCTTTTGCCTTCATTTCCACCGGTCGCCCCAGACGGACCTCGAATCCCGACACTATTGCCCACAATTCACCTGACCGTTCTTCGAGAACGGCGTTGGAACTCATTGCGACTGGAAGGGCAGCGACAAACTCCAGCGACCCGATGAGCTCGAACGACTCGTAGATGTCGGAATCGGAGACCCCGGGAAGCATGACATGGGCCATGGTGTCGTCGGGAGTGTCCGTCCCGGGAAGAGCGACTCCATCGACGGCGCGCCGCGCCCATCCACCCGCGGTCTCGACCCATGCCACCGGAGAGCGCTCCTCGATGGTCACCGCCACCCGGTTGGGCCAATCGATGTCAACATCAGCACTCTTGATCCAGGGATCGGCGAGCAGACGCTCCTCGATAGTCCCGGCCCGAATCAAGATGAGGGGCCGGCCCATCACCACCAGTTCCTCTTCGAGAATTTCTCCTGCTCTGCTCGAACCTACTCCAGCAATATCGATTTTGTCGGCGCTCAAGGTAGGTGACAGAAACAGCCAAACAACCAATCCAATCGTCCCCAGGAAGATCAAGAGGCGGAGGAGGCGCTTGATATTGCGTCGGGCACGGTCTTCGGCCACCTCCTTGCGGCGATCGGCCAGACGGGGATCAATCGACGTCATCAAAATCCCACCATTTGAATCTCGGGTTCCAGCAGTACGCCTTCGTGCTCGAGCACCTCGTCACGCACCTCGAAGATGAGATCCCGGATGTCTGAGCTGGCCGCTCCCTTGCCGGCCACGAAGAAGTTGGCGTGTTTCATCGATACCGAGACGGCGCCAACAGAATGGCCTTTCAAACCGGCTTTCTCAATGAGATAGCCAGCTGTGGTTCCTTGAGGGTTCTTGAACACGCTGCCCGCATTGAGAGTCCCTCCAGGCTGGTTGTCCTTCCGCCATCTCGTGATCTCACGAAGCAAGTCGGTGCTCGCGGAGACATCGTTTCCCGTCCCTTGGAATCGGGCTGAAACCACGACCCAATGTGGCTCCACCGAGCTATGTCTGTAGGAGAGGTCTAGCTGGTTGGGCAGTTTCTCGATCTGCTCCCCGGTCATGAGGTCGAACATCCGGACGTCGAGAAGGCGCTCCCCCGTCTCGACACCGAAACACCCAGCGTTCTGCCGCACAGCTCCGCCTACCGAACCGGGGACACCGACGAAAAACTCGAGTCCGGAGATGCCCGCATCCACACTGCTCCGGGCGAGAACCGGTAATGGCACACCGGCGCCGGCTTCGACGACGGTCCCTTCGTATGAAATGTCATTGAATCCTTGGGCGACGTGGACGACGAGGCCATCGAAACCGTCATCCGAAACCAGGAGGTTGGAGCCTCGTCCAATGACGAGAACGTCAACCGGGAACGTGGCGATGGCCGAGGCCAGTTGGGTGAGGTCGCTGGGTTGAGTTGGGCGCGCCAGATACCGGGCGGGGCCACCTGCCTTGTAGGTGGTGAGCGGGCCGAGCGGTACGTTCTCCACGACCAGGCCCGATGCGATCAACGCATCAAAAGAGCTCACTGTTTCTCCGAGAGGAGACGAGCCAGTTCGGTTGGGACCAGAGTTATGTCCCCGGCCCCCATTGTGATCACGAGGTCGCCACTGCCCACCCGTTCGGAGAGAAACTCGGCGAGCTCACTCCGATGGGGCACGTAGTCGACCACGGCTCCGTTGCGGCGCGCCGCCTCAACCACCAACTCACCATTGATCCCGGGGATGGGGGCCTCACGCGACCCGTAGACGTCCGTGACTACAACTCGATCTGCGAGGGCCAAAGCCTTGCCGAAGTCATCTGAGAACATTCGGGTCCGCGAATAGAGGTGGGGTTGGAACACCGCCCATACCGTTCCTTGGTGTGCCATCCGCGCCGCTTCGAGGTTCACTGCGACCTCGGTGGGATGGTGGGCGTAATCGTCGATGAGGGTGACGCCCCCGACCGTCCCCCGCAGCTCCCAGCGTCTGCTGACCCCGGCAAACTCGGCCAAACCCGCAGCAGCTTTCTCGACATCCCACCCCAGCTCGCCTACCAGGGCGAGCGCACCTGCTGCGTTGAGCGCGACATGTGCCCCGGGACGCCGCAAGCTCACCTCGACAGTGGTCGAGGGGCCGGTTAGGACAAAGTGCGAATTCTGAGGCTCGGTAGTCAACCGGGAGATTTTCCAAACGGCGTCGGCGCCGAGGCCGTAAGTCGTCGAGCTGGTTTGCCGGGCGAGATGTGCCGATCCGGGATCATCGGCACAGGCCACCACCGGACCGTCTACCGCTGCGGCAACAGTCACAAAAGATCTCCGCATTTCGTCCTCGGACCCGAAATGGTCGAGATGCTCGGGCTCGACGTTGGTCACGACGAGGCCCTTCAAGGTGAGGTGCTCAAAAGTCCGAAATGCTTCGTCCGCTTCAACGATGAGAAGCGGATCCGTACCGAAATGGCCGTTGGTGCCTAGGTTGGCAATATCGCCGCCGACGATGAAGGAAGGATCTTTACCCAGTGCTCGCACCGCATTGATCAGCAGCGCAGTAGTCGTCGTCTTCCCGTGAGTGCCGGTCGCCCCGATCGTGGACACGGCCGCCGTGATCGCACCGAGTAAACGGGGCCGCCGCCAGACGGGCCGGCCCGCGGCAGCTGCGGCCAACAACTCAGCGTCGCGTTCGGGTACCGCCGATGATGCGATGACCAAATCGGCCTGGCGGGCCATCTCGGGATTGGAACCGGCGTAGGCCGCGATGCCAAAATCGGTTAGGCGGCTCAGAGTTGCATCTCCCCGCAGATCGGAACCCGAGACCTGGTGCCCCAGTCCTACCAGAACCTTGGCGATCGCGCTCATCCCGGCTCCCCCGGCCCCGACAATATGAATGCGGTCGTAATCGAGTCTCATACCGCGTCAATCATGGCTTGAGCAATCGTTTTTGCGGCATCGGGCCGTGCCATCTCAAGGGCAGCCTTCCGCATTGCCACGATCTGCGGTGGGTCCTCAAGACAGCCAATCAATACCGCAGAGAGCTCGGAGAGTTTGTCCTGGCCGAGGACAATCGCTGCCCCCCTGCTCTCGAGATGGGCTGCGTTCGCTGATTGGTGGCCGCTCGACCCGAAGTCGCCGGGGATCAGAATTGATGGTGTGCCGGTCGCAGTGATTTCGGCGACGGCACCGCCGGCCCGGGCAATCACGAGGTCAATGGCTGCATAAAAGAGATCCATCCGGTCCTCAAACCCTCTTCTCACCCAGTTCACGGTTCCGGCGCTAGGGGATTCGGCAAATCGTTCGACATGACTGGCACCGACGAGATGGAGCAATTGGAGAGGAGGACCGCTCCAGGACGCGGCCATTGCCGCCACCTCGTCGTTAATCGACGCTGCTCCCAGGGAACCTCCGAAAACGCCGACCGTGGGAAGGTTCGAGGACAACCCAAAGTATTCACGTGCTCTGGCGCTGAGCGTGTCCCGGTCATATGTCGAGATTTGGCGACGAACGGGATTGCCAACCCACTCCCCGGACGGCAAGCCCTCGGTATCGGGAAAGGAGACGAACACCCTGCTGGCCCAACGTCGCGCGATCCGATTGGCGAGGCCAGCACCGGCGTTCTGCTCCGAAATGAAGAGCGGAGTCCGAACCGAGCGGGCCGCCAACGCCGTTGGAATTGTCACATAGCCACCCATGGCTAGGGTCGACCCAACCAGCCGGTCCCGAATCTCAGTGACAATCCTGTCCCGGGCGCGGAACACCACCCGGGGCAGCGTCAGATTGGAAGCAGAGAGGCTTCTTTTGAGGCCGCGCAGCTCCAATTCGATGAAATCAAAACCCTCGGCAGGATATACCGAAGACTCCAATCGGTCACCGCCCACAAACACGATCTTGCCCTTCTCGACCCCGAGATCGACCAAGGCTTCGGCGACGGCCAAACCGGGAAACACATGGCCACCGGTGCCGGCCGCTGCGATCAGGAAACTCATTTCTTCCCGGTGACACCCTGCTGGGCAATATTGACCAGGATTCCCAGGGCGGCCATCGAAACAATCAAGGCCGCACTACCGAAGGAGACAAACGGTAACGCAATCCCCGTAATGGGTAACAGTCCCAGAACGCCGCCGATGTTGACCAGAGCTTGAAACGACAGCCACACGGTGATCCCGGCCGCGACCATCCTTCCGAAGTTATCGGGTGCGCGGAGGGCAACAATCCACCCGGCAAAGGCAAGCACCGCGAACAGTGCGACCACGGTCAATGAACCGATCAGGCCGGTTTCTTCACCAATGATCGCAAAAATGAAGTCGGTATGGGCGTTTGGTAAGTAGAACCACCTCGCCCTGCTCGCTCCGAGCCCGACGCCAAAGAGTCCCCCGTTGGAAAGGGCGTAGTAACCCTGGACCAGCTGATAGCCCTGATCCGAGGCTGTCCCCCAGGGATCGAGAAATCCATCGAATCGACGGACCCGGTACGACTCGGAGAGGGCCAGCTTGGTGGCTATGGCCCCACTCCCCAGAATGATGACCATGACATAGCGAAAGGGGGTCGCGCTGGTCATGACGACTGCCATGGCAGCTCCGGCGATGACGATGAGAGTCCCCAGGTCGGGTTGTTTGAGCATGAAGTATCCGACCGAACCGAGAATCAAAGCAACCGGAACCAGGAAGTGGCCGAACTTACCGAGCAGGCTCGCCTTCTTGTCGAGGACGAGGGCCAAAAGAAGGATTACCGCCAGCTTGGCGATCTCCGATGGCTGCAGGTTGAAACCGGGAAGTGGGATCCAGCGCTGGGCACCCCCAATTATCGGGCTTATATAGGGCACGGCGATCAGCATTCCCAGACATACGACGAACAAGGGAAGGGCCACCTTCCGGTAGATCCTGTAGTTGATTCGACTGGTGACGAGAAGCGCCAGAGTCCCGATACCAACGCCGACAAGCTGGCGTTTGAAGAAGTAGAACCGGTCGGAGGCCTGATCGATTCCGACCACCGATGAAGCAGATTGGGTCGATCCAAGACCGATGACGACCAGGACAACAACAACTACCAGAAGCGCTGTTGCAGCTCTGTTATTGACGAGGGCTCGCTCTGCCCTGTCGCGCGCCGCGGCACGCACCCCGCTGATAGACGTCACGTTCCCCGTCATTGTGTCTTGACCTCCATCGTCATTTTGCCTACCAACTCCTGAAATTTCTGTCCCCGCTCCTGGTACGACGCGAACTGGTCGAAACTGGCACAGCCAGGCGCCAGCAACACGGTGTCACCGGGCCGGGCAATCTCGGCTGCCAGTTCCACCGCTCTTTCGAGGGTCCCCACCGAGTGGCCCAACGCCCCGGCGGCAGCGGCCAGATCCGGCCCGGATTCGCCAATCCCTATCACCGCGGTCAGATTCGACTCCCGCGAGATCGGTGTGACATCGAGACCCTTGGCCAAACCACCAGCGATCAAAATGACCGACTCCCGGCTCCGTATAGAGGCGATGGCGGCGTGCGGATTGGTTGCCTTGGAATCATCTACCCAGACGACGCCACCTAGAGAGCCAACGATCTGGCGACGATGGTTTCCGGGGCGATACCTACGCGCCGCATCAGCCACCGCCTCGGGAATCGCGCCGAGCCAGGAGGCGAGGGCCGCGCTGGTAGCCAGATTTACGAGGTGAACGGGGTCTGTGCTGGTGAGCTCGAAGACGGGTACCGAGATATCGCCAACAACGAGACGGTCACCGTCACGCCCTCCCCCTCCGTCGGGGAGGGAGATTCCCGATACCGGAAATTTCTCCCCGGGTGCGTTGCGCGCGAGGTCGACGGCTCCATGGTCGTCGATGTCGAAGACCAACAAATCGGTTTCATCCTGATTCCGATAGATATTCCGCTTGGCAGCCGAGTAGTTCGCAGCGGAGCCGTGCCAGTCGAGATGATCCTCAGCGACATTGGTTATAGCCGCGGCCACCGGGTGAAACCCGTCGATGAAACGCAATTGGAAGCTGGAGGTTTCGACGACCAGCGCATCATGGTCTTGGCCCACGAAGTCGGAAAGCGGAACACCGATGTTCCCGGCAGCCGGAGCATCGATACCCGATGCCTGGAGCATCATCGCGGTTGCCTCGGTCACCGATGTCTTACCGTTGGTTCCGGTGACTGCGACCATCGGGATGTCAATCTTGCGAGAAGCGAACTCGATTTCGCTCCAGATTTCGACCCCGGCTTCCAACGTGTCGGTGATCGGCGCCGACCGCTCCGGAAAGCCCGGCGAGGTTACAACCAGGTCGATGCCGGTGAGAAGCAGGTGATCCCAAGGGCCGGCAGCAATGCCTATGCCCGACCCGAATGCCGCTGGCGAGGGATCAGAGTCGAACATCGTCACGGAGAATCCCTGAGCCGTTGCCAGCCGCGCTGCAGCCAGGCCCGAGACACCGGCACCGAGGACGAGGACTCTGCTCACAACAGACCTTCGAGACGGAGGAAGTCGGCGTAGAAAAACCCCAAACCCAAAGCGACACCGATCCCGGTGAGGATCCAAAACCTGATTACAACCGTGGTCTCGGGCCACCCGCCCAGGTCGAAGTGAAAGTGGAGCGGTGACATTCGAAAGATGCGTTTGCCCGTCAATTTGAAACTAGCCACCTGAAGAATCACCGATAACGTTTCAGCAACATAGATCGCCCCGAGTACGACGAGCAGCAGTTGGGTGTTGGTCAGAATGGCCAGAGCAGCGAGCAAACCACCGATACCCTGCGAACCGACGTCTCCCATGATTATTTGTGCTGGTGCGGCGTTCCACCAAAGGAAGCCCAGTACCGCGCCGAACATCGCCGCCGAGATAATCGCAAGCTCAAGAGGGTCGACGCCCTGATAGAAACCCGATTCGGCATTTCGAAATTGCCAGAAGGCAATGAGGGTGTAGGAAGCGAGAACCAGCGCCGCTGAACCCGCCGCAAGCCCATCCATCCCGTCGGCGAGGTTCACCCCGTTTGCCGAACCGGTCAACATGATGAGCACCCACACCACAAAAAAGACGCCAAGGTCGATGCCGAGCGGTCTGACAAACGAGATTTCGGTTACGACGCCGGCCGCGGTGGCGCCCCAAGCGAACAGGGCAGCGATTGCAAGCTGAAAGCCGAATTTCAATGCCTTGGACAGGCCGAGGCTGCGCCGATTGGAGTACTTCGTCCAGTCGTCGAGGAGCCCGACGAACGCCATCCCGGCAAGGGCGAAAACCGCCAGCAGCCCTCCGGGTGAGAACTCACGCATTTCAAAGGTGAATCCACCCCCGGAAAAAAACCGAAAGTGCGAGACGAAATATCCGATGATGGCGGCAACAACGAAGACGATCCCGCCCATGGTGGGGGTGCCTTGTTTGTGGGCGTGCATTCCTGCGATTTCTTCCTGGATGAATTGTCCGATGGATCGCTTCCGGAAAAAGCCAATGGCGTAGTGAGTGCCAAATATGGAAACGAGAAGGCCGACTGCAGCCCCGATAAGCAGGGAAATCACGGGCCTATGCTCCTCGACTCAGGGTCGAAATTGGCGGACTTCCGCAAAGAATTCAGATGTTGTCGAGCCACCTGACGATCATCGAATTCGTGGAAGGTGCCTGCAATCTCCTGGCCCTTCTCGTGGCCCTTCCCCAGGATGAGCACCACATCACCAATGTCGGCCGCAGCGATCGCCTCCGCAATGGCGCTGGCGCGGTTTGGTTGACGAATCGAGGCCGTGGTAACTCCCTCAAGAACCTGGTCGACTATCGCTGCGGGGTCTTCGCTGCGCGGATTGTCGCTCGTGACCACCACCAGATCAGCAGCCGACGCGGCCGAACCCATCGGGCCCCGTTTCGCCCGGTCGCGATCGCCCCCAGCGCCAACAACGACGAAAACCCGGCCCGGGGTGATCGCGCGGACCGCCTCGACCGCCAGTGCAACACCCTGAGGGGTATGGGCATAATCGACGATCACAGTTGGCTCGCCTGGCGATGACACAATCTCAAGACGTCCGGGCACCGGGGCGAGTTCCCCGATCCCGGCAACAACATCGTCGATCGAAGTACCTACCGAAACACAACTTGCGACGGCCACCAGCAGGTTGGAGACGTTGAAGTCTCCCAACACCGGTGCGGTGACGCGACCGGAAAACCCCGGCGCCACCAGGGTAAAAACGGTGTCGAACCCGGTACCGGTGGCGTCCTCTGCGGAAAAGTCGCCATCATGGCCCACGGTGACCTGGCGTCCTTCGTACGACTCGGCAAGTTCCTTACCCACCGGATCGTCGATGTTGAACACGGCGGTGGCGACTTCGTATTCGGAGAACAGCCGTTTCTTGGCGCGCCGATAGGCATCCATCGACCCGTGAAAGTCGAGGTGGTCCTGGGACAAGTTGGTGAAACCGGCAACCGCGAACTCGGTTCCGCGGACCCGATCCAACTCGAGGGCATGCGAAGAGACCTCGACCGCCACCTTCTCCACACCCCGATCCCGCATCCGGGCCAGAAGCCGCTGGAAGTCGGGAGCCTCCGGAGTAGTCCGCACCGATGGAATCTCCTCACCGAGAATCCGATTCCCGATCGTGCCCACCAGGCCGGTGGGGACCGAACTGGCCGACAGTAAGGATTCAACAAAGTGGGCCACGGTGGTCTTTCCGTTTGTCCCGGTGACACCAATCACATCGAGTTGCCGTGATGGAATGCCATGGACTTGGGCGGCTAGCTCGCCAGCGACTCGTCGTGTTCGTTCGACGACGAGTTGGGGAAGGTCGATTCCGACTTGTCGCTGGACACATAGAGCTGCAGCTCCGGCGGCGAACGCCTCCGCCACAAAGTCGTGGCCATCGTGGAGTTCGCCTTCAATCGCGACGAAAAGCGTGCCATGCCCAGCCTGGCGTGAGTCATGGGTGACGTCACCAACAGCAGTTTGAGGATCTCCAACGACATGACCCGCGACTACCTGTGCCAGTTCATGAAGAGTTTTACTCGTTTCCATCCGGAGTCACTCCCAACCGATGGAGGGCCTGCTCCATGACCTTCGAGAACACCGGTGCTGCCGAAGCCCCCCCGGTGCGGTATTTGTGGGCTGGTGAGTCAATGAGGACAGCCACAACTACTTTGGGGTCGTCGATCGGGGCCATTCCGACGAAACTCGCTCTGGTCGCTTCGGTATAACGGCCGTCGTCACCTAGTTTGTTGGCGGTGCCGGTCTTGCCACCAACCCGATAGCCGTCGACGGCAGCGCTCGTTCCGGTTCCGACGTCGACTACTCCGGCAAGGAGATAGCGCATCAGGGCCGCGGTCTCGGGAGATACGACTTGTCTGGTCTCGATTCCGGCCACTTCTGTCTTGCCGGATCCGTCGGTAACCGAAGAAACGATGTGAGGAGTTATCCATTCACCGTCGTTGGCGATCGCGGCGTAGGCGGCCGCCATCTGGACCGGCGACACAGCGACCGAATAGCCGATTGCACCGGAGGCCCAGCAAGTTTCACACCCCGCTGCGAAGTTGAGGATGCCACTGGCCTCAGCGCCATAGTCGATACCGGTCGGTTCGCCCAGGCCACACGCCTTGATGTACTCGACGAGCTTGTCCTGGCCGAGAGTGTCGGCGACTGTGATCGTTCCCACGTTGGAAGATTGAACAAAGATCTCCTCAACTGTCATGTCGACGGTCTCGTGCTCGTCGAAGTCGCGATAGCAACCCTGAATCTCGTCGTCGTCCGATTCGCAGGCACCCTCCTTGATCTCGAGGACATCAGCGATCCCGAGAAACTGGGTATCGATCGAGACCGTTCCCTCCTCGAGGGCGCCAGCAACAGTGATCAGCTTCTGGGTCGAACCGGGCTCATACACCCCGCGGACGGCAAAGTTGGAAAATGGGGACCCATCGTCAGAGGTCTTGGTTTCAGGGTCGAAGGCGGGGGCACCGGTAAGTGCCAGCACCTCGCCGGTCTCAACCTCGAGGACAACTACCCAACATGACTCGGCAAGGACCGGCTTTTGGATGGCTTCCTCACAGAATTGCTGGGCTTTGTATTGGAGGGGAAGGTCGATTGTCGTGTTGAGATCGGTGCCAGGAATCGCGGGCACGATGTCATTGTCCCCCTGCGGAATCGGAATGTTGTTGGCGTCTCGCTCCAAGCGGGCTTGGCCGGGAACCCCACGCAGCCCATCTTCATATACGATCTCAAGCCCTTCCTGGCCAACACCGTCGATATCGACGAACCCAACAACATGGCTTGCGATTGGCCCGGCAGGATACTCCCGGGCAGGTTCGGGCAGCGAGTAGACACCTTTCACATTGAGGGCGAGCAAATCATCGGCTACTGAAGCATCGACCTGCCGCTTGATGTAGACGAAGTCCTTCTCAGAAGTGAGTCGCTCGTAGAGAACATCGGGATCAACGCTGAGAAGTGTTCCAAATTGCTGAGCGACCCAAAGAGGATCTTCCACTTGGGCGGGTACGGCGAATAGAGATTCGGCTTCAACTGTCATCGCCAGCAGATCACCGTTGCGATCGAATATCTTCCCCCGCTGCGGAGCGAGCTTCTCGACGACCAATCGCTGTTGCAGACCCTTGTCGGCGACCTCAGGGGCCAATACCACCTGAACCTGGACCAACCTCCACGCCACCACGCCCCAGGCGAGGAGCATGACGATGCCGATCAGGGCGAGGCGAAGCTTGGTGGGATTCCAACCCGGGCGGGTGGCGACGGTCGCCACGCTAAGTGCCCCGCCGGAACTCCCCACAATCGGGATTCGGTATCCCTTTCGTGGGCCTGGCTCCAGCGCGAACCGTGGCCAAAACTGGGGACGCCGCCGTCATTGGTTACCGCCGTCGTCGGCTAGAACCACAGCGTCACTCGACGGACTGAGATCTACCAGCAATTGATGGGTCTCATCCGGAATGACCAGGCCCATCTCCTCTGCCAGCGGTGCAATTCTCGCCGGGTTCTCCATCCGGGCGATTTCGAGCCTGAGTTTTTGGTTGAGCTCCACCTGTTGTTCAATCGCGGTGTCGAGCTCAACGAGTTCAAAAGCGGAATTGTCCAGTGAGGTTCTTGCAAAAACGAGACCGAGGAAGGCGGCAATCCCCACGATTGCCATGATCATCCACGGTGCGAGGGCGGGACGGGTAGCACGTTTGCCCCGGAGCACCCTCAGTCGTTGTTGGGGACTTGTGACCCGTTCCGGCCGGGCGCTCATGCCGCAACTCTTTCGACGGCTCGGAGCACGGCGGAACGGGCCCTTTTGTTCTCTGACACTTCGACCTCGCTGGCCCGGATCGGCTTCCGGGTGAGGAGGCGGAATCCGGCGACATTGCCACAACCACACACGGGCAGTTCGGGAGGACAGGTGCACCCTCTCGCCTCCTCGACGAAGCGCCGCTTGACGAGCCGGTCCTCCAGGGAGTGATAGCTGATCGCGATCACGCGGCCTCCGGTGGTGACCGAGGCGAGTGCTCCGGCCAACCCTTCCGCAACGGCGTCCAACTCGGCGTTGGCCGCGATGCGGATGGCTTGAAAGGTTCGT